>CAZDVE010000004.1:0-132153 GCA_964508785.1 uncultured Pirellulales bacterium | reverse complement strand
TGTATTAGCTCAATCATGATTGTTATAAGCCCGGACTCCTTTTTTGAGAATGTGTTTCTATTCCAATTCGATGCGCTCAAGGTCTTTGACTCTCCTGAGCCGATAAGATAAGTTACATTTATGAGCCTGCATAGCATCGAGGTCTGTCAGAATGGGGCCATTGCTTGTGATTATTATATTTGAATGCTTCAAATCACCGTGGGTTATACGATATTTCCCCAGCTTCTCAAGTAGTTCTTTAACCTGTCGCTTTACACTCGAACGCCGTTCCTGACTGACACTTTTATCACGCAAAAAATCATAAAGCTTCTGTCCTTGGATATATTCGGTCACCAGATATGATTTCCAAATCAGTAATCCTTTGCGCTTTTCTATATAAGCCAGCGGTTTCGGTGTGGAAATTTTCAGCATTCCAAGCCTGTGTCCATGCAGCCAGCACCGATGGGCACGAGACCTTTGAATTGTATGGCGCAAAGAATGAATAAATCCTTTGTGATTATAGCGTTTTACTACGACATCTTTACTGTTCCACGTCAAACGAGATACGTAGCAAGTATTACCGTTTTTAAGAATCTGTCCTTTATCCATCAAAGTGTCGATTTGACTTATAAAATCAATCGGCTCCGCCCCATCACAAAAACCTTTATCAAATACAGCAACAGACCCTTCTGCTCTTATTCGCATAGTCCTTTTACTCGTCCGCATACATTTTTTCAATCCATGCCTGATTCCCTTTCGTCGTTGTACGGATATTTGTCTTTTTAAAAGGGAAGCATCCGTATCTTCAAAACGCCAGCCACGAACTTTGAAATACTCCCTACAAATTTTCAGTTCCGATTCGGTATCGCTGGTTGACAGATAAAGTATCAACATCGCCAATTGAGCAATACTCTTTTTCCTGTCAATCCCATCCGTCCGGAATTGCATCTGCCCTGCATCAAGCAAGAAAATCTTATTACCTTTTAGAAGAAAATTTCCCAAATGCAAATCCTTCTGTAAAACTCCCTTGTTATGCTCTCTGGCCAGTTCCCTGTCGACCAGAATCAGCAGGTTGAGTTTCTCTGCAGGATTTTGTAATTTTTCGAATACATCCAAAGCTGTGGCTGACTCATCTATCTTCTCAACAACAACCGCCCAGTCACCGTTTTCCGTCTGCCCATAAAACAAAGGTTCAGGCATAAGCAAATCACGGCTTGCAACAGCAATTAAACTTTGCCATTCTCTTCTTAGATGACGCCTTGAGTTAAGCCTGTGTGAAAATACCTTTACAATCACACCTTTATTATTCCACAGAGCATTATAAACATGTCGTCTGCCGGGAACAATCCGCAGCAGTTCTGTACATAACAAACATTCCGTTCGTTTTTCAGGAAAAGTTCGTTTAATGACAAGTTGAAATGGAAACTCGCTCATCATTTCATATTTCGCACAACGTATCTCACTTCATAAGAGACAGCTTACGAATAATGCCCAACAATGGAAATGTTCAATTGATTGGCAAGTTCTATCGTTTCCGGTTTGTCGATAATTATCGTTTTGTCCGCTTCCACAACAAGACATTTTGCTCCGTTTTCAGCCAGAGCCCTGATTGTATCAGGGCCGACACAAGGAACATCAAATCTCTTATCCTGCTGTGGCTTCGAAGCTTTAATGAGTATCCAGCCCCCCGATTTACAGTAACATCCCGCCCGCTCAATCATCGCTGCTGTACCTTCAATCGCCTCTACAGCAATAACTTCTTTTTCCTTTACGGCAACCGCCTGACCGATATCCAGCTCTCCGAGCTTCTTCGCTATTTCCCAACCGAATTCGATATCGTTCTGAATCGATGAACGCAATGGCATTGCGGTCATCACACCGGAAGTCGCTAAATGCTCCTTGCAATACACTGTTGAATCCTCCAGTACTATCCCACCACTGTCCAACTCATCAGCCACGGCAGACAACAGCGAATCTGTGAGTCTGGTTTTGCCGCGCAGACGCCAGTAGTATATCCTGAATGCCCGCCAGTCGGGCAGATAGTGCAGAATCCGCCGGGGGGTAAAAAGTCGCCCCTTTGGAACTCTACCGACCATAATCGTTCTCGATACATCGTGCTTTTTTAACTTCCGTATCCATGTACCCGGCCTGGCAAGAGCAACTCTATAAAATATATCAACTTCCTTTGCCAGGTCAGACTCTGCAGTATCTGCCAGGCCAACGCAAACAACCTTGAATCCTGCTCGTTTGGCTCCGGCGGTAACAAGGAACGGCAGCCGGCCTTCTCCGGCAATTAAACCAAGCACATCCTGCGCCTGAGATTTTGTTTTATGTAATCTGCTCAAGGATATGATCCTGATTTATACTAAACAGACCTTGACGCAATATATTTTCCGGTATTTTTTGTTCTATATTCACAGAGGATTTACGAGTCATTATTCTGTTCAGCCGATTCATCAGAATTAGATTCGACGGGCGATGTGATGTGAACAATTTGATTCTGTAGTTCGCGAATATTTTGCCGCATTTCAGGCAGGTACTGTAACATGCTATATGCTCGCCTGCCTATATCCGCATCAATTGCAGGTGAACCTAATACTACCTTATTATCGGGAACGTTATTAATAACTCCTGCCTGAGCACCAATTGTAACATTGTTTCCGATATTTATATGACCCACAATACCGACCTGTCCGCCTACTACGCAATGATGTCCAAGATTGGTTGAACCGGCAACTCCGACCTGAGCCACAAGTAAACAGTACTGGCCGATTCTCGCCCCGTGACCTATGGTAACCAGGTCACCTAATTTGCTGCCCTGTCCTATGACGGTGTCACTGAGTGTACCTCTTTCAATCCCGCAGCAGGAGCCTATTTCAACGTCATCTTCTATAACCACTATGCCCGTCTGCGGTATTTTATAATGCACGCCCTTATGAGTTGCATATCCAAAACCATCTTCACCGATCGCCGAGTTGGAATTAATAATAACACGATTGCCTATCCTGCAACCCTCATAAATAGTGACGTTCGGATAAATTACACTATCGTTGCCGATTTGCACGTCCTGCCCGATATACACTCCAGGATAAATCACACAGCCGTCACGAATTTTAGCCCCATCGGCTATTATCACAAAATCACCTATATGGCAGTCCGCTCCGATTTTTGCACTGTCGGAAATAGACGCCCGCTGGCTGACCCCGGTTTTCTTGTGCTTGCGATGACCGTGAAGCAGTACCATGATTTGCATAAAGGCGTAGTAAGGGTCTTCAGCAATTAAAAGCGGCACCGATGTGGTGGGAGCATCTTTTCCCACAACTACTGCACTTGCTTTTGTTGTCCACAACTGCTTCTCATACTTGCGATTGGATAAAAAACTAATGTCGCCTTCGCCCGCTCGCCCAAGTGTTGATGCAGATTTGATTACGACGTCGGAGTCTCCAAAGACCCGTCCGCCCACATATTCAGCCAATTCACCCAGTGTCTTTTCCTGCATTTAGATTCCTTTAAGAGAGATCTTTAACAAGCGGTACAATAAATCAAAACAAACAATCAAACAAGGATCATTTGGGATTATTATAGCAGGTACGCCAACAGGTGGTCAACTATTCAATCAGGCTAAAAAAACGCTTTTTCCGGAGCTTTCGACCCTTTTACTTCACAGAATCGTCTATATGTCTATCTAATTAACATAAAAAAACGAGAATCAAGCATAATCAGGGAATACATTATCAATTCTATACAGTTAGCACATCTAAAAGCTCTTGTTGCAATTTTGGAGATGGTTTCTCAGTAAAAGTCGTGGAATTATCCGCAAGGACTGTTACATCCGCTCCGAGAGGCTTATACACATCCGGTTTGGTAGGACCGAATAAAGCTATTGTCCTGACTCCCAACATAGCTGCAAGATGTGTAATTCCGCTGTCGTTGCCGATAAAGACATTCGTACAACTAAAGAGCCTTAAGACCTGGGATATGGGTAATTCCTTAAGGCATTTTGCCGCACTTTTTAATTTTTTTATTGTTGCAATATCGAATTTTTCCAGCTCAGCAGGCCCCAACAGAAATATTACTTCCGTACCCTGTGAACGAAGCTCTTTAGCCACAGCCAAAAAATTGTCCATGTGCCAGCACTTATTTAACGCACCGCTGCCCGGCTGAATAACAACCAGTTTCTCATGAGGACCCAGACCTATCTCCGTCAGCAACTCCTCTCCCTTATTTATATCCGCCTTTGTAGCCTGTATCAAATGACCCTCAGGCTGAATTTGCTTAATCTCTATAGACATACCACTTTGGGTTATGAATTGCTTTATGTAAAAGTCGATTAAATGTTCAGAGTAATCCTCCGGAGGCTTCAAAGATAGTGTAACAACTTCCGCACTGTGGGTGCAGTTAGCTGTAAAAATAAGATTCTGCTCAAAGTCACTACCCGGCTCACCCATAAATGTCACAATCCAAGAATAGCCGGTAAAAGCATGTATCAAAGGGTCTCTGTCGGCAAGGTTGAATGTTTTGGGCTCCACAAATAAACGATGCAAGTCTATGGAATCTATCGAGCTTATTCTATTGATACAGGTCCTGCCCGGTAAAATACCGACATATTCTGTATGTCCAAGCAAATCAACACCACCCAATTTCATCGTGTCTTTCATGAACGCAGCCAATGGAAGAGACAGTATACTATCACCAATTGCTCCGGGTTGTATTATTAATGCTCGCTGGGCTTTTCGTTCAGCCTCGATGCTCTCAGCCCTGAGCAAATCAAAAATGTCACTTTCTGTTTTCATAGAAAATCGATACAACACAACTACAATCTATTACAAATGCATCCTGAATAAATCCTGTCTTTTAAGGGTATATATATTCTCTGGTAAAAGGTTGTCGAATCCGACAAAAGGCTAATGATATTATCCAAAGGTTAAATCAGGTGCTACAATCCATAAACTTCTCTTAGCTCCTCCTGGCCGGGTAGTTTGCTATAGTGCTCGCCGTTGGGACAGATATAGATTCCTTCCTTTCTTTTCAGCACTACCGGAACAATAGAGCCGTCCTCACTGGCAACTTCGATAACAACATCCTGCACCGAAGCTAATTCATCATATTGTTTGAGATAACAACCTGCAGCACCGATAGCAGCACCAATAGCTGCACCTTGACAATCCTCATCATATTGATGCCCTACGACTACACCAACCACACCACCAATCAGAGCCGCCTCGTACACAGGATGCCACTTCATGCCTTTATTGCAGCCGCAAATAGACAGGCACAATACTACAATCAGAGCATTTATTAACAACGTTCGTGAAAATCTTGTTTTCATCTAAATTCTCCCACTAAAAATTAGCTCTGTAATCTCACTTCGTTACGTTTTTTGTGAGCTAATCAAGCCTATTGGCATAACAAGTTTGTATGATAATACCTGTGCGTATAGAAATGTCAATACTGTTCTAATGTCCATTGAAAAAACAAGTTTCTACATATTCACAACAGGCCTCACTTGTGCCCCGACTTGACCTTTCCATTATAAGCGACTTTTTATGGCATCGAGCTGGTCTTTGCTCACCTTAACACCCAGTTTCTGGGCTATTTTTATGTGCTTCCAGGCGGATTCATACTCTTTCAAATTATAAAACCCAAATGCAAGCCCATAATGCGCGTCACCAATTTTAGGGTTAATTCCAACCGCTTTGAGATATTCGACAACAGCCCGCTTATAATCTTTTTTATTAGAATAAGCTGCACCGAGGTTATGATATATCATGGCTTCACCGGGCTGTATCGCAACAGCCTTTTCGTATTGCTTGATAGCATCGGTGTATTTTCCGCACCCGAAATATGCATTGCCCAGATTGACCAAAGCCGCATAAGCATCCGGTTCAATCGCCAATATGTTTTTATACGCTAAAATTTCCTCTTCGACCAAGTTCTTTTCCTTATAACAAACCGCCAAACCATAATGTGCATCGACGAGGTTCGGCTCAATCTCAAGTGCTTTGTCATAAAATGATATTGCTCTATCATAATCACCCATGTTGTTATATGCTTGGCCCATTAGGTTATAACAATTGGCATCTTTAGGAGCTATAACTATTGCACGCTTCAAAATAGGTATCGCCACAGCAAACCTTTCCTGCTTGCTGTAAGCTATGGCAAGACCCCTGTAAGAATCTATGAAATTAGGATCCAAATCAATGGCCCGCTGGTATTCAGAAACAGCATAGCTAAACCGCTCCTGCTCAGTGTATGCGTTTCCGAGATTATTATGAGTCGTGGCATCTTTCGGATTGATTCTCAGTGCACCCAAATATTCCCTTACCGCATCTGTCACCCGACCCTTTTTAAGGTAAATATTACCTACATTGACCCGAGACTCCGACAATGTCGGATTTATCTCGACCGCTCTCTTATACGCCTTCAAGGCAGAATCAATATCGCCAATCTTATCATAGCTATTACCAAGATTATTAAAAAAACAACCCAAAGTCTGAATCTTATTGAGATTCTTCATGTAGATGCTGTCACTATCTGCCTGTGGGACATTGAATTTTTTAATGTACTGCTCATCCGTAGCACTGCCTCCGTTGCCGGTTGTCTCAATATTGAACTGCACAATCCCATCATCATACCTGACGAAAAAATGTCCCGGCACAACTACTCCATACATCTCAAGACCGAGCCGCTCCGCCAGTGAAAGATAAAGGACCGAAAGACTAAGGCAGTACCCACGTTTATCATCCAGCACAGTATGAAGAAATAAACTATTCGGGTCGCTCGCTTCTGTGAGCGATTTAAAACCAAGCTCATCGAATAAATATTTGTTTATCTCCGGAGTCGCCCGATAGTCAGCTTCAATTTTTTTTCGTTTGAGCCTATCACGTATCTCCAAAGCCATTTCATCCAGCTTTGAAATGTATCTCCGGCCGTAAACCATATCGCTCCAATTCTCCGAGACAACCAGTGCGGCGGTTGCCAAATCAACTTCGTCTTCCTGGAGACGAAGGACCTGTTCAACAGACCTTACATACAAGCCCGGCTTGTTCTCATTTGCCAGAGGCTGAAGTCCGCGAGCAGGAGCAAACGACGGGAGAATTAATATGCACAAAATTACCGAAAAAAACTTCTTCATCATATCCCCGAACAAATTTAACATCTGCGTCTTCCTTCCCCAAATGATTGGAAAAGCTAGTTACTTTAAATCGATATCCTATATAATATTTTAGATTATAGAATGATTTTATACAATGCAATTTTTAATACAGGTTAAGAAATATGATGATTACAAACCACCTTAAGTCAACACTGATATATAGAACAATGTGTACTCGGCTGCATATTTTAATCCTGCTTCTCGGCGCTTTAACCATAGCAGGATGTCATGCTCGAAATGAAATAAGTCTATTTGATGGTAAAAAATTAGGACATTGGGCCATAACCGATTTTGCCGGGCAAGGTGACGTATATGTAAAAGACGGCAGCATTTTCCTCGAAAAGGGCGATTACATGACCGGTATCACCTGGACCGGCCCGCTGGTCAGAATGAACTACGAAATAAGCCTGGAAGCAATGCGAGTCTCCGGCACTGATTTCTTCTGCGGACTAACCTTCCCTGTCGGCGACAGACCCTGTACGCTCATCCTCGGAGGCTGGGGCGGAGACCTCTGCGGACTGTCCAGCATCGATAGTTTTGATGCTTCCGAAAATGAGACCACCAGGTTTATTTCATTCAAGAACGATCGCTGGTACCACGTTTTATTGCGCGTCAGGGACGATAGAATCGAAGCCTGGCTCGACAATCAGCAGATAGTAAATTTCATCACAACAGACAGGGACATCGATATCCGTATTGAGGTGGTACCGTCTCAGCCGCTCGGCATTGCAACATGGCGGACCACCGGAGCGATTCGTAATATAAAATTACGCCGGCTCTAAAACTAACCATACTAAATATCGTTAAAATAAACCTGTCGATTATTCAACAGCGGGTTCTGTCTGAACCGGTATATCTGCGGAGCGGCGCTTGAATAAATCTATGCGCATCCATCTGTTGCTGTTAAATCTCCAGCGATTGGCCAGTCCTACTACGATGACACTTAGCATCGCCGCAATCCACGGCCCCAAAGAACCAAGTGAAGATAAATACACCGTCATCAACGAACCTCCAAGTCCCAATATAAAAACTGCCCCCACGGCAGAGATAAACGCCAGCCATACTGTATCACCGGCACCGCGAAGTGAACCGCTGTAAATCACACCAACAGCATGAAACACCTGATACAAAGCGGCACAAGCCAGTAGCTTGATTCCAATCTCGATTACTTCCTCGTCGCTGGACCAAAATGACATCATGGTACTTCTTAATATAAAATAGCATATTCCCACGATAGTCATATAAACTAATGCAATTCTTAAACACACTTTTGTTTGCCTGATTGCCAGCTCTTTTCTGCCCCGACCAATCATTTTTCCCACAGATGCTGTTAGAGCAGTCCCGATGCCGACGATAGGCATTATCGCCAGGTTCGTATATGACAGTACCGCACTTGTCGCAGCCAAGGCTTTGGTCCCAAATCTACCAACCAAACCAAACAAAATAACGCCCCAAAATGCTACATTAACCATCAATCCGAATCCCGCCGGTAGCCCGACTTTCAGTAAATCCAGCATCTTGCCGGGATTTATATTCAATGTTCGTCTTGTTAGAAAAACCGTGTCCATATTTTTACTTAAATATACGCAGACGTTGACACTGCTGGCGACTGTCATACCGATGAATGTTCCCCAGCCTGCACCGGCAATTCCCATCGCCGGAAAACCAAACTTGCCGAAAATCAATACATAATTTGCCGTTACATTAACCACCTGCCCGCACAATGAGGCGTACATTGTGATTATAGGCTTATGTATACCCATAAAAAACCGATTGCTCGACCAGTTAACAACCGCTATCAAATTAGCATAAAGAATGATTCGAAGGTATATCACCTCAAGTTCAAGGACATCCTGCGGCTGGCCAAGTATTCTAAAAATCCAGGGTGCAGCAGGCCACATAATCACCAACACGAACAAAAAATATACGAATCCCATGTATAAAGCTTGCCAGAAATAATTCGAGCAATCTTTCTTTTCACCTCTGCCAAGGCTCTGACTAACAAAAGTATTAAGACTGGCCAGTGAACCCATCGCGAATGCCCCAGGCAAAAAACTAACAAAACTTGCAGGTAAAATCGCCGCCAGTGCATTAGTCCCAAGACGCGAGACCATAAACCTGTCAACAAACTGCATAACAGTAAAGGAGATGGTAGTCACTACCATTGGTGCAGCCAGCTTCAGCATATATCCCAATGAAGCTTCATCTATAGTATCATTTTGAGCAGGCAAAGATGATATGTTAGGCATTAACGAACATCCTGTTTATAAAAGATTCAGTTTCTTTAGAAGCGTATCCGTTGAGAGGCCTGTGACCTGTATATGCTTGATTGGAGAGGTCCGGCCGGAAATTATATTAACTGCATTTTTTTTTAAGCCGAGTTGTCCGGCCAAGAATTTAAGCAGGCATTTATTGGCTTTTCCCTTTTCCGGTGCGGCGGAAACTTTGACCTTCAGCATACCATTGTGCAAACCACAAATCTGTGTAGGTGAATTGCTGCCGGGCACAATTTTCGCCAAAAAAACCACACCCTCATCTACTTCTCGAACTGTAAGCTCAGTCATCTCGATAATCAGCCGGAGCTAAAAGCTCCGGATATTTTTTCCAATTAAATACTTTCCCTTAAGTTTACTCCAACTGCCAACTGCACATACTTTTCAATCTGCTCGGCAAGCTCACCTAACGAGGCAAGCTGGAAATCTTCATAATGACCGGGGATTAAATCTCCATTTAATGCTCTTTTGAAGATTCTAACACGTATAATAGAAGGTTGTCCTCTGGCGTTGCTAAAATCGCTGTCTTTGTGCTCGGTTAGTTCGACACGCCAGTCTTCGCTGATAAAGACCAGACACTTTCCTGTAAAAACCGCCGTCGGAAAATAATCACGCAATAATTTCAGTGTTTCCATTGATAAATCCGTTATCTTCAACTCTTTTTATAAACCTGCCGATGTATTTTATATATACCCTATTTTATAAGATATCACAATTGATGCTCGATTTATCTATCAGATGCATCGCGAACAAAAGGTTTTTCGATACGTTGCTTTACCCAATTATGATTGATTTTCATGCCATATTGGTCATGCCGGACCCAATCATCTTTTTTTTCGCATTTCAACGCCTCTTTATAGCATTCTAAAGCCTCATCCCGCTTACCAAGTAAATCCAGGTTATGTCCCTGCCAGACTTTCGCTATATAGTAATCTGCTGATTTTTCCTCAGAATACTCTTGCAACGCTTGAAACGCTTTCAAGGACTCATCGTAATATTTTCCATCGTAAAGCATCAGACCAAGTTTTAGCCAATCGCGTGTTTGAGATAATTGTACCTCACTGGTTTTTTTGAAAATTTCAAGAGCCTGTTCCCCGGCTCCTGTCCAGGAAAGTTTGCGAATCTCTTTGCGCAATTTTTTTT
Source organism: uncultured Pirellulales bacterium (assembly GCA_964508785.1). Lineage (GTDB taxonomy): Bacteria > Planctomycetota > Phycisphaerae > Sedimentisphaerales > Anaerobacaceae > JAFGPS01. The sequence continues at coordinate 121,602 of CAZDVE010000004.1, read as the reverse complement.
CTGTGACCAACGGCGGCGGCACAATCAAGGCCAGAGCATTCTCAGGGTCCAAGCGGGCTTGCTTCAGGGCTGCTTGACTCTCGAACCGAGCTATGTTTCTATCCAGCAACCGGTTTGTAAATTTAATTTCTCTACTACCGTCTTCGAAGACCGCCTCTACCGGCACCGGCATCCTCAAATCGCCCAAACATTTCACCTCTATTCCGCAAATATATAAATCACCTTGCTTTTTACAATCTTTCGATGAGATTTCATACGATAAGTATCTGTTGGAGTTTAACCACTGCCCGAAAAACCATTCCAAATCTTGACCTGATTCGGCCTCACTGATGGCCTGAAATTCCTGTGCTGACAATCTTCGGCCGCCGAATTCCTTAAGGCATCTTCGATAAGCTTTATTGAACACATCCCTGCCCAAAAGGCAATCCAAAGCACTTATAATACTGTATCCTTTGCCGTGGATAACTACATTATTAAAATCGAAATCAATTTCTGCAGCGTCATCCTCGGAAATGTTGACGGTTGTATCGTTTCCTTCGCGAACACCCTGAATGTAACGATTCATTAGTCCCTGATGTTTATCCATCCCCAGGCTTCTTGCACGAACGTATTCTCTGTCGGCGTAAATTCCAAAACCAATCATCAACCAGCCGTACTGCTGCATAGGGTCCTTGCTGAGCACATGCTCCAGCCAGTATTGATGACCAATTTCATGTGCAGTAATCCATTTCCAGTGAAGCTCCGGCTTTTCATCAAGACGTGCCATCCCGTGAATACATACGATATTCGTAGCTACCGGATACCCGCCCATAGGCCAGTCTTCGCCCGGAATTATACTCAGGTTGGATTGCGGATAAAAACCGAAACGTTCCCGATAGAAATTTATAACATCCACCGCTGTCTCTAAAAGCAGTTCTGCACACTTTTTCTCATTGGGACGATAATAGCATTTTACAATTACGTCTTCTGCTTTTGCTTCAATCACATCGGTGCCTTTTAGAAGAATAATTCCGAAGCTGCGTACTCCCTCTGCATGGTAATAACCTGAATGTCTTTTTAATAGTCCACTTGTAGCAACTCTATATTCTTTAGGAACATCAACCTTTACATCGAAATCGTTATGCGTCTCAAAATCCCACCACAATCGTGGATGCCATCCGGTCAAAGGTAAAATATCAACCTGCATTTTTTCAGGTCGGTGTACGCCAAATTTAATCTCAATATCTATTTCTTCGTTCGCATCTATGGCTTTTGGTAACTCGATGACCGTTATTTCCGACCCGGTGTCCTTAAAAACCGAAACCGGTTTACCATCAGCCTTTATTTCCAGGGTCTGTTCTTTTTCGGACAGCCATTTGATAGCTAACAGACGGATTGGGCGATTTGTAGTATTTTTAAAATGAATAGTCTCCTTCCCTTGCAATTGTCCGTCGTGAGGATTTATCGAACATTCTATATTGTAATGTGCTTTTGGAATTTCCCTCGGAATCCAAAAATCAGTTTTGCATTTATTATCTGATGCGTTGTTCATTGCAGGAAAAGGACTTGATCCGGCCGGTTCAATCCAGATATTGCGATACGCCACCGGTCCGTGGTCACCCTGGAGCATAAGTGGTCCGGTCGGTTTTTCATCGTTATAGATACTGGCTCTGGTCGGCCCTGTCAGTATTACATCTTCATGAATCACAACGTCGTTGTGGATAACTTTTTCAAATCTTGCATTAGCAATCTTGTTTCCACTATCGTCAAAACGAGGCGCTCTGAAAACTACATCGTAGCTTTGCCATTGTCCCGGTTCACGTGATGCGTTTACCCGCGGAGAATGACCTTCATAGCCCTTGGGTGTTCTGCTCTGATCCCATCGCTCGTAAATGCCTCCACACTCAATGCCGGGATATTCGGCCTTTTCCACACCGTAACTGTCATATATCTGTATCTCGTAACGCCCGGCAAAATAAACGCCGGAGTTGGAACGTTTGGGAATCATAAATTCGATGTGTGCCCTGATATCGCCGAATTCCGCCTTGCTTATAAGATGCGACGTCCTGCCGGTCGGCCCGTTCAAAATAATCCACATCCCAGGTTTGCTGCTAAGCAGCCTCTGGTTATCCTGATTTAAGAATGTATCATCAACAACCTTCCATTGTCCTGTATCGCCGCGCCAAGCGGATAAATCTTCACCTGTTAAGCTCACCCTGTTAGTGCTCTGGCTTGATCTGCTATCTGCAACCAACAGTAAACAAAGAATACAACAGAGCGGTAAAAACACCAAAATATTCTTACCTCGGATTTTCATAACGCTTCCTTTTGTGGTTAATTAATTCCATAAGTATTACGGCCGGATGCTATCATTCTTAAAACGACAGCAGGCACTGCCATATATACACATAGCCCAGCGCGTCGATGTCCTCCCAAACCGTTCTCACAAGCTTCTCGTCCCCGGAAATCTTTGGCAACTCCTTGACCTTCTCTTGCCACGGGATACAAACACCGGGCTCTCTTTTTTGCTCCTTTTGCTTTGCCATTTGAATAATTCCTAAAAAAACAACTGTAAATCAATAAATGCCGTATTCTCGGGTGAACTCCGTCATTGCTCTGATATTTTCAACATTTGCATCATTCTGGAGGATAGCACTGGCATCCATAATATAGCCGCCGTCGCCGGCCACAGTTTCAATAACCTTTTTACAATATTCGCGCACATGCTCCGGTTTGCCGTAGCTCAGCAGAAAGTTGGGAATCCCGCCGCTGATACAGAACTTGTGCCCGATTGCTTTGTGAGCCTCATAGATATCTGTCTTGTCAACGTGAAAAACTATAGACTTGTCCGGTAGTTCCGCAAAGGCGTTCAAATGCGCACCCCAATCGCCTTCGGCATAGAACAGAACCTGATGTCCGTGTGACCAGATTTCCTCGATAATAGGTCTGAGTGTCGGCCAATAAAATTTATCGAAGTGCTCCTGTGAAAAAAAGGGCACGCAACCTCGATGCATCCAGAATCCGATGGGGACATTCTTGTCCGGGTCCGCACCGGAAAGAGCCACATGCGTCAAGTGCGGCATTAAAGCCTCGCAGGCCGCGAGTACTTTCTCCGGCCTCTCCATCACATCGGTGACAAGACCCAGATATCCGCGCAGCTTATCGGCGATAATATCGAATGGGGCCTTGAGAATGCCCGAAATTGCCGAGACTGTGCCGGATTCGGTTCGCAGCAATTGAGCCTGCCTTCCGAAGCCGTTAAAATAATTCAGCATTGCCATCCCGCCCTTTAAGAATGACAGGTTGTTCCTCAGTGACGTAGGCTCACCCATTGCCGCCACATCGGTTGAAATACGCGGAAGCCAGACATTGAAAAGGTATCCGGTCGGGTCCTCGATGAGCTTGTCGTACTCATCCGGCTTCATAAACGCCTGCTGTTCGGACGGTTCAAGATATTGAAAGCCGGTATCGGGCGAAATATCGATACCCGGAACTGCGTAATATTTCATCCCGATTGCCTGAGTCAGGCCCGTCCAGACGTAAACCATATTACCAACAACGGCATCCCAGTCGAAATCTGCTGCGCACCTGCGCGCTGCGGCAAAAGCTTTCTCGAAATCGTGTGTCACCTCCTGGCATGTATAGCCGGCGTACTTGGCGGTGAATTCGGCAACGAACGGACGAATCGGAACCATGTCCGGTTTCTCGTTTTGCATCGCAGTGACATAGCGCTTCAGTCGTTGGGTATACAGTTTTTCCATATCCCTTTCCTGAGCAACTTTGGAGGATTCAGCCATATTCCCTTGCTCCTTTTTACATTAGCTTAAATTCTCGAACAGAGCAGTCACCAGTACTCCTTAATCCTGCTTAAGTTCAATGTAGAGATATTCAAATCCTGTGAAAAAGTCAAGAATAGCTTACCTTTTTTATCATCACATTTATTGACTCTTACAAGACTATTTCAAGACAAACACAATTCCGATCAATATTACTGTCCCTGTGAAAGCGAGCCAACCAGTTCTTTGATGTTCGTTATATTACTGCGGGAACAATACTGCCTGATACCTTCAATGATTTTCAGCGCACAGTCCGGCTCGATGAAATTCGCGGTGCCAACGCCAACAGCCGAGGCACCTGCAATAATAAATTCGAGAGCATCCGAAGCGGTCCGTATTCCCCCCATGCCAAGAATCGGTACGCCGCTGTCTTTTGTAACTTCGGAGTAAACCTTGTTGACCAAATAAACCGCGATTGGTCTTATCGCCGGCCCGGATAAGCCTCCTGTCCTGTTGGACAGAACAGGCCTGCGCGTTTCTGTATCTATAACCATCGCGGTGAAGGTATTAATCAGGCTAATTGCATCTGCTCCGGCGTCAACCGCTGCTTTGGCAATCGCACAAATATCGGTAACTGCTGGCGCCAGTTTGACCATGAGTATCTTTTCGCCGCACACTTTTTTAACAGCGGAAGTAACATCCTTGACCTGCTTCGGGTCGGTCCCGAAACTTATCCCGCCTTGCTCGACATTAGGACAGGAAATATTCAACTCGAATCCCGCTACGGCGCTCTGTGAAGCCAGCCGCTCGGTGACAGCTACATATTCCTTGATAGTGTGACCAGCCAAGTTTACAAAGACGGCGGTTTTCATATTTTCAAGAATGGGAATTTTTTCTTCGATGAATTTATCCAATCCGACATTCGCCCACCCGATTGCATTAAGCATCCCGGCATCAGTCTCGACAATTCTCGGCGTTGCGTTGCCCTTCCTTGGTTTAAGCGTAATGCTCTTCGTTATGAATCCGCCGAGGCTGTTAATATCCATAAAATCAGCCAATTCATCGGCGTATCCGCACGTCCCCGAAACGGTAAAAACCGGATTGGCCAATTTCAATCCGGCAAATTCAATCGAGATATCAGTCATATCTGTCATTTCTTTTTCTCGAGTTTTCCATAGCGAACTTAGCTATCGTCTCAATCGATGACCATAAAAAACAATTGTCATTAACCTTCAATTGTTACTACTGCTGCTGAAAACGGTGGAAGGTTAAATTGAACCTCCTGGTCATTAATCTCCACATCCCCCTCGACCGGCCGAACAGCATCAGGTTCCTCCAATGAATTTCTCGCCGCTAATTTACCCGGAGCAATAATCTTCATGGACGCATTTTTAACCTGATAATCCTGATCTATTGATAAACTTACCTGCACTTCTTCATTACTCGGATTTACCGCCTTAAAATAAACGTTCTTGCCGTCCTGCGATTTGGTGGCGATAACGTTCAAAGTCTTGGTGTCACCTTCAAGACCAATCCTGTTTGGAGCAAAATTTTCTCGCCAAAGCTTCATAACAACATAATTCGGAGCGGCAAACCAGTCACAGTGGTCAAAGTTAATAAACGCATTATTCCACGCCGTTGCCGACTGGTGACGCAGGAACAAAGCAGGTCCCCCGATTTCAAACGTCGGAGCACATCTTTCGAAGGCGTTTAGAACTCCTCCTGCGTATAATCCTGTTCGCCAATCGATGCTTTGGGCATTCCACTCCGAACAATATATCTTGAGATTCGGATTTTTCGATTTCGATATAAGCTCTTCGGTCTGACGGATAAAACGCTCGTAATTAAACGGCCCTTGTGCAAATTGATCCGGATTCTCATAATGATGGATGCTTAAATAATCAATCAGCTCGGCACACTCTTCAATCATCCTGCGATTCCATTCGAGGTTAAAACCGCCGCTTCCACAGGCGGCAAGTTTAATTGTCGGGTCTTTCTTCTTCATCGGCAGAGCGAACCTTTTCACTGCTTCGATATAACTGCTCACACCCATGTGCCACGTCTCATTATCTATTTCCCAGTATTTGACGTTGTAAGGTTCCGGGTGGCCGTTTTTCGCACGGACTTGACCCCATTCGCTCGTTGCTGGGCCGTTGCAGTATTCAATCCAGTCTAAAACATCCTGCATAAATTCTTCCGGGTCAGGCTCTTCGTTCCAATTCACCGTCCCGATATTTACAACAATCAAAGGTTCGGCACCTATCCTTTCGCACATCCTTATAAACTCATCTGTGCCGAAGGAATTTACTTCAAGGTCGTCCCATATTTGTCTCGGATAAATCCCTCTTTTATCCTGAGGCCCGATACCGTCCTTCCATCGATATGGCGATGCGAAACACCCGCCCGGCCAGCGTATAATAGGAGGCTTTAAATCCGCAACGGCCTGCAGCAAGTCCGGTCGATAACCGCCGGTGCTCTCGGCACTTTGAGACATCAAACTGACCTGGTCAAGCCATATCTCGCCTTGGCTTTTAACGCCGATTTGGAGTTTTCCTTCTTTGGAATCCGTATCTGCCTTAAAAGTCAGCTCGCGTTCTTTCCATTGTGCGTCAGGCTCTGCAAGATTTATCTCTTCAATGGTCTTATCTCCGTCAAGAAATCTAACTACTAAACCATCCGAAGCCTCGCCTCGCACCCATAGCGAACCATTATAAGTTTGGCCATTGCGAAAACAAAACGGCTCTTGTTCCAAGCCCGCTTCATCGCCTTCCGATTTAATCACCTGAGATAAACTACTATTATACGGATTTTCTTCCGACAGGTACGTTTGGCCTTCACCGTAAAACTGCCAGTGTCTGGCAACGGCCTGTTCGGCCTCTATATCCGGAAGACCCTCAAACAGCGTTTTACCGTCGAGTGACGTGACTTGAATATTTCGATACTTTGCCTTTGTATTCCATGTCCCTACCCCTACCGAACCTCTCAGATGTGGATTGTTATTGTCTGTGTAATCGAGCAGGGTATCTCCATCCATTAACACTTTGAAATGTGCACCTTCACAACGAACCTTTATCTGATACCACTTTCCCGTTTCAATCCTGTTTTGCAGAATCGGTCCGACTATTCCCCATCCTCGACCCTTTACTCCCTTTTCCAGTGCACTTTGGACATTGCCCCAGCCGCCGATGTCATACCAGTAAAAATCTTCGTCGTCCGAGACTCGAAATAAAATGAGAAAACCTTCCGCCCCTGATGTTTTTTGCGCCTCAAGGGTAAATTCGTAATCACTCCAGTCCTTATCTCCAAACACCAGCCTTACGTTATCTGCCATTTTTGACTGTACAAGACAATCATCTTGTATTGTCCAATCGCCCATACCCAAAGATTCTTCAAAACTGCGATTCCAGACAAGCTCCCCCCACAAACCACCGTTAACTGAGTGATAAATATGCTCTAAGAAATGGCCGTAAATTTTCTCGTCAATCCTGGCTTCGACTTTCGACGGATTGATTGAAATTGACACTTTCTCCTGACCTCTGAGAAACTGTGCATTAATTATGGTCAATGAAATCAAGACAGCAATGAACTGGAATCTTAAACCTACCTTTTTCATCGTCTAACTCCTTAATATATTAAAAACTTTGAGAATTTTTCAGCTTTTTGATAGCGAACTTTGCTACCTCATCATGGTCGAATGCCATATTATCCGGCAGATTTTCTATATCGAACCACCTCGCTTCGGCGGCATCATCACCTGCTTTAACATTTGCCTGCTGCTCGTTTGCAATCCCCATAAAGACGACAGTAATCTGCCTGCCCCGCGGGTCCCGGCCGATTGTGCCGAACGTATGCATCTGCTCCAGAGGTATGCCTCTCAGGCCCGTCTCTTCGGCCAATTCCCGGACGACGGCGTCCTCTAACTCCTCATCCATTTCAATAAATCCGCCGGGAATCGCCCATTTACCCTTAAAAGGCTCATTTTTTCGCCTGATAAGCAATAACTCAGCCCTGCCTGCCGAATCCTTAAATACGACCGCATCCACGGTCACCATCGGCCTGGGCCAGTCGTAAGTATATTTGCCTTTTATTGCCATTTATAATAAATTCCTTTCTGAGCATTCTAATATGTAATCTGACTTTTTGCATTTCAATTCTTAATTTTCTAATGCCGATTGCCTTGAATCGAATCTTTATATAGAATGCTGTGTTTATACTAGGTTTTGGCCTGACAGAACGATTATGCCGGATAGCCTTAAAAACATCCTGATTACCAAACCAAGCGCTTTAGGCGATATTGTCCTGGCACTGCCGGCCCTGACAGCGTTGCGAAAGAGTTTTCCCGATGCCAAAATCAGTTGGCTCGTTCGCCCGGAATTCGCACCGCTGCTGGAAAATCATCCCCATCTGGATAAGATTATATTATTTGATCGAGAGCTCCTCGCCAAAGCCTGGTTCCATCCCAAAGCATTCAATGCCCTTACTTCACTCGTCCGTCAATTGCGTAAAAATAAATTCGACGCTGCTTTTGATTTTCAGGGCCTTTTCAGGACGGCGATACTGACGTGGGCAACCGGCTGCAAAAAGCGTTTCGGTATGGCAAACTCGCGGGAAATGGCGCACATTTTTTACACACATAAAATCAAGCAGGACTTCGAAAGCATTCATCTCGTCGATTTCTACTTAAAGATGGTCAAGGCTGCCGGTGTCGATAAGCTCGATGTCCGATTTGAATTGCCTTCGAATCAGCAGGACGTAGATTCAGTCAAAAAGATACTTGCTGATTTTAACATTCAATCCGGCGAATATATCGTTTTCGTACCCGGCTCTGCTCATATCGATAAACGCTGGCCGGCAGAACGCTTTGCCGCTCTTGCCGATAGAATCGCTTCGGAATTCAAACTGCCTATTATTGCCGTCGGTACGAATTCTGAAAATGACCTGATTGAAAAAATACAAAACACATCCAAAGCTCATATCACGAACTTTGCCGGTCGAACCTCACTCAAAGAATTGGTAGAATTGCTGCGGGCCGCCCGGCTTGTAGTCAGCAACGATACCGGCCCCGGACATATCGCCGCCGCATTAGGAACACTGCTGGTAATGATTTATAGCTGGTCGAATCCGGCGAGAATCTCTCCCTACGGCAGGCCGGAATGTATGATAGCACGCCAGCCGTACGGCAGGGGATTAAAAATAAAAAGCAAAAACCCAGAACACAGCGTCACAACTATCACAGTCGATGAAGTCTTCCAAAAAGCCCACGAACAACTGAATTTACATTGATTACCAACACCAATTCTTTAATCATCACTATGTCACAATTGTTTCTTATCTCTTTAATTCCTCATTCCTCAAAAGACACTTCACGTCATCATTCAATTCTTCAATGTAGTAGATTTTGTATGAAATCATTTACATTTTCACCAATCTCTTTTGCGTACAAAGCAGAGCTTACAATCAAATTGAGTTTAGCAAGATACTTCCAAAAAGATTGGAATGCCGATTTATCCTTTTCTTTAAGAACAATGTCTTTATCAATAAATAGTCTCCCTACACTTTCAGCAACTGCCTTCTTTAGGCCCTCGGCCCCTCTAATCTGATATTCAGCGATTGCTCTTCTTATGACTTCAAGCAAATCCAATAAGATAACTTTCAGGTTTTTATCAAGATCACTGTTTACTATCTCATTGAATAGACTATCCGTATCTTGCTTGATCTCTTCAAGTTGGTCTTGCTCGATTAGTGCTTCTTTTCGATATGCATCCAATGCTTCTGAGCTAAGCTCAAGCAGGGCTATATCAGAATCTGATATTTTCTTCAATGTGTCAGACCAGCTTGCATTTAGACTCGGTATTTTGAATGCTCCCTTTATTGGACCCATGCATTTCATAAATTTATCTTTGTTAGGATGATCCAAGTTCACAATCCGACGTTCTGTATCTTCAATCAACTTTAAGAAAACGCTGAACTTTGAGAATAGTTCTGCATGGTCATCTTTTTTTACTTCAAACATATCGGCTAATGCAACTTGAGCAGTTGAGCCTCCCTGCAATCCTTTTGCCTTCTTAATAAAGTATAAAAGTCGGCGTGCTGGATTTGTCAGTTTGGTTTGTTGTTTACTCATTTTTTACTAATTAGTGGTTGAGGAGCTAACTATCTAGAATCGGCTCCGCTGGCCATATTACATTATTTACTTTAGCTAACTGGACTTAACTGATTCAGGCCAATCATTCAGAGTAGGCTTTAGCTCGCTGGTCCACTCACGCGTCATTCTCAAAGCTGGGGCGAGTCTCAACCTAATCGTCTGTGTCTGATATTTCACGTATAGAGCATTAAATTTCAGAGTCGTCTCAGTATTCATAAATATCTCCATACCCATTAATGTCTAAATAGACTCTTGTAGTAATATGTGTGAAACAAGCTCTGCTTAAATTTAAAAGTTGCTTTTCTTCAAGTTTTTCATCTAGTTCCTTCAATAACGGTATTAAATACATAACATCCCTAGCAGCATATGAAACTTGTTCTGTTGACAACTCGACGGATAACCAGTTTGACATTCTTTCGTTCTTATCAATACGAATTCCAAGAAAATCATACAATAAGCTTTTCAGACTATGATTATTACAATTTGGATTTAATAATTTGCTTGCTATTTTTGTGCATGCAACGTTGCAAGCATTTGCTCCCCATTTATAAGCCATGAATCTTAAATCGAAAGTGGCATGATGGAATACTTTTTTGACTTGATTATCAGAAAGAAGCCTACATAGATTCTCCGGACGATTAGTGCCAGTCCTTACTACTATGATTTTTTCATCCCCTATACTTAACTGACATGTGCAAATAGTTGCTTTTTTCCAATCAAGTCCTGTGGTCTCAATATCACATCCTACTTCACCTATTTTTAATGCGAGTTCTAAATCATTTATGTTTAAATCACCAAATTGAACCAATACGAGTTTTCCATCTACGCACTCACTTTGCATCATTTTATTCCTTGATAAGGTTAATTTGTTTTGCAAGACCACCATCCTTAATCATTGCATCAAATTCCTGACGCATGAAATCATAAAGAGTTCCACCCTGTTCAAATACTAAAGTAGGTACGTTACCTCGTCCACTTTCGTGTTTGTACAAAGCAAGTATACCAATATGGTTTAACCTATAAAAAGAAAAAACTGGACATTCAGGTAAAAACCATAATCCTACAGTTCCACCATCCCTGTCTGCTATGATTTTAAGTTCTTTGAAATAATTTACGGACTCTTTAATTCGTCCTTTTAAATCCTCTTGCGTGATTCTGAATCGTCTTGATAATTCCGATATGGTTGAACTATCGTCAGGATCTGGCAGAACAATCCTTACTCTTGCATCATTGTTTTTAAGAGCTATTTTCAACTGTTCTTCATGGGCACCCCGCCAAGTTCTTCCATATGCGAAGAATATATCAATTTTATTTGATTTCTCTATATACCCGCGCCAATCTATATCGTCGTGAAAGCGATTTGTTATCTTGAGTAGCCCGGCAAGTGCTACATCTCGAGATACTTGAGTTTTTACAAGAATTTCGCTTAAAAAAGATCTTTTTGCCAAAAGTTCCCAAAACAGCGTTATTGTTGATGTTACAAATACTAAAGCACCTAATTGCTGCATTAGCACTTGTAGGATTTGACGTTTACCAAGCCAAGCTTCACCAATAGTGAACCATATCAGTAGAACTCCGATAACTATGAAGACAACTGAGATAATTATTACACGTAAAGTAACTCTCTCGCTATACAATTTTTGTTCATTGTCTCTCATTCATTATCCTTTCGGAAATTGAATCCTGTGAGTATTAAATAACATAAAATAAGGATCATCTCGGAATATTGACGATTTAATTTGTTCCAAATATATATAGGAATTTCAGGCGTACCATACTAAAATCTGACGATGGAAGCTCTCCGATCTCACCAAATAAACAAGCGAAGCTTTAATGTCTTCACATCTAAAGACATCGTTAACGATCATAAATTCAAGATGTCTCGCATCATTGCTCGCTAAGTACAAATCTAAACCTTTCCAGATGATTTTCAATTCAAAAATTATACAATTGGTACAAAAAACCAAAAGCTAACAACTATTCATTGTTTATGGTGTATCTCACAGGTAAAACATTTATAAAAACCTTAAAAAAAGCAAAAAATTACAAAAAACGATGAAAAATTGAGAAAAAATCACAATTTCATCCCAAAAAGGAGCAATGTCGGGTATCAGCTATCAGTTTACATTCTATTGTCATCTCTGCATAAGGCACGCCCAAGGCGGACCGGAGATAAAGGCGTAATGGAGAGTTCTATTCAAAACAGACTTGTCCCGAGCATAGCCGAGGGATTCCTCGGTTCCATCCGCCTTTGTCGGATTCCACTCGGAATGACGTTAAATTTCTATAAGCGGGTAGGACAGGCAACCTGCTTGCCCATGCAGTTCTTCTTGAAAGCGTTATGGTCATTTGTTTATTCGTATTTTGAGATTGTTTAGGACTTAGGATTTAGTGTTTAGGATTTCCTCTGAAAGGTGATTTGCCGATAATGTTCTTTACAGCATAACGGAATGTACCTTAAAATAATATTATGATAGAAAAAGTAGTAACCAAATGCACACTTGGAGAATGGTCGAAGATAAAAGACGACCTGAGATACTGGCTGGGAAAAACTCCGGAGCAACGGATTGAAGCTATGGAATATTTAAGAAGGCAGTATTATGGAGATTCAGCAGGACTTCAAAGAACTGTTAGAATTGCTAAACGCTCATAAGGTCGAATTTATCATTGTAGGTGCTTATGCTCTTGCATTTCACGGAGTGCCGAGATTCACCGGCGATATCGACATACTGGTAAAACCCGACCCGGAAAACGCCGGGAAGATTTTAGCAGCTCTTAAAGAATTCGGTTTCGGCTCTCTTGATTTGACAGAATCAGACTTTAACGAGCCGGATAAAGTTATTCAACTCGGCCTTGCACCTGTCCGTGTGGATTTGATCACATCGCTCACGGGCGTTTCATGGCAGAAGGCATTCTCCGGAAAAGTCAAAGGTAACTTCGGTGACGTGCACGTTTACTACCTGGGAAAAAAGGAATTACTCTCAAACAAAAGGGCCTTAGGACGAAAAAAAGACCTGGCAGACATTGAGGCACTTGGAGAAGAATGATAAAAGGGACCTTGTACTTTTTGTCAGATTAATAAAATACATGAAACATTATTACGTGCTTAATCATCACGCGGTTTTCGTCGTTTATTGTGCGGCCGACGTTTGCCGTTATAATCCAATGAGACAACAAGCAACGGTTCCACAACCGACCACGAGTCATCCGGCTGTACAACGATAATCCGCCTTTTACCAACAGCTACCATTTCCGGATGCGGGACGGCAAGCGAACATCCATCCGCCAGGCAAAAACTGAAAGGTTCAAAAGGCTGTCGTCGCAAAGCTTCGCGAATGCCTTGTAAATCCATTTTCTTCTACCTTATCAGGACAAAATTAAATAACCGCTCTTAGTAAGTATTATTGTCGGAATTGCATAAAAAATCAATAAAAAAGCTTCTCTACGCGATATATGCTCAACGAGTTAGGAGTAAAGGTCAATTTACCAAAAAAACGGGGATTTTGCTTGCAATACGGCCGTTTTTTGGTATAATACGCAACAATCTAAGCATAAGCTTAGAGAAGGAAAAAGTTCACCCCATGAGATGGCGGCTTTTGGCCTATCTCACGGGATAAATAGTTCATTGAAAATCAGGGGGGAATCAAATCAACAATTGGGGGTGAATGAGTACATCAGTAAATGAGTAAATGAGTTAAAACATATACTCATCAACACATACACTCATAAACGCATATACTCATCTTGTTCGACAAATATCAAGAACTCTCTGGTTCAGCCACAGGTACAAATCGATGGAAAAAAGCGTTCAGAGCAAACATAAGAGCATTATTGAAAGAGAATTGCGTCAAGATGGATTCTACGAAGGATTACGTACGAAATTTTAAGAAAAAAATGCAAAACGAACCCAATTATTTCGTACTGCGTTCAGTGTGCTGCGTATGGCGTAAAGAAACGTAAACTCTTTGAAATAAAGATATTATGAGAAATTGCCGGAATTCGGACGAGCCAATCCGGCGTCGTCTATGACTATACCGGACAAGGAAACGAAGCCAAACGAAGCCAATCCGGCGTCGCATAAAGCTATGCCGGACAAGTCTTTTTGTACTGGGTTCAGCATGCTGCGTATGGCGTAAAGAATATAAGCTCTTTGAAAACAAAATAATATGAGAAATTGCTGGTTCCGGAAAGGCACAACAAACCTGATTCAAAGCCAATTTAGAGTGGAAGCCAAGTCGTTAATTGGCATCAACTGCGAACGACTTCGACGCAACGTTCGCACAAATCGGGATGCTCGCTGTCGGCACCGACGCTCGGCCAGTAGTTCCAGCACCGCTGACACTTTTTATATTCGCTTTTTTGGGCAACGACGATTGTTTGGTCCGAACTTTTTTGCAGCTTGACTTCGCTGACGATGCACAACGCTGCGAATTGCTCGAGTCCGAACTCGTTCATAAGGGCGGTGTCTTCATCGCCGCAGGAAATTGTCACGCACGCCTCCTGATTGCTGGCGATAATTTTGTCTCGCCTTAGACCTTCCAGTACTCGCAGAACTTCGTCACGCAACTCCATCAATTTCTGCCATCGCGGCTCGGAACTTTTAAAGTCGATCGAAGCATCAACTTCCGGCATACTTGCTATGTGCACACTATCAACTTTTTCCGGTTTGAACTTCATAGCCGCCCAGGCTTCTTCAGCCGTATGCACTAAAATCGGCGCAAGCATTCGAACCAGGCTGTCCAGTATTTCGTGCATCGCCGTTTGGCCGCTTCGCCGGGACGGGCTGTCCGCCGCATCGCAATACATCCGGTCCTTAAGCACATCCATATAGATACTGCTCATCTCGACCGTGCAGAAATTGTAAAGCAGCGAAAAGACCCTGTGAAAAATGAAATTCTCGTATGCCTGCGTGACATTAGCAATCAGTTTTTGCAACTGCTGCATTGCCCAGCGGTCGATTTGAAGCATATTATCGTAAGCGACGGCATGCTTGTCCGGGTCGAAATCGTCTATATTGCCGAGCAGGTACCGCAGCGTATTCCGGATTTTCCTGTAGGCGTCCTGCGTTCGGCCGATTATCTCATCGTTGCAGCGAATATCTTCCTGATAATTCACGCTCGAAACCCACAGCCGAAGAATATCCGCACCGTATTTTTTCACTTCATCCTGGGCGTTAACGTAATTGCCCAATGATTTCGACTGCTTCATTCCCTTTTCATCGACAGTAAAGCCATGCGTTAAGACGCTCTTGAACGGCGGATTGCCGGTCGCTCCAAGGGCCGGAAGCAGTGACAACTGGAACCATCCGCGATGCTGGTCCGAACCTTCCAGATACAAATCCACAGGCACGGGCCAATCTGACTGCCGGGCGCAGACACTGTACCAGCTACAGCCGGACTCGAACCAGACATCGAAAATATTCTCTTCCTTTTTCAGCTCATCGAGATTGAAATCATCCGGCAGCTCAAAATCATCGCCCAGAATCTGCCGCGGCGAATCGGTAAACCAACTGTCCGAGCCGTTCTTGCCGATGTACTTTGCTGCTGCGAGCACGGATTCTTTTGTCAGCAGGGTTTTTCCATCTGCATTGACGAAGACCGGAATCGGAAGTCCCCAGCTTCGCTGGCGGCTGATGCACCAGTCCGGCCGCGATTCGAGCATGCCAGCTATCCTCTTCTGGCCCCAGCCGGGAATCCATGTCACCTTCTGCACGCTTTCCAGCGCAAGGTCGCGCAGATTTTTGCCTACTCCGGGCAATTCCCTGTCCACGCTGATGAACCACTGCTCGGTAGCCCGGAAAATAACCGGCCCCTTGCTACGCCAGCAATGGGGATAGCTGTGCGTAATCTCGCCCTGGGCGTACAGAAGTCCCTGTTCCCGCAGGTAGTTATTGACGATGGTGTCAACTTCCAGGACTTTGAGCCCCTTGAGCCAGCTCGGCACCGTATCGTCATATCGGCCGTCGTCCAGCACCGGCGAATATACCGCCAGGTCGTATTTCTGACCCGAAAGATAGTCCTCGAGGCCGTGACCCGGCGCGATGTGCACAAGTCCCGTGCCGTCTTCGGTAGTGACATATTCGGCGAGAATCACCATGTAAGCGTCCTTGTCCGTCGGATTTTTCTCCACAAACGGATGCTTATAACGCAGCCCTTCAAACTCGCGGCCACTGACCGATTTTTCGCTGAGTTTGTATTGTCCCTCGCCCAGGCCCCCGGCGGTAACTACCGCCTCGATGCGCTCGGCCGCAAGGATTGAAATATACTTCTGTCCATTTTGCTCGTAGCTGATTGCTTTATAGTCCAGATACGGATGCACCGCCACCGCAAGATTAGCCGCCAGAGTCCACGGCGTGGTCGTCCATATCATAAAACAAACTTTTGCGACCTCCGCTTCGCCCGCCTCAACCAGACCAAGCTCAATAAGTTTGCTGATGCTCTCCTTAGTGACAGGATAATTTACGAAGATACTCGGCGAGGCGATGTCCTTATATTCCAGCTCGGCCTCGGCCAGGGCCGTCTCGCAACCGATAGACCAGTGAATAGGCTTGAGCTGCTTATAAACCAAACCCTTGCCGACCAACTCAGCAAAAACTTCCAGAATCCCCGCCTCGTACGAAGGCTTAAACGTCAGGTAAGGATTGTCGAAATCGCCGAACACACCAAGCTCCTGGAACTGTTTGCTTTGGATTTTGACGTATTTGCTGGCATATTTATAACAGAGTTTGCGAACATCGGATTTGCTCATATCGCGTACCTGCTCGCCGAGCTCAGTCATAACTTTCGATTCGATGGGCAGGCCGTGACAGTCCCAGCCGGGGACATAAGGTGCATCGAAGCCGGCCATCGTCTTGTACTTGACAACGAAATCCTTGAGGACCTTGTTTATGACGTGCCCCATGTGAATATCACCGTTGGCATACGGCGGGCCATCGTGCAGAGTATACAAAGGGGCGCCTTTTCTGGCTTTTCTGGTCTGGGCATAAATATCGTCTTTGGCCCATTTTTTACGCATCTGCGGCTCTCGCTGCACCAGGTTGGCCTTCATCGAAAAATCCGTCTTAGGCAGATTAAGCGTATCTCTGAAACTACTTTGTTTTTGTTCCGACATTAATCAGGTCCTCAAAAATTCAACCGCCTTCAGGCGGATTTGTTTACCTGCCTATAAGGCAGAGGGCATAGTGTAAATCCCATAACAATTATTGTCAACCACACCTATTATTATTACAGCAGCTCAGAATAAAATCACAGCAGTGCCAAAACTATCCAATCAGATTAACAAATAAAAAAAGCCTTCCAAAGTTCGCTGCTCTGGAAGGCCTCAAAACCTGATTGATTCGCTTTCTCAGGGCAGCTTCATCTTCTCCGCAATAATTATGATAATCATATTGTTTATGTTAATATTCATTTCAATCTTCCGAATCAACTATTATAAAACCTTCATACCATAATCATCGGTCTATGTCAAGGGTGGGTTTACAAAAAAACAGCGGCCAAAGAGGCTCACATGCAAAGAAAAAATAAAGAGTTAACATCGCAGATTGTGAAGCATCGGCTAAATAATTGCTGTTTTTCGAATAAAACACTTGCATTTTTCGAAGAATTCTGTTTAGTATTTGCCTGTTCTGTGCGTTTTTTCTATCAAAAGCGTACTATACGCATAAATGGAGCTTTATCAAGGGTGATGAAAATGGACAAGTCCCAAAATGCTTTTTTCCTGCTGATTTTTGTCTTTGTCTTATTGCTAATTACAACCGAGCCGCTCACTGCTTCAATTACAAACGGCTATTTTTCCAACGATCAGCCCGGAACTGGCTGGACATTCGGCTTAAATAATATAGATGTCACAAGTGACAGTACGGCCTATGACTACAACGGGATTGCCGTACTAAGACCGGACGATGAGTCAGAGCCTTCCACGAGCTATATTTACCAGGATAATATCTTTTTACTACCTACAGAGACAATGTTATCATTCGATATTACCATGTTCAAGAGCGATTTAGGTGGTGACACCGATGAATTTACCGCCACATTCGGCGCGCATCAATACACACTCAGCAGTTCCGATATAACCGGTACTTTCTATGAAGAAACTGTCACCTTCGACCTTACCGGCTGGGCACCTGGCCCTTATACCCTTTCCTTTCAATTGGCCAACGACCCGGATGAAATCTTCACTGCAGTCGGTGTGGACAATGTAAATCTTATCCCCGCTCCCGGGGCATTGATATTGGCTGTTATAGGGGCCTCATTCGTGTCTCTCTTTAGAAAATCAAAACACATATAAATAAACGACAATAAAAAATCCACTATTAACAAATAGCTGCAACAGAACTATTATTATTTCATGGCAGAAGATTCATCGCAGCTTCTTCGTTGAATGCGGGAGCAGGGACGTGGAAACCTACTCGATAGATTACAATAATCAATAGCGATAGAACCACGAGCAATAGAAGCCAGGTATGTCTTTTTTCTGGAAGCACTTTCATGTCATAACCTCCATAGTAATATTCGTTTAAATTGTCATTCTCTCGAAACCTATCCTGAGTAAGGCCGGAGTTTCGAGACATAAGTAAGTTTTGTCACCTTGCCCCAGCCATTAACTCGTGCTGCGTAGCAAGTTACTTCGCAGAGTAGCATAGGTGGCTGATCCTATTTATTCTATGCTTTTTTATAGAACGATAATATATGCTCTACTTCATTTTTAGCACTCTGGATATTATCAGCGAGAGAACTCATCGGAGAAAAACTTTCCTTATGAAGCAGGTCATTGACCCAACTTTCATATCCTTTCGCTATTTTAATCGCATTTTCTAAATCTGAAGAATTGTAGTTATGCTTATGCCAGTCACGGTCTCTGTGTGCAAAGTACTTATCACGCAGATTTATGATATTGTTTCGGCACTTTTGATATACGTTTTCGTTTAGGTTTGTCAATTCATAAACGTTTTTTTTGAAATCATTCTTAACCTTTTCTGGTATTTTCTCAATAAGTTTTGACCAATATACGTGACTTTTAAAGGAACCAAAAACATTATACCACGCAAGAATTGCAGCTCCTAAAAAAGCATAAGATACCTCCTCCCAAAAATCTTGGTCTTCATTAGGCAGCGATGTTTCACTAAGACTTTGGTAGTACGTTAAGTTTCGGACAAAAAGCTCCACTTGTGGAATTTGCTCACAGAAAATCCTACTTTGGATTTCGCCTTCCCGGTCCATAACTACTGTCTTTCTTTCTTAAAATTCTAATAGAGACATTTACACATTGATATTCCCTTATCGTGTTCTTCCACTTTTTTTACTTTCAGCTTCGGACTCTTTCTACTTTAACCATTCAACAATTAATGCCCCAATTATACCGCCCAAGAAACCAGAAAGAAGCCAAATCCAATGGTCTTTGTATTCAGCAAACCATAAGCCTGTTCTTGAAAACCAGTGATCATATTTTGAGGCCAAATCATGCCCTTCAAGAGTAAGACGCAAGGTGACATCATTACATTCGATATCATTTTCCGAACTTGCCAAGAAAGTGTTAAGTTTAATTGAGTCCTTAGCACATAAAGCAGTGAGAGCCTGATTATGTTCAGTTCCACCCTCCTTTATTTCATGTACTAAACCCCGTTTTATTAAGTTACGAGTTGCGATATGTACCCTCTTGGAAAGAGATTCAAATCGCTCATATTCTTGTGTGTTTTGAAGGCAATGATAGTATTTTCGTAAGACTTTTCTCTCATCCTTTGGCAACCACATTAGCAGCGCTCCAATTTAGGTTAATAGTGATTTGATATGCTTTTATTTGTTCGTGAAACCTTATTCAGTTCTTCCACTTTTATTCATTTGCAGCTTCTGCTTTGTCTTCTTCTCACCTTGGGCCTCTTTCTACTTTTCGGTCGGCCTACTTGTTATGAACCAAAACAAAGTTAAATGACATTAATTATTCTATTCATGTGACATTTAAAGTTGGCTATGTCTTTGTTCCTTGTTTACCGTTGTTGGGGATGTACGATAATCCTTCCTTGTTGGCCTTTTTTAAATGCGTTTTTATTAAAAGAGTCATTAAGAGCTTCTGTAATCTTGAAAACATTAGTGTAACCATCCTGAGTATTGGTTATCGCCAAATAACAAACTCCATCAGGATTTATACCTGAGAAAGCAGATTGATAATTAATAGTCGATGTTGATGCTGAAATACCTCCTGATACTACAACCTCATATTTTTTGACTTCATGTGCAGCGCCTAAGACAAAAATAACCGACAATCCCAAGATAAATCCTATAAATGTTTTTGCATATTTATCTTTCATAATTTGACCTTTCACAATAACGATTTGATAGGTACATCTACCTATCTATGTTAACTTATTCAGTTCTTTTACTTTTTTTTATTTGCAGCTTGGGATCCTTTCAAATTTTAAGTTTTCCTTCTGATCAGGAACAAAACCAGAAATAGAAAACAGCACTAATTATTCTAAGTCACTCGAAGACATTAATAGGCTATCCCTGGTTTTTAATTCGTGGCTGGACCTAGTTATTTACTCATTTTTTTTATGCTCATAGCATTCACAATTGCATTAGAGAAAGTAGACAGCACTAGTTCCATAAAACTCTCAATAAGAGCTAAAGCTTTGTCATCTGATGGAGAATCGCTAGTAACCAAACTCGATATCGAATGACCCCAAATTTGGGGACGATACCTTACCAATGAACTTAAAAGGAACATTCCCAAATAATAAAGTGAGAGTTCTGAAATGTGTGTATTATCAAACGATTCTATTAAGCGTTCACTACCACCCATCAATCCTCGTACAGTAGGGTCGAGTATTTCCCAAAAGTTGACAAATTTGCAATCCTCGTTACTCAAAGTTCCCTTCGCTACGTAATAGTTGCCGTTTTCTTTTTCTTCAATTTTATCAGAAAGCTTAGTAATACTTTCCTTGTCAATATTGGCAAAAACCAAAATGGAGTGGTCCCAGGCACGTTCTGCAGCAATCAAGTACCAGTTCTTTAGAAAAGAGTATTTTCTTCGCCATTTTTCTATGATGGATTCACGAGTTTCTACGTTGTTAAAAATCTCTTCGTCATCAATACGTAATTCTATATAACCATTTTTTCCTTCCATAAAACCAAATGAGAGGTTGACTGTTTTAGCTTCTTCGCCAAATGTAGCACTATAAAGAGACTCTAAGCCGGAGATTCTTGCCAATATATCTCTAAGTGTAAGAGTTTTGTGTTTTAAATTCTCAGAGTTAGATGTTGGAAGATTAACACATACTGTCATGTTCTCTTTATTGATAAAGGATATACAATCCAACATGCAAACAGTATCGTTGAACTCTTGAAAAGTACCTTGCTCTAATATTTTTACGGCAAGTTCTTCGAGTCGCGCATTTGGATTTGATTTATCCTTAATACCATGTCTTTGGTGTAAAGATTCAAGTGATTTGAAATTACGAGCCACAACTAAGCTTTTCGCATAATTTACCATCCCGTAAAATATCAACAGTGGTTTTATTTCCATAGGTGCTTTTTTGGCAGCATCAAAGTACAGACGCCCATGTTGTAAAAACACCGTTGCACCTTTTGCAATCTTGACAGATGGCAGGTGGCCGATTGTTTTTTTTAACACGCCCCTGAGATTCGTAGTGCTTTCGAGAAACCTTCCCTCATATCCGATAGATATACTCATCGCGAGCAATTCTCAATTTTATACTACAAAAACCTGCAGTTCACACTTTGAGATAATAGGGACGTGCCCTATTATTGATACTTTTTCGTTTTTATAAAATTTGGTGCGTCCCTAATAAACCTCTAGTTTACAACTTATGGGCTGACACGTCCAATTTCTTTATTATGTATTCATCATTATCTATAAGATGCTTCTGAGCGAATAACGTTTACATTCTCAAAATTATTTCGTTTTAAAAGTCTATCTATAATATACTCTGGTGTATTGTTTTTAGGCCCTAAAATCACCTAAACTATAGGCTTTTCTTCTAAAATATTGGCAAGTAAAAGAATCACGTTTGAAAACCTCAAATCTGATTTTGCGAGATAACTTCTTTCGAATACACATTATGGATATTTTTTAATTATTGTAAGTTTTTTTAAAATTAGGGACAATCACCCATTTTGTTCATTGAAAAACTCGCATCTGTACATCCACCTTCTGTCGTCGCTCAAGGTTGTTGTTTGTATTATATCCGTTGTCCTGAGAACCCACAAATAAATTTACGGGCTAAATATTCATCCCGTGAGATAGGCTGAAAGCCGCCATCTCACGGGGTAAATTTCGCATCGTTTGCGCAAGTATTTAAAAACAAAAATGAGAAAAATGAAAATTTTTTTAAGTTCTTTTTGACCCTGCGCTTACGCTTCGGGCTCAGTTCAAAAACATGCTTTTTTTCGACACGTTTGCGCAAGTAGCCACCATTATGGGGACAGTGTTTCGACCTCCTGCCGAAAGACGCAAAATAAAAAATCAAAATGTAAATCTAAAAACTACAATGTAAAAATCAAAAACCAGCGTATCTAGTCTGCAAAGCTACATTTTTTATCTTTGATATGTCATTTTACTTTTTCATATTCAATATTTGATATTTCCGCGAATGGGGGCGGTTATCAGTCTAACCATTAACATTCCTTTTTGGCTTGTCTGGATTTTGATTCGGCCGATGCTTATCTACAGGCGGATTCGATACGGTTATCCATTTTGCAGAATACCACTATCAAAGGGAAAATACGCCATCGTGGACCCGGACGATTACACGCATCTTGCCCGGTACAAATGGCACGCAACCGGAAGACGTAAAAACTCCTATTACGCAGCTCGTACGTCCTTTATCAAAAGCGGTGAAAGACAATTAGTTTTAATGCACCGCCAGATAATTAATGCTCCCGACAATCTATTCGTAGACCATATCAACCGTAATAGTCTGGATAATCGAAAGGTGAATCTACGTCCTGCAAGCCGCGCCCAAAACGTCCGAAATCGAGTCAAATTCAAAAGTCACAAATACAGCTCCAAATATAAAGGCGTCACCTGGCGACGCGGGAAAAAGCCCTGGGCTGCACATATCATGGCTAATAAAAAGTCAATACGTCTCGGTAGTTTCCATAGTGAATTCAGGGCAGCAGAAGCATACGACAGGGCGGCGAAAAAATATCATAAGGAATTTGCAGTCTTAAATTTCCCGGACAAGGCCAGACGTTCCCGCAGGCGGCTGGCGATAGTCAAAACGGCAATGCGGCTTATTTCATGGATTTATCCGGGACTTGTCAAATTACCACTGTCGGCCTTGACAGCACGCTCGGCAATACATAAAGTGGCACCAATGGCAAAGAAGCTCTACATAATCGATGGTCATGCCCATATCTACGCCGCCTATTACGCCCCGATGCGGCAGCGATTGACCAGCCCGACCGGAGAGCCGACAAAGGCTGCATATATTTTTACACAGGCACTTTTCGGTCTGATACAACGGCAAAATCCCGATATGTTAGTTGTCGCTATGGACAGCAAGACACCAACGTTTCGGACCGAGATTTATACCGAATACAAGGCAAATCGCCCGCCGATGCCCGATGATTTGCCGGGACAAATCGACCGAATCGAACAGATTTTACAGGCGATGAATATTCCTATCCTTCGTATAGATGGCTTCGAGGCGGACGATATCATCGGAACACTGGCAAAAAGAGCCGCCGCCGACGGCTATGACTCATTAATCTGCTCCAAAGATAAGGACCTGCTCCAGTTGCTCGATGAGCATATAAGCACATACGATATCAAAACCGATACGATTATCGATGTGACCGCATTGGCGGAAAAAATGGGAATTACACCTGTGCAGTTTATTGACTGCCTTGCCTTACAGGGTGACACTTCGGATAATATCCCCGGCGTTCCGGACGTCGGTCCGAAAACCGCCCTGGATTGGATTCGCAAATACGGCTCAATCAAAAATCTTTACGAACACGTCGATGAAATCAAGGGCAAACGCGGAGATAATCTTCGCAAATTCAAAGACCAGGCACTATTGAGCAGGGAGCTTGTCACTATCGATTGCAATGTCCCGCTTAAAGTCGATTATAAAGACCTGCAGATGGGCAAATACAACGAAAGCAAGCTGGCCGAAATATTCAAAGAGCTTGGCTTCATCCGTCTTCTTAACCAGTTAGCCCTGGCTGACAAATCATCATCCGCGACTGACAATGCCGACGGCAAAGAAAATAAACGCAATAACAAACACAATATAAGAACAACGAAGGACTATCAGTTAATTGACACACAGAAAAAGTTCGAGAAATTTTTCGACAAATTGAAAAAGCAGAAGCTCTTTGCAGTCGATACGGAGACTACATCGATCTACCCGATGCGTGCCGAGCTGGTCGGTATGAGTTTCTCCTGGGAGCCTCAAACAGGCTATTATCTTCCCGTCAAGACCCCGCTGGGAACCAAACACCTGGATTTAAATGCAATACGGCCCAAACTGGCACCTATACTCGCAGATAGCGATATTCAGAAAATCGGCCAGAACATTAAATACGATTTGCTCGTTTTCAAAAACGCCGGGATGCCGGTCAGGGGAGTTTATTTCGATACGATGGTCGCTTCGTATTGCCTTGACCCGGGGCGGAGTCACTCGATGGACAATATGGCGGCCGATTATCTGGATTACGATTGTATTCCGATTTCCGCCCTTATCGGCAAGGGCAAAAACCAGCTCACGTTCGATATGGTCGATACGGCGGTCGCCTGCGAATACGCCGCCGAGGACGCTGATGTCACGTATCGGTTGTATCTGTATCTCAAGAAACGGTTGGATGCCGAGCCGAAGTTGCGTGAATTGTTCGAGCAGGTCGAGATGCCGCTGGTGCCGGTTTTAGCGGCGATGGAATATAACGGCGTCTCGCTCGATACCGGCCTGCTGCGGAAAATGTCCAGCGAAATTACAGAAACGCTCAAAACCGTCACCGAGCAGATTTACAAGCATGCTGGGACAGTATTCAATATCGATTCGCCGAAACAGCTCGCCGAGATTCTTTTCGATACGCTCGACCTTCCGCCGGTACGTGTTACTAAGTCGGGACGCAGCACAGATGCAGCGGTGCTCGAACAACTCTCCGGCCAACATCCGATTGTCGAGCTGATTTTGCAATATCGAACGCTCAGCAAATTGAAAAATACTTACGTGGACAAGCTCGGCTCGCTTATCCATCCACGGACCGGGCGGGTGCACGCTTCATTTAATCAGACAATCACCGCCACCGGAAGGCTAAGTTCCAGTGACCCGAATTTGCAAAATATACCCATCCGCACCGAGTTGGGCAGCAAAGTCCGCTCGGCTTTTGTTCCAAAAAATAAAACCGATAGCATTTTAAGCGCCGATTATTCACAAATCGAGCTGCGATTGCTGGCGCATTTTTCTAAAGACCCGGCACTGATGTCAGCTTTTGCGGCCGACCAGGATATTCACCGTTTCGTTGCTTCACAAATTTTCGACTGCCCAATTGACCAGGTGACAAGCAAGATGCGTTCGCGATGTAAGGCTGTCAACTTCGGCATCATTTACGGGCAGGGGCCGTTCGGCCTGTCACGAACTATCGGAATTACACAGGCCGAGGCGAAAAAATTCATCGAGGACTATTACGCCCGCTATGGCTCGATCCGTGATTTTATGGACGAATGCATCGCCCAGGCAAAGAAAACCGGCTATGCTGAGACGATTTTGCACCGCCGGAGGCCGATTTCGAACCTCAACAACAAAAATGCCGGCAAACGCTCACAAGCCGAACGGCTCGCAGTCAATAGTGTAATTCAAGGTTCCGCCGCTGATTTAATTAAAGTTGCGATGATAAAAATCCAACAAAAAATAGAGACGGAAAATCTGCCGATACTAATGACTTTACAGGTTCACGACGAGCTGGTATTCGAGCTGCCGGCCGCCGAGGCAGATGAGCATTCCCGCTGGATCGCCGAGCAAATGACCGGTGCAATCAACCTCGACGTCCCTATGAAAGTTGATATTTCAATCGGCCCAAACTGGCAGAAATAAGAAAATGACAATTGCTATACATAAGGAGGCAGCGATGCATTTGAAAAGGAATATTTCAATCAGCCTTATCGCTGTTTTTATAACGGCTTCACTGACTTTTGCATCGGTGATAACATGGCGAAAGGGAAAATGGCCGGGCCCCTGGCCGAAACAGCTTAAAGAATACCGGCAGCAAGCCGTTGTTATCGACGTCGCTGAAGATATTCAGGAAACTGTTTTCGAGATATCGTTCGAAAAGAGAGAGGAATTCGAAAAGGCCTGGCCGGAGATTCTCGAGCTCAAAACTAAAGGAGCGCCTCTGATTCTCGAAAAGAGTCCGTCGGAATATAAGGTCAGCGGCTCAACCGCCGAGACAGGTGTTCGCATCCTGTGGTCATCGATGCAATCGGTAAAAATGGATGACGGCTCCGTTCTTCGAGCCAGCCCGATAGAGTTCGCATCCGCCAAAACACCGACCGGCGAACTGCCCGAATATGTTATTGCAAAAGACGGAAAATGGATTCCATATAATGGGCAGGACCAGAAAGGCTTTCGCCACCGTGCCAGAGTGGATATCGTCCTTATAACTGATGCGAATATTGTTGATTTGAACCGGATTCCTCTGCCGGCGGAAACTCCCATCATCGACAGACGCTTCTCGAAATAACCCTCAGTTACCCAGAATTCAATGTATGAGATTGTCATCTTGAGCGCAGCGAAGGATCCGGCCAAAAAATAATGTGTTACCTCGACATAGAAATTGTTTTTTTCTTGAAAAAACAAGTCGAATCGCATAAACTATTGATAATAAGCAAACACACCGGGGATTAATTTTTCAGGTTCACGTGCCGGGCTACGGGCCAGGGACGTTATATGACAAATACGCCAATATATGGGACTTAATATAACATAAATTATCTGGAGGGTGTTCTCATGCGTCTTTTTCATAATCATTTCAATGCAATAAAGTCCGCTTTGATACTTGTTTCAATTTCCTTTTCAGTCGCAACTTTGGCGCCTGAAACAATCACCGCCTCACAGAAAAAAGAAAATAACGACACCCCAAAACTTCTCGTGCTGGACGATTGCGATAAAGACAATAACCTCGAAACGCCACCATGTGGAGACGCTGTCTTTTTGTTCAACTCAAACTGCGAATTGAAGCAAATCGTCTATCGCCTTAAAAAGACCGCTCTCTGGGGCAGGAATAGAGCCATTTCTGCATCTGAGGATGGTCGTTCTTTTGTAGTGTGTGAAAATAATCCTGAAAAAATAACGATGTACGAAACAGCTACCGGTAGGGAACTCTGGTCCTTATCGGGCATTTTCGAATCTGCAGTATTTGTAAATGATTTGATATATGTTTTATCCATAGAAAATATCTATGCAATCGACAATATGGGAACAATTATAAGGCATGGTCGGTTAGGTGGGACTGTTATCGCTGTTGATAAAACAAATAAGTGTATATGGATTGCCGATAATGCCATAAAAAAATGCAGTTTGAATCTTGAATTGCTTTTCGAGAAAAAACTTCCAAATGACATACAAGATGCAGCAGCATCCTCTATCGATGTCACTCCAAATGGCTCGGTATGGGTGGCTTTATGGAAATTGCATGGTAAATACGACAGAGGAAACTATTTACTGAAGGTCTCACCGGACGGCAAAATTACTAAAACTGTCAAGATAAATTATTCACCTATCTATGTGCGAGTAGATAAATCCGATGGCAGCGTCTGGACGATTGGCATGACTTCACAGAAAAGCTATTACAAATTTGGTGACGATTGGCCCGAAACACTCGCTGAATTTGATGATCTGGTCGAGACGGTAATCCATGCTAACACATACAAATATGATTCAGAGGGCAACTTTCTTTTAAGTATTGAGAAAGGGCGCTATTCAATAGAAATCGACCCATCAGACAAATCTGTTTGGATAGCAGATACGGACAGTATATTACACTATTCCAGCACAGGTGAGAAGCTCGGTGAATACACCGATGTCTCCGACGGCCAGAAGTGGCTCGCCGTTATTCCTGTAAAAAAGACAGTCGATTAACTATTCTCCGTCCCGCACTTACACGTAGTAGTTACTTATTTTTCATATTTCTTTACCACCCAGCGATTGCTCTTATATAATACTGATCTGAAGTATTCATTAGCGGCGGAGTGTGAAATACAGCGTAAAAGGCCATGTACAATAAATGAAATAAGATGAATCAAACGATACAATCGTCGATACTTCCGGACAATAACAAGCTTGTTATTTACCATCCGATCGCCAGCCGAAGCGAATACAATAATTTATTTACATAGAAATTGGCAGGGAGTATCCAACATACTATAATCTCGGCTAATAATATTTAATTTATAAACTCATCTTAAGTTCAGAAAATATTTGAATGGTACCTAACAAAGAAAAACAAGAGAGTATAGAACAAGGCCGGGAACAGTCTGATATTTCTCAATCCGATTCGAAACCATCCTGGAAGTTAGATTGTCCCCGATGTGGAAGTACACGAATTCATAAGCGAAGCACTCTCGCTTCTTTTATTACCATAATCGCATTTTTTCTTATGTTTCTGTTACTGCTTGAATTTGTAGCACTTCTACAATTTGCCAAATCCGGCCCGGTTATCGGTTTTGCTCTCATGTTTCCACTTTGTATGCTGTTTATAGCAGCGTGGCTGGGAATAGTCGAGATACCAAAATGTCGAAGCTGCGGGTATTGCTTTCATCGGCCGTACAAAATAGACCAGGAAAAAAGCTCAATCTCTTTTCCCTGGATATTTGTCGTTCTTAACGGCGTCATCATATTTATCTTATGCATTACATCACGCGAAATAGTGCGATTTTTCCTAAACGGAAATTTCTCACACCTGAAACTTTACATGGGCATGAGTTTCATATCCGCCGTCCTGTCATCTGGCTTACTGGTAACCTTGTCGCTGCCGTATCAGGCTATTTTGTATTTTTTCTTAAGGAAAAGACTCAAAAATAATTTTGTATGGGCAATTCTTTTTATCGCGCCGGCAATCGCATTGGGCGCAAATTCTCTCTTTCACACCCTGCCCAAAGTCAGGGCGCTGCGAATACTGTCCCTTGGAAGGCTTGAATCACTACCCAAATCGGCCCGTGATGTCAGGGAATACAGTTGGTCGTCATTTGTTGCCGGCGAGTGGTTTTTGAAGTTTCGAGCGAGCCCGGAAGACATCGAAACCTTTATAAACAATTCCGATAGTATCAAGGGACAGGATTATGAAATATATTCATCCGAAAGAATGAGATTGCCCTATCCGAAGGACACGGAAAAATCAATAGAGTACCAAGAAGCCGGACATGTTTTGTATTTCCCGGACATAACTGCCCCCGGCTGGTACATAGAACAAATAGATAGTAAAGCAAGAGAATATAAAATTCCGGCAGAAGAAAACCATAACTGGGGTGAAGTGATTGTGGATGATGAAAAAAATATCGTCTATATCAAGGTCATCTGGAGCTGAAAGCAGAAGCACACCTATATAACATTATCCAGTTAAACACTTTAATCACAATTACAAATCACACCAATTTTCATACAAACTTGACGTCAGAGTTATACGGCAATAGAATGGCCTTGTTCGTGAACCAACTGACATGTTAGTATCGAGGATTTCTATGGCATTCATTAATGAAAATTATCTGAAATTACAGGCCGGCTATTTATTCCCGGAAATCGGCAGACGAAGACGGGCATTCCAACAAGCCAATCCTAAAGCCAAAATAATCAGTATGGGTATAGGCGATGTGACAGAGCCATTGGCGCCGGCAGTCATCGAAGCAATGAAAAAGGCGGTCGAAGAAATGAGCAGAAAAGAGACCTTCCGGGGCTACGACGACGGCGGGATAGGTTACGAATTCTTAAGAGAAGCTATCAGGGATAACGATTTCAAAGCCCGCGGCGTTGATATCGATATCGATGAAATAGTTGTCAGTGACGGTGCAAAATGCGATACCGGCAATATGCAGGAGGTTTTCGCGCTGAATAATATCGTAGCCGTCACTGACCCGGTCTACCCGGTCTATGTGGATACGAACGTCATGGCCGGTAGATCAGGCGGGCCGGCAGGGCAGAGCAGGTATGAGGGAATTGTCTATATGCCCTGTACCGAACAGAACAATTTTGTGCCGGTAACGCCCGAGGAAAAAGTGGATTTGATTTATCTATGCTTTCCAAATAACCCTACAGGTGCGGTAGCAACCAAGGAGCAATTGGCCGAATGGGTTGAATACGCACAAAAAAATAAGGCGATAATCCTTTTTGACGCTGCTTATGAAGAGTTTATCACCGAGCCGGAAATTCCGCATTCGATATACGAGGTCGATGGTGCGAAAGAGGTCGCTATAGAATTTCGTAGCTTTTCCAAAACGGCTGGCTTTACCGGCGTCAGATGCGCCTTTACTGTAGTACCGAAGCAGTTGAAAGCATATACGAAAGACGGCAGGGCGGTCGAGGTAGGCCCAATCTGGAAGAGGCGGCAATGCACGAAGTTCAACGGTGTCTCGTATATCACCCAGGCAGGTGCGGCAGCGGTCTATACCAAACAAGGCAAAAAACAGATCAAAGAGACAATCGATATCTATATGAGCAACGCAAAACTCATACGTGAGACACTAAACGAAGTCGGCTATACTGTTTATGGCGGCGTCAACGCACCGTATATCTGGCTCAAAACTCCGGCGGGTACTGACTCATGGGGATTTTTCGATAAATTATTGAATCAGGCTCATGTTGTAACAACACCCGGAGCCGGTTTCGGAGCAGCAGGTGAAGGCTTTGTAAGACTGACGGCTTTCGGTCAGCCGGAAAATGTTAAAGAGGCACTCGAACGTATAAAGGCAATTTCCTGATGACGGACAAAACGGCATATATCGGCCTGGGCGGCAATCTTGGCGACAGGAAGGAAAATATCGATAAGGCTGTCAGAATGCTCGCTGAAGTCGAGCAGATAGAATCTGTCAGTGTAAGCGAGCTTATCGAAACAGCTCCATTAGGCGGGGCCGAACAGCCAGATTATCTTAACGCAGTCGCTGAATTACAAACAAGTTTTAGCCCGGAAGCTCTTCATCAAACACTGATTGAAATCGAAAATCATCTTGGCAGGGTGCGGGAAGGAAAATGGTCACCCAGAACAATCGACCTTGACCTTTTGCTATTCGAGGACAAAATAATCGAAACTCCCGAACTAACAGTGCCGCATCAACAAATGCACCTGCGGTCATTCGTACTGGCTGGTCTTTGCCGATTAAATCCCGAACTTCTTCATCCGGCAATGAATGTCCCGATCGATGAACTGGCGGCCCGATTGAACGGCTGTAATTTTACTTTCGAGCCTGACAAACCACAGCTTATAAGTATCGCCGGAAATATCGGCGTCGGAAAAACAACACTGGCCAAAGAACTGGCAGGGCGTTTCGAATGCAATGCTCTGTTCGAGCCTTATGATGCGAATCCATTTATGCCGGAAGTCTATGCCGGTAAAAATGAGCTTGCTCTGGACTCGCAGCTTTTTTTCCTGACCAGCAGAGTAGAGCAGTTGGACTGTAATAATTTAATATCAGGCAAAATCTGTATCAGTGATTACGTATTCGACAAAGAGCTTATTTATGCCGGAACATTGCTTAATTCACGGCAACTTGAACTGTATGAAGAGATTTATCGAAACTCTGCGACAAACGTCACCACACCCGTACTGGTGATATATATGCGGGATTCCGTGCAGAATTGCTTAGAGCGAATCCATAGTCGAAATCGACCATACGAGCAGCGGATAAAACTGGATTTTCTAAAACAACTCGATAGCGATTACGAACAGCTCTTTCTCGACTGGAAACATTCGCCGGTGATTCGTATATCGACGTCGCAGTTGGATTACTCAGATAACACATATATCGAGAATCTGTTCAACCAGATAAAATACTATATTGCTCCTCCGTCACGAAGACTTACATTACAAACCAATAAGCAGCCCAATCACAGTCTCTTGTAAACATCTTTCCGATGGGCGATTCTGACTACGAGCACAAGAACCTGTTTTTCCCGTATCTGATAAATAATGCGATAGTCACCAGAGCGTATTCGATAAAGAGATTTGCACTTGCGAAGCATCTTACAGCCGGAAGGGCGTGCGTTTATCGCCAATTGATCGATTTTGTTAGCGATTTGCCTTTGTACCTTCTTGGGTAAAGTTGCCAATTCAGCCAAGGCCTTGTTTTCAATAACGATTTTATATGTCATCTCTTATAGGCCCAGCTTTTTCTTCGCACTACTCCAGGAAGTGAATTTATTTCTGCGCAGCGCTTTTTCTGCTTCTTCAATGTCAATCTTCTCTTCAATGGCTTCCAGGAGCTTCATATCCTCGATACTGACCATAGCAAAGACTGGCTTTCCGTTGCGTTTTACACAGAGACGTTCACCATTGAAGGCAACCTTATCCGCCAAATCAGACAGATGCTCTCTTGCCTGCGTTATGTTTAAATTCGTCATTTTAATTCTCCACTTATCCCGGCAAAGACATCAAGCCGCAGCCGAAAGGTATAACTGTAAGAATCTTACAAAACGTACATTTCTTACATTATTATCGCAAAAAATCATTCCTTGTTCAAGTTAAATTTTTTTAATCGTATAACAAATAGTAAATTATCGGCGTTTTCTCTCTACCAACGTACTAAAAACAAGCAGGAATACAATTCGAATATGTTGTTATTGTTTCTAAGAGAATTTTGCATTCGCATAATTATATTGGTCTATTGCTTTGGGTAAATCGACTTCGAATAACTTGTTTGAGCATTCTTTACAAATTTCTCCTTTTGATTTCTCTTTGATTAGATTCCGTGAGCACTCCCGCATTTGTTTCAAAAACATTGTATAACATTTCTCGTTTCCACATCTGTGATTCCATTTGTGCCTGTAGTTTGGAAAATCACGATGATAATTTTTCTTTATGTCATTATCCCACATCACAAACAACTGAGGTTCAAGTATATGTAATAGTTTAGAGGCACCTGTGCAACCAACCGCATCGTTCTTCCAGAAACGGTAGAATAAAGATTCAACCTTTTTGAAGTCGTCTGGATTTAAGTCCTCCAACTTTTTATCGTGTAATTCATTGAGTTCTCCTGATGTTTTATCCAAAAGATCACCTATTTTGCTAATAAGTTCATCTAAGGAAATGGGATTATACTTATAATAAGCAGCGTTCCACGAAGTCAGCAAAAGTAAAATTCCATCAAGTTTTTCATCACGGTCGTCACTTCTTGCCAATCTAACAGCGTATTTGTAAACCACGTCTCTCGGCTCTTCCTGAAGAAAAATCCTACACCATTTCACAAGTTCTTCGCAATTCGAAGGAGGATTCCATTTTTTCTTTTTTTTACTCATTTTTTAATCCCCCAAACATAATAATCGAAAAATATTTTTGTAATTCCAATAAACAAATCTTATAAAACCTCCAACTATATTAGCCTCCCCAAAAAAGACTGTCTATGCTATTAATATTTCGACCAACTTCGATTTTAAAATCAGAAAAATCGAGTCCAATTCTGCTCAATTTGGAGCGGAGAGTAAAATGATAGCACTTTCCGCACAATTTTGGTATCCTACTTAAAACTAAACACTATATGCCGTGCGCTAAACGCTAATAAATATGGAAGTAGCTAAGACAATCGAATCAGTCAGAAGGCTTGTAAAAGCTGCTCATGGCAAGGGTAAAAAAATCGGACTTGTTCCGACAATGGGAGCCCTTCACGTCGGGCACGTTTCGCTTATTGAAGAGGCGATAAAAACCTGCGACTTCGTAGTGGTTAGTATTTTCGTCAATCCGACACAGTTTAGTCCCGGCGAAGATTTTGAAAAATATCCACGTCCCCTCAAAGCGGACCTTGAGATTTGCAAAAAGGCGGGCGTTCATGTCGTTTTCGCCCCGACGCCGGAGCAAATGTATCCGGGTGAAAATCTTACATGGGTCGACGTTGAAAAAATAACCGAGCCTTTATGCGGTCGATCCAGGCCGGGACATTTTCGCGGTGTGGCTACAGT
Organism: uncultured Pirellulales bacterium; assembly: GCA_964508785.1. Lineage (GTDB taxonomy): Bacteria > Planctomycetota > Phycisphaerae > Sedimentisphaerales > Anaerobacaceae > JAFGPS01. The sequence goes on along the minus strand of CAZDVE010000004.1, from coordinate 87,584 downwards.
ATGCGCCAAACTTTTTAATATCGTTACTCCCGATATTGCATTTTTCGGCCAGAAGGACGCTCAACAGGCAATCATTATCCGGCGAATGGTTGCGGATCTGAACATGCCCCTGGAAATCATCGTCTGCCCAACCGTCCGCGAGCCGGATGGTCTGGCGGTCAGCAGCAGAAACCAATATCTCAACAAGCAACAGAGACAAGATGCTACCTATATTTACAAATCGCTTATAAAGTGTCAGGAGATAGTCAAAGCAGGCAAGATTGATGCCCGTGAAGTAATCGCGGAAATGCAAAAAGTACTACAGCAGAAATCCTCTATCGAAATTGAATATATTAGTATTGTCGATTCCGAATCTCTTGAGGCTATCGACAGGATTACCGGCAAAGTACTCGTCGCTATCGCCGTTAAACTTGGTTCAGCGAGATTAATCGACAATATTCTAATAGACACGAGGAAATAATAATGTATAATGCAGGGTATGTAATTAATTTACGCCCGATTTAAGCAGAGTTGAATCTCAATTTGCAAGATATGTTTGTAAAGTTGATGAAAAGTAAGTTGCATCGTGCAACGGTTACCGAAACAAGGTTGCACTACCCGGGCAGTATAGCTATAGATTCTGTGCTGATGAAAGCGGCGGGAATTCTGCCTTACGAGTCTGTTTTAGTCGCTGACTTGAACAACGGTAACAGACTGGAAACTTATGTAGTTCCCGAAGAAGCCGATTCCGGCAGGATTATAATACTTGGAGCAGCTGCCCAACTGATTAAGCCGAAAGACCTTGTCATAATTATCAGCTTCGGCTTTTTCAGTCCCGAGGAGGCCAAAGAATTAAAACCAAAAATAGTCGTACTCGATGAAAACAACAAAATAAAAAAGTAGAAATCATTTATTCCGCGTTTTTTTTGCGGAATTTCTTTGGCTATGGCTAACTGACAAGATGCATCCAAAACTTTTCGAGATACCTGTTATTAACTGGCCGGTTAGTACTTACGGGCCGATGCTCGTAATTGGTTTTCTCGCTGCTATCACGCTAATCAGACACCTTAGCAAAAACATCACAACCTATCCTCAACATATAACCAACGCTGCTCTTTACGCCCTTATAGGTGGAGTAGTTGGAGCGCGTGCCTTTTACGTCATTCACTACTTCGAGAAGTATCAGAACAATCTACTCGATATCTTACGTATCTGGCACGGCGGCCTTGAGTTGCTGGGCGGTGTGATTGCCGCTATAACCGTAATTCTTATATATATGCTATATCATAAACTGCCTATTCGTCGCTATCTCGATATTCTGGCTATCGGCCTGATGTTGGCGCTTGCCTTTGGCAGAATAGGTTGTTTCCTGAATGGCTGCTGTTTCGGGAAACCAACTGATTTACCCTGGGCGGTCCGTTTCCCTTATGACTCCTTCGCATACTATAGCCAGATTAATCCGAATTTAGAAAGGAACCGTCCCGAACCACAATTGAAGCTGCCCACTGATTATTTCTATTACACAGACTTAAGCGGCAGAAAGTACACAAAACCTTACGAAGAATTAACCGATATCCAGCAACACGAGGTCACCAAAGGCAAATATCGATGTCTGCCTGTCCACCCGACACAATTATATTCATCTGCCGGCGCTGCTGTCCTTTGCCTGATACTCTACCTCTTCTGGCGAAGGTCTCAAAAGTCTCAAAACAAGCTCTTTACGAAACCCGGCAGCACGTTCAGTCTTATGTTCATACTCTATGGAATAATGAGATTCTTTATTGAATTTCTGCGAGATGACAATCCTTTTGAGTACAACTGGTGGGCAATATATAAAGGCGGGACAATTTCACAGAATATCTGTATCTATATGGTCATCCTCGGTGTGGCTTTAATGCTGATATTTCAAGAATTAAAACTAAAAAAGCCAAATTCCTGAGCATTCGTCTTTTTCAGTTGAACATTTCGCCCAAATAGACGATACTATTAGAGAAATGGAATTTATTTTTCAGTAATTAAAGACTAATATTATGGGACTATACGATAGAGACTACACTCAGGCGGATTTTCAATCACAGCACCGATATATGCCACAAATGAGGATGCGTTTTCCGAAACTTACTCCAGTGGTCAAATGGCTGTTGATAGCAAATATTTCCATCTATGTAGTTTCCGTTCTTACTTCTCTCGGTCCTTTCATATATGATTGGTTCCGGCTCGATACCACTTCACTAAGCCGGGCCCTTCAAATATGGCGACTGATTAGCTATCAGTTCCTGCATGACCCAAGATTAATTTTTCACATAATATTCAATATGCTCGGCCTGTACTTTTTAGGCCCAACCCTCGAACGTCATTGGGGCAGTAAAAGGTTCCTGATATTTTACCTCGGCTGCGGGGTCGCCGGAGGTTTGTTCTATATGCTGCTCGTGGGCATTGGATTTCTGCCTCCCATACCTATGTTAGGCGCATCGGGTGCAATCCTTGGTTTGCTGGCCGCATGTGCAATCCTTTTCCCACAATTTGTTGTCATTTTTTTCATCTTCCCTGTCCCTATTAGACTGGCGGTTATTATTCTGACTATTGCTTACTTTTTCTTCGTGGTAACCGGAAGTAGTAATGCCGGTGGGCACGCATGTCATCTTGCCGGCATGGCTGCCGGTGCCGCTTATGTCCTCTCCGGCTCCTGGCGTAATAAAGTCAAAACGAAAATTCAGTCCGGACAATGGGAAAAGAAAATTGCAGAGCAACAAAATCTGCAAATCGAGCTCGACCGGATTCTGGATAAGGTTCACTCATCAGGTATACACAGTTTGACATCACACGAAAAAAAGATGCTCAAAAAGGCCACACAGGCCGAGCAGATGCGAAACAGATTCTAAACAACTCGTGGTTGATTCTCGATACTGAAACTACCATTCACTTATCTTACAATCTTCACACAGTGGCTGCCATTTGTCTAAGGTCTGAGAACTAATGCTGTTTAATCTTTTGAGCAAGACAGGGTTCTCGGACTTACTATTCAATATAAATAATCTGTATTTAGGATTTAAATATCCTACCTAATTGCTTATAATAATATTGTTTCTCCATTTGGCAGTACAATATTAAGAGCCTTCAATGGCAAAAACAGAATTGAAACAATTAACCGATGCTCAACTTCTTGACCGGTATGCGGCTGGAGATGAGGCTGCATTTCGCCTAATCGTCAATCGCTATAAAGATGGCCTGTATTCTTTCCTAAGGCAGTTTCTGAACCGGCAGGACCTTGTCGAGGATATCTTTCAAGAGACCTTTTTACAGCTTTTTAACAGCAGGGACAGCTTCGACCGGAACCGGCCTTTACGGCCCTGGTTGTTCACGATAGCCGCTAATAAGGCAAAAGATGCACTCCGAAAATGGCAGCGCACATCTGCTATTCCAATCGGTTCTATCGCAGATTCGCAGGATTTATCCTTTGATGAGATGCTCAATACCCTAACTTCGGACAGCACCATACCCTCTGAGGAACTGGAAAAAAACGAAACAGCATTGCGTGTTGGACGAGTTATAATGAATATGCCGGAAAATCTTCGAGAAATCTTGATTTTAGCTTATTTTAACAAATTTTCTTACAAACAAATGGCCGAGATTTTAAGTATACCTATAGGTACGGTGAAAAGCAGACTACATACAGCAGTTGGCCGTTTTTCAAAAGATTGGAAGTCATCTAACGGGAGTAAAGAATCTAAATGAGTCCGCTCAGTAACGATCAAAAACAGCTACTATTTGACTATTCAATCGGATTAACCTCAGAAGAACAAACCACCGAAGCCGAGACGCTCATCTCTAAAAATAAAGAAGCGGCGGAGATTCACTCGAAGCTAAAAGCCTCTCTTGCCCCGCTCGAAAGCATAGAGCCTCAGGTTTGTCCGGATGATTTGGTTGAACGCACGATTCATTATGTAGGCCAACATGCCGATGCGAGTCAGCAACAACTTGAGCAACTACTCGCCATTGAACAGACCAAACGAGCGCCAATCAAGATTGGTTTCTGGCGTAATTTGACCGAGATGGCTGCTATAGCGGCCTCGGTTATGCTTATAGTTGGAATTTTAGTACCTACGCTGGGTTTTGCACGTCAAAAATACTGGCAAAAGAAGTGCGGTATGCAGTTGAGTAATTTCTTCCAGGGTTTTAGTAATTATATTTCCGACCATGACGGTCGACAGCCTTCTGTTGCGACAACAGCAGGAGCACCATGGTGGAAAGTAGGCTATCAGGGCCAGGAAAATCAATCCAATACCCGCAGGATATATCTGCTTGTACTGGGTGATTACGTCAAACCAAGTGCTTTCATTTGTCCCAGCAATAAAGCCAGCAGAAATCTGCAAATCGACTCCTCAAAGATACAAACGTATAAAGATTTTCCAAATAGGCATTACGTTACTTATAGTTTCCAAATAACCTGTAGCAAAACACAATCCGGCAAGCTGCTTTGTCGAAAACCGATTATGGCGGATTTGAATCCGCTCTTTGAAGAACTGCCGACTTATGATAGTCAGTTTAGAGTACATCTGGACAAAAGGCTATTGACTATCAACAGCAGCAATCATAATGGTCGCGGGCAGAACGTTTTATTTGGCGATGGCAGGGTGGAATTTCGAACAAAACGCTATACCGGCATCACACAGGACGATATATTCACCCTACAGGATACTGATATATATCAGGGAGTTGAAGTTCCCTCCTGCGAAACAGACTTTTTCCTTGCTCCGTAAAGCAATTCAGATTTCTTTTCCAGCTTGTAAAAACATCTGGTACTTTTCTGCCGTTTTATTCCAACAGGCCGTAGTCTCTCAACGTCTGCCTAAGAACAGCTTTTTTGCTTTCTTCCAAAGGTGTCATCGGCAGTCGTAATTCTTCCGGCGCCATATTCAACATCGCCACTGCCGCTTTGATAGGTATTGGATTTGTTGCCAGGGTCAGCATATTTTTACACAGGGCAAATAATTTATTGTGCCATTGCCTGGCGGAGGCCAAATCGCCTTCAAGCATAAGATCGGTCATTGCTTTAACATCGGCCGGGACGATATTCGCTACAACGCTTATAACACCTTTACCTCCGACAGAAGCTAACGGCAGCGTTAGTGAGTCATCGCCCGATATGATGGTCAAATCGCACCGAATTGAAATTTCGCTGGCCTGGTCAAGGCTACCGGTCGCCTCCTTGATTGCGACGATATTTTCAACTTCGGCCAGACGTGCAATTGTTTCCGGTGTCATACCCGCTCCGCATCTGCCGGGTATATTGTACAAAACCATAGGCAGGTCAACTTCCTCAGCTATTGCTTTGAAATGCTGATAAAAACCTTCTTGAGTCGGTTTATTATAGTAGGGTGTAACCTGCAAAGTTGCATCGGCTCCCACCTTTTTAGCGTATGCGGTTAGTTCTATTGCTTCGGCTGTGCTGTTCGAGCCGGCCCCGGCAATGACAGGAGCCTGCCCGGCAACAACTTCCACTATCCTTTTGATTACCTGTTTGTGCTCTTCGTGGCTTAATGTAGGTGATTCACCTGTTGTTCCTACCGGCACAATTGCATCTATACCGCCTTCCAACTGGAATTCAATCAACTCATCGAGCGTTTGATAATCGATTTCGCCATTCTGGAAAGGCGTTATCAATGCTACCATTGCCCCTGTAAACATTTTTTACTCTCCTAATTCGAACCTGCCGAGACCTGACCTGCAGTTGTCATTCAGTGAAATATTAATTACGAGCCGAACCTGTTAATCAACTCTATCATTTCAACAGTTGCCTGCTTTACGCCCACGAAAACAGCTCTTGCTATAATACTGTGCCCTATATTGAATTCGCAAAAACCCTTGATGCATGCAACATCGGCTATATTTCGATAAGTCAGACCGTGACCGGCGTGAACCACTAATTTGTTTTCCAAGGCAAAGTCTCTACCAAATACCAGTTCTTTTAAGTTTTTTTTAACAGAATTCTGTGATTTGGCATTTGCATACTTTCCGGTATGTAGTTCAACGGCATCGCAGCCGGTCTGGGCTGATGCTGTTATCTGTTCTTTATCCGGCCGGATAAAAGTACTTACCAATATACCTTTTTTGTGCATTCGTTTAACAACTTCAGCAATGCGTTTTTTGTTTTTCGCGCAATCCAAACCGCCTTCGGTCGTTAGTTCTTCCCTTTTTTCCGGGACCAGTGTTATCTGATCGGGCTTAACCGTTTCAGCGATTTTAACTATCGACTCTGCCATGCACATTTCAAGGTTCAATTTACAGCCGACAGTTTCTTTGAGCAGACGAACATCCCGGTCGCAGATATGGCGTCTGTCCTGCCGCAGGTGAACCGTGATTCCGTTAGCCCCGGCTAATTCACATTCGGCCGCAGCCCAGACAGGATCCGGCTCATCTGTAAGTCTTGCCTGCCTTACGGTTGCAACGTGGTCAACATTTACATTAAGTACAGCCATTTCTTTCCTCGATAAAACTGTTGAATTATAACAATGCGATACATTAAGACAAGCAAATTAAGCATGCAATTACTTACTTTGTATAACTTAATATACTTTAATAAATACCTTGTGTCGAATATACATCCGCGTATCCTCTTAGCACCTTACCGACTAACCATAAGCAAATCAGACCATAAATTATTCTTGGAAGCCACTTTGCCAATTCGGTAAATATGAGTTCGGCTTTATTACCGGCAATTTCCGCAATCTTATCTACCGTTTTTTCCAGCTCACCCGCTTCCTCGCCAATCTGCCAGAGATTGCGATACTCCAAAGGCAATCGTTCGGCGAATCCTTCACAGGCTGTATTTCCAGCTTCGGCACTTTTTGCTCCGCCTTCGAAGAATCTTGAGACAACTGAGTTCCCCGCCAGCTTGGTCGCCTGCGTGAGAGACTGCGTGATAGGTACTCCGGCTTTGAAAAGCATATTAAACGCCCGGCAATACCTGCTTATCGAGAGCTGTAAAACCGCCTGGCCTACAATAGGAATCCGTAGTATCACTTTATCAAAAATATTGCTTAGGCTATGGTTGCTCCGCATAAGTTTGTAAATAATCAGGATTATAACAAAGAACAAATAAAAAAAGGCTAAAACCTTGAATACTCTAAAAAAGTACCCGCCGAAGGTTATATTTCCTAAAAGCATATCGGGAACCGGGATAATAAAAGCAGCGATAGTGAGGACAGCAAACGGGAGTATTAATCCTTTTATTATAATCCTCAGCAAACGTTCTTTAAATTCGTACCAATTTGAGAGCAATCTGAAACACTCCGGCAATTTGCCCGAGACCTCCGCTGTTTCCACCAGAGTCACGTCCAATACGTCAAACACCTCTTTGTGCCTGGCCATCGATTCGGACAGGCCGTTGCCTTGAGATACAGATTTCCTGACATCGGAAATAACTTTTTGCAGATTCCCACGCAATCCCGCCGTCACCGTATCGAGTGCCTTCAGTATGGGTAATCCGGCCTCGAGCATTACTGAGAGGTCGTGATAAAATGCTGCCTGTTTACTGATTTTACTCATATAGCCTTCTTTGTTGTATCATGATAAGTCAAAACACACAACTCCAAACAGCCTGGTATTTTACACGAAAAAATATTCTGTTGCCATATCTCATCTGGTGATTTACCATATCTGTCTGTGGAATTGTCGTAAATAACTACTGTTAATGTATGCTTGAGCAATTTATGCTTTTTGGACAAAAGAAATTTAACAATTATCAATAGAAAACAACAATCCTATGAAACTAAGCTGGGCTACACAAATAACAATAATTCGAATACTGCTTGTAGTTCCATTCGTCAGCTTTATGCTGAAGATTAATGATGTTTCGCTTAGCGACACCGCACAAAGTGCCATGCGACATGCTTCAATTATTATCTTTTTGGTTATGGCGGTTAGTGACGGTATTGACGGCTACCTGGCACGCAGGAGAAATCAAATTACCAGACTCGGTGCGTTTCTGGATCCGGTCGCCGACAAATTACTTATTACATGCGCTTGCCTGCTTTTAGCTTCGAAAAGAGGACATGTAAACGGATTTACGCTGCCGTCAACGGTTGTTGTATTGATAATAGGCAAAGACCTCTTATTGATGATAGGCTTTGTAATTGTCTATTTCATTACTTCACGTTTTTTTATTGCGCCGGCATTTATCGGCAAGCTCGCTACCGCACTGCAGTTATCAATGGTGGCGGGTATCCTGATTGCTCCCGAGGTTTCGGCAGTATTGCCCGGATGGATTTGGTTCCTGCGTTTTCTCTGGTGGTCGGCTGCAGGGACTGCCATTTTTGCAATCCTTATTTACATTCGCAAAGGAAGCCGTTATATTGAAGAATACGAACAGGCAAACTCATCCTCTCAGACATAAGTCGAAACATGAGGAATGTTTGAGTTCCCACTCGATGGAATCTCTTAAAGTGATATAAAAATGGCAGCAAAATTTAGTGAAATACCGGAGATTTTGGAAGAGCTTCGTCACGGCAGGATGATTGTGCTTGTGGATGCAGAGGACCGTGAAAACGAAGGAGACCTGGTGTGCGCCGCCGAGAAAGTCACGCCGCAGATTATAAATTTTATGGCCAAGTTTGGTCGGGGGCTTATCTGCATGCCTTTGACGCGAGACAAATGCAATTCGCTCGGTCTATATCCACAAGCGGTCGATAATACAGCCCGCTATGGAACAGCTTTTACGGTCAGTGTCGATGCCGCCGCCGGTATCGGTACAGGCATCAGCGCAGCCGACAGAGCACATACCATCCTTACAGCTATCGCCGATGAAAGCAAACCTAACGACCTCGCTCGTCCGGGTCATATATTTCCTTTGCAGGCACGTGAAGGGGGGGTTCTTGTCAGAGCAGGGCAGACCGAAGGTGCGGTGGATTTAACGCGTTTGGCATCCTTGAAACCTGCCGGTGTCATTTGTGAAATCATGAATGAAGACGGCTCTATGTCGCGGGTGCCGGAATTATTAAAATTCTGTGAAAAGCATAATCTCAAAATCACTTCAATCGCCAAACTCGTCGAATACCGCCTGCAGCGTGACAGCCAAATCAAGCGAGTCGAGTGCGTCAATTTACCAACCGACTACGGGGAATTTAAGCTGATTGGTTATGAGAGCATTACTTCATCTGAGCCACATCTGGCATTGTGCAAGGGAAGTGTTGGCCAGCTTGACGAAGAAGGTAAACCAATCGAACATAATGAGCCGGTGTTGGTACGTGTACATTCGGAATGTATGACTGGTGATTTGTTCCATTCGCAACGCTGTGAGTGTGGATATCAACTAATCACTGCGATGAAAATGATTGAAAAGGCCGGGCAGGGGGCATTAATCTATCTACGACAGGAAGGTAGAGGCATCGGCCTGATGAACAAACTTAGAGCTTATAAACTTCAGGAACAGGGAATGGATACCGTTGAGGCCAATTTGAAATTGGGTTTTATGGCCGACAAACGCGACTATGGAATTGGAGCTCAAATCTGCCGGGATCTGGGACTCCGCAGCATTCGTATTCTTACCAACAATCCCAAGAAAATTAATCGACTCGAGGTTTATGGTATAAAAATTGTCGAACAAATACCATTAATAGCTCAACCGAGTAAGCATAACATTGATTACCTAAAAACGAAAAAATACCGTCTCGGTCACATGCTCGATAAGGATTTGTAGTAAACTCGTGAAATTCAGAGAAAACAAAAAACATGACTAAAACAGTTCAGATGTGAGTTAAATGTGAAAACCAAAGCCGTTACAATAATATTTGTTGTTCTATCTTCAACATTTCTTTTAATCAATACAGGTTGTGAGCAGAAGTTAGAATTTCCCGATATTTCCAATCAATCCAAGAATAAACTTGAGAAGCTTTCTGTTTATGCCCAATATTCCCCGGTGGAAATCGACATTCTTCCGCTGACCGAGTTCGTTAATGTCGGTGAAGCTCAACAGAACCAAATCAGTCTGTATGTCAGTCTGCTTGATTCATTTGGTTCCGAGATAAAATCACCTTGCATATTTCGTTTTGAGTTGCATGAAAAAGTTCAACGCTCGGCCGAACCGAAAGGTCGAAGAGTCGTTATTTGGCCTGATATTGATTTAACTGAACCTACTGAAAACAATCTGTACTGGCGCAATTTCCTAAGGGCCTATGAGTTCAATTTGCCGTTTGGGCAGGCAGGCAGCCAAACGTACATCCTTGAGGTTACATGTCTGTGTCCTACGGGCAAACGTCTTACATCCGATTTCACCCTCAGTACACAGAATAACTCCGCAAGTTAAGCATATTCCGGAATTTAATGATTCATAAAAAATACTCGGTTTTGCTTTTCAATCCAGTATATGCAACTTTCGCTTGACAACAAGCCAGCTTATATAGTATAAATATATTATGGAACTCTAAGTTTATATGAGTGAAATTTTGTTTTCAAGAAGTTGGATGATTTAAAGGAAGGAGGTCATACCAATTCAAAAAATTACTTACCGATGGCGTTATGATTTTCTCTAAGTTTTGGAATTATTAAAGTTCATTGTTTTCTAATCCTGCTTGGAACCTTTTCTAAAAACGAATTTATTTTTGATATGAGGGCTAATAATATGATTAATAAAACAATCTATATTTTAATGACTATGCTACTTGTAACTACAAGCATTGTCCAGGCCGAAGTGGTGCTCACGACTGCCGATGGTAACGGTGCAGACACCTATCTTGCGAACGACGGCCAGTCCGGCGATTTTGGTCCGGACAGCATACATGGCGCAGACACATCACTGAGGGCGTTCCGCCAACTGGCCAGCACACGCTCCAAGACCGGTTACATAAGGTTTGACCTCAGTGACGTAACCGGGGACATGAGTGGCGCAATATTAACATTCGATGCGACCTTTCTTAAGGGCTCAGCAAAAGCAGTGGAAGTCTATGGATTGATAGATGGAGAAGATGATTTTTGGGATGAAAGCACGCTTACCTACAATACCGCTCCCGGCGTGCTCACCGCCACTCTTGGCAATTATACACTTGACACGAGCAAGGTGACATTACTGGGAACCATTACTACTCCTGGTGCCGGTGAACTATATCCTGTAAGTTTCAGTTCGAACCCAGCGGAGCTTTCCTTCAAAACCTTTCTTGATTCGGATACGAACGGCCTGGTAACAATTTTGTTTATCGGTACCGACAATGAAGGCGAAGTTGCCTCAAAAGAGCACGAGACTTTCAATGCGCCAACTCTGACTTTGCCGTACGCATCTATAGGACCCGGAACTGAAGCTTTTAAACCAAATCCGGCTGACGGAGCCGAAGATGTACTCCGCGATGTAGTACTTATGTGGACTCCGGGTTCGTTTGCTGATAAGCACGATGTGTATATAGGCAATGATTTCGATGATGTATATTCAGCTACGCCAACGGATGACCCGAATGGTGTTTATTTAGGGCGTTTTGATCCCAACTTCTATCCGGACAGCGGCACTCTTCGTTTGAAATTCGGCCAGACCTACTACTGGCGAATCGATGAAGTTAACGCACCTCCGGACACATTTGTTTATACAGGTCCTCTCTGGAATTTCACAACCGAGCCTTTGGCATATCCAATTCCCGGCGAGATGATAACCGCCACAGCCAAAAGCAATGCACCTGGGCAGGGACCTGAAAACACAATCAACGGTTCAGGATTAGATGCCGACGACCTCCACTCAATCCAATCTTCGACAATGTGGCTTAGCACTGCCGACGAATCCCCACCTGTCTGGATAAAATACGAGTTCGACAAACCATATCAATTACATCAAATGTCGGTATGGAATTATAATGGAGAAAGTATCCTCTCTATGTACGGTCTTAAGAATGTTGATATCGAGTATTCAACCGACGATACCAACTGGACAAAAATAGACAGCGTTTCCGAATTCCCACAGGCAACTGGTGAGGACGGTTATGAATCCAGCATAACTGTTGAATTCGGTGCTATAGCAGCAAAGTACGTCAGAATTACCGCTAATAGTAACTGGGGTATCGGTGATTTCTTTAAGCAATATGGTCTGAGCGAGGTGCGATTTACGTTTATACCCGTCAGTGCAAGAAAACCAAGCCCGGAATCCGGAGCAACAGATGTTGCTATAGATGCATTACTTAGCTGGAGAGTTGGAAGGGAGGCAACTGAACATAATGTGTACTTTAGTAAGGACCAGCAGTCAGTAATAGATGGTACTGCACCTGTTGTGACCGTCGGCCAGCCCATCTACGGCCCTTTGTCTCTGGATATTGGAAGTACTTACTACTGGCGGATAGATGAAGTTAATAACAACCAAGCCAATCCAGTATGGCAAGGCGGTACGTGGAACTTCTCAACTACCGAGTATATCGTTGTGGATGATTTCGAATCCTACAACGATATTACCCCCGGAGAAGAAGGTAGCAACAGGATATATTTGACGTGGATTGATGGATTTGATAATCCGACAATCAATGGTTCGACAATGGGTTACCCTGAACCGGTTTTCACCGATGGCGAACATTTTGTTGAGACTGATACTGTTCACGGAGGTAAGCAATCGGCACCTGTATTCTATGATAACACCACAGCAAGTATTTCAGAAGTTACAGTAAACACGGAAGATCTACCTCTCGGTGGTGACTGGACGGTAGGTGCACCCGAGTCGTTGGTACTGTGGATTTATGGCGATCCTAATAACTCCGCCGAGCAGATGTACGTTAATCTCAACAATGCCAGAGTAAACTTCAATGGCGATCTTACACAAGCGGAATGGCAGGGATTTTCTATTGATTTTGCTTCTTTGGGCATCAATCTAAGCGATGTCACAACGCTGACTATTGGATTCGAGAGGACCGGTACAACCGGCGGTACGGGTATGATTTTCCTTGATGATATTCAATTATATACTCCCCTAAACGACTAAGCTGTTATTACCGCGTGGCAGGACCAGTAGCTTTGACTATTGGGCTAATTAGCAATACTAATACGGGGCCTATACTGTTTCATTTAGTATAGGCCTCTTTTTTATGTGCTGAAAGCTCTGCGTAATATAGCACTGATTGGTTAAGATTATAGGACAATAATTTTTATATAAATTCCATATAATAACAAATCGAGCACATATATACCTAACTACCTAAAATAGATTGACCTGAGAGGCTAAATCTGGGATTATATTCGGATGTTGTATCCTATTATTGCGTGAATTTTTAGGAACTCTTTGAGGCGATACAGGTCTAATTTAGGAGAAAACCTGTGACGGAAGCGGCAAATATAAATATCCGCTATGGCCGGACTCCTGACAGGAATATAAATATTGACGATACTGTTTTGATTAATCAGTATCGCCACGGCGATTCTGGAGCGATGGAAAGGCTTATTTTAAAGTATCAGAATCGCATTTATAATGTAATCCTGAAAATATGTGCCGACCCGGAAGATGCCGCAGAACTCACACAGGAAACATTTGTCAAAATAATAGAGAATATCCATAAATTCGAGGGCAGAAGCAGGTTTTATACATGGGCGTTTAGAGTTGCTGTTAATCTGACTTTGAATTACTGCCAAAGGAACGCAAAGCTCAGACTTAGCTCTCTGGATGTAGAAACGAACCAATACAGCAGTCAGGAAAAACAGGTATTGAAGGAATTTTTGAGCGATGATAGCTCTCCTGATCCGGCTGTAGTGGCTCAGAATGAAGAATTATGTTCGATGGCTATAAAAGCCTTGATGAAACTCGACGATGCACAAAAAGCAGTAATTGTTTTACGTGATATCGAAGGTATGAATTACGCCCAAATTGCAGATGTACTGAACATCGAATTGGGAACGGTTAGAAGCAGATTAAGCAGAGCAAGGGGCAGGCTGAGAAAAATTTTGGAGGCCAGTTTGCTATGAAAGAAGAAATGAAAATCGACGAATTGCTGAATAGTTTCGTTGATGGCCAGTTGACAGCGAGGCAGGAAACCGAAGTCCAGCGCCTGATAGACAACGATCCACAAATTGCAAAAAGGCTGCGGCAACTGCAAAAATGCAGGGTACTGATGAATTCTTTACCCGTTACCGAGGCCCCGGCTCAAATGTTAGATAATATAAAAGCTTCCTTAGAGGTAAAAGCACAACAAGATATGCCTGAGTTAATTTCTCAAAAGCGAATCCGACCAAGAAGTCTACTCGCTCAAAGAATCGTTGCTGTTGCTGCTCTGATCGGGCTGGTGGTAATTTTGACTGCTGTATTGTACACATTCGCACCTCCTGGAACCGCCCCTGAAAGGCCCGATGTGACGGCTGTAAAAGACTTTCGCGGCAAACTTGAATTGAAAACAAGCGATTTTGTCGCAGTCAATGCATTCATCAACAGAGTAATTGAAGACAACGGCCTCTCAGGTTCACTTACACCGATGAGGGAGCCGAATAGACGCATCTACACCCTCAAGTGCAGTGAACAAGGCCTGAATTTATTATTAGCTGATCTGAGAAACATCTGGAGTAAGTTGGATACTGCCACTTTATTCGTTGACACTGAAGTATTTGGTGAACAGATTATCATTGAGGCAGTGACAACAGAGCAGATTAACAAAATAATAAGTCAGCATGACTCGAATAAATACATCGAAATAGCAAAGGATTTCGCGGTTCTCAATAATATGGCTAAGCATCTGCCGGGAAGGGAAATAGTATCTGCTATAGAAGTAAGCTCCGATGATTTAATAGCAATTCCAAAACCAATCCTGACTTCAAATTCAAAAAAGCCAAAGATTAAAGAACCGGCACCTATTTCAGAAGGTGAGAAAACAATTCAGCTAACCATTATAATAAATCGGTAGGGATGCTCGATACAAAAAAGTGCACTTTGGTGGTTGTTGATGTGCAGGGCAAACTGGCCCAGCTTATGCACGATAAGGAAATTCTGTTTAAGAACATCCGGATTCTTATCAAATCCGCTGAAATTCTGGATATTCCAATCCTGTGGTCCCAGCAATGTCCCGATTCTCTTGGCCCAACCAAACCTGAAATAGCACAGCTTCTCACCGATTGTGAACCGATAAACAAAGCAGCTTTTAGCTGTTGTGGCCAAGAACAGTTTAATATCAGGTTAAATGAATTGAATAGACAACAGGCCTTGCTGTGCGGCATAGAAACTCACGTCTGTATCTATCAAACGGCGATAGATTTACTCCGCAAGGGTTTTAGTGTGGATGTTATAGCAGATGCGGTTTCATCGAGAATCCTTGAGAATAAGGAAACTGCGTTACAAAGATTGACCCATGAAGGAGTAAATATAAGTTCTACTGAAATGGCGTTATTTGAATTGCTGCGTACCGCCGAACACCCTCAGTTCAAAAATATCGCAAAGCTAATCAAATAAGCATCTTTCCCCAAATAGATGGAATAATATTCTGTTTATCGCAACGATTATCAAAGTTTTATTTTCTGGAAATAATGATATAGGGGTGTGATCATTTTATAACCGGCGACCAGGTCTTCAACCAACCTGTGGCCAAAAAGGGTATCGTCAATCTTTCTGTTACAAACCAGATATATGTTCTTTCTTTGATACCAATTCTGGATTTTTTCAGGTTTACTCTTATCGAGTATCCTTTTGTATTTTTCACCCTCCAAAACAAAAACGTTTTGTTTGTCAAAAAAAGAAATCGCCTTCAGGAATTCTTTAGGATTCTCGTCAATCATCTCCCGAAATTTACTCATTACCGCCGGTGCTGCGTTGTAAAATCCCATACCGTATCGATACGAATTCACGGAAAGCTCGAAAAAATAGCCGCTGACGAGCGTCGTCCAGTCTTTTGTTTGATTCTTGAATGTAATCCACACTGTGCTTCTAAAAGGTGATTTGTCCCTGGAAAATCTTGTATCTCGATAAATACGTGAAATTGTCTTATTAACTGTGGGAGTAATTTCAAAACATGGGTCGATAGTAAGCATAAATTCACCCAAATCCGTCACCAGATTTCGTAATGGTTCCAGTACATACACTTCATAGTCGCCCCTGTGTTTTTCAAACCATGACTTGTTATTGTTTGCTTTGAGCGATTTGAGAAACTTCAAAGTTTCCGGAGAAAAGCCGTTAAATTTCCTGTCCTCTTCCACCGTGATATTGCCTTTGGAATTAGCGCTATTTTTACGGTTCTTCTGACTGGTCTTTATCATCAGTTAAACATTTAGTTGTCGAAGGGTACGTAATGATTTTATTAAGGACATCATCAGGGGTTGGGCCGAAATGTGGCTCATATTGACGAAACGTGCTTCGTACGAGTTTGGTGTTGGCTTGCCGTGTATAAGGGACAAATTTATCGAATACATTTCCCTTGCCCTGGGCGTTCACGTCGAGAATATAAACAGGTGCTGTACACGAGAGGTTGAAATCACACAGACTAACATAACGAATGTCCCGGTTTGCTGCCGTTCTCAGGTAAAGCTTTAGATTCCTGGCGTCAAAAACGAGGTTCCATTTCGTCGATTCCTGCTTAACACTCTGCAGTATTGAAAACGCATAATCGACAGGATTTTCAGATTTATAATTCTCAAGCATTGCTGCGGCTTTACCGAACCTGCCGGAAGAATCGTTTCCTTTTTCAATACATTCAGCATAGGGACTATTGGTCAAAACTTTAATCGGGACCTGCTCTTTGCTGTGAGACTTTAATTTCCCGTCTATCCATTCAATAGTCACACAATCACCGTTTTTATCGCAAACAAAGAAATGAGAGTGATATTCACCTTTTTCGATACGAATTTTTTTGTCTGTGGCAATAACTTCGTCTACGGTTACACAATTATCGAGTTGATATTGTATCCATTGTAGGGGATTAAGGGCGGCCCGTTCGTCACGATCCGGGTATTCGGATACGGTTAGTGTCATCTCACCGATGACCAATCCGGCTTCATTCATACCCCGCGATGGGAATTCACGACCTTCCTGATTCGTCGTGATGCATGCATATTTCGATACCCATTCAGCAGGATTGTTGAACCATAATCCCCGTTTCTTCACATTCGGTTTATTAATATATATGACGCCGTCCTCGATGAACCAGTCCAGATTATTGCCGAATACGACATGATTGTTCTCGACCAGACAAACAGATGTGCAACTCTGTGCCGGATTTACAAGAAACAGTGGAACCATCAGTGCAAAAACAAGAAAGGACAATAAGGGGCTTTGTATTGAATACATTTTCACTATTGCTCATCTCCGTATTTACATTATTAAAATTCGGTTCTAAGAAACTATCTTATTTTCGTAATCTATAAGATTCTGCAGTATTCGTTCAAGGGCCAGCTCGAAGTCATTAATCTGGTTTTCCGAAAAATTCTCATACCATACTTTCGTCAATTCCTGTGAAAGTTTAACATATTGTTTCTCCAGGTTTCTGTCTTTTTGTGTTCGCCGGATTAGTTTCTTTCGCCTATCGGTCGGTGAAGGTATGCGCTGGATGTACCCTGCCTTTTCCAGGCGATCCAGCATGCTTGTTAGTGTAGATTTTCCCAATTGAGTTTTTTGTGCTAACTCGTTAATCGCGATTTCATCTTTCTGCCAGAGTGCGAACATTATTCTGCCCTGGGCGGGATTTATCTCAACGCCGCACTCTTTAAGCATGCGCACAAAGATTCTCTCGCCGACTTGACGGATTTTGGCCATCAGAAAACCCGCCTGCCGTTGTTGTTTCATTGTCTGTGCCATTACGCTATTTTACCTGTTCTTTAATTTCTATCAGCGTTTTCGTTGCATTCAAGTCTGTTGGCTTTTTAATCTCTACAGTTATTCCTCTTATTTTTCCGTATCTTTTACTGCTAATGAATTGATCGATGTATTCTTTTCTTAATTTACTTGCAGTTATTAGTTCTTCCGCCTTATCAGGAAAATAAAAAGTTGTCTTAAACTTGTTATGATAAATGGAAACCCAACATATAGTTTTCTTCTTTTTAGCTACCTTAAAAAGCCAATTCTTTCCATCCTTGTAATAACGCCATTGACCGGAAAACGAGGGGCAACTCTCATCTATAAAATTAATGAATGAATCCCATACATCTTTCACTTTTCCAAGATAGCGACTCAAAACTTCATCATCCGGATATATATCTTTATTATTCAGACACGGCTTTTCCATATTTCTCTCTTAAAGTATATTGACGCCTGAACCTCTGTTAGCTGGACATCGTCAGGCCGCTTCGACTTATCGTCTGATATGCTCAATGCTATTTTATTTTTCCTTTAAATTCAGCGGGGATTGGGGATGGAGCGATGCGCATGAAAAACCTTCCACTGCCCGTCTTTTTTGACAAAGATAATTGATTCGGCGAAGAATACATTAATTTCAAGCCCACCCTCAATAACTGTGGCCGAAGTTGTTCCATCCGCCACCCAGAGGGCTACGGTTGGGGAAATTACAGAAATATATTTGTGGTTATATTTGTAAGATATGTCCTTAAGTCCCTGAAGACCCTGTTTGGTTGTATCTAATGCCTCCCGGCGTGTCGTTGAGATTACGCCATCCTGGATAATAACGCCCTTATTCATCTCAAGTACATGACTAAAAAGGGCTTCTGCATCCCGGTTTTCTCCGGCCTTCATCATCTCCGAGTGCACTTTTAGAATTGCCTTTTCGATAACTGTTTGTTGTTCTTTTGATATATCAGTTTTATCGTTCTGCACAGCCCATACGACCGAGACAAGGCTTAGAGCAAGCATTACTTTAATAATTTTGTTCATAATAATTTTCTTTCAATATTAAATTTAGTCGTCGATTGTTGGGTTTCTTGTTCATCGTTATCATCTCCTAACAGGTTATCGGATTGTATTGGTACTGTTCAGAAATCACAAACTATAACTGGCTGACGGAAGCAGTGACGCTTAACGTTGATACTAATACAAATATTTATCAGGTCTTCGTTTTTTCATTTTATATTACCTTCTACTTCTTAGATTTTGAATTCGAATGGTCCTTCTTTGAACATACCTTTTGCGAATGAAGGCAATAATTTAATTACCGTAAATTCAGGATCTTCCGCACCCTTTGGCCAGTGAATCTCCCAGCCATCCTGCCAGAGTTTCCGCTTAAATCCCAGGTTACTGACTTCTTCCACTTCTCCGGCCAGCATGAGTGTTTGAATCTCTCGCGGATTGCAGAAATAAGCAGATACTTTTGGATTGGCCCGAATATGCTGCATTTTTGGAGATGATTTGCTTGTTGCGAAGTAAATTATAAAATCTTCCTTTTTTTGCGCGATGGTCTCTGCAGCTTTCGGATTTTCCTCCTTATTCCTGAGATTACTCATCATTCTCGTGTGAGGATAACCGTCGCTGCTGTTTGTGCTAAGATATATCGCATCGGCTGTTTCCATTAAACTCAA
Source organism: uncultured Pirellulales bacterium (assembly GCA_964508785.1). Taxonomy (GTDB): domain Bacteria; phylum Planctomycetota; class Phycisphaerae; order Sedimentisphaerales; family Anaerobacaceae; genus JAFGPS01. The sequence continues at coordinate 68,216 of CAZDVE010000004.1, read as the reverse complement.
ACATTTTTGTTTAATCTCTTTTTCTTCCATTGATTTATCCTTTCCAATACTTGTTTCTTTGTTTGATTGAATATTGTTATTTTGTGAATAATCCTGCTCCAAGGTCGCTGCCAAGTGTACCGGGGACAGGATGCAAAAATTTCCTGGGCACAGTCACATCAATACCATTACCCATCTCCAGAACTACTTTACCTGTTTTAATGACATCTTTTTCCTCATAAACGATTCCAGGGCCTGTGGGATTTAATTTCCAATCGGGGTCGCATTCCATCGAGTAGCATTTGTTATCTGTCATTATACAGTCGTGTAAACGATATGTCGTCTGGTTCGAAGAACTTCGCATCCAGGCACATTCACTGCGCGTTATAATGTTATGATGAAATTCGAAGTCCTCTGCGGTTTGGCAAACCCAAACACCTGAAGTATATGCTCCATCGACAACGCAGTATCGCATCGCATTGTTTTTGCTCATGCCGCCCGTCGCGTTCCAGAAAACTATAGGATTGCGACAACGGTAAAAAATACAATGATCAACCACTAATCCGTGGCCATTGGCAATAATTGCCACATTAGAGGATACTGCATAGCTGTCCATGGTAAATAGACACTGTGTTACAAGCAAATCCTCAAGATTTTTACCTTCCCGAAAAACAGGATAATACAAAATATGTGAAACAGGACTACCCAGGAACTTTATTCCGCGTATCGTGACATGACTTATCTCCACTTTTAAGCCTGATGTTTCTACTGGAGTATCTGTTTTTTCCCATTGTTGAGGAATCTCGGTAGATAATATGATAGGCATAAGTACAGGATTCCATTTGGGATCGTCTGGCAGGATGGTTGCTTCAATAGTCAGCCGGGCGTTCCGCGTATACGAACGTTGGTTCTCAAAAGTCACTGTCTCGTCTATAACGTATACTCCCGGGGCGATCTTGATTGTTGTCGGCCCCGATTCATTACTATCATTGACGATTTGTGTCGCTCGTGCCACCGTTTGGACTGGCATCTCTTTTGTCCCCGGATTTGTGTCATTGCCCTGGTTACTGTCGATATATATCATCTCTGCATACAAAAGATCACAACAAAGACTAAGAAAGACTATGGCAAAAATTATCAACCGGCTCAGTACTTTATTCGTTTTCATCTCTGATCATCCCTTACTAAAATATTTAGTTTTATATAAAATAGTACTATATAGAACTATTTATCAACAAAAAATTTATTTTATTTTTTCCGCATTTTTTAGCATAAAAAGGTGGTTTTTTGAGAAATTTAAAGAAAGTAAGAAAAATATTGTTGACGGATTCGACAGATGTCGAATATTATCTATATAAATAGAATATGGAGACAAAAAATATGGCAAAACAAAAGAAATCTAAAAAATCCAAGCGGGCAAAAACGAAAGCAGAGCTAACAGAAGCTGAATGGGAGATTATGAAGGTTGTCTGGGAAAAAGAGCCCTGTGCAGCGGGAACCGTCCAGGAAGAGTTGGCTCAAAACAGAGACAGGGCCTACAGCACCGTAAAAACCACAATGGACAGAATGGTTGAGAAGGGATTTCTGAAAATCAGGAAAGTACGGAACCTTCAACTATTCAAATCCTGCATAAGCGAAATCGAAGCCAAACGAGGTGAGCTCCACAAAATGTTGAAGCGCGCCTTCGATGGAGCACTGACGCCGATGATGCAATTTTTGATTGAACATGAAGGTCTTTCAAAAAAAGAAGCATCCGAGCTTCGTAGTCTTGTCTCTAAAAAACAAAGCAGGAAAAAGAAATCATAAAAAACCGGGAGAGTAAAAAATGAACGGGTTGATTAACAGTTTTATAACTGTGATAAACGAAATCGGCAGGGGATTCTGCCACTGTCCTCACCGACAGGCGTTGGCAATTGGGCGGGGGACTACTTTACCGCCGGTTCTCCTGCTGCCAAACAGCAATTTAATATTGAACATAATGAACCTGTTATATTATCTTCAACTCCACAATTCACAGAACCGGTTGAAACACCTTTAGCTCAAACAAATCCAGCCTTTCAAGAGCCTGTCTCTTCGGTTACGCCTGATATTCTGGTCATTTCTGCAGGTGCAAATCTAAACACCCTAACATGGCAGGGAATTGTGTTTATACTCTGGCTTGCTGGTGTACTAATTATTGCGGTCCTTATTATTCAACGGTTATTTTTTGTCAAGGGCCTGATTGCACAAAGCGAGCCTGCCGGGAATCGGTTAGTTGGTGTACTTGATAAATGCCGTGAAAAGGTGGGCGTCCACCGAAATATCAAATTAAAACTTTCGCATAATGTCACGAGTCCGGCCGTTTGCGGATTATTTCGGCCTGTAATCTTAATCCCGAAAACTCTTCTTGAAAAACTATCACAGAATAAGCTCGAGGCGGTTTTAACTCATGAAATGGCTCATGTCAAAAGGGGTGATTTATGGATTAACAGTTTGCAAACTTTTTTGCAAATTGTTTATTTTTATAATCCATTTGTCTGGCTTGCAAATTCAACAGTTCGGAGGATTCGTGAGCAGGCCGTTGATGAGATGGTACTGGTTGCTCTCGGCACGCAGGCTGATAGTTATAGCAATACTCTGATTGACATTGCTGAGATGGCGTTTTCCAGGCCTGCTTTGAGCCTGCGTTTAGTGGGAGTGGTCGAATCAAAAAAAGCCTTGAGCCGCCGAATCAAACATATCCTGAGCCGACCCTTGCCGAAAAACACAAAATTAGGGATTGCCGGTTTGCTGGCAATAATAGTCTCCGCCGCAGTGTTGCTTCCTATGGCAAAAGCAAATAGAGAACCAAGCGTTCCAGAAAAAGAGCAAGTCTCTAAAAAATTTATGGCAAAATTGCCTAACGGAGTGACAGTTGAACTTGTTGGTCTTTTTACAGGCCAAAGCAAAGAAGAACTGACATGGTGGCGGCCGGATGGGAATCTAATGTCGGAGAAGGAGTATAAGGAGTATACTTTCTATGAAGGTAGAATAATTCCCCTCTTAATACGGCACCATGAGACATGGAAATTCGAATATGGATATGTCTTGAGGTTCACTCCATCTGATGTAAGCATGATGGTCGATGTGACCGCAGGTACGCAAGGTCCATATGGACATCCGGATGTTAATGGCATCAGTATAAATATTGTGGAATCTTATAACACTCAACGAGAAAAAGGTATGCCTCAAATTGGCGATATTAATGTTGCTGCCGCCTATGGGCCATTTACAGTTAGAGGCTGGAATAGAGGCAGCATGAATCTTAACAGGGTAGGTTTATTTACTCAAAGTTTCACACTTGATGATGGTTCTACAATACTGTTGTCTCCCGTTCGTCCGGATCAATATGAACCGGATAGGGGGCTTATGGTTGACGCTACTGTTAATGCTAATGATGTCGACATAAACATCTTATATGAGTCTAAAGATGGTAAGAAACATAAAGCTCAGTCGAGTAGCAGGAGCGGTTCAACTTTGGTGAGTCCTATTAAAGAACCTAAGGCTATGAGTCAGCGTACATTCAGACTCGAATCTGTTAAACAAGAAGAACTCAAAAGAATTGCTGTTGAATATAGGCGCTTTAAGAGAATTTCTTTTAAGGCTGTTGCGCTTAAACCTAATGTTAAAACCAATGTGCAGGTTGCAGTCGAAGGAATTTACAATCAGTTAGATAAACAAAGCTCACAAGCAACAATAGTTTTGCTACCGGATGTTGATAACAAACCCTTAATGCTGGATTTAGCAAGCGGCGAGTTGGTAGATGTCCCAAAGGCCGATACTGAACAGCAGATAGGGCAGGCAATTGAAAAACTTGGAAAAGGTGACCTGATATTTGACGCTTCATCTTTAATATTAGTGCGGGGGACTACAACTCAAAGGCTGCCGGGTGATACGGCCGAGCCGTTTAAAAAATACAAAATAGGCCAGAATCTTCCTGAAATTCTTAATGTTGAGACAAAGGAAGGCATAGAATATGTAATTGAGATACGTTCAATTGATGAAACAGGCTGTTTGCTTAATTACCATCGTCTTTATCCGAATCATTATATTTCAGCAGTTCCACTAAATGATTTAGAACACAGTTTTGTTGAACGGTTGCTGGAATTAGTCAGGCAGGTAGAAGAAAAATACCCTGATAAGGCAACACATTGGCCCGAAGGACCTGGATTATATCATATTGATGCACAAGGAAACGTTACAATTTGGCGCTATCAAAAGCTATGGCACAGAAGCAATAATGATTGCGCAGAAGACGAAGTGGGCTCCGGCTCGAGCCAGTTAGTTAAAGCCACAGGCATGTACTATCTGCCGGATGGGACGCCGTTGCAGTCTCGTTGGTCGTATCGTGATCAGACCGGCGGGATGAAAGATATACGTGTGGATATTGGCCGCGCTGTTGGGGAAAGTGAGCGTGTCGGTCTTATCCACCGGCATATTTTACCAAGCGATTGCGATTTGTTATCACGTGACGGCCTTGAAAGAAAAATTGTGCTGCGTTCTTATGAGAAGCTACCATTAGCCATCACCGTTCGTATAGATAGACCGACGCTTTTAGGTAGTTGGCAGGTCGGGGATAATGAAACCGATATTCTGCATTTCGATGAGTATGATCAACTTACTGTCACGGGCCCACCAGAGAGGAGCTCAACGCCGATGCTTATTACAGTCAGATCGATGAAAAGAACGGCTGTAGATCAACAACCTGATGTGCAGATTGAGACCACAGATTACTCAGAAAATTCGACTTTTCAGTCTGACCAGAATGAAAAAGTTATCGGGATTATAAAAGAAGTAAGTGACAATATTGGAGAAATTACTGCAGAACATGGAGACGCAGTCTATGGCAATAATATCAGATATACACCAAGCCTCTATCTTGGCAGAGTTCGCAACGGTACTAAGGTTCAATTAATTAATCCCAATGTCATAGAGGATCAATATAGGATTCCTATCATCAAAATTAAGACCATTAGCGCATGTCCCGGCCTTCCCACGGGTACTATAGGATGGATTAAACTCAAGAATTCGAGTTTTAAAGACCAATTTGTTGCCCATGAAAATGTGCAATTATTGCCGCATTCTTCTGCGATAGACACGAACGAACAAAACAAGGCCAAAATCATTCTTCGAGCGAATGTTTTTTCCATTAATGCACCGATTTCACTAATTACTGATTACCTGCGAGATGAGCTTGGTGTGGAAAATACGACGAGCGAGATGACCGACTCCCAGGCGGGGCAGTTTAGAAAATGGATGGGGACTATTCCTGAAACAACAATGATATCCAGCCCTTCGATACTTGTATTCGATGGGGAAAAAGCCAGTATGAGCGTTATTTCAAATCAAAAAGAATACACAACAGACTATGAAAAAACTTCCGATTCTCCTCCACATTACAAACCGGTGCAACAGAAATTCACAACCGGCATTGAGCTTGAATTTACTCCTGCATTAACGAAGGACAACAGCGTTATCCACTTAAGTATGAAATTCGATAAAACTGACCTGGTTAAAGTGGAAGAGAAAAAGGATGAATCCGGCAATACGATACAGCTTCCTACGCTAACTAATTCGGAAATTATGACTCAGGTTGCTGTGCCTGTAGGAAAATATTTTTTGGTCTCGGCAGCAGGTTTGTACCCGGCAAAAAACGACTCTCAACCCGAACAACCAGCAAAGCAAATAATTTTGTTAGTTAAAGCCGATGTACAGGAAAATGCAGACTCGTCCAATAAAAGAGTACCGGCTGGAATGGTTGGTACATGGTTTTTCGATAATCCTATGGGCGATGAGGAGCAAATGGCAATCTTTCCGGACGGCAGGGTCGTAGTTTTATACTCTAACGGTCACAAAGACCATAGCCTTTATGAAAATGGTTTCATTGAATTGGCCGAATATGATAATGCCAGGTTCAAAATAAACATTCTGGAGAATGGGACACTGATACAATACTTTGATACAGAAACCGGCGGATTAGCAAAGCGATGGCGGCGTATAGATTCTAAACCACACACCGAATTGCTAAGAGCTCTCACCGGCCAGGATAACAGTCAATCCGATGTAAAGGCTAAAGTTATTTCAAGCAAAGATAAGAAACTACTCGGACAGATGGCAACAATCACAGAGGCAATGGTTCAAGCATTCAATGACGGTGACTTAGAAACATTGCTTTCTTATTATACGGATGATGGAATCAGACTGCCGGACCAGGCAAAAGCCGCTATCGGTAAAGATGCACTGCGCGAACTGCAGATTCGGGAATTAAGCGAGAATGCAAAAATCCAATCTTTCAAAGAACTCGATAAAAAAACATTTATATGCGGCGACTATGTATTCGAGACAGGTAAGGTTGTAATTTCGTTCTCAAAAGAGAATACGAGATTTCTACTTAGTGACTGGCTTAATTACGTCACAATCTGGAACAGGCAGCCCGATGGTTCATTAAAAATAAAGCTTGATGCAACAAGCCCGGCCGTTATCCCTGAAGGAGGTAATATCCCCGATACCGATGATTTTGTGATACTCGAAGTAATATCCGATTCGAAACCAACTGATGATATGAAAGCCGTATATGAGCAGATCAAAAAATATGAAAATGAGTTTCACCAAAAGTTTATCGAGCGTGACGTCTGGCCAGCTGCTCAATTCTATGCTGAGCAAGCTTTATTGATGCCGAGGGGTCAGGATGCTTCCAAAGGAAGAAGAGAAATACTTGAAGCTATCTGGAAAGGTATGAACGAAATAAAGCTTGAGGATATGACCGTGGATGTTGTTCATATCGAAGGTAACAACAAGATAATCTATGCGGCGAATATTTTCACCTGGACGTTTAAGGACCCTTCATCCGGCCAGGACGTTACTTTCCCAGGTAAGGGTGTCCACGTATGGTCGCGCCAGGAGGATGGCTCATGGAAAATCCTGCTCGACCTGAACAATGTCAGCGTTCCGATTCCCGGCAACTAAAACCGGCTGTCTTCGATATAGACCCAGATTCCGAATCAGCAATTCCATCCAACGCTTCGTTCGATAGTGTAAGTTTCAGCTTTTCCGTCTATCTTCTTATTTCATTGTCTTTTGTCCGACAGCCTTCTTTTCGTTTATATAGACCAAAAAGTTTGTTATAATCAGCAGGAAATGGCTTAATATAGTTTTTGGACTTATATGCTATAAGAAGTGGGGCTCAGATGAAAGTTCAGTGCGAATTATGCCCTAAAAACTGCCTGATTGAGCCGGGTCAAAGCGGCGAATGTCGAGTCAGAGTCAATATCGACGGCGTGCTGCGAACTGTAGTGTACGGGTATCCATGTTCGATTAACGTAGACCCGATTGAAAAAAAGCCCCTCTTTCATTTTTTGCCGGGCAGTCCAATACTTTCGATTGCAACAGTCGGCTGTAATCTCCATTGTGAAAATTGTCAGAACTGGGAAATATCACAGGCCAACCCCGAAGATGGAAACGTCCCGGCATATTTCTGCCCACCGGAAAAACTCGTTTCTCTGGCCAGAGCAAATAAATGTCCTTCGTTGGCATATACCTACACCGACCCGGTGGTTTTTTACGAATATACTTATGACACAGCAAAACTGGCCAGAGAAGCCAATATAAGAAGCATCCTTGTAACAGCCGGATATATAAACGAACAGCCGTGGAAGCAATTACTGGAATACGTCGATGCCGCAAATATAGACTTGAAGGGGATGACCAACGATTTTTATGTTAAGGTTTGCAAAGCTACATTAAAGCCCGTCCAGCAGGCCCTTATTCTTGCAAGGGCCGCCGGAGTACTTGTAGAAGTGACAAATCTTATTATTCCAACGCTAAATGATCAGCCGGAAGATATACGACAGCTTGCCCGATGGGTTAAGGAAAATTTGGGCAGTGAAACACCATTGCACTTTTCAGGATTTTATCCCCGTTATAAAATGCGGAATTTGCCGCCGACTTCGCTCAAGATGCTGGAGACAGCTCGTAAGATTGCGTTAACAGAAGGGCTGTACTATGTTTATATTGGTAATCTTCGCAGCAGAGAAGGCGAAAACACATATTGTCCCGGTTGCAAAAAGCTGCTTATCAAACGCAGCGGCTATACTATCTTACAGAATCGGCTGAAAGACGGTTGCTGTCCGGATTGCGGCAAAGAAATATATGGGGTATGGAAATGACACGAATTACAAGAAGAAAATTTATTCTCAAACTTATAGGTGCCGGTTCAACAATTGTTATTGGTTTTTCGTGGCTGATAAATAAAACTTCGCCGCGTAAATTTATTCAGGCTGTTCGATTGAAAAAATACCCAGGCCCCATAAAATCAATTGGAGATATTTCCAAACAAAGCAAATGGAGCGGTTAATATGAAAAAACACATAAGCAAATTGCACACAACAAGGATTCTGTATCGGTCGACGTTTATACTTCTTTGTGTTTCTGTCCTGCTTTTTATTAATTCATGCAAAAAGGAAACTCCCAAACCAACCGCGACGCCGAAGGATGTTCCGGCGAAAGACACCAATGAACCTGCAAAGGTTGTACTGCGTTCATCACTTGCCGAGATAGGGTGGTACACCGCCGATGCCGATGCTCTTAGCAAACAAATCGAAAGCTTCTACAAAGAAGCTCAGGTTGAACCGATAGAGGACGTGATTGCATTGATTCTTCCACATGCAGGATATCGATGGTCCGGCCGAACCGCCGTAAAAGGTCTCAAAACTGTTGACAAAGAATATAAACGGATTATCATCATTGGACCAAGTCATCGTGTTCCTATGGAAGATATGCTCAGTGTGCCTGGAGTAACGCACTATGAAACACCATTAGGACAGATACCGCTGGACGTGGAGTTTATAAATAAACTTCTTAAATATCCGCTGTTCCAGAATGTTCCACAGACACATAAGTATGAGCATAGTGTTCAGATAGAACTGCCTTTGCTGCAGTACAGGCAGAAGGACTTCAAATTAGTGCCGATTATAGCCGGGCAATGTTCTTTGGAAACGATTGAAAAAGCCTCTGCTATTTTAAGAAGCCTGGTGGACAAGGAGACTCTTTTTATCGCAAGCTCAGATTTTGTTCATTACGGCCGTAGTTTTAATTATGTCCCATTTTCGGAAAATATACCGGAACAAATCGAAGAACTCGATATGGGCGCTTATAAGCACATTGAAAACCTGGATACCAAAAGTTTTCTTGAATACAAGGAAAAGACGAAGGCGACAATTTGCGGTTCGGTGCCGATAGCGATACTGCTTTCTATGCTAAAGGAGCCCTCAGAGGCACATTTGGTACAATATGCAACTTCCGGCCAGATTACCGGAGATTTTTCCAATTCCGTCAGTTATTTATCTGTTGCCTTTTCAGGGACATGGGAAAATTCACCTGAGATTAAGCCGGAGGCAAATAATCTGGAACTAACCGATGAAGACAAAGAGCAGCTTTTATCATTAGCCCGCAAGACAATTATCTATGCCCTTAAGAACCGCAGAGTTCCACAAGTTTCCGAGCTTGGCGTTTCCATCAGCGAAGCAATGAAATGTCCCCGTGCGGCGTTTGTCACACTCAAGAAAAATTCTCAGCTCAGAGGTTGTATTGGCGATATTTTTCCACAACAGCCTTTGTACAAATCCGTCATACAAAATGCAATTAATGCCTGCTTTAATGATTCCCGTTTTCTGCCGGTGAAGGAAACCGAATGCGACAGTATTACGATAGAAATCTCCGCTCTGACAACACCACAGCCAATAACTTCTCCGGATGAAATCCGAATCGGCGTGGACGGTGTTATACTGCGCAAAGCTGGCCACTCGGCTGTTTTTCTGCCTCAGGTCGCCCCTGAACAGGGCTGGGATATCGATCAGATGCTCACACAACTGTCACTAAAGGCACGATTACCTGCCGATGCGTGGAAGGAAGGTGTCAGCTTTCAGGTCTTTCAGGCCGTCGTTTTTGGTGAGAAAGAGAAATGAGATTTGCACGGGGTTTGCTGATATTTAGTTACGGCCTGTTTTCTATCGCCGCCCAGACTTTACTTTTCCGCGAGTTTATCACCACGTTCGAAGGAAATGACATAAGCGTCGGCATTTTTTTTGGTTCATGGTTTCTGTGGGTCGGCTTAGGGGCGATTTTAGTTTACAAAGCCAGGAATTTTGCCCGGAGCTTGTTACGGAATATAGAATTTTTATTCTTAGCCTATGTACCTGCCTTTATTCTACAGGCGATACTGATTATTCAGGCAAGGGAAATTGCGAGTGTGGAATCTTATGAACTCTGGTCCATATGGGCAATTCTTCTTTCATCGATAGTAGTCAATGCACCGGTAAGTTTAATCACCGGTATGTTGTTTCCCACCGCCTGTAGATGGATTGCCTCGAACGGTAATCGGCAAAGCAATAATTTTACCGTCTCGCATGTGTATATTATTGAATCAGCGGGAAGTTTTACAGGAGGTCTTGGAGTTACCGTCCTCTTGGGACTCGGAGCAAGTTTGGTTGAGGTTTTTTTTATCCTCGTTTTTATTCTATCTTCATCCGTTTTTGCCGTGGAATTTGCAGCAATTCGAATGGAGCGAATACCACGAAATAAAAATCCATTATCAACAAAAATAAGATGTGCTTTATCATTTTTAGTTCCCGTTGCCGTATGTGTTTGTTTCTTTCTAAATGTAGATAGACTATTGTTGAATTATGTGCGAGAAATCAAATGGACAAAGCTGCTGCCTGCAAATGCACTTGAAGGCTCGTTCCAAACAGCTCAGGCGGAGTACATATATGGTATTTACCAGGGCCAGTGGATTGCGATACGGGAAGGCAGTGTAGTCGAGACTCTACCCGATGAAAGTTCCGCCGGCCGAATAGCCGCTATGAGCCTGTCCCAAAAACCAGATGCAAATGAAATTCTCGTTATCGGTTCCGGTTTAGGGCTCTGCAATAAACTTTTAGAATTGCCACAAATCGAAAGTGTCATTTGGGCTCATTATGATAATGAATACGTAAATAAGATTAACAGATATATTCCGACTGATTTAAGAGTGACCGATCCGAGATTAGATTTTCTTAATTACGATGTTCGCTCTTTTCTGGCTGGAGAACAACAATCCTTTGACATAGTCACCCTCAATCTGCCGGATGTAACCAGTTCTGTTCTTAACCGGTATTATACGCTCGAATTCTATCACCTGATTAAAAAGGCATTGCGGCCTGAAGGTGTTTTGGCAGTCCGGGTTGCCGGCGGAGAGAATATTATGGGCACTGAGTTAATCAATCTCGGCGCCTCAACGAAATTAACACTTGAGAGTGTTTTTTCACAGCTTGTCCTGGCTCCCGGTGAAGACACATGGTTTATTGTTTCTGATTCTAATGAAGTTACCGGTAATCCGGCAATTTTACGTGAGAGTTTTGCAAAGATAGAACAATCGAGTGACATTTTACCACCGCAGGCTCTGCTTTCGGTATATCTACCGGATCGCGCCGAATCGGCTTTAAAATACTACTCACGCGCAGACCTGCCTGATAGCCTGCTGATTAACCGTGACGCCAGGCCGCTAACACACTTATACAGCCTGTTGCTTACAGCGAAACAGTCCGGTGCGCCCGTGACCAGATTTATAAAACTGCTAGCGCTTGCCGGCCCCCTGGTTTTTCTTGCTCCTATCCTGATTTTTATTACTCTGCGAACTATTTATATCCTTTCGTCTAACGGGCGAGAACGAACATACGAGTGCCGAGAAAAAAGTTTTGACAGTTCGTTTCTGGTTTTCTCAGCCGGTTTGATAGGAATCGGAGTAGTGATTGTTCTTATGTATATATATCAAACACGCTTCGGCTCACTGTATTTGCACATCGGGATAGTCTCATCTTTGTATATGGTGGGATTGACGACAGGTGCTGTTATAATATCGTATATTTTGAAGCGGGTATCGAATCTTATTTCACGCTTTCGGTATTATACTTCGATATCGATTGTTGTAATACTCTTTCACACTTTAATCCTTGCCGCTATTGCCCTCTGGCAAGCTGAGCAGTCGAGCATCTCGGCGGAATCATCAGGCTTCTTCCGGGAACCGTCACATTTGATTTTTGCCGCAGCATTTTTTCTTGGCGGCTTATGCAGCGGTTGCTATTTTCCGATTGCCGCCGGGCAGCTTGCTCATTGCGGTTTTGAACCGAACGTGGCCGGCAGCAAGCTCGAAACCGCCGACCATATAGGAGCATCGGCGGGGGGGATAGTGACAAGCCTTGCGCTTGTTCCTGTGCTTGGGACCAGATTAACACTTTTAATATTTGGTACACTTATCCTAGCCAATGTGCCGCCTGTTGTAGTGAGAATTTTCAAGGGTGAAAAAAATTCTTCTGAAGAGGGTGCCTTCTCATTTCACCGGCCTGGCTATATCCTTTTTGGTATAGGCGCATTTATTGTCGTATGTTCGAACCTGCTCGTGCAGGCCGGTGCGTATCTCAGGCCGGCACTGCCTGAGCAAACAGCCCAGGCCCTGGCGGGGCAATTAAAGCTTTCGGAGGTTTCAACTAAAATTCCTGACAGCGGCAAGGCGATCAATTATTTTGAAGTACAACAAGATGACGGAAAACAAACAGGATATATATTTAGTTCCGAAGACCTGACGCCTGAAATTCGTGGTTTCGGAGGAAAAATTAATATCGCTGCTTACGTCGATTCCACCGGCAGACTAATTGATTTTCATATAATAAGCTCAAATGAAACACCTGCATATTTAGAGCTTCTAACAAAATGGTATGACTCTTTGAGCGGACATTCGCTTTTTAAGCCTGAGTCCTTCGCTGATGTCCACACGGTAACTGGTGCGACTGTAAGCTCGAATGCTATTCTTTCTGCGCTGCAAATCTCAGGAAAAAGATTTGCCGCACAGATTCTCGGCCGGTCGGTAGAACTTCAGACCCAGGGAAAAAAGGGACTGGCCAAATATCTGCCGGATACAAATGGGATTTATCTGATTACAGCTTTCTTTGCTGCCTTGCTTGTAATCTACTATGGGGGATTCAGAAGCAGATTGATTGTACTTACATTGAATCTTGTTATCGGGGGCGTTTTGTTAAATGCTCAGTATTCCTCCGAACAGATTGCTACTATATTGTCATTGCATATTCCCGCCGTGGGCCTCTCCGGCGTATTTTTGTTAGTAGCTGGAATACCGCTTATGGTCATATTATTCGGTAACATTTATTGCGGCTACATCTGTCCATTCGGTGCAATGCAGGAATTACTTGGCTATATCATCCCGCGCAGATTCAAAAATCCTTTAACCGCTGAATCCATGCAAAAGGCAAGATTTCTCAAGTATATTATTCTTCTGGTGCTAATTTTCGTTTTCTTTGTATCGAGAAACAGAACAACTCTTGCAGGAGACCCGCTGATTTCGATATTTAACTTTCACTTGACCAATGACGATTTTAAGGTTGCACTTTTGTTTATCATTGCAGCAGCTTTAGTCGGTTCAATCATTTATACTCGCTTTTGGTGCCGATACTTATGTCCGGCAGGAGCTTTTTTGTCACTGCTTAATAACCTGACAATATTAAAAAGATATATGCCGAAAAAACGATTTGCAAGATGCGAGTTTGGCCTTACTCCGACAGATAAAATGGATTGTTTATATTGTGACAAATGTCGATTTGAAGAAAGAACAGTTCCGGCAGAAAAATATTTCCCTCGTACTAATAAGGAGACGGCAAAATTTAGAAATCGTTATCTTTTAGCAGCAGTTGTTATTATAGCAGGACTCTTTTCTGTGTTTTCGATAAACAGGTTTTTGCAAGTCGTTTCTGTTGGCATTGAACGACCTTTTATATCAGCTTCTTCCGGTGGTCAGCCACGGGATGTTGATTTGCAGCGTATTCGCAGAATGATTCGGCAAAATAAACTTTCAGATAAGGAGGCGGAATTTTACAAGAAAGTCGAGTAAATACACTTTTCGAACAATGCGGTTTTCTTAAATTGTAGCTATTAATTCATTATGGCCCATCGGATATAATATCTTTCAATATCCGGAACTGCAATTCATATACCTGCCTTAATTCGTTGTTGGGAACAACGTTACCCGAGGCACCCATAAATGCATCTGCAAAACGTGAGCCAAATCCAATAATTGTCACGGTTCCCTTGCCGTAATTCACCTTTGCTGCGATTGGCCTATTTGCAATCCACACGAAAGGCTCTCCCCCGTCGATTTGATAAGATGAGTCAATTTTTACAACAGGCCAGTTTTCCGGAGCCTTCAGTTGGCCGTTAAGACGATACCGTTGATCTAGACTGATTCCGAATGGATACAGGAGGCTGCTTGCTGTTGACTGAGTATTTTCCGGTGAATCCAAAATGAGCACTTTACCGCCCGAAGCAACATAGCTGACCAGCTTTTCGCGGAATTCGTCTTTGACGGTCAGGTTCGGATATGTAAATACAATCAGGTCACCTGTCAACGCATCCCGGCCTTGCCGGCGCGAGGTGAAGTATCCAAGGCGTAAAATCCACCGCTCAAAAATCCCGAATCCGTTTTTTTCTCCGGCAATAAATCCGCTCCTTGATAGAGGTGCATCACACACTGTGCGATCAATTACCACCTGAATCATTGGTCGCTTAGCTTTTGGAAGAGGCATCGAATATTGATGGATTAGTCTTGTACATACTGCCGCATTCGCCCAACCGAATAACCCTGCGCTGATAAAAATCACCCAGGCTCCGCTCAAGTTTCTTGATAAAATCAGAGCAACAGCAAGGACTAAAATACCCAGAAGAACAAGGAATGGCTGCGGATTGAAAGAGGAATTACTATGATTTAGCCATTCGAGCATACCAAGCATTAATTCGGCCTTTCCCGGTTCAAAAGTCGCAAAATTGGAAAATATGGTCGAATCGGTAAAGGCAACAACACGACCAGCACCGCGATGTAACGCCCATAATTGCACAAAAGCACCATACCGCATTTCGGCGCGGTCTTCGACCTGCGGATAGAAATTGCTTGCGTGGTAATCCGCCAGCAGATTTTTCAAACCAACCGAGTGTATAACCGCCCGACCCGGACTTTTTCCGGGTTTTATAGAGCATGATACTGCAAAGTTCAATGGGGGCATGCTCTGGATAATCGGGTGCGGTACCAACGGCAGGGGGTAGAGCTGGAAGAAAGTCGTATCGATGTCAAACAGGCAATCGTAACGAAAACTTAAGCCGAAAACTTTTGCCACGTCATTGATGCATGTGCCTGTATTAAAAACGTTCGTGTGTTCGCCGACGAGCATCAGACCGCCTCCTCGTTCGACAAAACGCTCTATTGCTGCTATTTCGTCCGGAGCATACCGTGACGTCGGGACCTTGACCATAAGTACGTCACAGGATTCGAGAACAGTATCATCGATTGGATTATTAAGTCGTGACATCTCATAGAAGCGTGAGCAATAATCGTAAATGCAGGCATAGTTGTATCCGGATTCCTGACCATAGAATTCCGTGTCGAACGGCCTGTCCGTCGGCTCCCAGTCAGAGTGATATTCATCAACCATAACACGACCTTGCTTGCGCTGTCCCGGCATATCCAATAATATACCGACTATCAGCATGAAGCTACCTGCAAATGTCAGGACAATCGCACCAAAACATTTTGGAAGCTTACTTGCAGGCTCTAAAGCCAAAGACTGGCGATCGGCTAAAGGTGCACGGACGAACCTTAAGATTAAAAGAATCGGCCCCAGCAATAACACAAGGTGAATCCAGGGATTCCAGAACTGGCTTATTAATGCCAGTGTTGAATCATATTCGGTACGCAGCGCCCGATGCACATATATGGATATCAAAAACGCCGCTCGAAAGAGCAACCAAACGGCGAACAATATAATCAGAGTCACTATGTTCTTCATTAAGCTTAACTTTTTTTCGCTTTCTAATTGAACACCGGGCCTACACAGGCACAGCATGACAATGCCGCCGATTAAAAAGCATAATGTCACAGGGTCTAAAAACAATTCCCACGTAGCACCAAGAAGATGAACAATTCTCGGAGAATATAAGGCAAGATTGGAACCATCTAAAGTTGCATCGATACCCAAAACTTGTGAAACCCCATAAAGTAAATAAGACAAAGGCCACGGAAGCTCGTGTGATCTTGCGGTGACGTATTCATAACCAAGCATAGCTAATGACTGTGACAACAAAACGATACCGGCGAGTATTGTCGCCGATGCAAAAACTCCGGGCCAGCGCCGGGGAATTGGTGCCGCAAAAAGGACAAGACCAGAAAAAATAAGAAGCAGTGCAGCCCTATACGGCCAGTGCGCTAAATAAATTGCAGGCAACAGCATTAACGCGGATGCCACCACCTCAAATTTCGTTGGTCTGCGAATCTCAACTCCAATCAGAAGCCCTGTACCAACAGCCACAAGCACCAGCCAGATCAACCATGCAGCATCGTAGTAGTAGCTTAGTCCGAATAGCCACGACGCACTCAATAAAGCCAAGCCAATCCAGGACCGTTTCAATTTGCAGCCTCCTGATCAGTTATTTCCGGTTCGATTGTTTCTTGTTCGGATTCAGTCGGGACTTGCAGGGCGGGGGGAACCCACATCTGTTCATCGCGTAATTGTGTGATGAACCACCGCCAGAAATCGGCGTTTTCCCGCATCCCTTCGAAAGGCTCTCCACCTTCCCATTCAAGATTCTTGTTCATTGCAAAACACGTATCCCCAATAACCACAACCTTTCCAGCTCCGAGAGGACGTATAATGATGACCGGTAAATCATCATGTCCATTAGCTATAATCCTGGTGTTTGGATCGTTACATTCGATGGGCCATGCTGCATGAAAACGCACAAAGACCTGTTGCTCTCCGGAACTAAGGTAAGGAGACTTGAAATATCCCATGGCTTCAGGTTCGGGCAAATCTGGTGACCGGCGACCAATAGTAAATCCAAACATTGAAAGCAAAGAACGACTTGGTTCTGCATGATTCAATCCTGCCATGATTATGAAATTTCCGCCATTCACCACAAAATCTCTGATTAATTCCCGCTCATTCTTCGAAAAACTACGTGAAGGTGCGATAGATATCAACAAATCTGCCTTCATAATACGCTCGGCCGTCAAATCAGTAAGAGAATGAGCGAGATATCCATTACGCATAAGCGTTAGTATCAATCCCCCGATGCCGTCCGGACGCCAGGATTCTCCGCTATACGCCTCCAGGTGTGATGAATCGACATAGGCCAGATTATTGGGCGTTTTATGGCGCCCATCGGGGAAAATCTCACCGGCACTTTGACTGACTTTATTGGAAATAATCAGCGAGCCGCAAAGGCATAAAACTGTTATTGCAACTTTCCATCCATTTAGTTTCCACATCAGAAGTCCTATCAGCAGGACGCAGATCAGTATACCCAGAAGCTGTCTCCAGATTGGATGAGCATTTTTCACATCTCCTGCCAGATAACCAAAAAGACGAGAAGTAAAAACATAAGAATTGACATTAATGCCGTTTGTCAGGCTTGATGTATCACCAAAAGCAATAACTCGTCCCTTACCCACAGGTTGTTCTGCAACCAAAATCAAGTCACCGAGTTTCTCTCCAGAATCATATTGGCCGTTACCCATCATTGCCCGGCTACTTCCCTGATCTCCCATATCCGACCATCCCCATTTACCAATCAGGATTGGACGCGCGGGCCAGCCGGTTTCAAGAGAAGCACCGATGACCACGCCGAATTGATTATGCTTATCCCGGACGCCTATCGTTGCCGGGTGAGTAATGGCATCATACGACTGCAACCAGCCGCCAACGGCATAGGTGCCCGAATCAAACTCGACCCGTATATTGGTCGGTTCCAGCACTTCATTGAAGCGATTACTTCCG
This sequence comes from uncultured Pirellulales bacterium, assembly GCA_964508785.1. Taxonomy (GTDB): domain Bacteria; phylum Planctomycetota; class Phycisphaerae; order Sedimentisphaerales; family Anaerobacaceae; genus JAFGPS01. Next base: position 50,355 of record CAZDVE010000004.1, on the reverse strand, counting down.
TCGCTGTCTATTGTTGTGTGCTCACCCATAACCAGAAGGGAACCGCCTTTTCGTACGAACTGCCATATTCGTTCTAATTGTCCTTTAGCCCATGGCTCATCCGGAAATAGAAGAACAAGTGCATCTGCATCACGTAGGTCATCTTCAGATAGGTCAGGCGAGATAAGAGTGCTTGCCCCCATACTTTCTACATAGACAGGCAGCATCCCATACATTCCGCTTGAGAGTCTGCCGTACTGGCCGTGTTCCGGTTTGAGCCAGTTGAGAAATCCTTTTTCATAAAAAACAATCTTTTTACCCTGCAAAGACAATGTTGTGGGGAACAACGCAAGCATGACAGGTACAAGGACAGCCAAAACAAGAGCCGCAGGTAATAATATATATTGGAGCCGACCGGAGTGTTTTGAAGCATATGCGATAACATCGGAATCGTCACGATACCATTTAGACCACCTAAACATAGCGGCGGCAACCAGCAGATGTATCGCGCAGGCCAAGACAGGTACATTCCACGGAACTGCCTTATGGAAAAAAGCAGCCCATGTCCAATCCGTTTGCTCAGCAGGCTCCGGCACAAATGTAAGAATCTCCGGGATATATGACAATACTATGAGATAGCACACGTGCCCGCCTAATATTCCTAAAAGTCCGTAGATTGCTCGTGTCATTCTTGGTTTCGGACTGGATGCCAGCCATAAAAGCCATAGCACACTCATAAGCACAAGGAAATCGAGACCGGCAAATGTGGCTCCGACATAAACGGATTGATGTGAAATAAAACCTCCGATATCTCCAAGAACTCGACCAAGTATATCAGAGATTGACCAGACTATCGGGACACATGTAAAAGCCATCCGGTATAGGCCAAAGACAGCGATAGCAACAGAAGCAATAAGCTGCATCCTCTTTGTCTGTCCGCCGGATGATAAGGCAAGAGATGCCGGAACAAGCGAGACACCTATAACGTTAATAACCGGTATAGGCAAGGATATCATATAAATGGCTAAGCCAATTGCCACCGGCAAAGATATAAGATTTGTTATTTTTAGCCGTGGGAATGGGCGTTGTGCGAGAATGGCAATAGCTAAAACTGCTAACGTCAGAGTCCGTCGCAGGGGATGCGCCAATAAACCTATCGAGCCTGCAGCAATCCAGGCGGCCGCTAATCCGGCCATCACCGAGACTATCAACCCCATCTCTGGTAATGCTTCTGCAGCAGTGCCAGCTGAAAATCCCTCAATATTTTGTTTGTTCGTTTGCTTCACTCAGCGGATTATACCTTGCATAAAACCCTGTGCAATAAGAAAAATCCTATAACAGATAAGTGAAAAATGCGATAGCAGGATAGACAATCTATGTTCTCTGTTTCTAACGACTTCTAAACTATGTTATCCGTCTTTTTTCCCGGCTCTATCCCACAGTTAAAATACCTTTGACAGACCTTGCTTATCGATGACGGTAGGACATTTTGCCTGTATTGCCGGACATTGTACCCTAACAGAAGAGAGCTTTATTCCCCCGGTTACTTTCTCCCACGGCGGGACGGGAGGCGGATCACAACTACCCGTCGGATTTGGTTCTGGGCATTGTGTAAAAATGATAGGGCACTGAGTCGCGACATAATTACACCATGTCTCGTACATGGGACATTCAGTTATTACCACGGGGCACTCGGTCGGTATTACCTGACATACTGTAGATTCCGGTGGACATTGAGTATGAATGACAGGGCAATTAGTAACAAGCGGTGGGCACCTGGTCTCATAAGCGGGACATTCAGTCTGAACTATTGGGCACTTGGTATAAGCAACCGGGCAAGTTGTCTCCTCTGGCGGACATGTCGTTATTGAGACGCATTCTGTCTCTAAAGGAGGACATTGAGTATAAATAACAGGGCATTGAGTAATGTTCGGTGGACACCTGGTCTCATAAGCGGGACATTCCGTACTAACTTCCGGACACTTGGTATAAACAACCGGGCAGGATGTCTCTGTTGGAGGACAGGTCGTTAGTGAAACACATTCTGTCTCCAAAGGAGGACATCGAGTAAAAACAACAGGGCATTGAGTAATAACAACCGGGCATCTTGTATCATCCCTTGGACACCTGGTCTCATAAGCGGGACATTCCGTGTCAACTACCGGGCACTTGGTATAAACAGCCGGGCAAGATGTCTCCGTTGGAGGACAGGTCGTTATTGCTACACATTCGGTCTCCAAAGGAGGACATCGAGTATAAACAACAGGACATTGAGTGCTAACAGGTGGGCACCTTGTATCAGAAGCAGGACATTCAGTTTCAACGATCGGGCACTGAGTATAAACAGCCGGGCAAGTTGTCTCCGTTGGAGGACATGTCGTTATTGCAACACACTTGGTTTCCAAAGGAGGACACTCTGTCTCGATAGGAGGACACTGAGTTTCTATAACAGGGCATTGAGTCTCAGCCGGCGGACACAGTGTCTCATAAACGGGACATTCGGTTTCAACTACCGGGCACTGAGTATAGACAGCCGGGCAGGAAGTCTCCGTTGGAGGACACATCGTTATTGCAACACACTGCGTTTGCAATGGAGGACACTGAGTCGCCACGACAGGACATTGTGTATTAACCGCCGGGCATCGAGTCGCTACTGTCGGACATCTTGTCGCCACGACAGGACACTGAGTAGCGCTGATCGGCATGGAAGTAGGCATAGATTCATCGTCGTGTGTGTATGTCAGGCAAAAGGCCATATCAATTGAATCTCGTTCCAAGTCGTGATAGGGATGATTCTTCGGATAACGCAGTTCTTTCCAGATTCGCGGCAGTTCCGTTCCCACATCCCAAACAGCATCGTCCATATAATGATCGGGCCATCGACGAGTTTTCCAGCCGAATTCTCCGTCATTGGCATCAACCTGAACGTTCAACCAATAAATTCGTGGATTATCGACCGAACCATACTGTCGAAATGCCACATTGGGATCAATATTGATATCTATTCGCCATATCTTCCTGTCTCCACCTTCGATGAGTTCTCCGTTAATCGGGTCCCACCACCACTCGCCGGGCTCAGGAAGGGTATAATAGAGCGTCTCTTTGAACCTGTCCTGCGTAAAATCCATTTCCCACAGCACACCAGGAGAAGGCTTAGAAAATAGATTGTTCGGGTCGGCCCCCAAAGGTCCGGCCGGATCGTCATTATGGATACTAAGATGAATGTTTTCAATCACTCCACGTAAGTCGGATTTCCAGGAACACCAAAGATGAACGTCCGTAAGTAGGTTCTCGTTCCTGCACTCGAAGTCGTCAGCTATGGAACGAAAATATCCGTCGTTACTGTCAATCCTGATGTCAATGCCGTTTTCGGTTACATCCGGCAAATTAAACCATTTGGCGTTTCGAGAAACAATGAAATCGCCTCCGAGGCAACTTTCGTATTTATCACAAGTGAGTGTATCATCAGTGGGATCCGGACCACAATCAGGAAATGGTTCTGGAATTAGCGGACCGCCATTGAGATAATGCAGGATGAATGTTGCATCGTGAATTTCTACAATACCATTATCATCTGCATCAGCGGCGTCCATACATTCGGGTTTAGTACCTCCCGAAAGCACATAATCCATGATTAAGAATGCATCGGCATCATCAATTTCACTATCCTGGTCGGCGTCACCACGAATAAACTGCTGCTCAATACACTGCGCACAACTATCGTATATAATTACCTGATGGTCTTCGACCTCCCCGTCCTGGGCTGAACCCCAGGAAGCTAATAATCCATTAGTGCTGATACGGAAACGAGCGAAAGTTTGTCCGGGTACAGCATTGTCGGGAACAATAAACGAGATTGTATGAGTCCCGTCGGGCAGGAACCATGAGCAGATTTGCTCGCTAATCTGCCAACTCATATCCGAGTTAAAATCGACCCATGCATCGACAACACCTCCACCACCGTTGACTTCAAGTGTTATATCCGCCGGCTGACCCTGAAACATCGGCGGTATAAACACACCATCTTCATCGTCGTTTGGAGAGCCCAGAGAAAATAATGGTTCGATATCAAGGTCATCGCCCAGGGCGATTGATTCCGGCTGGCCGTTTAACTCCGGATCCGGCTGATCAGTGTCGTCACCCAACCATGGACCGGCGATTACGTGGCTGGCACCATTATTAAAAGAGAGTGTCGGATAGCCGGGTGCCGATGCTCCATCCGGAGCGTCGCCCCAATCGTATTCCTGCTGTGGCTGATTAATGCCGGTTATCACGAATGCCAGATCGAGATTTTCACTCTCATACTCATGGTCATCGGGATATGTCATCTCTACCCAATAATTATATCCGTCAATTTGGTAAACTGCATTGTCATTCCAGCGTAAATCACGAGCGGTTGTCTTCCATCCGAATTTGTAGTCAGCTTCGTAGGGATCATCCGGTCCGACTTCATCAACAACGAGCCAGTAGATAGTCCCTTCCTCCTGAATGAAAGGATTATCATCAATACAAAAATTGTATTGATAGGCTTTTCTATGATTGTCGGGAAAATAGCGACTTCTCGGCGGGTCGTACCAATCCTCCGGGCCGTCATGCACCATGAGAACCGAGTATTCGCCGGGTCGAAAAGTGCGAGTCCAGAGAAGATTGCCCGGCCTGCTAAAAATGTCCCCTTGTGCAGGAACATCCGAATAAATGCTCAGTTCAAATGTCAAACTATCCGGTCCGTTATTCGGCAGAGTATCATTGATGAATGAACCCCAAATATGAATGTCATTGATAGGTCCGCTGCTTATACACTCGAAATCATCCGCTAACTTCGCTATAAACATGCTGACATCTACACCCCTGGAACTCAAATCCGGCTCTTGTGCCCAGTGCATCATATTAGGGTCACCATAATTCCAATCGCAATCATCTGTAAAACCTTGCGTGGTAAAACTAAATACTATGGATAATACGGCAACAAACAATGCTGGACATGCTAATTTTAGATATGACGTTTTCATAATTTCACCCTCCAGGCAGGAATTTAAAGTATATAAAACCCCTGCTTCTTATATGGATGATAAGAATTTTAAACTACCCAACTATATTTCCTTTAATCGTTAAGACTACCAGATATTTTCCGTAAGTTCAAGCTTTTTTTGCACAGTGTTGCTTTTTTCGAACGCAACAATCCAAAAAATACTGATAGTTCGTGATAAATCGATGATTCTACGGCTTAAGGAGCCGACAAGGGCTGTTATATGTTATTAATTTTTCTGAAAATTCCTTGAGAATTCACCCTCAGACATGAAATAAAATCCCGCCGGTCTTCGCCACCGACAGGGCTTTTAACGAGGCCGATGAGACTCGAACTCACAACCTTCGGATCGACAGTCCGATGCTCTAACCAATTGAGCTACGGCCCCATTTTTCAATCAAAATCGCAATATAATCATCCGGCCGGTATCATGTCAATACTTTTCATGAAAACAAATATTGCGAAATTCCTTTTTTTATTTTCTCGATGAACCTAACCTTCTAACAACAGGCTGTGATTTATTGCTTTTCTTATGGCCCTGTTCGAGGACCTTCATTGCTTTGGCAACATTGGCTACTTTTAAAATGCCGGTCGTTCTGCCTCCCTTGGCCCCTGCAGTACAGTATGCATACGAAATATTGATGTGGTTTCTGGCCAGTTTTTCCGCCACCGCCGCCAGAGCACCGGATTTATTTGCCAGGGTCACACACAAAACTCCCGTCTCATTGTACGGCATATTTAGTTTTTCCAGCACTTTCCGCGCTCTCTCCGGCGCGGTAAAAACTACACGCATAACTCCATGTTCTACAGAGTCCATCATTGTTACTGCTATGATGTTTATCTTAGCCTGGGCAAATTCGCTCAGCACCTGAGCCAATACTCCCGGTTTGTTGACCATGAAGATTGAAAATTGTGTGGCGACATGCATATAATCAGCCTTTCTGATTAAGAGTATTCCCGATATCTCATTAATGAAATATTACCACAATATACACAGCAATGGAAACTAATCATTGTTTGTCGTCTTAATTGCACTTTCTCTGTCCTTAAAAAAACTGAAAATTTTATCAAGATTCGTAATTCTAAAGACCCTGTGCAATTGTGGATTTATCGCACTAATAACAACTTCGCCGTTATAATCCGCCAGTTTGGCCCGAATGTCCAACAATAGTCCAAGGACCTGAGAGGAGAAAAATTTGACCCGTTCAAAGTCAAAAATCAACCTTTTCGGACGGTTGTTATTAATAAATTCCTTTATCTGTTCGGAAACAGCGGCTATCTCATCCACATCGCTTATAGAGGGGGATTTGAACGCCACGATTCCGGTTTTTTGCTTCATTATTATTTCTATGCTAACATTCTCGTCCATGCCGAGCAGTACTCCGTATAAGTCAGATTCAAATTAATGCACCATATTAAGCAGTTCTTAACAGATATGGCAATAATTTTTGCCTATTGGACCAAATTTATCAATAATCAATATCTAATAATCTTTTTTTATTTCATATTTGGCCATTATATGCCGACTCCGGACCTGCCCGTGATTTTTCCTTATGTTTTTCAACCCTCAATACGCAGCGCACTGAACGCAGTACGAAAAAGACTTGTCCGGCATAGCTTTATGCGACGCCGGATTGGGTTCGTTTGGGTTCGTTCCCTTGTCCCATAGCTTGTGCCACAGGTATCGCAGACGACGCCGGATTGGCTCGTCCGAATTCCGGCAATTTCTCATAATATCTTTATTTCAAAGAGCTTATATCCTTCTTCGCAGTACACATCTCGCCGAACGCAGTACGAAATAATTGGGTTCGTTTTGCAAAAAAAGGGCCGATTTGTCGAATACTCTCGACACTTGTCGAATACCCCGCCTTTCGGCGGAAAAAAACCACCTCGTCATGCTGAACCGAAGGTGAAGCATCTGGGTCTCGAATATAAAAAAGAGATTCTTCACTACGCTATGCTCCGTTCAGAATGACAAAAGTTGAAAAATACGTTTTTTTGGAAATTTGGGTTTTTGAGCATTAGTTATTATTTCGGATTTAGAAATTAGGATTTGCTTCTGCCCCCCCGATTTTCAATGAACAATGAACTACGAACAATGAACTATTGATTGTTCACTTCACATTTTATATGAAAACAATCGATTTGCAAGCAAAATCTCCGAAAAATTCAGGGTTTAGGGGATAACGTGCAGCGTTTAGCGTAAAGCGTATAGTGTATGTGAATTCACGCCTTTGTCATCCTGAGCGGAGCTGAGACATCTAATAAAAAACGTCATTCCGAGCGGAGTCGAGGAATCTAATCTAAATAGATCTCTCCATTACCCTTTCGCTCCAGTCGAGATGACAAAAAAATGGTCATTCCGAAGCCCGTGAAATCTGTGGAATCTGTGGTTATTTTTGATACTTTTTATCTTTTTTGTTCTTTTTTGTCGGTTTTTACACTTTTTTATTGTGTTTTTACCCTGTGAGATATGATTTTTTACATTTATCTCATGGGGTGAATCAATTTTTAGCCCGTGAGATACGCCTTTAGTTAGTGGTTAGTCGTTAGTCGCTGGTCGTTAGTCTTTGGTGATTGGTCGTTGGTTTTGGTTGTTAGGCTAAATACAATATACCAAATACTAAATACTGACTTTGGAGAATCTTTCGTCAAATGCCAAAAATACGTAGTCACCACAATTTACGGCTTTGCCGATATGGTCGCAAATTGCGACCTCAAAGGAGAATAGATAGTCTTCAGACAATAATATGGCGAAAAAAGATAAATCGATAGTTCCAGTCAAGCAGGTACAGAATAAAATCCTCTTTATGCGGGGCCGGAAAGTGATTCTGGATTCGGATTTGGCAGAGCTGTATGGAGTGCCTACGAAGCGGCTGAATGAGCAGATAAAGCGCAACAAAGAACGTTTCCCGCCGGATTTCATGTTTCAGTTGACCACCGAAGAGGCTAAAAACTTGAGGTCGCAAATTGCGACCTCAAGATAGATGTTGCCGGTAGGGCATGATTGGCTTAAACCCTAAATACTATGCGATATCCTTCATTGGAAAATACGTAGTTACCACAATAGACAAGCCCATAAAGGGAAGTTCATAATAGTATGAATAGTCAATAGAAATTCTTGGAAAGGTGTCAACAAAATGAAATATACAATTATTTTGACAATCGGATTTATGACGTTAAGTACGCAGGCTTTTGCTCTCGATCTTCTCGGTCCACCTGGGGCTAGTGTGAAGAAAGGTCAATGTAACTTCGGTGTCGAGTATGTTCATGGTGAAAGTGACGTGGATGTCGAGGGTGTATTCGGTCTCACAGACACAATAATAGATGATGTTGAAATGAACAAGATTTATGGACTAATTTCCTGTGGTCCGACCGAAAATTGCGAATTATTTGTACGCTTAGGCGCAGTCGATGTAGAGGTTGACAGAGGTTCGAATACTGACAACTTGGGGTACTATATTGGTGGCAGCGACTTTAATTTTGCCATCGGAGGTGGCACAAAGGTGACAATGGTCAAGAGTGACAACATTCAATGGGGACTTATTGCCCAGCTAAGTTATGCAGACATTACGGATTTCGATGGGGCCAGCGGGACAATACTTGGATCGCCCGCAAGCCTGTCAGCCGAGGCCGAAGTCCTTGAGTTTCAAGTTGCTCTCGGACCCACTGTTGACTTAACTGACAATACTTCGATTTATGGAGGCGCGCTGTTCCATTTCCTCGATGGTGAAGCCGATTTGAAAGGTACACTGGGCGGAGCCTCAGCTACGGCAACGTCTGACCTTAAGCAGGATTCTGTACTTGGTGGTTATCTCGGTTTGGGATTTCAAATTGCAGATAATAGCAGCTTGAATATAGAGTATCAGTTTACCGGCGATTCTTATTTTTTAGGCGTAGGAATGGTCTTTAAATTCGGACAAACTAGCCCGAATATCTCGGAAACAAATAGGTTGAAAGATGAACTTAGAATGATTGAAGAAATTGATCCAAACAAAAAGCTTCTCGGCTATCGCGTGGAAACCGATGAATATGGACGAAGAACTAAAATCCCGGTTTACGAGCACGAGCAGAAGAAATAGACAATAATTTTAAGGAGGGATAAGAATATGGGAGAATCTTATACAAGAAGAGCGGCTACTGAAGCAAGGCTTCTAAAGCGGTCTTGTGAATCTTTGATCGGTATCTGTGCAGGATTAATGGCCGATGGTGTCTTAAATAATGAGGAGATACAATTCCTTAATGTCTGGTTGTCTGACAACCAAGATATAGCAACTACATGGCCTGGTGAGGTGATATATGCTAGAGTTCGTGATGTTTTGTCCGATGGTATCATCACTGAGGACGAAAGAGAATATCTTAAGCAGACTCTAACGGAGTTACTGGGTGGAACTCTCCAAGAGACGGGAGCAACATCCGGGCTATCGACTGGACTGCCAGTTGATAATATTGAATCAATTGAGATTACAGGAAATTCATTCTGTTTCACAGGTAATTTCATCTATGGTACTCGAAAGGCTTGTGAACGGGCAATAGATGAACGAGAAGGAATTGTCCTTCAACAAATCCGAATGGATTTGAACTATCTTGTAATAGGCACATTAGCAAGCCGTGAGTGGGCTCATACCAGTCACGGCAGGAAGATCGAAAAGGCGATTGATTACAAGAAAAAAGGATGTCCTATTTTTATAATTAGCGAAGAACAATGGATTCAATATCTACAAACTGAATACTTTCTTGATGAAACCTATTAGTAACCATTTTTTAACAACTGCTGCAAGTGGACAGAAAACGGTGAGTGTAACTAATAAACCCAAGGAGAAAAATATGGCAGATCATCCGACATGCAAATGGGTTGGGGAAAGCAGTACTAAATACATATACTATATTTATGAGTTACCAGCCTCCTTCAACGAAAAACAAGACGGCAACTACATATACTCGAAAAAGAATGCTGAAGGCAAATGGATTCCTATATACATCGGCCAAGGGGACCTTAAAGACAGGACGGAAAACCACCATCAAGCGGATTGCATAAAGAAAAAGGGCGCAACGCACATTCATGTTCATCTTAATGCTAAGGAACAAGACCGTTTGGATGAGGAAGATGATTTGCTTTCGAACTACACCAATGCATACAAACCAACAGGATGCAATGAGAAAAAGGGTGGATAACCACGCCTTGTGCTGTACGTATAATTCAATTTATAGGGAACTGCACCACAATCTATCCCTTAATGTCTAGGGTAATTGAAGACGTGGACTATCGGTTAATAACCAATGATAATTTGATGTTACAACAAAACTATATAATCACTATTTATGCATTTCATAAGGAGTAAATCTAATGGATATACCAAAAGCTATCGAAAAAATAATAGAAAATTATGGATCAAGAGAAGCCTTTCTGGGAAACCAATTAGTAACGTTATCAATGACAGGCCAACCTTGTGATGTCACGTTCTTTGAAAAAAAACCTGCTATCGATGTTGTTATTGATCCCAGAATTAACATTGCTCTTATGTATGGAGCAGGTGCAAAAAAATTGAAAGAAATGCTTGCTAGCATTAAACTATCAAATGGAGACATCATAAGCATTGAAGAAATATGGACAATTAATCCAATGCCAAAGGGCGGCATATCTACAGAAGAATTGAATAATGTTGACATGTCAAAAGCTATGGAAAGGATCGGTCCTAATGGCGAGACTCTTAGGGAAATGATCAGTGATACATATCATTGTGAAACAGAGGAGCAAGAAAATATGTATTTACGTAAATTCCTTGCATCATAAAAATTAAAATGTGATATGTATTTTTTATTGGGGAATTAAAGGTGTCTGGTCCTATTAAGTGTAGTTAAGGGGTGGTTTTTATTGGTTGTATGGATTAGAAGGGGGGCTGAAAATCTGCGTTTGCGGCGGTTGGGCCGTAACCTACTCATCCCGCTGTTAGTTCCCTTAAAGACTCATTCACAGAAACCATATAGTATCTCAGTACACTTTATTGAGTCTGACAACATGAATTTTGTTCTTAAGATGCTCATAGTCCTTTTGACTAATTAAAAGGACTATGAACTTAAATGGTAAAAGAGACAGTAAAAAAACAAAAGGAGCGAGGAATTAAAAGTTTCTGTTTGTTAAATCAGGGGCTTGTCCCACAGGGGGTACTTTTATATGCAATTCACAGCGAGATAAAGATGCTGAATTATTGCAGAAATAGATTGTATGATTTTTCGCGGGCGATTGTGATGGCCGTGCAGAGAGGCCGCGGGGGACGGCACCGAGGGACGAGTCCAGAAGGAAAAAGTAAAAAGTTAAAAGGCAAAATAAATAGCGGATAGCGTGTAGCGTTTAGGGTTTAGACGCTGGTAGATGTTATTGAAATAAATACACGAAATCCCAGGCAAATCTGCTCACATAAAACCGTGTTTTCGTGCAAATTTTCAACAGAGTGGCTTTGAAAGTGGAATCTCTTGATAATTCAAGGTGAATTTGGTACAATTAATGGTGTTGTACGCAGAAGTGTATGCTTTTTAACCATGTGAATGGGAACTGTCAGATCAAGGTTAATTCTTAATATGGTAATGCATAGTATAGACATTCAGCCTCCTTATGCAAGAAAGAAAAGGGTGTTCATTGCTAAGCATAAGGATAGAGCAGATAGTAATTATATTCAAACAAGAGATTTTAATCGTAAAGGGCTTATAGAAAGAGAAACCTGGAAGTTGGATAATGGTGAGGCAATTATTGATTTAGATGATGCACAATATATTTCTCAGAAGAACGCTGAAGAACTTCAAATGCAAGTACTTGAACCATCTGCTTTAATGAAATTAGCTAAACAAAAGGATTATTATGGAAATAAGGGACAAATGTGCATACTTCATAACAAGAGAATTTATTATAGCTCTATAATTGTTGAAATAATGCCTCCACTTACAGAAGATTTTGAACCTGAGTATGATATTAGTCAGGATTTTGAGGATTTTAAAAAATCCTAAATCTTTTCTAATTGTTTTTCAGAAATAAGTTTTTCTTTACCCAAAGGGACTCGAACCTTCGACCTATACCCCTACCCATTGTCAAGACAGAAAACCAGCGTTTCTAAGGTAGATTCATCGCCTTGTATTAAAGCAGTTTGGAAACTAGAAACCAGGGACGGCGTTGCAGTTGAAAAATATTTTTGCCGGAATGGGTCAAAAGGGCCTTAAAATCTGCCTTTGCGGGGGCCGGGCCGTAATCTACCCATCCTGCTGTTAGTTCCCTTAAAGATTCCTTCACACCAACCGCACAGTATTTCAGGATACTTTATTGAGTCTTACAACATGAATTTTGTTCTTAAGATGCTCATAGTCCTTTTGACTAATCAAAAGGACTATGAGCTTAAATAATAAAAGAAACAGTAAAAAAACAAAAGGAGCGAGGAATTAAAAGTTTCTGTTTGTTAAATCAGAGGCTTTTCCAAAAGGGAGTACTTTTATATGCAATTCACAGCGAGATAAAGATGCTGAATTATTGCAGGAATAGATTGTATGTTTTTTCGTGAGCGATTGTGATGGCCGTGCAGAGAGGGGGGATGACAAGTTAAAGTAGGATCAAAGGTGGTTTTTTATTGGTTGTAGGGATTAGAAGGGGGATTGAAAATCTGCGTTTGCAGGGGAGTATTAGGATTGACAGCGGTTTTGGTAATTGTTATAATGAGATTGATTAGAATGTGCCTATAGTGCATTTATCGGCCGATTCGGCCGGTATAGAAGGGTAGAAGCCTAATAAATAGAATTATTCTCTGTTGCGAAGAAAAGGAGTAATGATGAAAAGCGTTTCGTCTTTTTTATGTAAAACGTTGTTGGTAGTTCTTTTCTGTGCCTTAATTTTTATCCTTACCGGCTGTTCCACAGACCAGATGGGCGAGACATCCTTAGAAGGAAATATAAGACACCGGCGCAATTTGCGTCTCGATAATCAGCAATTACTGACCGATATTGACAAGTTCTTGCTTCTCGATGAGCCCAGCAGACTTTCCGAAAGAAGAATACCCTGATATAAAAAAGATTAATCGTAAACGCACTCGATGGGCGAACGAGTTATGTATTGATATAGAAGGGGGGCCATTTCAAAAATAATGCATAATTTTTGTAGATTTCTCCGCTCCGCCCCCAAGGGGCTCCGGTCGAAATGACAAAGGCACAATAATTTCCACCCGTTTTAGCTGTCAGCCTGCGATTGTTTTTCTTTGACCTTTTCTTTAATGTATTCGGCGGTGCGCTGTGCAGCTTCTTTGCCTAAATCAACGCATTTGTGCATTCCGGAATTAAACGATTTGACAAATTCTTCTGAGTCGAATCCCGAATGTGTGGACACGCCGGTCTGATTAGCCTGGTTCCCCGGCGGTGGTGCCAGCATATATATAGCAGTTGCAAAACCGGCAAAATAGACGATAAACAATAAGATGAATTTTGATCTCCAGCCCTTCACTAAAATTCTCCCCACCTAACAAGAAATATTTTTATAGGCCGGTTCCCCGTCCGGCCTGATATACATGCCTCTAATAAATACTTAGTATATAAAACATAATATGCAAAACGGAAATACAAAACCGTGCTATTGATTATCCAAAACTTCCATCAACGTCTTACAGACAACTGCCACCTGGTCTTTGGCTAAATTATTGTAAAACGGCAGGGCGATGGTGCTTTTGCATACATTCTCGGTAATGGGAAAATCGCCTTTTTGGTACCCAAACCGGCTTTTCATAACGGGTTGAAGGTGTACGGGTGGGAAGTAATCGCCGACCTGAATTTGTCGTTCTCTCATCTGCTGTAGAATCAGGTTGCGCTGCTCTAAGTAAAACTGCTCCGTAAGGCGAACCACGAAAACAAACCAGCTCATATCACAACCTTCCGGCTCAGCCGGAACTATAATTCGACTTTCGTCCTCTAACATTTCCTTATACCATCCGGCGACCTGCTTTCGAGCAGCTTTTATTTGTTCTATTCTCGAAAGCTGAGCAATCCCCAGTGCGCAGTTGATATCGCTTAGCCTGAAGTTGTAACCAAGCCTCTCGTGAGTGAGCCAGTTTTTATCCGCGGCCCTTCCCTGGTTCCGGAGCGATATGCAGATATCCGCCAAATAATCGTCATCGGTCAAAATCATGCCGCCTTCGCCGGTGGTTATCTGCTTGTTGGGATAAAAACCAAATACGCTCATGGTTCCAAATGTCCCGACTTTTTCGCCGTTCAATGTAGAACCCAGAGCTTCACAGCTATCTTCAATTACCGGAAGATTATGTTTTTTGGCGATTTGGCGGATCTTATCGAAACCGGTGGGATCGCCGAAGATTTCCACCGGTAGAATGGCTTTTGTATTTTCGGTTATTGCTGATTCGATTTTGGCCGGGTCGATATTCAAACTCGCCGGGTCGATATCGACAAAGACCGGCCTGGCACCGGCCATCATAATAGAAGTTGCAGAAGCGATGAATGTAAACGGCGTGGTTATGACTTCGTCGCCCGGCTTAATCCCGAGCGCCAGCATGCACAGGAACAGGCCGCTGGTCCCGCTATTTACGGCCACCGCTCTTTTGGTGCCTATATACTTCGTGAAAGCAGACTCAAATTCCTGCAATTTTGGTCCAAGAGAAAGGTCGGGACTGCGAAGCACTTCACAGACAGCTTCAATTTCCTTCTCGGTGATATCAGGTCGTGACAAGTAAATCTGCATACGAAATTCTCCCGGTCAAATAAGTAAAGGCAAAACCGACCAGATTGTACCGCTTATGGTGGCTAAATCAAAAACTTTTTCGGTGTGTAATTTGCTGTTATAACCAGAGAGGCAAGCTCTACATTCTCAACCGTATCCACACAGGAGAAAATATTTATAGGACGTATCGTTACAAAGTCCTCGGTTTATTCGCTGCTATGACAAGAATTGTATTTATGCGTTAAACATACCCCCATTAAAAACCGAATATTAAGAGGCTGACAACAGCAGCGAGTTCAAAAACGGCAGTGATGGGAATCAAGAAATGGCAAAAGGAAAAAATGTACTGACGACAGGCGATGTGGCAAAGATTTGCCACGTTGCACCTCGAACAGTTTCAAAGTGGTTTGATAACGGTCAGTTAAAAGGCTATCGCATCCCCGGCAGTAAAGACAGGCGAATTCCTCTCAGTGAGCTGATACGCTTTATGAAGGTACATAATATGCCGACTTCAGGGCTTGCAGTTGGTAAAATCAGGATCCTGATAGCAGACAGTAACGAGGAAGCGGCTTCGGAATTGGCCGAAACTTTAAGAAGCAAGGCCGACTACGAAGTGCAAACAGTTCATTCGAACTTCGAGACCGGTGCAGTTGCCCAGAGATTCGCACCACATGTCCTGCTTATAAGTCTTATGGCTGACGGTATAGACGCCAGAGATGTTTGCAGGGGTATCCGTGCCAATGAAGAATCGCAGACAATTAAGATTGTCGTGCTTACCAATCAATTAAACCAGTCCGAGTCTGATGCACTGCTGCAAAAGGGATTTGATGGTTATGTTTCTTATTCTGCAGATGTCACTGAAATCGTTAAGAAGATTGAAGAAGTGACTGCAATTATTTATTAGTCGTATATATCAACCTTATGCTTACAGCTTGATGCTAATAAACAGCCTATACTTTTTTCTTTGAGGGTCGATTTAGTATGCCTTCATGCCCTGCATCCAATCCGGCCATTGCTCCTCAGTCACACCACCGGCTAACGTCCAATCACCTGATGTATCATAGTTTTTATGCCATTTTAACGTCCACAACTCCTTAAGATCGACCTTTCTGACCGACCAATCCAGGAACGCACAGTTTACGGCCTCGTTATGCCTGTTAAGACAGACACGCCTGATTTCATTACTTCCGCTCATACCTGTTTCCGAGCCATCAGTTGGAGGAGGACTATCTACCGAATGTATCCAGACATCGTACCAATAACAATCGAGGAATATAGGTACTTTGTTTGATTGTGGAATACCGTACATTTCTCTCCAGTAATTATCGCTCTCCGCATCTGACCCAACCGGTCGATTACAGAGCCATTCATTAAAACCATAACTGGCGAACATCCCGTCGTCAAACTTACCCCAGGCACAAAGGGGATTATGACCACCCTCTGAACGTGGTTTTTTGGCCATCGGACACAGGCGGATCTCGTCATCTTTGTAATAGTCCCTCAGCACGGTCGGCCATCTGTTATCGGTATTTTGGCTTTCTCCTCCTTCACCACCATGAAAATGACCGTCATAGTCCTGAGCAAACATATTCCAAATAACAGCCCACTGGTGCAAGTTAGACTGGCATGCTACAGCCTTCGCCGATGTCTTAACTCGAGACAAAGCAGGCATTAAAATTGACATTAATAACGCAATGATAGCTATTACAACAAGAAGCTCTATTAAGGTAAAACCTTTGTTAAATAATCGATTCCTGTTAGTTAATCTACTCATTTTTATACCCTTCCATTCAAAGGTAAACAACTTGTGCAAATTCCTTTTCCGGTTTATAGTTCAAACTGGAAGAACAATTTATAAAAATTGCCACAGGCTACTTGATCTTAGAAAGAATCCTTAACTACAACATATTCACAACTGTACTTACGCTTGTTAAAAAGCATAAACACTAAAATCCATGAATATTTTATACTAACTCTTACAGTATTATACACATTATGCCCCGATAATCAATCTTTTTTTGAAAGAATTTTAATATTTAAGCCCATGAAAAAATATTGTAAAACTCATTTTCCTATGAAATAATGGCCTCTATGAAGAAAATATACAAGAAAAAAATACTCATTTTGGCCATATTGGCCACCATACTTACCAACTTTGCAAATGCAGATTTGGTAGAGCGGATAAATCGTGTTATTTCCCAATCTTTAAGGGAGGGAGTCATTTTATCTATTCATATTGTTGAAGCCGACTCCGGCAGCACTGTATATAAGCATAATGCAGAAAAGCCGATGATACCGGCATCGAATATGAAGATAATCACTACAGCCGCAGCATTGAAATATTTAGGTCCCGATTATTACTATACAACAAAGGTTGGGCTCTGTGGCAACACGCTTGTAATAATTGGTGGCGGGGATCCTCTATTAGGCGACGAGCAAACAGACAGCAAATATGGCCGGGAAAAAGGCTGGATTTTCCATGATATAACAGAAGTATTAAAACGCAATGATGTTAACGCTATCGAAAATATCGTAGTTGATACCGGCATATTCGACAATCAATGCGTCCACCTGAGCTGGCCGAGGGCGGAATTGAATAAAGATTATGCATGCGAGGTAAGCGGCTTAAATTACAATCTCAATTGTATAAAGGTAAGTGCTGAGAATATTGGCGGACGGGTGAATGTTTTGATTGAGCCGAAAACCTCCTTTATTACTTTCATCAACAAGGTCAAACCAATAACCAGCGGTGATAATAAAATAGGCACCTATCGCAATCAGCAACCCAATAAGCTGACCGTTTATGGCGAATGTAAAAATGAAATCGGGCCGATTGAAGTTGCAATTGAAAAACCCGCCGCCTTCTTTGGTTACTTATTATTTGAACATTTGACGGAAGCAGGAATAAGTACAAACGGGCAATTTATAGAAAAAATTCTGGATGATGCTAACAATTACAAGACGCTTACCGAGTACAAAACAAATATAAAAGATTGTCTGGCGCGATGCCACAAAGAAAGCCTGGGACTGGTGGCGGAGGCTCTGCTTAAGACTATCGCCGCCGTTAATAATCCGGATGGGAGAAACGGTAGTTGGGAACGGGGACGAGAGCGTATCTCTGACTATCTTTTGGAACTGGGAATCGACGAAGAGCAATTCTATATCGACGACGGCAGCGGCCTGAGCAGACAAAACGAGCTTAGTGCCAATACATTGACAACAGTATTACTGGATATCTACAACAGCCAAAACTGGGAAATGTACAGAGATTCGCTTGCAGTAGGGGGGGTGGATGGAACAATTGCCAAATATTTCAAAGAGGAAATATACAGGGAAAAGATATTAGGCAAAACCGGGTATATAAGCGGTGTAAAATCATTCTCTGGAATATGCACAACAGCGGGAGGGGATTATATATTTTCCATTCTGGCCAATGAGACTAATGGGCAAACCAGGACTGTAATTAATAATATTGCAAAGGCAATCATCGATGAGGCCGCCGATACAGATTAATAATCTTTTTCAACTCTCAAAACAGCCCTTTGTATGCATATAAAACCGGTTACCTTTCTACCATTCAGCTAATTCGCCAAGAAGCTCCTCAACCAGGTCTTTCATCGTTACAATACCGAGAGGTTTTTCTCGACCGGCAAGACCCGCCTTTGTCACTAAAAGTATTTTCTGGTTCTCCCTCTGCATATAGTTTATCGCGTCGATAACATGTGTATCCGAATCAAGCTTTCGGAGCGGCTTGACGAAACTACGTAGATTGGTAAATTCTTGCGATAAACCTAAAACCTCATAAATATCTATAAATCCTATGACATTTCCGGGTTGATATTCCGTGACCAGAAGGCGTGTAAAAGTGGATTTCTTCAAAATGTTCAACAGAGCAGGACGATCGGAGTTTACATCAATCATTTGTACCTTATCAACAGGTGTCATCACCAGCCTGAGACGTACATTCGAGACTTTCACTAAGCGGTTTACAATATCAGTTTGAACAGGACTGAGAATACCTTCCTCATGTGTATCCTGGAGGATTGCCTGTACCGTATGCCTTTGTACGGACGTAATTACCGTTTTTGAAGATGAGACCGACCCTGCCAATCGGGAAAAAAATGCCGACACAAATTTGAGCAGGCGTATTATACCGCACATGCTTAAAAACTTTTGGACCGTGTACAGCACAGGTGCCACATGAGGCATAAGATAATCCGAGCGGTAAAAGAAAATGTTTTTAGGTATTAACTCCGAGAAAACAAACAATATTGGTGCTGTTACAACAGTTGTGATTATTTCCGTAGTATGTTCGGTTGAGAGTTTCGTCAGGAATATCCATGTGATAATACTCGTGCCAAAATATTGGGCGAGATTTGTGCCAATCAACATCGAAAGAAGCAGTCCTGAACTGTCGTGTATACATTTGCCAAGCATGATAAAAGGCAAACGTTTCTTCTCAATGCCCAGGCGTAACCTAAGCCTGCTGAGACGGTAGAGACCAGTCTCTGAACCGGAGAAAAGACCGGCCAACAAAACGAAAAAAACAAAAATCAATATGAGAACAGCACTATTTATCATCTATGTATCATCAATTTGAAAAGGCTCAAAAGTTAGTATTACAGACTTTATTCTGTGCTTATGAACGTCTTCTACTGTAAATTTCAAGTTATTCAGATTTACAACATCGCCGCTTTTGGGAATTTTTCCAAGAAGGGCGGTTACCATTCCGCCTACGGTGGCCTGACGTGTCTCTTCCAAATCAATATTAAAGATTTCGGACCATTCATGTATTGCCAGATTGCCCGACAATCTATACTCTAAAGGTCCTATTTGCTTAATTGGCTCTACATGATTTGTAGTATCCATCTGGCCGAATAATTCTTCCGCGATGTCCTCTAATTGAACAGACCCGGCGATACCACCGTACTCATCTACAACTATTGCCATATCCGTTTTGGATTTGCGGAAAAAATCAAGCAGGGATTCTACCGTCTTCTGCTCCGGGACAAAATGTACCTGCCGAACGATTTTATCCAACGAAGCTCTCTGATCGAGAAGAAGCTCCCTCAGGTGGACTACACCGATGATATTATCTATTGTTCGGACATAAACAGGAAGCTTGGTGAGGTGATTATTTTGCATCTTCTCACGAGCTTGTTGGCCTGACTCAGTAACAGCACATGCAACCATATCCACTCTGGGCCGCATAACGTGTCGAACTTTTAGGAAACCAAGCTCGATTACTTCCGTTAAGAGTTTATTCTCATCGGCTGTAATCAGACCTTGTTTTCTGGTTGTTTCTATAAGAGTTTTGAATTCTGTCGTGGTTATTGTGCCCGGGCTTCTTGTAGGGCCTAAAAATAAACGCAGAACAGGTTCCAAAATAAGAAACCTGAATACAAATCCAATCGGTGTGAATATCTGCATACAAATAAAGGCCGGCAGGGCAAAAATAATGCTGAGAGATTTTGAATTTGCATAAGCTATTGATTTTGGCAGAATTTCACCGAACATTACAAGAGCAATAAAACTTGTGGAAGCCGTAACAACCCCGGCTATCGCACTTCGCTCATTCATTCGTACAGTCAAGACGCTTGCAGCGGCATAATACAGAACGTTTATCGTCATATTCCCGAACAAAAAACAATTGAGTAATCTACCTGGTGTATTCAGCAATCTTGAGGCTAAGTTAGCAAGTCGATGATGGGATTGCTGCAATTGCTTCCTTTGTCTGTGTGTTAGATTGGTGAATGTAGTTTCCGCTCCTGAGAAGAAAGCTGAACAAACAAGAAGCATTAACATTAAAACGATTTGGAAAGCCTGAGCCGGCATCAGTTATTACCTGACTGAGGTTTTGGAAGAATTATTCTGAATTTGCTGCCGTTAGCTGGTATTGATTCGGCTGAAATAAAACCATCATGTCCCTCGATTATCCTTTTGCAAAAGGCCAGACCGAGCCCTGCCACGGAACGCTCAGGTTTCGAATCCTCGTTTTTCTTGGTGGTAAAGAACGGTTCGAAAATACGTTTTAAATCAACGTGTTCAATCCCATTACCCGTATCTGTTATTTCTATCTCAACCAAATCGTTCTTATCAACAGCTTCTATTGTTAAAACACCTCCACGCGGCAACATTGCTCGGCGTGCGTTTAGAACTAGGTTCATCAAAACCTGTTGTATTTGAACGGGAACGACCCGGACAACTAATTCTTTAGGAACATTGATTTGCACCGTGATTCCATCCTTTGAAAAATCACGACACAGACAGGCGAAAACATCTTCTACAAGACCAAGAAGCTCAGTGTCTGTCTTTTTCTGTGTTTCGCCATTTGCCAGAGCCAACATGCTTTCCATAATTTTAGTGGCACGTTCACAATTTTGAACCGTCTTTTGAAGCGCCTTTTCACAGAGAGCTTTATCGTCAAAGTTATTCAAAGCAAGAACCGCATAATTCTTCAAGGGTGTCAGCAGATTATTGATTTCATGTGCTATCATGTGGCTAACGGTCCCCATGTTGGCAAGATGCTGGAGTTGATCGAGTTGGGATTTAAAATAGTTATTTTGCTGTTGAAGATTTTTAAGCTTCTTGTGTAAACAAAGCCGTTTTTCCGTAATACTTGCCAATTATCTGCCCCTGTTATAAAATCAATTAGCTTGAGAACTATTTTGTAACTTGTCGGTTAAAACTATTGCTCATAAGTATCTATATCGACTATTAATGTGGTTTTTCTTGAACGATGCCAATAGCTCGGTTGTATGTGTGGTATGGCTTTTATAGCTATCAAAAAAATCAGGTCGTGGCGGTCCAGCATGCAATAATTTTATCAATGATGATACATAATATATGCAATATAATAGCAGGCTATGAACAAAAGTAAGATATTAGAAGAGCTTTTAGAATTATTGGAAGCGAGCGGTGTTAAAATCCGTGAAGAACCCCTCGGGGGCAGTGGTGGGGGGCTTTGCTCTGTAAAGGGCCAGTGGATTTTCTTTGTCGATACACAAGCCGCCTCAGACACTATGGCGATGATTTGTGCCGAGGCGGTGCCGCGAGTGTTGGACATCGAGCAAGTATATATCAAGCCCGAAACCCGCGAATTTATCGAATATCACAGCATTAGTGAAAAGGAGTAGATTCGAATGTCGAAAAAGATAGCAATTATGGTCGACCAGATGTATCAGGTCCTCGAGGTTTGGTATCCTTACTATCGACTTCGTGAATCGGGCTTAGAGGTAAATTTCATAGCCAATCAGGCAAAAAAGGAATATAATTCGAAAGAAGGGTATCCCTGTATCTCTGAGGTAGCAGCAGGGCGGGCCAGTGCCGATGATTACGATTGTATGGTTGTGCCCGGAGGTTTCGCTCCGGACTTTATGAGAAGAAGTCCCGATGTGATTAAATTTGCAAATGATATGGTAAACGCCGACAAGGTTATCGCCGCTATATGTCACGGCGGTTGGCTCTTATGCAGCACAAAGATATTCAAAGGCAAAAAGGCAACATGTTTCATGGCGATTAAAGACGATATTATAAACGCCGGCGCTGAGTATGTGGACAGTGAATGTGTTATTGATAAAAACCTGATAACTTCCCGCAAGCCGGATGATTTACCGGCCTTTTGCCTGGCGATATTGAAAGCTTTGGAAAAATCGTAAAGAAAAAACCAGAGGGAGTATTTTATGAAAAAATTTGAATCTGAGAAAGAGCAGGAAAGAAAGCCTGTGATTTTAGTCGTTGATGATAACCAGCAGAATCTCGAACTGCTTCAAGCGTATCTCGAAGATGTAGACTGCCAAACCATTTCTGCTCGTGATGGATCAAAGGCTTTGGATATTGTAAGTAAAGACATGCCTGATTTGATTTTACTTGACGTGATGATGCCGAAAATGAGTGGTTTTGAGGTCTGTAAAAGAATAAAAAATGACCCCAAAACTGCGGAGATCCCCGTAATTATGGTAACAGCACTTAGTGAATTCGGTGATATCGAACGTGCTATCGACTCCGGTACGGACGATTTTCTCAGTAAACCTGTCAACAAGCTCGAACTGCTGACCAGAATCAAGACCATGCTCAAACTCAAGCATTTAAGCGACAAACTCGAACGTACTTTGGCATATCTAAGCGAGATAGAAAAACAGGCACAAACAGCAAAATCCGATTAATCATCAACATATCAGGCCGTTTTTCCAGGTGGTTCATATCGATATCCTGGTGGTATCGCAAATCGATTTTTTCCGCAGATTAGACCCGATAATCGTGTTCTAAAACATAATAATCCGTACATCACACACAATCGCCACAACAACTCAATAAAATTAAAAGAGCAGGGGGCAATCGTAAAAACACTGATTAATCATTACGGTTTTATTGTCGATACTCCCCTTAACTACAGCAAAATCCCGTATATCTAACCAAAAGATTGAAAACAGGATGCGAGCGGTGTATGAGTCAATTACTGGAAATTCTCGGCAGGGCAATAAAGGTAGATACATCTGATTTAATATGGCATTGGCTAAATTTAGTCATGTCTCCCACAGACTATGATAAAAGCGGCCAATATCATTTGTTATATTCAGTCCTGGAACTTATATCCGACAAAAAACCTTTAGCAGCCACCGAACAACTGCGAGCATACCTGCTCAAAAGTTCTTCCTGTATTTACGGCCGACTGGCGGCAGCAGCAATCTGCCTGAATAATAATAAACTCAACGAAGCCATAAAAGAGCTAAACTCAGTATATATGCGCCGGCCCAATAATACATTGGCTCTTTATGCGCTCGGATACTGCTATGAGAGACTCGGAAAAGAATCTCAGGCTGTGGAATTTTATCAGGATTGCCTTAAATTTAAACAATACCTACAGCTCCCGGCCCAGCGATTAGCTGCAATCTACTTTAAGAATGAACAATACGAAAAAACTATTGAGCAATACCAGCTATTAAACAGCGAATATCCTGACGATATATCTACACTAATCACACTCGGACACTTATTTATCGTAACCGGTAAATATAATAAGGCTATTGAAACATTTAACACCGCAATCCTGATGCACCCCGACAACTTTTTCTCTCAAGACAACGATATAGACCAACTTATGGCCGAGGGGCAGGTTTATCAGGCACTGGAGCAACTTGAGTATTTACTGCAGAGCAATTCTGAAAGGCCCGATTTGCTTATTAAGCAGGCCGATATCCTTCGCATGATGGGTGCAACTACCGATGCCGTTTCTCAATATGAACAGGCAATTCGCATCTGTCCTGATTTTCTTGAGGCCACAATTAAACTCGGAACACAGTATTTACAGTTGAATCAGGATAATCTTGCTGCAGAACTTTTTAATCAAGCCGTCGAGATAAATGACAAGATTGTAGACGCATATATAGGCCTGTCAATCTCTCAACATTTGGCCGGTAATACTGTAGAAGCTCTTGGCACATTATCACTTGCTGCTGCAATTTCGCCAAATAGCTCGTTATTATTTTCTGAGATGGCTGCTTTACATTTCAAGAACGGCATTAAAAACGAGAATATTTATGTTAACGATGTCAACTCTGTAGCTCTGACTAAATCTATTGTTTCAGCACATCAAAAGCAAATCGCTCTTCATCCACAAAATCCTGATCTGCATTATCGCCTTGGTATTCTTATGATGAGTGTAGGAGAAGAAGGTAAAGCTATTGATTCGTTTATGTCTTCTTTAGAGATAAATCCTCTCTTTGCAAGAGCCCGCAGTAAATTAGTTGTCTGTTTATATCAAACCGGCCGTAAATCTGATGCTTTGAAATATCTCTCCGATTACAATCATCTCGACAGGGATACACTCTCACTTCATTATCAAACATCATTGCTCTATTGTGACAGGTTAAAATTCGCATCCTCTCTTTTTAATCTCGAGCGTTACATGGAAAATAATTACTCCTGTCCGGACGCTTCCATGAATATTTCAATCGTTCTTCAAAATATTGGTTTATTAGACAGAGCTGCATTTATGTTGGATAATCTTTCTGATATGGCCAATTATTCAAATATCACAATTTAATCGTTTTAGCCTTCAACCAATCGAATTTCAAAAAATAATGAAACCTTTGATTCTGTGCCGACAAAGCAACCTCTATGAAACATAACATATATTATGAGACGTTGGATATTTTGTTTTTATCAGGCTTCTGTCATACAATTGATATATCACAGGTTTAATAAAAGGATTCAGAGGAATCACGAAGCGACAAAGGTTTGCCTAAAATTTCATAATGGAGAATCGCCTTCCTCAATTCTTCGGGATTTTGATAATCCCATATAAGATCGGAAAGATATTCTGACTGCGGAATATCTGAAGATTTACTCAATTGTGTATCTGATATGCTCTCTAAAGCCGTTGTAGTAAATTCAGGAAATTCCTCAATCTTCGTATCAAATTTCTTTAAATCCTGAATATTCTGCTCAAGAAAAGGTTTAGTCATAAAAAACCTGGAAGCTTTTCTATTTTTATCAGCCTGGTATGGAAAGGATTTATCAGGTTTAGATTTAGAAATCAACTTGTGCTTTAACGCTCGGGAAGATGCAGCTTTTGCCATCGAACTTTGACTATCAGGGCGATGATGCGGCTGTGAGGATGGACCTGATTGACCAAGAACCTTCTCAAGTAATGATTCACTCCATTGTTTTGTAGCAGATGACGGACTGCGTGTTTTATCGACAGGTCGTTGTTTCTGTTTCTGTCTTTGAACTTCATCAACTTTTGCTTTGACGACACCACGAAGTAACCAAAAAACCGCTAAAACAACGATGAATAATATATTGATCCATTTCTCTACATCATCTCGGTTTTGAGCAATTAAAAGTTGTAAAAAAAGGTAATTCATACTTATTCACATACAATTTTAAGGTCTTTATATGCTATATTTATTCTTTGGTTTTCGGCTTAGCGATTGAATCCCTCATAGAGGTATCAGCCATG
Source organism: uncultured Pirellulales bacterium (assembly GCA_964508785.1). Taxonomy (GTDB): domain Bacteria; phylum Planctomycetota; class Phycisphaerae; order Sedimentisphaerales; family Anaerobacaceae; genus JAFGPS01. The sequence continues at coordinate 24,687 of CAZDVE010000004.1, read as the reverse complement.
ATATTTTTCATTCTATAGTAATCCATAACGCCGAGATTACCCTTCTTGAACGCATCTGCCATAGCTAATGGAACTTTCGATTCGTTTTCTACGACCAGTGCACGCATTTCCTGCTCACGAGCGACCGCCATAGCTCGGCGTTTTTCCGCCTCTGCCTTCGCCCTTCTCATATCGGCCTCAGCCTGAGCAGCCTGAAGTTGCGCCCCGACGTTATTACCCACATCAACGTCCGCGATATCAATGGATAGAATCTCAAAAGCCGTTCCTGCATCAAGTCCTTTGGCCAAAACCGCCTTGGAAATCTTATCCGGATTTTCAAGGACACTTTTGTATGCTATTGCACTACCGATTGTTGTAACAATTCCCTCACCTACGCGGGCTATGACAGTTTCCTCTGTAGCACCTCCAATCAACCTTTCGATATTTGCACGGACGGTCACACGGGCTTTTGCTTTCAACTGGATTCCATCCTGAGCCACAGCATCGACCGTTTCTCTTCCTTTCGTTGGGTCGGGGCAATCGATCACCTTGGGATTGACGCTTGTCTGGACGGCATCGAGTATATCACGACCAGCCAGGTCAATTGCCGTAGCCGTCTGGAAAGATAAATCGATACTTGCTCGATTAGCTGCGATTAAGGCACGCACGACATTTGGAACCCGGCCGCCAGCTAAATAATGGCTTTCCAGATCTCTTGTGGTTAGCGTAAGACCCGCCTGAATAGCAGTAATTTTACTTAGGACTATAGTCCTGGCATCGACTTTTCTGAGCCACATTCCGATAAGCTCGGATAATCGCACATCGGCCCGTGAGAAATATGCCTGCAGCCATAGCCTGGCAAATTTCACGACAAGCAGCACTATAATAAAAGCAACAATACCTAAAATTGCTAATAAAATCACTGTTACAATGTTAAAAGGCGGCCCATCCTGGCCAGCCCCCAAGATCACGTTTGTTAAATTAAGCATGTTATTCCCTTTCATGAGGTTTCCTCGATTATACGAACGGTCAACTGGGTACTCTCAACGTCGATAATCCTGACCTTCTTACCTTTATCAACATATCCGCTTTCTGCCACACATTCAACCCTCTGTCCAGAAAAATCGCACATGCCGACCGGTCTCAATGGTGTCAGGACAGTTCCCACAGCTCCAAGCATCTTCTTAAGATTAGATGTATCGGGTACAGCATCGCCCTGCTGCCGTTCAGGCGGTGTAAGCGTCACGTTCTTACCGAATTTGGTTCTTGGAAATACTTTATAAGCAAAAATCAAAACGGATGGTATCATTATGAGCGCAATAATTAAACCTATCCAACCGGCGATTGAACTGTGTTGAAAAAATATCACAACACCACCGATTAAGCAGGCCAGAGCCAGAATACTTATTAAGCCGCCGCTTGGCACGAATACTTCGGCTATAATTAATGCCGCACAGGCTAAATAAAGAAAAATAGCAAATACCAACCACCAATCCATTAGCTTCTTCCTAAGATTTTATTAACTCAGCTTTGACTACAACTCTGTTACCGTGAATTTCAATTATTTTAACTCTGGTCCCTATGTTAAGAAAGTCACCTTCAGCAACCACATCTACGATTGCATCGCCGAATCTTACTTTTCCCGTAGGCCTGAGTGTTGAAACCACCTCACCTATATCGCCGACGTTGACGCCTGCAATTTCGCTTTCAACTGGTTTGGTCATACTAACCTGCATAGTACCGCCCCGCTTTGCAAAAGCCGGTATAAGTATCAGTCCGCTGAGGAATGGAATCTTGGGCAGATACTTTGACAGCAACCACGCCAATATAATAAATCCACCAAATCCCAATGATAGCCCTATTACTCCCTGGGTGAAATCGCTCCACTCAACTGCATTGTTTGGCCAGGGTAATTTATCCGGCGGATTCTTGATAAGCATGCCGAATAAGCCGGCGAATATACATACAATTCCCGAGAAACCTGCGATACCAAATCCGGGTAGAACTAAGAATTCGATAAGCAGGAGAATTATTCCTACAATGAATAATGCCACTTCCACCCAATTAGCCAGGCCGATGAGGTATTTGCTGCCGATTATGATAACAAAGCATATTACCGCCACAAGACCCGGAAGTCCGAGGCCTGGTGTATTAAATTCCATATAAACGCCTAATAAGGCCAGCATAACAAGTATAGCCATAACTACCGGCGAGTTTAACCATCTAACCAACTCTTCCGACCATGTAGTTTCGAGCAACATCGGCTCACCGGCAAATCTGACACCGTCACGTTCAGCTAAAAAGTCAAGGGCCCCTGATAGGTCCTGGACTACTGCTCGGGCAACGCCGTATTCCAGAGCACTTGAAGCAGTCAATGTTAAAAGCTCATCATCTTTAACAATCAGCTCCTTATTTTCCAAATCGTATGCATTGGGATCTTTTGGCAATTCCTCGCTTTCGAAAAATTCAAATTCGGCGGTTTCCAGATTCTGTACCCGGAAGACTTCTATTTGCATCGTGACCATAGCTTTTAGCAGGGCCACAGGATAGCCGTTTGCTTCCGCCGCTCGGGTAAAGGCAGCACGGGTAAAACTCTCTGTTTTTTCACGTTCGACACCTTCGAGTTTGCCTCCCATCACAATCGGAGCGCAATCGCCAATTGTGGTATTTTCCCGCATAATAATGTCCTGACAGGAAACGCTTATCATTGCACCTGCCGATATCGCTTCGGTGGTCACATAGGCGACCGTATGGGCTTTGCCGCTCATTTGAGGTATATCGAGTATCAGGTATTTGGCTATATCGTCGGCAGACTGTAAAAGCCCCCCGTAAGTGCCTATTTCGTAGATCAGGTAATTCGCCCCTTCATTGAGAGCAATTTTTGTCCGGCGTTTGATTGACTTATAAAGCCCATCGTCAATCATATCCTTACAGACAATTACCGCTGCTTTTACTGCCGGCTGATCTGCTATAGTGTCGTTTGGCTCTGCAGCCATAATCCAGCCTGAGATCAGTAGCAGACAAGATAGAACAATTACAATATCTCTAAGTGAGCTTTTCATATCTGGAATTCTACCTTCGTATTGCTAATTTGACAATAGCCGGTTTTAGGATTCAGTAGATATTTTCGGCTTGATCCCCTCCCATTGCAGTCCGCCAATAATGGCCTGAGCAATATTTGTGAGGTGGTCGCCGATTTTTTCGATATTGTCAACCAGGTCGATGAATATAAGTCCTGTTTTGGCACTGCAGATGCCGCTACCCATCCGCTCGACATGGCTACGGCGAAATTCCATCTGCATTCTGTTGAGGTGAGCTTCCTTAATCAATGCCGATTTGGCCGCCCTAATGTCATCCTGTTCCAGGGCTGCTATGATATTATCAAACATCTGGTTTATCACTGTTCTAAGCTGCTCAGCTTCGACAAGTGCAGAATCGCTGAACGATAGTTTCTGGTCTATCTTGCGATGGGCTATTTCTACGATGTTAATGGCATGGTCGCCGATACGCTCGAGGTCGTTAACCGTATGCAATAGTACCGGCAGTTCAACCGATACCTCATCTGACAGTTGTACCTGTGACAATGCCGATAGGTACGATGTTATCTCAATCTGGAATGTGTCGATGAAATCTTCTATCTCCATGACCGAAGCCAGTTTTTTTCTGTTATCATATATAATTCCCTCGACAGCGTGCTTAAGTGCTCTCTTAGCCGTCCGGGCCATGCGAATTATCTCTCGTTCGGCTTGTTCGAGAGCGATGACAGGTGTTTTGAGAAGGTGTCTCTCAAGAACAACAGGCCTGACTAGCGCCTCGCTCGGTTTTTCCGGAATTAGCTTCCAGACAATTTTTGCCAAAAGGCCAGACATCGGCAAAAATATTCCGGAGCTGATGACGTTAAAGACTGTATGTGCTATCGCAATTGATGGTGCGATTGTATTACGCCCAAGCTGCCAGGGAGATATCAAAAGGACGAAAGCCCCGAACAGACCGAAATGAACAAATGGATATGCTATCGAAGAACCCAGTACATTAAATATTGTATGTGCCCAGGCTGCTCGTTTAGCGTTACGATTTGCCTGTAATGCTGCGATCTGGGCTGTTATTGTTGTCCCAATATTGCTGCCCAGAACGAACGGTATTGAAACATTCAGAGCTGTTTGCCAATGTGTTCCGAAAGCGCCACCGATTGCCAGCAATTGAACAACCGCAATCGCTGCGGAGCTGCTTTGCAGAAGCATTGTCACCACTGTACCGGCCAAAATTGCCAGGAGTGGTTTATCTCCAAGCGAGATGAAAATTTCCTGCACTTTAGAGCTTTTTTCCAAAGGGCTGAAGGCCTCTTTCATAAAATCAAGGCCAAGAAACAATATCCCTAAACCGAGGATGATTTGCCCGATACTTTTTGTTCTTCGTGTTTTGCCTAATACATTCAGCAGGAATCCTACCCCAACGGCAGGAAGAGCATATATAGTAATCTTGAGTGCACCAATCCCGGATATCGACACCAGCCACGCCGTCGCAGTTGTCCCGACATTTGTACCGATGATTACGCTTATTGCCTGCTTCAACGTCAGAAGGCCCGCATTGATAAAGCCGATAACCATTACGGTCGTTGCTGAGCTGGATTGCACTAATGCGGTAACGCCTGCCCCGACAAGAAAAGCTATCACTGCCCTTTTTGTCATTGATTCGAGGATATTTTTGAGTTTCTGGCCGGCGACCTTTTTCAGGCCGTCCGACATCAAACCCATACCGAAGAGAAAAAGACCCAATCCCCCTACAGTCCCGAAAATCATGTCTTTAATCATATCTTTAATTTTCGTAAGAACAAAAAATGCCGCTGCTTAAGCCGATATCTACTGCTGTATACCCCGGCTGCGTACTTCGAACTCTCACAACTATAACGCGCTTTTACTTGATTTTTCTACCCCAGTCAAGTGAACTTTCCAAGATTACTACTGCCGGCAGGATTCACTCCTCATCAACAATTGGTTTCGATGTATCGTGAATCTTAAACTCGGCTCCGTCCCATTGCAGACCACCCAGAACCGACTGCGCGATATTCGTAAGGTGGTCGCCTATTTTTTCAACATTGTCCACTAAGTCGATGAATATCAGCCCACTTTCTGCACTGCAGATGCCTTCTGCCATACGACTGACGTGGCTGCGACGAAAGTCGATTTGCATTTTGTTGAGGTTATTCTCACTTACCAAAGCCGATGTTGCTGCCGCGACATCATTCTTCTCCAGGGCATTTATGATACTGTCACACATCTGCTCTACCTCGGTCTTCAATTCGGCAATCTCACCTAATGCCTTGTCACTGAAAAACAGCCTCTGCTCGATCTTGCGTTCAGCTATCTCGACGATATTCTCGGCGTGATCGCCGACTCGCTCCAAATCGTTTATCGTATGCATTAGCACAGGCAGCTTAGTAGACATCTCTTCGGAAATCTCCTTTTCGGATAAAGCCGCAAGATACGACGTTATTTCATACTGGAGATTGTCGGTCACTTCCTCCGCCGTTCGCGCCGCCTCAAGCTTTCTTCTATCGTCATCAGCTACCCCCTCGATTGCCCTTGTCACCGCCCTCTTCGCTACTCGCGCCATTCGCACCATCTCACGTCGCGCCTGTTGAACCGCCAACTCAGGTGTCACCAGCAGGTGACGTTCTAACACCGTCGGACGAACCATTAAGTCACCCGGCTTCTCTGGTACTAACCTGATAACAATCTTTTCCAGAATGCCGGTAAGAGGCAGGAAAAATATCGCCTCAAATAACTTTATCGTCGTATGCGCAATCGCAATAGACCCACCGACAGTTACGGTTGTCAGTTCCCAAGGTGCGACCATACCCACCAATTTCTGAATCAACCCAATGAACCAGTAGCAGATGCACGCACCTATTACATTGAACATCGTATGAGCCCACGCAGTACGTCGCGCATAGAGATTAGCCCGTATTGCCGCAAGCTGGGCTGTTATCGTCGTGCCGATATTACTGCCCAAGATGAATGGTATCGATACCTTGAGAGCAACGTCCAAGTCGGTTCCGAACGCCCCGCTTATCGCAAGCAACTGAATGCTCGCAACAGCCGCCGAACTGCTCTGTATCATCATTGTCACGATCATCCCCGCCATTATAGCAAGGAGCGGTATACCCGCGATCTTCACGAAAAATGCGTGAGTCCTCGCGCTGTTTTCCAAACCATCAAAGGCACCCCTCATATAGTCTATCCCGATGAAAAGAATGCCGAAACCCAGGATGATTTCGCCCACGTTTTTAGCCGTTCGCGTTCGCCCGAATATCTGCAGAGCGAAACCAACCGCTATCGCAGGCAGTGCGTATGTCGTGATTTCAATATGAAATCCGGATATTGAGACCAGCCACGCCGTCGCAGTCGTCCCGATATTTGTCCCGATTATAACTGATATCGCCTGCTTCAGAGTCAACAGCCCCGCGTTCACGAATCCCACCACCATTACCGTTGAAGCGGAGCTCGATTGGATCAAGGCCGTGAGGCCTGCTCCGACAAGGCAGCCAATAACGCGATTCTTCGTCATTGATTCGAGAACACTCTTAAGCTTCTTCCCCGCTGCCTTCTTAAGACCCCCCGACATAAGGATCATGCCAAACAGAAACAGACCCAGTCCTCCTGCCACACCGAAAATCATATCCTTGATCATACTACTTCCCTGAAAAGACAGTGTGCCGAAAAAGCAAAGATAACATCTTTGTGTGCTTGTGTTCGCTTGTGAATTTGTATGTCTGTCATTTTGTGGTAGTTTTATCTGTTTTGATTTATACGGTCAAGCTAAAAACACAAAGCAAACAATCGGGAATGCTTCCCCCTATACAAGGCTGCAAAGGATTTCCACCCCCTGACGGATTTTTTCATCGCTGGTTGCGTAACTTATTCTAAAATGCGTATCTTTTTCACTAAATACATTTCCAGGGATTATTAACACATTACTGGCAATCGCCCTTTCTACAAACTCCGTCGCCGTCCGACCGTTGGGTGTCTTCACAAAAGCGTAAAAGGCACCACCGGGCTTGATAAGCTCGAACTTGTCTTTGAGTCCGTCATAAAGCAGGTCTCTTTTTTGCCTGTATATATCCACAAAGTCAGAGACATCATAATCCATTGCCGCAATGGCCGCCTGCTGGAAAGGCACGGGTGCACAGACAAAAGTATATTGCTGTATCTTGGTCATTTGCTCGATTATATCTTTCAACGACTCGGACGCGGCGACATAACCCAATCGCCAGCCGGTCATCGCATAAGATTTGCTGAATCCACGAAGCACAAGAGTCTTTTCGTAGCAACCGGCTATGCTTTGATATTTTATATCATAGCAGAATTTCTCATAAATTTCATCGGTCAGAATGAGGATGTCTTTTTCGGCGGCAATTTTTGCTAATTCTCTCATTTCTTGCTCTGTATTGACGATACCGGTCGGATTGCACGGTGAATTGAGGATGATTATCTTGGTTTTGTCGGTTATTGCATCAGCAATTTTATCGATGGGCAAATTGAAATCTGGGTAGCTGTCAACAAAAACACATTTTCCACCTAACATATTTACCAGGTGCTTATACATTACAAAATAAGGATCGGGAATAACTGCCTCATCGCCGGGATTTATTAATGCCAAAAAGGCCAGTAAAAGCCCCCCGCTTACACCACTGGAAACCAGGACGGCAGGATTTTGCCAGGCGAATTCATTTTTAACCTGCTCGGTGATTTTTTGTTTGAGAATAGCATCCCCTGCTGTCTGTGAATATTTATTATATCCGGCCTGAATGGCTTTAATCGCCTCTTCTTTCAGCTTATCGGGCACATCGAAATCCGGCTGGCCGATGGAAAAATTAACGGGATCCCTAAGAGATGCCGCCAGTGCGAAAACTTTGCGAATACCGCTGGAGTCGATTTTGCCTGTTCTGTCTGCGATTATATTCTTCATTGGACGGCATAATAACCGAGCAAATCGAATAATCCAAGCCGAAAACTCCACAAAGTATATTTTTGGCCAGACATTAAAAATAAAGCGGCTATATATGCTTTGTGCATTTAAATCTTGTTTTAACACCGCCCTGCCGCAGAATATAGATAACATAGGTTAATTGAAAAGGAATGAAACTTTCTGAATTTTTATTCTTTTTTACAGTTTTGCCTATTTTTAATATTGATTGCTTTATGCTAATATGGTAAAAATGAGTTGTGGCAAAAAGGGATATTTGGTTCAACTTCTAAAGTTGCCCGACAATATCCTGAATCCACAGCGGGTTTGCCTTTTAACAGGAGGAGGATGAGGAGAAAACGGTTTTTGTGCAGGCAGGCTTTGTTCCGCTTGTCACATTAACAAGTCAAGCTATGGCCGGTCTGGTTGTCAAGGGCGGATTAAAACAGGCGACCGGACCGGTCGGCAACCCGCAAAATACCAAGTACCGGAAATTAATAAAAAAATAAAGGGCCGTCCTCCTCCCAAGACAGCCCTTTTTGTCTGCATATTTTTTAGACTTGCCCTACTCAAGCGTCCATGTGTATTCGACGTTTCCTTTGGCCTTGCCGAGAGCATCGAACTCGGTGTAGGTCATCTTAATCTGTTCAAAACAAAGTGTCACTTCCTCGCAGGGAACATCTTCACTCTGGGCGGCACCGCTTATAAGATAAGAGGTTATCAATACATTTCCAAGCTCGTATGCCAAATATGTCACGCGGTTTGCGCCGGAAACTGATGCCGTCACATGGATTTCGACCGTAGGATAAATATTCGCCGTGCAGACGGCCTCGGCCAGCTTCGGACTTGCCTTGTCGATGGTTTTGACAATCCTTATGTCATCAAACAGCGGCGCTGCTCTGCCTCTGAAAGGACTCGTATCCGTAAGCTGCATCATGTGAGACTGGTCGAATGCAATGACTTCGCACCAGTTTTTATGGTTTGCGTCCTCGACTTCACCGTCAACACCTGTAAATTTAATGTATATGTCACTGGGTCCCTTGTTTATCTCGGGCACAAACTCGATAGTTGGTTCGGCTACACCGTAAAGTCCGCAGCCATGTTCGTAAGGCGTTTCAGTTTCGTTCGCAGCAGTAAAATTCCGTGTGCCGGCGGCGGCAAACATCGCAAATATCAGCAAACCAACCAGAACCGACAGGCTCAAAATCTCATTTTTACTGTAACGCCTGATATTCATAACCTGCTCTCTTAATTAATATACCGCCACATTAATCGAGGTCCTCGGGTGTTAATGATTTATCGGCAAAATTAATACGGATAAACAATGCAGAAATTTCTTTTTATGCCCTCCAGCTGCAACAGCAGGCCTTATTTCCGATAATAACCTATCGTTACCATATAGATGCTCTCAAGGTCATCCGGCAGCAACAGAACCTTTCCGACGGAAATATCTTCAAACGCCCCCACCGCTACGGAGCCGAGTCCCATAGCTTCGGCCTGAAGATGGACGTTTTGGGCGACGTGCCCGGCCTCCATATAGACATAACGAACGCCTCGTTTGCCGTAATGACCAGTTGTACGGTTAAATTCGGCTGTAAAAACAAATGTCACCGGTGCGGCTTTTATAAATTCCTGTCCCCACGCAGCCGAACAAAGCTCCTCTCTCAAATCTTTATCGACAAGCTGTTCGAGGGCATGTTTAGCTGGCCTGTAATGAAACAGACCATCGACGGTGACAATAAAAAGCTCCAGCGGATATGTCGCCCCCGCCGAAGGTGTTGTGCGGTATCTGCCGCCGCTCCCCCTGCCCTGGGCGGCCCAGGCTAATTGCCCGATTTGTTCGAGACTTAATGGCTTCGGAAGGAATTCCCGCCGAGAGCGCCTTGATGCTATCGCCTGTTCCAGTGACATCCGGCCGGTCTTTTTCGGTTCACTAAGATTTACGATTTTGTTTTTCACTTTTTTTCTTTTACTCTCGATAAAAGTTGTGATATTTTTTCTATTACTTTTTCGTTTCCATGACGAGTCAGATTAAAAAGTTTCACATCCGGATAGTTCTTTACTTCGCTAATCAGCCCGCCCCCCCTTTGTGCGACTGTTGCCAACACGATCTTTTCAGAATTAAATAACCGTCTCACGGCGGCTGTGAATTTATGCGACAGGCATTCCATCTTGCCAATTTCATCGATGATAAATATCTCGGTGTCGCTTTCGGCATTCAAAATCGGAACCACATCTTTTTCAAAACCAGCAACATCTATGCCGTATTTGCCTATCTTAAAACTCCCCTTGATATTGATGTGGGCAAGTTTCCCGGCCGGACCATCGATGCGTTTCCAGGAAAAACCCATGCGGGTATCGTTTTCGCGAATCTCCTGTGTATAAAAGCCCGTTACTTTCCTATGGCTCAGTCTCTTGAGAATTGTCATTACAGCAGTTGTTTTTCCGCAACCCGGCAGGCCGGTCAATAGGATTTTATTGGATTGGCTCATAAGTTATGGTCTTTTAGCTTTAACGAAACTTTTGATTTTTGCCGGTGTGTATGTATTTAGCACATCTGTTTTTTTCACCCAGCCGCGACCGGCGGTGGCTACGCCGAAATCGATAAGGCCAAGCTGCTCGGTGCTGTGGGCATCAGTCCCGATGACCAGCTTGACACCCGCCTCAACGGCCATTTTACAGTGAGTGTCCTTGAGGTCCAGACGCATGGGATTGGCATTGACTTCCAGGGCCGTGTGTGTCTGGACGGCATGTTCAATGACGGCGACAATATCAAGGTCCATAGCTTCACGCTGACCAATGAGTCTGCCCGTCGGGTGGGCGATGCAGTTGACATAAGGATTGTCCATTGCTTTTAGCGTACGCGTTGTCACCTTCTGTCGCGGGCTTGCCAGACCGGAATGAATCGACGCTATAACAAAATCCAGCTCAGCCAGTAATTTATCGTCGAAATCCAGAGAGCCGTCGGCAAGTATGTCCACCTCGGAGCCCGCCATAATAGTGATTCCTTTTATTTTTTCATTGAGCTTTCGAATTTGTTTGATTTGCCCGGCCAGTTGCCTCGCCGAGAGGCCGTTGGCGATTGCCGATGATTTCGAATGGTCGGTAATGCAAATAAATTTATAGTCCAAATCCTTCGCCGCCTCGGCAAGTTCGTCAATCTCACAAGTGCCGTCGGAGGCGGTTGTGTGCATGTGAAAATCGCCCTTGATATCCTCGAATTGAATCAGTTCCGGCAGAGTATGATTCTTCGCCGCCTGGACCTCGCCGCGGTCCTCACGTAGTACAGGCTCGATATAATCCAGGCCGAGCTTTTTATAAATCTCCTCCTCGGTTCGCCCTGCTATCATCTTGTCGCCTTTGAATAAGCCGTATTCGTTCAGTTTGAGCTTTGCCTTTACGGCGATTTCCCGCAGCCGTACGTTATGCTGTTGCGAGCCGGTGAAGTATTGAGCCGCAGCGCCGAAACTTTTCTGCGGAACAACTCTGACATCGACATGAACCGGCGTAGTTTGCGTTTGAATAATCGCCGAGCCTTTTGTCGAGCCGGCGGCGATTATCTCCCGGACAAATCCGGCACCTGTAAATTCCTTTATAATTTTCTCGCCCTTTTTAGCGGCGACGAGAATATCAACGTCACCGATGGTCTCGGCACGGCGCCGAAGCGAGCCGGCAGTCTTGACTTCGTCCACGCCGAAGAGACCTTCCAGAAATCCGGTGACTATCTCCGAGGCTTCCCATGCCTGGTCGAGCCGGATTCTGCCGGTCGAAGTCTCCATAAATGCAATACCTTTAGCGATAGCCGCGGCTTTCTTTTCGCCGAAGCCCAGCAGCTCGGCGACGGAGCCGGATTCGATTGTTTTTTTCAACTCGGCGATACTCGTGACATTTAGCTGCTCGTAAACCGCCTTGACGCCTTTGGGGCCTACCCCGGGAATGGTGAGCAATTCCAGGAGCGTCGGTGGGATTTTTTTGAGCAATTCCTGGTAGGCGGTTATTTTGCCGGTCGTAACGAATTCCTCGATTTTGGCAAGGCTCGATTTTCCGATGCCGGGAATGTTTGCCAGTTCACCGGACCCCAGCAAATCCTCGATGTCTGTCGGCAGCTCACCGATTACTCTTGCAACTTTTTTATAGCTGTTGATACGGAAGCGGTCCTCGCCGAGTATCTCCATCACATCGGCCATCTGTTCGAAAAGCGCACTGAGAACAGAGTTATTCATGTTATTGTCATTCCCGCGCAGGCGGGAATCTATCCTTTGACTTTCGACCTGCTGTTTTACGGCAGATTGTTTTTCCAGTAGTACATTATAGGTTCAATCGCATTATTCTGCTATCGCCGAAAATAATTAATCAGCCACAGGATGAGCGTCAAAATAATCGACAGGATGATGCAGCTTGCGATGGGGATATATATCCGCCAGTTCCGCGAGCCGAATTCCAGATCGCCGGGCAACCTGAAAAGACCGATCCTACCTAACAATATAACCAGTCCACCCAGCAGAATGAAAAATATTCCAGTTGCGATGAGCCATTTACCGATTTGTTGCGGTCCAAAATCTATATCGTTTCATTTATTTGAAAATTACCATTATTCATTATAAGAGTTTCTCAAATATGTTCAAAGTGTTAGAATATTTATATGAGCAGAGCGGATTGTGATATACGAATCGGAACGTCCGGCTGGTACTACGAGCACTGGAAGGAATTGTTTTATCCGACAGTTCTACCCAAGAGCAAATGGTTCGAATATTACTCCCAACATTTCGATACAGTCGAAATCAATAACACCTTCTATCACCAGCCGAAGGAGCAGTCCATACAAAGATGGCAGAAAATCGCACCCGAAGGTTTTTTGTATGCCGTCAAGGCCAATCGGTTTATCACACATATCAAAAAACTAAAAGATACATCGGATTCGCTTCAGCGATTTTTCGATGGAATCAATTTACTAAAGCGCAAGCTCGGCCCAGTTCTCTATCAACTACCGCCGAGCCTGCATATCGACCTCGATAGACTCGAAGCCTTTATCAAGCTGCTGCCCAAAAGGAAAACCGCAATATTCGAATTCCGACACAAAAGCTGGTATTGCGAGAAAACTTATAAGCTGCTCAGAAAATACAGTGCCGGTTTTTGCATCCATGATATGCCCGAAAAAGAATCACCGAAGATAGTGACATCAGATATTATTTATATTCGCTTCCACGGCACGACCGACCGGTATTCCGGCAGCTATCCGAAATCACAGTTACAAAACTGGGCCAAATGGATTAAAGAACAGTCTCACAAAGTTAGCAATATCTACATCTATTTCAACAACGATGCGCACGGCCACGCCATAAAAAACGCAAAACAACTAAAAGAACAATTTCTCTAAAACACTCCCAAACTCACATGATAGTCGACTCAACATGGCCTTGCCATTTTATGAAAAACTTAAAGTTGTTTTTAGAACCGTCTAATCGAGTACGTGAAGACCTTTTGTTATTGCATATCGTCGGGCAGAGACAATTTCTTCAATAGAGGGACGGTGGTTAATGTGGGGATAGGAAAAAGCATGGTAACAGGGGCGATATTGATCCATGATATTGATAGTCGTCTTTCGGCCAATCTTCTCGGCCAGAAAATCAATAATCTCAAAGCTGCCTGCCAGACCCCCCGGTAGAATCAAATGCCTGACTAAAAGCCCGCGTGTGGCAAGGCCGTTTTCTGTCTTCAAATCGCCGACTTGCCGGTGCATCTCCTTAACGGCGGCCAAATTGACCTTCGGATAATCCGGTGCGTTGGAAAGCTCCTCGGCCGCTTTCGGGTCGGAATATTTCATATCGGGCATGTAAATATCTATCAGACCTTCGAGCAGCTTAAGTGTCTCAAGAGAATCGTATCCGCCGGTATTATAGACCGTTGGCAGCGTCAGGCCTTTTTCCCGGGCCAATTCTATAGCAGCGGCGATAGCCGGAGCAACATGCGTGGGAGTGACAAAATTAATATTACAGCAGCCGTAATTTTGTAAATCGAGCATGGATTGAACCAACTGCTCGATGGTCCTTTTCTTGCCGTGCCGTTGGTGGCTGATGTCGTAATTCTGGCAGTAAACACAACCTAAATTACATCCGGCGAAAAAAATCGTGCCGGAGCCCCCCCTTCCGACGAGCACGCTCTCTTCGCCGAAATGCGGACTGACTGAACTAATAACGGGAATATCGCCGATGCCGCAGAAGCCGGTTTTACCCTGGCTGCGATAGACCTTGCACAGGCGGGGACATAATGTACACGGATCCATAAGGGCCCATAATTGCCGAACGGCTTTACTGCAGTGGCTGATTTTATCTGGCAAAGAATCCATAATTCTGATAATCGTATAATCCAGCCGAAGTTTGTCAAGTTTCCATAAGGGCCCAAAGATAAAAGATAAATGCAAAGAGCGATGAAACCGAGAATTCTATTAGTCAATCCACCGATTTACGATTTCGCTGCATTTGATTTCTGGCTCAAGCCGTACGGCATGCTCAGTATCGCCGGGAAATTACGCGGCCGGGCGGACTTTGCGCTCTTCGACTATCTCGACAGATTGGCGCCTTTTTCAGCCCGGCAAAAGTCACTCGCTCCCGACCGATGGGGCCGGGGACGATTCTACTTTGAAAAAATCCAAAATCCCGAATCTCTGGCGTCCATCCCCCGCTACTTCCGCCGGTTCGGTTTACCTCGCGATATGTTCACGGATTTTTTAGCTAAAGAAAAGCCGTTCGATTTTGCCTTGGTCCAAACGACAATGACATACTGGTACCCCGGCGTCCGGGAGGTTACCGAAGATATTCGCAGACTGCAACCAAAAGCAAAAATAATCCTGGGCGGCAATTATGTCACGCTCTGCAGCTCTCATGCGAAAGAACTGGAAGCGAACCTTCTGGTCGAGGGTACAAATCTTGAGTCACTCTGGCAATATTTGAAAATCACACCGGATTTAATGCAGCCGGCTTTATGGGAAATTTATGATAAACTAAAGGTCGGCGTGCTGAAACTAACCGATGGATGTCCCTTTAACTGCACTTATTGCTCGGTGCCGAAGGTGTATAGCAAATTCAGGCCACGACCGCTGGAATGCTCACTCGCCGAGTTCGAGCTTCTGCGACGACTCGGCGTCGAAAATATCGCTTTTTACGACGACGCCCTGCTGTTCGAGCCTGATGTGGTTTTAATTCCGTTTTTGGAAACAGTCGTAAAACAGCAATCGAAAATAAATCTACATAGCCCGAACGCACTCAACGCCCGATTTATTACAAGCAAATTGGCCGAGCTTATGGTTCGCTCGGGTTTCAAAACTTTTTATCTTGGTTTTGAAAGTGCCTCCCCGCGGTGGCAAAAGCAGACCGGCTCAAAAGTTTTTTCCGAGGAACTTGCACAAGCGGTCGATAAACTTACTGCCGCAGGCGCTTCGCCGGATAATATTACTGCCTATCAAATCCTCGGTCACCCATCTATCTATATTCAGGAACTCGAAGCTTCGATGCAGTTCGTTCACAGCCTCGGTATTCGTGGGATGCTGGCCGACTTTTCCCCGATACCCTGCACGCCTGACGGCGAATATTGCAGGAAGTGGGTGAACCTGGATGAACCATTAATGCACAACAAGACCGCCTTTCCGATTATCATGCTCGGCTTCGATGAATCGAACCGCCTAAAAGACCTCCAGCGACAACTCAATCGTTCACTATAACGACAGATACGAATTGATTTTCACCTCAAATTGCTTTATGGTGATAGTAGTATGAAATCTGAAATTTCAAATTTGAAATATTTGATTAAAAGCTCATACTTCCACGTGTTTAGTTTTGGAGGTACACAATGAAAGTATGCCTCCAAACCTTCGGGTGCCAGATGAACAAGCTGGATACCGCTTTGGTGGATTCTGCGCTGAAGGCGGCGGGATTCGATATAACCGAGAGTGTTAAACAGGCCGATGTTGTTTTGATAAATACCTGTTCGGTGCGAGAACACGCAGAACAACGGGTGCTTTCCAACCTTGGCCATCTCAAACATATAAAAGAGTCCCACCCGGATATGGTGGTCGGTGTCATCGGCTGTATGGCACAACGACTTGGTGACAAGCTCCTCGAACATGAAGCTGTCAATATTGTTTGCGGTCCGGCACAAATTCCCCGAATCGCCGAACTTGTGACGGAAGCACTGAATCAAAAGAAAAAGGAGCTTGCAGTAACGGAAAAGATACTTAAGCCCACTTCCGAAACTCAGACTCAGGCTCTGGAGGATTTTGAGTCTTCTTACGGCATTGAAGACAAGGATATCCCCGGCCAGGCTTTTGTTCGCGTCATGCGGGGATGTAATAATTTTTGTACGTATTGCATCGTCCCTTATGTTCGCGGGCCGGAAATGTGCAGGAAGCCGAAAGCGATCATCGAACAGATAAAAAAACTGGCGGACCACGGGACAAGACAGGTCACACTGCTGGGCCAGACAGTAAATTCGTACAAATACGAACAAGGCGATAAAACATGGTGCCTGGCCGATTTGCTCGATGCAGCCGGTGACATCGAGGGAATTGAATGGCTCAGGTTTGTCACCAGCTATCCCTCGGAGGAATTCTTCGATGCGATTCTGCAGGTCATGGCCGATTCGCCGAAAGTATGCAGTTATCTGCACATGCCTGCCCAAAGCGGCTCGGATAAGATTCTTCGTGCGATGAACCGTCAATATACCGGCGATTGGTATCTGGAGCTTCTTGAAAAAGCCAGAGCGAAGGTGACTGATATTGCTATAGCCGGTGATTTTATTGTTGGTTTTCCGGGTGAGACCGAAGAGGATTTTCAGGCGACTATAGATTTAACGCAAAAGGCCGAATATAAAAACGCATTTATTTTTAAGTATTCACCCAGGCCGGGCACAACCGCCGACAAAAGACTTGAGGACACGGTACCTGCCGAAGTCAAACAAAGGCGAAATGTTGAGCTTCTCGCCGTACAGGAGAAAATCAGTGATAAACTGAGCCGGGAGTTTCTCGGTAAAGAGGTGACAGTTTTGGTCGAAGGATTGAGTAAAAAGTCGCACCGGAATCTTACACAAAACGGCAGTCCGCAGTTGGTGGCCCGAACCGCTACCGATTATATTGTAGTTTTCAACGGGGCACTGAAACTGGCCGGGCAGTTTGTAAAAGTCAAAATTACCAAAACGAGTCCACTGACACTCTTCGGTGAAATGATCTGATTATCTGTCTTTTTGAGATTCAGTGTGTTTTACTAAACGACCTAAACTCTCAGTGAATCCCCAGCATGTTTTTGGCACATCAGGGCGGGCATCGCTTTTAAATGTTTCAATTCTGCGTATATCTATTAACGCATCATTTATCATAGAGGCAAATTGCGTTTGAGAAGGGTAAATCTCTCGATAGGTTTTAATCCCTCTCAATACATGGTCGCGAATATCGGTTTTCGGTATATTGGGAGTTAAGGCGACAGCCACCGTGTTCTCATCGATCATGTATTCCAACTGTGTAATTGAGGCATCGATTTCTCCGAGCCGTAGTTGACACACTACATCTATTTGCCAACCGAGCTCTATTGCTCTTCGGTCTATTGTTTTAGAGAATACATACCTGTAGTACAGATATGAAGAAGTTACCAAACCTGCAAAGCATCCAATGATAAAAACAATGAAACATAGGACATACAGTCTCAGTTTACCTTTCAATATCTTCATAGTTTAATCTCATATTATTAGATGAGATAATCTTTTACCGAAAAGTAAGGTGGTCAGTAGGATGTAATATGCAAAGTTCCTCATTTTCCAAACAAGACCGATGGTATCTGAAAGATACAGAAATAACCAAAGACCAGAAAGGCAATAATTAATATAACTGCGAATGCCCAACTCGGTCTTAGAACCTCATACGCCTCCTGTGAAAGCAGCTTCGGCATGACCACAAATAATCCTATTGCAACCCAAACAGCCTGAAGCGGCGTCAGAAGCAGGCCGTCAAGTATCGCTGATGTCTGCACAAGGAACACCGGCTTTTCCTTAAAGCAAAAAACGATAATCAGATTCGTGCAAACAAAGAAAAGCAAAAATAACCTGAACTGCGTTTTCCAAGCCATCCTTTTGCCGAAACCGGGGAAGCAGATTCTAAAGGAATCGGCCAACAATCGGGGCCAGCCGGCCAATTGTCCAATCTGCGTTGAAATCAGTGCCGCCGAGCCTGATAGCAAAAATAGAAAGCCACCTATGGAGCCCCATCTCGACGAGAAAAGATTCGATAGAGCGATGCCGACCTGCGGACCTTCGGGAGCTATTTCTGCTGGATGCAAGATTCCCGCACCGGCGATAAGAAAAGCACTTGTTATTATGATTCCTATAACCATCGCTAAAGTAGAATCAACATATAGCACACGACACCATCCTATTATCTTTTGAGCTACTTCCCGGCTCATGTTTTTTAACATCGAAACGTCCGCGGGCCTGCCGTAGCCTCTGCCGGCTGCTGCACCATAACCGGCGCCAAGCACCCAATACGTGTACCATACCTGGCTTGCAAAACCGCCCGCACTCCAGCCGAGCAGCGGCAATATCTCCCTCCAGGGATTTTCACTTACTCCTTCAATCATAACGGCCCATTCGGGAACATGTGGAATGTTGGGTCTCAGGCACTGTAAAAATTCACCAAGTCCCGGGAAAACATGTACCGCAACGTATATCACTCCTATAACAATAACCAGAACGAAGATGCTCATCACGATTTTCAGGACATCGAATATTCCAGACCATACTATCCCTACGGCAATAAAAGTGACAAGCCAACCTGCAAGACCGGCCCCGATAGGTATGAGGCTATTGACAAAAACACCGGCCGCAGTGGCAAGTGCGCCTATGGAAAGGGCCGCGGTTGCGAATTGGGCAATAATTACAATCCAGATTGCCCAGTTTTTCGGCCCGGGCATCCGACCAAACATGTCAATCATACCTTCGCCGATGCAGACGGTATAGCGGACGCCGCTCATACCAATCCAGAACTTCAAAAACACACCGGAGACAAGAGCCCAGAGAACTGTAGCACCCAGGATAGCACCTGTCCTTGTCGCTACGATGACCTCGCCGGAGCCGATATATTCTGCCGCCCATACTATCGAAGGACCTACAAGGGCAAAAACCGCAAGGCCGACAGGTGCTTTTTTAATTGTCAGCTCATTTTGCGAGTTTTTTTCCATCGGCCTGGCCCTGAGTATGCAATTTTTCAGGTCAATATATTATGAAGTGACGGTAAATTACCGCTTTATAGGCATTCTGTCCACAGGTTTTCCGATTACTCTTATAAGGTGGACAGGCTAAGGCGAAATGGCACTATGACTTTAATCTGATATGTTAGCCTTTCAACAGCTTGTGAAAATCTGCATTTACATACGCAAATATCAAAGATTATTATTCTTCTTTTGTCTCAGATTCCGTTGTTTCGGCCACGACCTCGGTAGCAGCTTCTTTCTCCTGCATCTCTTTAGCCTTGCGGCCGGCATGGCTCTTACGATGAGCGACCTTCGGCAGCCCCAATAGAGAGTCACCCTCATTCCAGCGTTCCTCATCTTTAAGCTGCTCAATGCGTTCGGCTCTGCTTAATACGTTTCGGTGTCTGCTCAAAGCACCTTTAATTTTTAACGAAGGATCAATCGACATTCAATATTTCTCCTAACTACTTTACTTTCTTACCATAAGCATCTTTGAAATAATTCGGAGCAAATGTTTCATAACCTTCAGGGGCCTGGCCCTTATATGCAGCTCCGACTTTAATTATTTTCTGCCTTGTTTCGTATCCATTTGTACCGACTTTTGCCGGATTATCGTAAGTATTCACCGTTTGCAGATAATAACGGCCGTTCTCTAATACAATTTCGGCCACAATACTGTATTTTGCAAAATGCTTCTGCACCGGCACTAAATCGGCTCTGGCTCCATACTGGGCAAGAACTATCACATTATTGCCCGCTGACACAGCCGGAGCAACAGGCCGACTTTCCTGCGGCCCGGCCGGAACCGATTCGGCAGGCATCTGTGTTGCGCCGACGTTATTTTCAATCTTCGTACTCATCTGAGCACTGTTGCGCGTTACTTCGACCTGCCCTGCCGTTTCCCGGTTTACCATGGACAACTGACCGAGTCGATATACTATCAAAACCAGCAGAATCAGCCCTAAAACTATCGCAATCATAACCTGATACGGCAGCGAGAACTCGATTCTGCCGAGGTTAAACTGAACTATTCTCGGTTTCGTCCACCATTGGGTCGAAGTCTTCGGCTTCTCTACCTCAGGCTTTTTTTCTGCCTTAGGCTCAGCTTCGTCACCCCGTTTCGGATACAATGGCTCTAAAGCCTTGCTGGAATCGGGCTTAATCCGAGCTTTGCTCATTACTTCATATAGAGCCTTTTTTCCGCGATTTCGTGCCATATCTGAATCCAATCAAATTCCTAAAACTTCCTTGAACCGCTGATTATAAATGTATTTATCAAAAAAACAAGCGAATATTGCCCAAAAGAGCATAAATCAGCGACAATATTTTGCCCAGCAATCTCGACTCGCACCGTTTGACTCCATGATCTGCACTATTTTTTGATTTTTTTTCAACCCCCCAGAGCAGGTCTGGGGGCTAATCGAGATTGGCTTCGTTCCCTTGTCCGGCATAGCTTTATGCGACGCCGGATTGGGTTCGTTTGGCTTCGTTTTGTCCTTGTTTTTAATTATTTTTCTACCCGGCCAATTGCCGGTTTCTGCCATAATCTTCTTATTTAAAAGAGCTTACGTTTGAAAAACTTGTCCTGAGCGCAGTCGAAGGATTGGCTTTGTTTTGAAAAAAAAGGACGATTTGTAGAGAGTTCTCGACATTTGTCGAATCGCCTTTTTGGAACCCACCAATAAATTGGCGGGCTAAATATTTCAAATTGGTCATTCGACATTTTATCCTCAAGATACCACTGATTTGACGCCCCCAATTGACAATGAACTACGAATAATGAACTATCGATTGTTCCGCCTTAGGCGTCCCTTACGGGAGAACGGTATTTTAACATTATCCGGCCAAAACGCAAGCAAAATCCCCGTCTTTAATGTAATTTGTCCTTGATTTCCAACTTAGCTTGTAGCGTGTAGCGTTTAGCGTATAGAAATGACATGTGAATCTAGGACCAACTATTCTTGCCCGGCATATTGTAAACGGCTCGCTCAAAAGCATTCTACCAGAAGCTGCCAACTATCAAATAAAATCCAAAAAGAAATTTTTATGTTGCGATTCATAAATTTAACACATATAATATTTATTGAAACCACAAGTGAGAAAACATTAAGAGCCCTCTACAATTATATTATAGACGGTTTTTGAAACAAAGGAGGCGGGTATTTATTAGTTATTCAAAAGAACACTTTATTCAAAAACCGATACGATTCTCCATTTTTGTCGTGTGGATTATTTTTTCTCTCCAAACTGTTAGTAACAGTATTGACAAAACGATCTACCTTCCTGAAGATGTACCTGATTATTTTACATGGATAGATGTCACAACATTAGAACCAATTGACGTCACGGAGACTTCAGCTACTTTAAGGGGACGAATCAATGATGATGGCGGTGGCCCCTGTGAGTACTTCTTCGCATTTTATGATTGTGACTCTTATCATGATATGAATGAAGTAGAATATGATTGGGTAACCATTACGGATTCAAGTTGCTGTGTGAGTAATGGTCAAATATTTGAAGAACAGGTTACTTGTTTGAAACCTGCGACGATGTATTATTGCAATGCTTATGCGAGTTTTATCGAAGGCGATCCCGCGGATTTAATTTCTGGTTCTGGAGAATTTTCATATAGACATGGTTTTGGTGAACCCATAATTTTCACAACAAAAGGATACCCACCTACTCTTATTTATCCTCTTGAGAATGCGGATGTTGATACTCTGACTCCTACCTTTATATGGTCGAGCGTACCCAATGCTATTGGATATGTGCTTTACATAAGCGAACCACCTTATGGAGAGGAACATTTAGTTTTTGAAAGCGATATTAACTATGATGGACTAATATGTGGCACAAGTTTAAATTTGCCCTCAGACATACTAAGCTATGGAGTAACATATAAGTGGAATATGAATTCATATAATAATGCTGGTTGGAGTACTATTTCCAATAGTAGATATTTCACCACAATTCAACAACTGGCCTGTTCTTTGAAAGCATTTCCAAAATCATCAGGAAAAATTCCGCTAATTGTTACATTCCTAATTAATGCTGAAAGCGCCCAGAGTAATTCGATTTCCCGTTGGGAATTGGATTTAGATGGTAATGAAGTTGCGGATTTATCAGGTACTGGAAATCCACCTCTTGGGCTGCCACATACTTATACGACTTATGGCCACTATAAAGTAAAATTAACTGTTTGGGACGACCATAATAACTCAGTTTCCGATGTTAAGACAATAAATGTTGGGTCTATCTGTGTTCCAGATGATTATGCAACGATACAGGATGCTTTGGTTGCAGCAGAACCTAATGACTTTATTGTTGTTCGTGAAAGCTCTTATATTATTGATAGCACAATAACTGTTCCGGAACATGTAATCCTTCTAATTGATCCAAGTGTATCTTTAAATTATGAACAATCTGCTATATTACTGGTCGAAGGCGAATTGAAGGGCGAAGATGCAACCATTAGTATTGATGTTACTGAGTTTAGTCAGCGAGATGGTGATTGGGGAAGTGAACCGTATGACCATATGAACCCAGATTTAATTTATAGTTCAGGTAATTATGAGGCTAAAGGAACTATAGGTAATTGGGGATGTGCTCTTACTTGCTGTGCTATGGTTCTCAATTATTTTAGTATCGATACAAATCCGCTCAAATTAAATACATGGCTTATTGAAAATGATGGCTATTCTAAAGAAGAGGAATACATTGGGAATTTAGATTGGGAAAAAGTAAAAATAGCTCATGGGGCTAATTTAAAGCTCGAGGGTCCTCTTGGAAAAGACGACTCAAAGTTAAATGAACTTTTATCAAAAGGTCAACCCGTAATTCTCCATGTTACTGGAGTTACTGATCATTATGTAGTTGCAACAGGAAAGACTAAAGTAGATGGGGTCGACATTTGGTACATAAATGATCCATGGTTTCCAGATAGAACCGATTTACTCAATGGATGGGATAACAAGTATAGTAGAATGAGAGTATTTAAAAGGATCGATTGAAGGCTATTTATGAGCTTTTTTCATCTCCTTTAGACTGTCGGTCTGAACCAGGATTTTTTTCATTTTATTGTTGAAAGGAACTGATATTTTCCTGAGCCGACTTCATATACGGCACGGGTGAAGGAATTTCCCGACTCGCCGGCCGGTACTACTCGCAAAAATTTAACACCTTCGGCCTTATCGATTGTCCTGCCGCTTTCTGTAACCAAGTCCGGCTCGGCCGCCGGAACATGTACCTCGGCGGTGGTATTGGGCGGTATGGTAATCTGCCAGTGTAAGATGCCGTCCTTGATGCTCCATTTACTCTCGATTCGACCATGTATACAATCGTAATAGCCTGACGCCCATTTCAGGTCCCCTACCGGCTCCGGGCGAAGCAGTATTCGCCGGTAGCCGACCGAATCCGGCGCCTGGCGGATGCCGAGAATGTAGCTCTGGAACCATTCCTGGATATGTCCGAACATGCAATGGTTCATCGACGAGCCGGGCTTGTCCCATCTTTCGGAAAGCGTCTTGAAGCCGAGCTTTAGCATGTTGCCGTAGCCGGGGACATCAGTGCGATTGATTATGCGATAAACCACATCCGAGCGACCACCGTCGGCCAGCGCACGGACCAGCATACGGAAGCAGACCTCGCCAGTTGACTGGCGATACTGGGCCTTCTCGGCTACTTCGACCAGGGTTTCCAGAACTTTCTGACGGTCTTTTTCGGGTACCAGGCCGAAATGCAGGGCCGTAGCTAATGATGCCTGGGAACCGGTTGCGACGGAATGCTCCTCGGGCTTATAAAATGCCTTTATAAAATCCTGCTGAACCTGATTACGGAGTTTTTCCATTTCCGCTGCGTCTGAGTCTTTGCCGAGCATTTTTGCAACGCGTGCGATGATTCGGGCGTTGTCGTAGAGAAACGACGTGGCCGGCAGTTCGGGCGGAGTCAGCTGTGAAACTCCGACGTGCCCCTTTTCCTCTGTCCAGTCGTACCAGTCACCCAGTCCCGGCTTGACCAGTCCCTGTTCGTTTCGCGATTCGGCTAAATATAGAGTATATCGTTTCATGGTCTCGTACTGCTGTTGCAAAATCCCGCTGTCACCGTACCAGTCATACAGCAATTCCGGCACCTGGACGCTGGTACTGCCCCATTCGGGCGATTCGAAGAATGCATCTTTAAATCTCATATATTCCGGCGCGATATTGGGAACGACTCCGCTTTCCAACTGCGACTCGCTCGTGTCACGGCAAATCTTTCGGAAAAGATTCCGGACGTCACGATGATAGAGAATCGAAGGTCCCATCAAATGCGGCACTTCGAGCCATCCGAGTTTCTCGCGATGCGGACAGTCGGTTACGACGCATTGAAGGTTACTGCGGACCGAACGGTCGATCATAGCATTGATATCGTTAAACAATGTATTCGAGCATTCGAAGTCCCCCACTTTTTCGGCGGAACTGGTTAGAAGTCATCCCAAAACCCTCCGAAGGAGGATTATGATACAGCCAAGTTGAAC
>CAZDVE010000003.1:0-137370 GCA_964508785.1 uncultured Pirellulales bacterium | reverse complement strand
GCATTGTCGGTGATGATATTCACGACCATAAACAACGCGCCGGGGCCGTAGAGGACACTACCCGGACCGCGAACGACTTCGATATGGTGAATATCCCGCAACAAAGGAAGATCACGTTCGCTTAGGGCACCGTAATGCAACCGTTCATTCATCACTCGGCCGTTAACCAATAGCAAATATTTGTCATCGCGGTCGGAGATTGATCCTCTCAATCCGAGATGTCGAGGTTCCCAAAGGTGTAGCACAATCTGAAGATTAGGCACGTAGATCTCCAGTAATTCATTAAGACTACGAGCACCGGACGCCCTTATCTGTTCTTTCGTGATAGTAGTGACGGCCGCCGGAACCAGACGAGGTTTGGATTGGGTTAAGGTTGCCGACGAGCCGACTTCCATTTCCATCAATTGCTCTATCGACATTTCAAACAGATTTTCCTCCTGCTCCGAAGCTACATCTTTTTCGGATGTTGCCTCTGCCTGAACAAGACTTCCTTTTTCAGATTCAGCCTCTCCGGCAGAAACACACTCACTAAATGTCAGAACTGCTACGATAAGAAAACTCCAACCAAAGGTAAGCAATAATTTTTTAATCATAGTTATTACCTCCAATTAGCGCAGATTTTTTTGATTGCCACTTTTCAACTGTCAAACGCGTATCTATCCGAGCTTTGAATAAAAATAATGTTGTGCATTAAACTTATTACCTAAATTTCGCATCTATCTAGAAATGATTCTGATGTAATAGCTGCAATATCAACGGTCGCTTAGACAGGTGCGATACGACGCATTTTTTTCACTATTCGTTTTCCTACTACCGATACAGCAACCGAATAAATCGGACAATTCCTTCTTGGGCTTAAGGTTAAAGTAAAAAGTTGATTAGGAATCGGTTAATTGGTTCTAAAATGAATTAACAAATGTTTATAATCAATGTATTTCTCGGACGTTGCCTCTGATTTCAAGATGATATTCACTAAAATAATGTAAAACAACATCCGGAATATGCAGATTCTCACAACCACCTGGAAATGGAGTATCTTTATAATTAGTTTTCCACAACAGCTTAAACGAAACCAGAGTTCATGATGTGAGGTCTTAAAACCTTATATAAACAAGTATCGGCCTGCAAAATGCTTCGCGGCTAAGCTCAGTAAAGTACGGCTCTCTGCAAGAGCTTTATCGAGAGACATATCATCCGGTTTGCAGGTTATAGCTGTAACGATTCCAAGCTTTTGATACTCCTGTGGCTGTACCTTCACCTGACCGGCAAGCACCGCCACAGGGACATGCAGTTGGGCTGCCAATTTCACGATTCCCGAAATGACTTTTCCGGAAAGTGATTGCCGGTCGAAACATCCTTCACCGGTAATAATCCAATCGGCAAATTCAAGATCGGCACCGAGATTACTTCGAGTCATAATTGTATTTATACCGGATACCAGTTCAGCATTCATAAAGGCAATGGCCCCGGCAGCCAATCCACCGGCTGCACCGGCTCCAGGTACGCTGGAGATATCCCGCTTAAGTTGTGCACCAACGAGATCGGCCAGATGCGCAAGGCCTTTTTCCAATCTTTCGACCATCTCCGGATTAGCTCCTTTTTGAGATGCATACACTTTAGCCGCTCCGAGTTCGCCGCACAAGGGATTATCACAGTCACAGAGAACTTCGACCGGAACAAGATTGAGTTTTTTCGGTTTGACGATCTTTGCAAGCCTCTCAAGACCGGCGCCCCCGAACGGGATTTGTTTGTCCCGGCTGTCGAGAAACTTCCAACCTAATGCCGAAGCGGCACCCAATCCACCATCGACAGTTGCACTGCCCCCCACCGCCAGAAGGATTTTCCTGGCACCGTAATCCAACGCAGCTTTTATCAGTTGGCCGGTTCCATAAGTGGTCGTGTTAAGGGGATTCATTTGTTCTGGTCTGAGCAGTTCCAGCCCGCTGGCCGAAGCCATTTCAATAAGAGCAGTTTTATCCTCGAACCAGGCAAAACCTGCATCGACCTGCATATCCGGCAGTGGTCCCATTAATTTATGCCTAATCCATCGGCCGCTGGCAGCTTTAATCAGCGCTCTCGCAGTCCCTTCACCACCGTCGGCCATTGGTTTTAACACAAGCTCAACATCCGGTGAACAATCACGAATAGCATTTGCTATAATTTCACAGGCCTCGTCAGCGTTTAATGTGCCCTTGAACGAATCCGTTGCGACAATGATTTTCATACAAACAAATCCCATAAAAAAGTGTAATACTACAGCACCTAAACGGTATTTACCCTGCACAGAAGCGAGTGTCAATTCTTTTGTTCCGACACCTCTATCAGCGGGATAAAACAATTGATATAAAATTGGTTTGACGTTGATTTATGAGGATATTATACTCATATCCTTAATTTAAAGCCCTGTTCCTGCTCTTGCAAGAAAGCACAGGGGCGAATAATATCTGGAGTAAATAATGGACAAAAGTAAAACTGTCACCGAAGGTATAACTTTCGACGATGTTCTGCTGATCCCGGCAAAGAGCGATTTCGTACCGAGCCAGGCTAATACCCAAACACAGCTAACCAACAATATCAAGATAAATATCCCAATAGTCTCGGCGGCAATGGATACTGTTACCGAGGCGGCACTGGCAATAGCCCTGGCGCAGGAAGGTGGGATAGGTATAATCCATAAGAACCTCTCAATCGAAGAACAAAAACGCGAGGTGGCCAAGGTCAAACGTTCCGAACATGGAGTCATTCTCGATCCGGTAACATTATCGCCGGATCAACCCGTCAGCAAAGCCCAACAGCTAATGAACGAGCAAAATGTATCCGGCATACCTATTGTCAAGGGCAAAAAGCTGGTTGGTATTTTAACTCGAAGAGATTTGAAATTCCTTAAAGACTACAACGAAGAAATCAGCACGGTAATGGTAAAAGGCAAACTCATTACCGGGCCGGCCGGAACCACGCTCGAGCAGGCAAAAGAAACTCTCCAGAAACACAAAGTCGAAAAGCTGCTGCTTGTTAACGGCAATGGCGAGCTGGCCGGTTTGATTACCATGAGGGATATCGACCGAGTACAGCAGTATCCTATAGCGGCCAGGGACCAGCGAGGCAGGCTCCGCGTTGGTGCGGCAGTAAGCGTACACGATTACGAACGAATTGAGGCCTTGATAGCGGCAGATGTCGATATAATCGTAGTAGATACAGCCCACGGACATTCTCAAAACGTCATCGATACGGTTAAGAAAATTAAAAACAACTACGATATAGACGTGATTGCAGGCAATATTGCAACTTCCGAGGCGGCGGAGGATTTAATAAAGGCAGGAGCAAACGCCCTGAAAATCGGTATCGGGCCTGGAGCAATTTGCACAACAAGAGTCATTTCCGGCGTGGGAGTACCACAGATATCCGCGATAATCAACTGCTTCAATGTGGCTGAAAAACATAATATCCCTGTTATCGCCGACGGCGGAATAAGACAATCCGGAGATATAACCAAGGCAATCGCAGCCGGTGCCTCGAGTGTGATGATAGGCTCCTTGTTTGCAGGTCTCAAAGAAAGCCCCGGCCAATTGGTGATTTACAAGGGCAGGCAGTTCAAAGAATACAGGGGTATGGGCTCTTTGGGCGCGATGGTTCAAGGCTCTGCGGAAAGATATGGCCAAAGCAGCTCCACCGAGCAAAGCAAACTCGTACCGGAAGGCGTGGAAGGTCGGGTGCCATATCGCGGGACATTAGGAGGATTTGTTTACCAACTTGTCGGCGGACTGCGAGCCGGCATGGGTTATTGCGGAGCAAAGAATATAAAAGAATTAATGAAGAACAGCCGTTTCGTTCGCATAAGCGCTGCTTCGGTTCATGAATCCCATCCGCACGATATACAGATAACAAAAGAAGCACCGAACTATTCGGCGTCGCTGCCATTCGAAGATTAGCTAACACATCAAGCCGGGCTCGTTAGACGTTAAGGTTATGAAAATGAAGGACACCAAATGATAAAAAATCGCCGGAATGGATTCTGGCTCAGAACACTTTTTGCATCTTTAATTTTTATCGCAGGTTGTGCTAATTCCGGGCCTACTATCCCCGAAAAAGAAAATACAACTGGCGTTGAATCCGGCTGCACACCGGAAAAAATCAACTCAAACCAAACCGTCCAAAGTAAAGATGATTCCAACGAGCCTCTTTGGCTTAAGGCCGCAAAAGAAGATTTTGCCAAATGGCCCCGCAGGCTTTTAGACGATTCAAAAGAAACCTTCACCAGGTCTGACAATATAACCGCTCTTTTGCTGGCAGGTGTTGCCAGTGCTGTTATGGACCAGGACGCAGATAAACGCGTTGCAGATTATTTTGATAGACATCAAAAGTTACGCAATTTCAAGGATGAAAGCCTTAATGTTATCGGTCATCCAACTACGCATTTTGCCGCTGGTGCTCTTTGGTATTTTATCAGTGCGCAGAATCAGGACGATTTTAATAGAGAACGCGCTTGGACAATGCGAAACGCTTTGACAATAACCTGGCTTGCAACAACAGGACTTAAATTAATTAGAAACAACGAGACACCCAACGGCAAGGATTTTGCCTGGCCCAGCGGCCACACTTCCAGCTCGTTCACAGTCGCTTCCGTTCTGGATGAGTTCTATGGTCCAAAAGTTGGTATCCCCGCTTATGCAGTAGCCTCTCTTGTTGGCTACAGAATGATAGACACAGACGATCACTGGGCCAGTGACGTTGTTTTTGGTGCTACTCTCGGCTGGGTTATCGGACATACCGTGGCGGGAAGACACAAAGAACTCGAAGTGGCCGGTTTTCAATTAGTTCCCTTTATCCCAATCACAGAAGAACCCACCTTCGGTATCGGCTTTCTCAAAAGATTCTAAAATCCCTCCCTTTGGTCTTCTATAGCCTGACCGACAATTCATATATACTTAATCACTTAATATATGCTATCTTAACATCCCAAATTATTTCAGGAAGTTCCTTGACTTTGGGCGGGGAATATGATATTATACCTTTAATATTCAGTGGACCGAGGGAGAGACGAGGATTCACACGGAGGCATTCAAAGAACGGTGATTGGCTGTTCGCTTTTTGAGAGGGTGATAGCGCCGATAAGATGACTACTTTCGGCACCATTCAATTGAGGGGGTACAAATGAGCCGTTTTTGCAGGATCTTGACCATATTACTGTTTACTTTGGCCTGTCGGGCCCGTGACCCGATCGTTCAAATCGAATCTCGAAGGCTGGAGGGAAGTCGACAGCCCCAAATGACAGCGCAAAAAGCAACGAAGGTTGCTCCCGCAAGGCCGACATCCGGCCCGACCGGGCAGAGCGTCCCGGCAATGCCGAAACCCACGAAGGCAGCACCGGAGCAACCGAAGGAATCGCCCGCGGAACAGATTATGGTCGTTCAGCCGGAGCAAACCTCGGTTGCCGAGCTGGCATCTTCCATCAGAGAGTCGGTCAGGCCGGAAAGGCCGTCCGTTCCTATGGCAGAGGCGGAAAGAGACGGGTCAGCGAAAGTTGAGGCCGGGAAACAGGATGATATGAAACCTCAGAGTGCCGAACAGATAGAAAGATTAAAGAAGCTCATCGAATTAGTGGAAAAGCACAAAGCCGCAGAAAATGAGGTAATAGAAGCCGAGAAAAAGATGGCGATGGCGGAAGAGGAGCTGATGATCGGAATCACCGGTTTGATAATCGAAGAAACCATGACAAAAATCGGCTATGACTTCTATGAATACTTTTATCTTCTTTGGGAGGCGCCCGGAGAGATTCCGATCAAGGATTACAACATTTTTATTAGCGAAAGGGCCAGTCCGATGTGGGGAAGCTGGGTCCAGGTTCTTGTGGACGAGAGAATCGTTTGGAACAGTGTGCTCAGGCCAAGGTCTATAGAGATTGAGGATGCCGCGAAAGAAGCGATCGCGGCAACGAAGGAATATCTCGTAAATTATGAACAATACCAGTTTAAGACCAACGATATGGTCGGAACCGGTATATAGTGACAAATGTGAAAGAGCATGTCTCGGTTAGCCGGGAATAATATAGAACGAGGAAACTATCTCGAAAGGAAATAATATGAAAATGAGACTAATGTACTTTATTGTTGCTGCTGTCGTCGTTTGTATGGCGTCGATTGTGGCCACAGCCACTGAATTAATCTGGGTGCCGATCAATCCCGCTTTTGGTGGTTATGCGGGCAACGCCACATGGTTGATGGCCTCCGCTCAGGCCCAGAACGACCACGTGGAAAAGACGGCGGGGTACACACCGGCCGATCCGTTTGATGATTTTGAGAACACGTTGAAGCGAAGCTATCTGTCTGCGCTGTCGAGAGCAATAATCGAGGAAGCGTTCGGCGAGGAAGGTTTGCTGCCGGAGGGCGAAACGGAGGCCCATTATACGCTTGGCGATTTTCAGATTGATATCTATACGAATGGCGCCATGACTATCACGATCACGGATCTTTTGACCGGAGATACGACCACGGTCGAGCTTCCGTATTTTGGTTTTTAATGAGCGCTAAGGGGGGGTGAAAATGTTACGATTAGCTTTAAGACTGATAACAATTTGCATAAGCATCAGTTGTATAGCCGGCTGTAGCGAGGTCGATCTTTCCCTGAGACCTGCTCGCGCTACGATAGGCTATACGACCTCAATTCACAGTGATCTGATATCGCTGCCGAAGCCGAAGAGTAAAGTCGTTATTGCGGTGTATAAGTTCAGGGACCAGACGGGCCAATACAAAACGTCTTCCCAGGCAACGACCTTTTCAACCGCCGTCACCCAGGGTGCAACTTCTATGCTGAACAAGGCTCTGGAGGACTCCGGCTGGTTCACACCAATTGAAAGAGAGGGTTTGTCCAACTTATTGAACGAGCGGAAGATTATCACAGCCACCCGGATGCAGGCAGAGTCAACGGGAGGGCTGAAGCTACCGCCCCTGCCGCCTTTGCTCTACGCCGGCGTGCTTATCGAAGGAGGCATCATCGGCTATGATACCAACTTTATCACGGGTGGGCTCGGCGCCAGATATTTCGGCGTCGGGGGCTCCGGCCAAATGCGTAAGGATCGCATAACTATCTACCTCAGGCTTATTTCGGTGCAGAACGGCCAGGTGTTGAAATCTGTCTCGACGACCAAGACCGTTCTTTCTAAAGAAGTGGATTTCGGCGTGTACCGATATGTTAGCGTCAAGAGGCTCTTGGAATTCGAGACCGGCCTGTCCACTAATGAACCGGTGACGGTCTGTGTCCTTGAAGCCATCGAGAAGGCGGTCCACGACCTCATCATCGAGGGGATTCAGGACGGCATTTGGGCCTTGGAGGACCCGGAAGACATCAACTCGCCGCTAATTCAGAATTATCTGGAGGAAAAGTCACAAATCGAGAAGATGGTGACGTTTGACAAAAAAGGAAAACTGATGAAGGTTGAGGAGGTGCAACAGCCTCAAAAGAGAGACGAGCAAGCTGAACCGGAGTTAGTCAGGCCTGCGAAGGCGGGCACAACGAAAAAGAGCGAAGAGACGGAGGAATCCGAACCAGAGAATATTGAAGAGTCGTCTCAGGAAAAAGAGGACGCTGAAACACCCGAACCTCAAATGATAGAGGAATCAGAATCGGAAGATACCGAAGAATCTAAGCTGGTTGACACTGAGGAATCTCTACCGGAGACAATCGAAGAACCTACTCAAGAAAAGGCCGAAGAAATTTCCGAACCTGTGATGACAGAGGAATCTGAAGCGGAGGTTATTGAAGAACCTGCTCAAGAAGAAGAAACCGAAGAAACCTCTGAACCTCAGACAACGGAGGACTCCGAATCAGAGAGCATCGAAGAATCTAAGCCGGGGGAAACTGAAGAATCAGTGCCGGAAGATTCTGAAGAACCCAGTCAAGGCGAACAAGACAGCACTTATGAAGAAATCGGAATGGATTCATAATAAATGGATGATGTTTAATTTAGCTTTGGGCTAATATATATACAGGTATACTACATTCATTAGTATTTCAGTGAAATTGGGAGCTGATTTAAAGGTTTTTCTATCCAAAAGAGACAAAATAGCAGCCTATAGCGAGTTTTCAAAAATACCACGCCCTATAATATTGCACTTTATAATCATATATTGCTGATTAATATCCAAAGTCCAATCCCATTATATTATGTTGAATTTTCACTGATAAACGTTTAATAAGGGGCATTTTCAGAAAGTCCTATAATTTATCACTTTATTAAAAATAAATTTACTTGACGGAAAAAGAAGATTTTGGTATATAGGCAATTTGCATAGAATGTAATAGAAGGAGGGGGTGTGATAACCGTCACATCTTAAAGATAGTCAAGAGGTGGGATTAATACATAAAAGATAAGTTCCCTTCGGGAATTATAGGGAAGAGGAAGGAGGTGAGAATAGCTATCCCCTGAATGGGTCTTTTGCCAAGGGTCAGGTTGGTGATTTTTCTGCGCAGTTTATGGACTGTGCGTTGCCTGCAAAAGCCGGCAACTTTGGATTGGATAGGGATATCGGCGGGCTTCGCAGGCAAAAAAGCGTTCGAGTCAGGCATTGACAGCGCTGGACGCCTAGGACTAACAAACAATGATTTGTTGCGGGGAGTTCCGCAACAAAACGAGGGGAAGAGAAGGCTTCGAAACAGTAAAGTAATGAAGAAAAGGAGAGATTCAAATGAATAAGAGATTTTTAACAGTCGCATCGG
Organism: uncultured Pirellulales bacterium; assembly: GCA_964508785.1. GTDB lineage: Bacteria > Planctomycetota > Phycisphaerae > Sedimentisphaerales > Anaerobacaceae > JAFGPS01. The sequence goes on along the minus strand of CAZDVE010000003.1, from coordinate 128,658 downwards.
TTATTTTGACAGTGTCCGGTTTGGTCTTCGGTGCCAATACCGCCGATATTACACAAACAGGTAACGACAACGATGCCAGTATCAAGCAGGTGGCGGTCAACAGTACGGCTACACAGATTCAGAATGGGAACAGCAATACTGCAATTATGGAGCAAGTAGGATGGAATTGGCCTGGTCCTGTTGAGGCCGCTTCGAAAAATGAAAGCGGCTATCAAAAACAAGTCGGATCGAACAATGAAGCGACATTGAATCAGTGGTCCAACAAGAATAAGGGCTCGAACATAGGAAACCAATATCAAAATGGTACAGGAAACACTGTGTATGCGCAACAGTACACTATTGACAGCGAAGTCGATCAGGACCAGAAAGGCAACAACAACGAGGCTCGTAGTTACCAGGTCGGCTACAGACAGTACGTAAAGCAGTATCAGGAAGGAAACAATAACTGGGCCAACGTTGACCATCAAACAGGCAAGCCGGGTGTCGGTAACCAGATAGCTGAACAAAGACAGATCGGCAACAACAACTCATCCAATATTGCGCAAAGTGGCTTAACGGGCGTCTATGATAAAAACACGGTTGGGAATGAGGCCTACGTCAAGCAGATCGGTAACAGAAATTATGCTGGGACTGGTTACTGGGGCGATGGAAATTACGGCGTTACCCAACAAGGCAAACACAACGATGCAAGCCTTGTACAGAATGGCAACGATAATGGCTCGAGTCCTGTCTTGGATTGCACTGGGATCGACGACTGGGATCCTTTAGATAGTTATGTGATGAAAGGCATACAATATCAGCACGGTCTTAGAAATGAAGCTGATATTTATATCTTAGGAAGTGGCAACCAGACCGCTCAATATCAGGATGGTGACGACAATTACGCCGAACTGGACATTTATGGTAACTTGAACCAAGTCAAGCAAGTTCAGTTGGGTGATGACAAAGATTCTGATATTTATATCAAAGGTAATAGAAACCAGGCGGGGACTTATCAGAACGGAGGCGTGAATGACGCAACCATCTACATTAATGGTAATCGCAACAACGCTTATATCTATCAGCAGGATGGTCCAAACACCGGGAGCATTGTCCAAAACGGCAACGATAACAACGCTATGGTCAGTCAAAATTGCAGTTAAAGTCTATAATGGACGTTGTGATTTAAACTAAAAGTCAATGGGCCCCGCAAGAAAAAAACTCTTGCGGGGCGAGGCTCCGTGAAGTAGAATATGGTCGTAAGGAAGGAGACCTGGAATGGGTAAGAACGTACTAACGATATTGGTAAGCCTGGTCGTTTTGCTTGGCACAGCCGGGACCTTGCAGGCGCTGGTCCCGACGACGGGCAACATCGCCTACATCGAGCAGGTTGGCAGCTACAATGAGGCTGTGCAAACCCAGACCGGGCAATCCAATTATGCGGCAACGATCCAGCAATTGGAAGAAAACTTCGCCAAGATTATCCAGCAGGGCGATTGGAACAACCCACCGACGATCCCGGTACCTGGCTCAGAGAATCCGGGCTTCATCGCCTACTGGCCGACAGACCCGGCAGGACCGGATGGCGCGGTCTGGTTTCAGTACCAGAACGGTGTCAATAACAGCGTGGACATCGACATAACAGGCGACAGTAACGGCACCCGCCAGTGGCAGCATGGAAGTAACAACAAGGCGATGATTGAAATCATCGGTAATAACAACGCAGCCCAACAGATCCAGTTGAATAACGGCAATAACGCAGAGATCTATATCAACGCCAATAACAGCAGTGTTTCTCAGTATCAATGGGGCGGACAAGACTCCAAGATTACGGTCACCGGTGATGGATGGCATTTAAATGTAACCGGAAACACCAGTGGGACTTATCCTCCGCCGTAGACTCTGTCGAACGTGATTCCGATCTGGAGAAACAGACTTTAGTGTGTCTGAAAATAGATAATTAATCCGACCCCCCGGTGCACCTTAGTTTGATATAGCAGTATTAGAAGAAAAAAAAGGGATAGAGTGGGGGCGAGACTCTATCCCTTTTTTTACATGTTCACTTCGAATTGTTTTTCACATGCTATTTAATACCATTTCCAAAAAGCAAATGTCACATTTTGTCATTCCTGCGAAAGCAGGAATCCATTTTTTTGTTCTGGATTCCGCATCAAGTGCGGAATGACGTAAGGAGAAAAGTTAAACTCATTTAATGGAAACGGCACTAAAAAGTAAATCCTATTAAGTTAGGGCTTGATAAGAAATGGACAATAAGCCATAATATGGAAAATTCCTTATCTTCATCAAAACAATGCACAAGCAAAAAGCATTTACATTAATTGAGCTGTTAGTAGTAATAGCAATAATTGCGCTACTGATGGGGATATTAATGCCGGCACTGCAGCGGGTCAAAAAACAGGCAAAAACAGTTTACTGCCTTAATAACCTCAGACAAATCGGCGTCGCAATGCACCAGTACGCTCTTGAAAACGATGATTTTATCCCGAGGGCACTGGACCATAAAGTTAAATGGATTCTCGTATTCATTCCATTCTTAGGCAACGAATACCGGGACGTTGAAAGCTATCGCGAGGTCGAAGTTTACCAGTGTCCATCCTTCCCTCGCAACGGAGTGGGTCAATACGGCTATAGCAACGCAGAACAGACCGTGGATTATGTCGTAAATGCCTGGGACATGGACAACCCAAGTTCTTCAAATAGTAACAGAGGAACCCAGGTGGGTAAACCGACCAAGCTCACAGAAATCGAGTCACCCGCCCAAAGGATTTACATGGCCGATAATGAAGCGGGAAACTGGCGGCCGGTAGTTCGGGACAGATACGAACTGGATATCATGTCCAGATTCAACGTCCTGGACGTCTGGTCGCTCTGGCATCTACCGACTTCGGAACAAATCAATAAAGGTAGCAATTTGACCAGAAGAATCGCCGCCAATCGACATCGTACCGACGGCTGCAATAATCTTTTCTTCGACGGCCGTGCCGACTGGCTGCATAAAGACGACAACACCACCCGATACTGGTGTGGCGTTGAGGACCCCAATAGTTTTTAATCGACTCCAGCCGCGTTCCAATTTTGAATCCAAACGGCAAGGTCATCCAAATCTACATCACAATCACCATCGAGGTCGCCGACGCACCCAGGCTGGTCGGATTCGAGCCAGTGTGCAGCTAAAACACTAAAATCATCCGCATCAACGTCACCATCCGGCTCGAAGTCACCGGGTATCACATCGACCACAATCGACTGAATCAGCTCGATTCCCTCGCCGATGCCGAGATTTCTGCTGTATTGTTTATCTGTGGAATTGTTCCAGTGCTCATGCACACCAAGGCTTTCAAGAGGAATTCCATCGGCTTCCGGGTCGTATATTGTTCCCGAAGGAGGATTGTCCGCCAATGCCGCTTCGTGCAGATAATTATCAATACTGCCGTCGGGGACATCTCCTTCCGATCTTAAAAAATCGACCAGAACCGAATCAATCGCCACGCCGTCCTGTGAAACAAACATACTCGACGACAATCCGTCATAGAACGGGGGAGCCGACCAATACGTTTTGCGAAGGCACTCGGAGAAAAACAGCAGCGTCTTGCCTCCTAAATGCTCATGACCCATCAGGTCAACAAGGGCGTTATACGAACCCATGGGCCGGGCTGTAATACCGCCGGAGAAATCGTAAGCCGCCACGGCGGCGTGCATAATCGCCGGATTCCATCCATGATAATAATCCCATTCGTTCGGATGCCAGACGGAGCCGAAATGGTTCTTTGCGCATATTGTCACGCCGGCAAGCTCATGCGGCCGGGGCAAGGAGATATTGATAAGATATTTGGCTTCAGTCACGACGGTGGGAAAACAAACAAGCCCGCTGTCAGGGACGATATTCGGGTCGCCGTAATAAACGCGAACGTTCGGATCGGGCACAACTTTTTCCCTTTGGCCGGGATTCGGGCCGGGTCCGCCACCATAACCGCTGCGGTCGGTTGCATCTCCTTCGGCAAAGCGCACGTCGGGAAAGTCGGCGTGACAGTAATTGTAAACAGGGTCGCCATGATAAAAAATGCAGTCGTAAACTGTAATATCACTGTCAGAGACTCCGGCGACTTCCACCAATTGCCACAAGAGGGCATACAGCATCTGGGGAGACTGTGAATTGGTGGATTGGCTGTGACCCCAGCGGTAACTGCGGGAAAAAATATTATTGATTTTGATGGCGATTTTTTCCCCCGGCTCATAACCGATATCGTTGCCATCGTGAGTGACATTGAAATATCTAAATATTGCATCCCATGCCTCGGCCTGGTCAGCTATACCGGTCAGGTTGTGAATCGCCCGCGACATCATGCTGTGGGCCACCATCGGATCAGTGCGGTTGTCGTCCCACCAGTATCCCGCCGAACCGTATGGGTCTGTAAGAGCGGGGTCATATACCCACACAACCCTGCCGGGATGGATTCCTTTTGCTACACCTATCGGTGAGTTCGGTAAGTCGGTCGGGACGAACGGGGCGGCATTCGCCTCCCTTCCTGCGGTTATGCAAAGCGGCCAGTATAGCGCTGCAACTGCAACTACTATAGCTGCGGCGCCGATGACATACCGCGACTGGCGAAACATTCGTCGGGCCTTTCGATATATCGCCGCCGAAGCTATCAATCCCAAAAGCCAGATAACAAAGCCCGAAGCCAACGGCTGGGCAATCCTCTGGCAGGGATATAACGCCCTGCTCGGCTTGGGGACGACTCGAATTAGAAACCAGATTAGCGCCAATAAACCGGTAATCGGAAACAGCCACTTAATCCAGCGCCTTTTGAATCCGCTTCTTATTTCCTTCCCCGTCCTCGGACATCCCTTCTTTGTGTTACCTTCGACTTGTTCCGGATGTTTCATAAAACGTCACCACCTGTAATTTAATTCTCATTTGGATCGTTTACAATATTTTCGATAGTTTCCCACCATAATCTTGGATAATCCTGCCCTTCAAGAATCCACCATATATCTTCCGTACCGTTTGCTGTCTCACTCACAAAGTCCCATCCAGCATCCGTGAACGTACTTTCGGTCTGCATCTCAGCCGTGGTTTTACCCGTGCCGCCAGCACTTTTAGTCTGACCGCTGGTCTGAATATCCCAGAAAGAATTAGAGATATTACCTATAACATTATATCCTAAAAGACCACCGACATTTTCATTACCCGAAACATTACCCGTTGAATAACAGTTATATATCTCACCGGGATACTCCCAATACAGGTCTCTTGTATTTATATACCCATTAGAACCAACCAAGCCACCAACTATACTATTTCCTGAAGTGCTACCTGTAGCGTATGAGTCTATGATTATGCCGGTATTATCACCCACAAGCCCACCAACATTTGTGCCGGTTGATAAGACATCCGATAGAGAATAGCAGCATGTGACTTCCCCGCTATTTCCTCCAAGCAATCCACCTATCCTATCACTGCCTGAAACAGTGCATGATGAGGTGCATCTGGTTATAATTCCACTATTATTTCCCAACAATCCCCCAATATACTCGGTTCCGGAAACATTACAGGCTGTACGGCAGTTCGTGATAATACTGTTCCCTCCTCCCGATAATCCTCCTACAAGTTCAGTTCCTGTAACAGTAGAAGTGACACGGCAATCAGTGATTTCACCATAACAAAGTCCAACCAATCCGCCGACATAATAATTTCCTGATCCTGAAATACTGCCGCCCTGAACGTAGCAGTTGGTTACCTTTCCATTCTCTAACCTGCCAATCAGCGAGCCGACGCTATTTATATATAAATACACTCCCTCTATCGCAACAACATTAGGATCCATCAGTCCAAGATTTTTTATTTCTGCATAAGGGCCTTCAACATATTCAAAAAGCCCAATATAGTCTTTGCTTGAGGAAGTATAATTGAAGTTTGAAATAGAATAGCCGTCACCATCAAATATGCCGGAAAATGGAAAAGCCTCATTTCCGATTATATAAAATTTGACATTTGCCAAGTTAATATCATCTATCAGCTTGAAATGAGATTCTACAAGCCTTGGATTATAGCCTATACTGTTCAACTCATCGGCAGTTGATATCAGATAGGGATCATTTGTTTCTCCTGTGCCTCCGGAAAAACTCGGTAACAAAGGTCGCTGGGATACCGGCAATTGCCACCATAGAATCGGATGCCCTTCATTTATAGCTCGTGCCCAGATATCACTTGGACCATCGGATTCATTGACAAAATCCCAGCCTGCATCCATAAAAACGTTAGGATCCTGCATTTGGGCCGTAGTAAGTCCTTCGCCACCATCACTTTCAGACAGTCCACTGATATCGACATCCCAGAAGCAATTTTTGACGCTATACTCCGCATACGAACTGGACCCCACCAGACCCCCCAAATTAATAGAACTTTCTCCGGAGATTATCGACCCGCTTGCAAAACATTGGGTGATTGTACCAGTAAGGTTATATCCCACCAAACCACCAATATCTTCGGCGTTTGATCCAAGGGAAATGTTGCATTTAGAATAGCAGTAAATTACATCACAATACGATTTATCTCCCACCAACCCACCGATATATCTGTTTCCATTTGCTCCAGAAATATTGCCGGTAACGTAGCAACATATAATGTCTCCATAACATGACCCCACCAATCCACCCAGATAGCGAGAGTCATCCTCTGCTGTTATTGAAAAATTTTCCAAAGCCAGATTCTTAATACAACCATTATTAGAGCCAAATAATCCAATTTTAGAATCTGTTGTACTGACATGAATAGTCAGGTTTGTGATCTTATGCCCGTTGCCGTCAAATATGCCATCAAATGCTGGGATAGGTGCGGTTGCCCATGTTATGCCGGAAAGATCCATGTCGTTGGTTAATTTATAATAAGATGACTTGTTGTAACGAAATATTGCTCCCAAATCTTCAGGCGTTGCAATTTGATATGGATTTTCAGGCGTACCTGCACCTGCCAGAATATGTGGCTCGTAATCCTCGGTAAAAATTGTCAATTCCGGATACCCACCACTTTCAGGCATTTTCCAAATATCAGCGGTACCATCAGTACGGTCACCTGCCATGTCCCAGCCCGCTATATGATAGGTCTCAATATTCTGCATCTGCGCCGTCGTGAGTCCTGTGCCTGCCGCACTTGTTGATAAGCTGCTTGTTTCGACGTCCCAGAAACATTGGTTAATCCAGACATAGTTTCGAGCGGTTTCCCCAAACATTCCGCCTGTGAAGGGACTGTTAATGTTACTGTATACCCAGCCAACTGCGTAGCAATTTTTAATTTTGCTCCCTATACCTAAGTAACCAATGAATCCACCGAGACGTATATAGCCAGAAACAGCTCCAGTAGCATAACAGTTCGTTATGGTACTGCTGGAGCTTCTCCCCACGAAGCCACCAATGGATTTACTGGTGTCATTACCAGTAACTCTGACTGAACTATAGCATTGGCTTATGTTGCTATACTCAACTCTTCCCGCAAAGCCACCAACCGACCCGCTTCCATTCCTCCTGGTCACATTACCAGTAGCGTAGGAGTACTTGATATCACCATAAGAAATAGTGCCAACAAGACCACCAAGTCCAGCACTCTCTTGCCTGGCAGAAACAATTCCAGATGCAGAGCTATTATTGATGCTACCCGAAGACAATGAACCCACTAAGCCACCGAGAGCCTGGCTGTTGTCCCCTCCTTTTACATAAGCATTGGCTTGACAATTACTGATGCTGCCTATATTTGTTCCAACCAGCCCCCCCATTGACCAACCCTCATTTAAGCTGAAAATATTTCCTGTTGCAGAGCAATTAATAATTGAGCCACTATTGTATCCTGCCAATCCTCCTATCCTGCTCGAACCAGTTATAAATATGCTTTCCAAATTCAGGTTCTTAACTTGGCCATTAGAACTTATATAACCGAATAAGCCAAGATATTCTGTAGCATCCTCATTGATTGTCAGGTTTTTGACTGCGTGTTTATCACCATTGAAATTACCCGTAAAGGAAGTGCCCTGGAAAAAGAGTTCTCCATCATTCGTATCCGGAGCAATGACTGCCTTGTTGAAGACTTTCCGGCCGGGAAGATTGGGATCCAGGTCGATATCGGCGGTTAGGATGAAGTGCTTATCGTAATCTTCGGGACTATCGCCAAGCAGCATCAGGTCGTCAGCAGTAGCGATTTGGTAGGGATCGTTGGGTTCTCCCGTTCCGCCGCCGTATTTATGTTGTTCCCACCATAATCTTGGATAATCCTGCCCTTCAAGAATCCACCATATATCTTCCGTACCGTTTGCTGTCTCACCCACAAAATCCCAGCCCGCATCTAAGAAGGTATCGGCCGTCTGCATCTCGGCCGTTGTTAAACCAGTGCCGCCACTGCTTATTGTCTGGCCACTGGTCTCTATGTCCCAGAAAGAAGCTAAAATCGTGCCATTGTAATTTCCTCCCACAAGCCCGCCGGTGTTGTAATCTCCCGAAACGTTACCAGTAGCATAGCAATTTGAAATCACGTTCGTAATGTATTCAAAATTGTATCCCACCAATCCGCCGATGAAAGAATATCCCGAAACGTTTCCTGTTGCATAGCAACTTGAAATCGTGCCACTATTGGTTCCCACCAGCCCACCGATGCGATCCCTTAGTCCCCAAACACTCCCTGCTGCAAAACAATTTAAAATCTCGCCATGGCAATTTTCTCCCACCAATCCGCCGATGCGATCATCTACTCCCCAAACGTGGACTGTTGCAGAGCAATTTGAAATTTCGCCGTTGAAATTCAATCCCGCCAGGCCGCCAATGATATCATATCCGGAAACGCCGCCACCTTCGGTTTTGCAGCCGCTAATCATTCCATTACCTAAACAACCGACAAGAGAGCCAACGTAGCCCGAATGACCTGCTGCGTTAATATTCGGGTCGGTTAAAGTGAGATTTTCAACAATTGCATTTGCATGACTGATACAACCAAAAAGACCAATGTAACCAGTGGTGACGGTGGTGGTGTATGTGAAGTTGCACATTGTATGTTCGTTACCATCAAAGACACCGGTAAAGGGATTACTCCGGTCAACACCTATGATATTAAATTCTGTTCCTGTATAAGCACTCAAGTCAATATCGGCCATGAGCTTGAAGTGCTTGTCCCAATCGTTCGGTTCGGCACCGATTTTGTTCATCTGTTCAGCGTTATAGATTAAATAGGGATTGTTCGGTTCGCCGGTGCCGCCGCCGTATTTCTTTTGAGCAACAGCATCCAAATCAAAGTAGAAAAAATCACAGCAGTCTGGCGGAATGGTTTCGCCTGAGATGTATACCGAATCATCCATTAAATGAATTATCAGGATAATGATAGTATCAATTCCGGGACCGTCTGGAACTTTACCCACGCATACAATCGTTGTATTATCGAGGACGATCCCAGTCAGTTCGGTCATATTATAAAGTTCATCCAGATTTTCTGTGTATAAAAAGCCGGTCGGCTCAAGCAGGTTTGCATCGACCATTTCGAATGAGGCGAAACCGGTATCGAAATCGACAGACAACCGGAACTGGCCCTCGACAGGATAGGTTTCATGCACGCCGGCAAAACCGCCCGTCTGAACTACGGTACTCTGGTTGGGATCAAAGACATAGATGCTCGTTTGGGCCTTCGAGGACTGACCGAGTACACAGAAAACAAGCGGTAAGAGCATAGTTATGGAAAATTTGCCGAGATTTTTTTGAGAAATAAAAAGAGACTTTCGTGCTCCTTCGGCAATCAAGCTTATCAACAGACAAAAACTTTTTATAGAACGACTCATCATTCAACCTCTTAAATAATATCATACAACAAACAAGGTGGCAAAGTCAAGGTGTAGCAAAAGCCTCTACCTTCAGGTTACATTAGAGCTGGTAAATAAAATGACTTGAAAATTTATGCATTCGAGATAAACTGTCCGATTGTAATATAGCGTTCTGCGTATTAGTAATACGTTCTGAGTCTCGGAACGCCGAACACATAACTGCGAACGGAGATAGATAATGCCTGAATATAAGATAGAACCGGCACAAAGAATAACCCGATTACCGCCCTATTTGTTCGGGCGATTGAACGCATTGAAATTATCCAAGCGCCAGCAGGGTGCAGACATTATCGATTTAGGCATGGGCAATCCTTCAGATGGTGCACCGAAAGTTGTGATTGATAAGCTGTGCGAAGCAGCTCGCGACACTCGCAATCATCGATATAGTGCTTCGAAGGGTATTAAGAACCTAAGAGGCGAGATTGCAAAAAAATACGAGCGAAAATGGAACGTTCAGCTCGATCCCGAGAGAGAGATACTTGCCTGCATTGGTTCGAAGGAAGGATTCAGTCATCTGTGTCTGGCGATGATGGGCCCGGGTGATACGGCGATTGTACCCGACCCGGCTTTTCCGATACACAACTACGGCGTAGCACTGGCCGGCGGAAACGTCGTATCCGTTCCATTGGGCAACGACGAAGAATTTCTTAAAAATGTCACAATGGTAATTGAACATTTATACCCCAAGCCCAAGCTGCTGATTCTTAATTACCCGAACAATCCCACTGCAATGACCGTCGATGAAGGTTTCTTCGAACCGGTCGTAGAGCTGGCAAAGAGATTCAACGTAGCTGTGATTCAGGACTTCGCATACGGCGAAACCTGCTTCGATGATTACAAAGCTCCGAGTCTGCTTTCGGTAAAAGGTGCCAAAGACATCGGTGTCGAATTTACAACTTTGAGTAAACCTTATAACATGGCAGGTTTCCGTATAGGATTCGTCGCAGGTAATAAAGACATGATTGATTATCTTGCCACGATAAAAGGCTATTATGATTATGGAATATTCCAGCCGCTGCAAATAGCCGGTATTATAGCAATGAGAGAATGCGAAGAGGAAATAACCGTTCAGAACCAGAGGTATCAGTCACGAAGAGACGTGGTTTGCGACGGTCTTAGAAGGATCGGCTGGGAAGTGGAAAAACCGCGAGCTACGATGTTCGTATGGTCGAAAGTGCCGCAGGAACATTCAAAAGGCAAAAGCAGCCTCGACTTCGCAATGGACTTGATGGAACATGCAGAGGTGGCAATCTCTCCGGGCAGGGCTTTTGGCGAAAGAGGTGAAGATTATATGCGCGTCGCTCTGGTTGAAAACGAACAACGTTTGCGACAGGCGATTCGAAATATAAGCAGGTTTGTACGCAAGGGCCAGCCGGAAAATAACAAATCTCAATAAAATTCAAGGCTACAGGCCGAAAATTTCCTGATAAAAAGTCATATACATTATCAGTTCTCCGAGCGAACACGCCCGATAATAAGCCATAACAACAAGTATCTTGTGTTATTACGCTCCGCTTAGTGACAATAACGGCGGGAAACCATAAATAAAGCTTGACTTTTACAGCAATTTTTGGTTTAATAATAGCATCAATGTAAGTCACCACCAAGGCTGTAATTGCCTGGAGGGACATTGAAGTTGCAGAGGTAATTTTTATCACAAAAGGGGAGGTAGAGTGATGAAAGTTTGCGGTCCGACATTTGTTGGATGGCGGAGGATGCTAATCCTGATGATTATTTTAGGAGGCGTGCTCACACCGGCTTATTGCCAAACATCTGATATATCACTATTCGTACAGCAGACTCCTGATGCAGGTGGTGCAACAAATCCGGTATCAGGTATATATCATTTCGCACCAAATTCGGAAGTCACCCTGACTGCAACACCAAGCCCCGGCTTCAAATTCGTTTACTGGCTGGGTGACGTCAGTAATCCCCAGGCCAACAACACCATGGTTCATCTTGATGAACCTAAAATCGTTGTCGCAGTATTTGAACAGGCGGAAGCCGGCTTTTCCGGTGGGGGCGTGCCCGGTGGCGGAGGAGGAGGACTAACTACTACCGGCGGAAATCTTAGTATGCCGGGCAGCCTTAGCAGCACTACAGGCGCAAAACCTCAAACACAAACAGTAGCTTACTCACCCAGCGGCAACAATTCGCCGGAGGTTCCTGAACCTGCAACAGGATTATTATTAGCTCTGGGCAGCGTGTTGTTCTTCAAAAACAACCGAAGAAGCAGAATCAGCAATCATAAAAAATAAATTAATGCTCCCCTGATTCAATACACCGCAATCTGGCTCTGGGTATTTCCTAAAATTTATCTGAAGCGAATCAACTCACAATTGCAGTAGACCACCTCATTTCCATTAGTGTTATCTTACAAACAGTACCGACTAAAGGTCATCTTAAAATGTATATCACTTCCGCCAAAACAAACAAGCCAGAATTCAATGGATATATAAAATAACATATACCCAGTTTGCAAAAAACAGCACAATAATTATAATCCAGGCAAATAAGCGTTCTATTCTGGTCAGATTAATTCTAAAACCCCGGGCAAAAATCACCCTAACTGCCGTGACACCAAAAAATATGGTGAGAAATGTATAAAGCAGCGGATTGTACAACCATGCCCGAATAATATGTCCGTGCAGTAAAGACAACGCCCCCCGCGTGAATCCACACGTTGGACAAGCAAAGCCGGTCAACCGCTTAACGAGGCAAAGCTGTACAGGGCGATCGAAATAAATGCTCAGCCAGACTAATATGGCACCAAAACCCAACCATACCAATACAAGCAATACCGCCCAAAGCGGCCACGGCGGACGCCGGGTAACATGGACCATCTCTATTTTCATCTCAATGAATTCACATGGTACTCATGGTTGCACTGCCTATGCCTATTGCCATGAACAACATCCAGATGAGAATTCCCACTATCTGCAGTATCACACTGACCATCCCACAAATTTTACCTGCCTGGGTCAATCCCTGGCCGGACGGGTCCATCCTGCCGGCTGCCATTTCTTTTAAATCACCACTTCCCATGACCCATGCGATTATGCCAAGTATGAAGCAGCAAACGATACCAAGTATCCCAAGAGCCAAAATAAGTCCACCGCGATGCGGCCTAACTTGCATTTGTGCCGGCCCTTGAGGTCCTGCGGGTACTACAGGGACTCCTTGTTGTTCTTCCATGATAATCTCCTATAAACTCGGTTCCTTCATTCAGGATTAATACCATAATTATAAAGGACAAGACCTTTGAGTCACAACATTTCTCCAATTGAGTCGCTGGACACGGTCAGAATAATATACCCTCGAACTGGTAAAGTGCCAAGTTTCAATTTAAGATTCCTTTGTGCAAACAATCATCGGAGCCGAAGTGATTTTCAAACTCGGTATGAAAAAATGAAAGAGACAATCGACCATGCAGACGATTGTCTCTTGGGTAAATGATTTATTTTGGAAATACCTTACCTAATGTTCATCCACAAAACTCTGCATTATCTCATCGGACCAGCTTTTACTTAGAATCCGGCTCCAGCCGTCTTTTTCGCCGATAATTACAAACTCATAGCGACCTTCCTCGTTCGGGTCTTTCCGAGATTCGGTTAGAAAATGACTATCGCCGGATACCAGGAAAGAAACCTCGGTGTTGCCCTTGAAGGATGGAACTATCGCCGATATGTCTTCCTCGCCGAACCCTTCACCTTCTTCAATCGGAGTCTCCATCGAGTCTGTTCCCAGCACATAGACCACAAAACGATTATTTCGCATCGGAAGCAACACGTTTTTGCCATCCGGCGACAGAGAAAACTGACACATCGGCATAGCCTGGCTGGTATAGTTGAATACACTCAGCGGTAAAACATTTGTTACAGAGCCGGTGATCATATCATAGCAGAAAAGCGACCAGCCGGGTTCGTCTCTTTTACTTGCGGGTAAGGGCAGAACACAGCTTGAAAAAAATATCCTCTCTCCCAGGCCGTATTGAACTTTTAGCCACGGATAATAAATCAGGCCGGCAAGTGACGATACATCGCTTGTACATTGATACATTTCGACCGAGCCATTCTCTTTCTCTTCCAATTCTATCGGTTTGGCTAAAAGATTATTTTCTTCATCAGCAACAACTCGCTCCTGAAGTGTTCCAAGAGCAAGCTCATCCTGACCTAAATTTTCAGTATCTGCGTTCACATACACAATTGCCCTCGAATCTTCGCGCCAATCGTAATTTAAAGCAACCCGTTGATCTACGAGCATGGCCTTGTTATCACCTTTGAGGGATGTAACATACAGGGAATACTCATCCTCTTCCTGGCCGTATTGCGTCTGCATAATGTAAGCGACATACCGTTTGTCGGGAGACAACTGTGTTGCAACGGTCCCGAATATATTGGTTGCTACAATACGTTTATCATTCAGATTGTCCCTGGAAACAACAACTACCTGAAAATAACGCAGAACTTTTTCCCTGGCCAGTTTGATTCCTTCATCTCCTAATATTTTCAAAAGCTCATCATCTGCATTTTCATACATATATCGAATCGCCAAGTTTTCATAATCTTCAGGTCCAAGAAGCTCATCTTCGGGTTCGGGAAACTTTTGAATCATTCCAAGACTCCCTGACTCTAAAAGATACTCACCCATTCCCTTGGCATTATACTTTATCATTTTCACCTGTCCGGGCGGTAACAGCTTGAGCCCTTCCGAAAGATTTTCACACTCAACCTCCCGGCTGTAGGCAATCAAACCGCCATCCCTGGAAATATCCGGCCAGGGTTGAACATCCTCGTGTGCAATTGAAGTTAATTCACCGGTTTGACCGTCCACCAGATACAACGCCTCGTCAACTCTCAGCAATCCGACCGAACCATTGTCTGACCATTCAAGCGAATCCTCAGGAATGCAACCGATGACAAAACACACAACAATATAGAATCCAATTAATCCAAAACTTTTGATGCGATTATTCATAATTTTTCTCCTTTATAAATTGTCTGTATTTTTCCCACAACTTCGGGCCCGTGACGTAATCTCCGGGTATCTTAGACGATGGTGACGTTAACATTGCCATAGCTTTTTTTTGCCAGAAGCTTTCGCCGATACTTTCCAAATCCAAGCTCGGACTTTCTACTGCCAAATCCTGCGAGACTGTTGTTCTTTGAGGATTTTGCTCCAAAGGGATAGATTTCGACCATCGCCCCGCCGCAACTCCAATGAAAGCTGCGAAAATTACAACTGCCGCCCAGCGCGCTATAGGCAGCCATTGGATCATCGAACGGTATTTTTTTCCAACATTTGCCGTGCTTGTATCTGTCCCGGTAGCCCGTTTTGTTTTTATGCCAATCGCTGCTTCTGTCTTTTCGTAAATCCCAAGCATATCTTCTACCCATTTGTTGGCATCAGCATGTTCGGCAAGGTACTCTTGAAATAGAGCTCCTGTATCTTCATTTAGTTCACCAGCCGCTGAATCCATCGCTAATCTCTCTATTGCATCACGTTCCATTTTCCCATTCTCCAATATTTTCTTTTATGGCTTTTAATCCTCTGTGCAATCGCGACCTTACTGTCCCAATTGGAATTCCAAGAGTGTGTGCTATCTGAACATAATCTAATCCCGCTGCAAATCTCATATGAACAACTTCGCTTTGTTCGGTGTTTATATTTTTAAGGGCATTCCACACTTTCTCTGTTATCTCAACATTATTTTCTTCAGGAGCAACCTTACTAAAATTGTCCACGCTGTTCGAACCAACAGAAACAAATTCTCGTTTCTTTCGCCTGAACCAGTCAACACGTGTCCTCCGGGCAATTCCGAAAAGCCACGCCTGTCTGCTCGCTCTGCCGTCAAACTGTCCCCACGCCCGTAATGCCCTGAGGCAGCAATCCTGTGCCAGATCTTCCGCATCAGCCCAATTCCGACATGCACAAAACATATATGCCCGCACTTTGTCGGCGGTTTGAATCCAAAATTCCTGAAACTCCCTTGTAACCTTGTCTTTCATTCTCTCTTTCTGCAGATAAAGTCGGCGCAATCTTAAAAAAGTTCCGCCAGAATCCATAAAAATATCAGAATTTCAAGGAAAGCACCAGAGTTGATAATCAACATTTGTTGGTTATATATAACCTTTTCCGGGGAGGTATTGTCAGAACCATACCGAAGGAGAGATTCTATGATTTTCTGAAGACCGCGACGACATTTTCGACCTCGACAACAAATAAGCGATTGTCACCTTCGAAATCAACGGGGATAGCACCTTTCGGATTGAAAAGCACTTTGTCATATCGCCGCAGCGGAATATCCGGCGAATTTTCTATCTCTGCGGAGATAGTTACAATCCTACCGGTTATCGTTGGGATTTCAATATTATCGGGTAACTGAATGCCGCCTTTGGTCTGCTTTTTGTCCTCATCCTTGCGAATAAGGACGCGTTTGCCTATCGGCTCGACAGTCTCAAGTGACTGTACCTCAATTTGCTCTTTTTTACCCATTAAATGTCAACCCCGGGAAATAACTTACTTCAAACCCTGAATTTAATATAACCTTTCGAGGGAGGTTTTGCAAGCCTTTCTTTAGTCAGACCTGGGGCACTAATGGTTCAGTCTCATCCAAATCGAGCCACCTTCAGGTGACTTATTTAACAGAGTCACGAATTGCTTGTAGAGATCCGGATCGAGACTGACGTATTTCGATGAATAAAGGATTTCGTATCCAGAGCCAAAAAGGAGTAAAACACCCAACAGATATTGCTCACTGTAGAAACGCTCCGCCCACTCAGACGGGTAATCATCCGGCAAAAAGATATCATGAAAATGTATCAATACACCGGGACGAAGGTTTGGAAGTATATCCAAGAACATGTATGTAACATCGGAGTTCTGCAGGCATCTGTGGGAGCCATCAATAAACAATATGTTGTCTTCGCGAAGTGCCTGAAATACACCTTTCGGAACCATCTGCATAGGTGCCCTGACAGATTCATCGCAAATTGAATCGATTATTGCTCTCGGTGCTGGATCGATGGAAATAATTTTTGTTCTTAAATTGAAATGTGAAATAACTCGCCTTGCGAATTTCGTTGAATTGCCTGAACCAATTTCCATATAAACCGCAGGATTGTATTTAAACAAAAAGCCGCATAGCGCTATGGCGTCGCTCGGCGGCAGGTAATTGTTTGACCAGTGAGGCATTATGGCACCATCCAGAGTTGACGGCGGCTTGGTGGGAATCTCATTAAAAAAATTTACCATTCCCCCCAAATCTCGAATGAATTGCTCGTAGTTGTCACGAAATTGCGAAAGTTTTTCAGCAATTCTCTCGTACCTCAAGTTAGAATTAATGAAACTATCTGCTAATCTGGATTTACCCTTGACTTCTTTAATTTTGAGAGGTTCATTTTCTCTTCCATTCATCATCGGAGATTCTTGTGCGGGCAAATGTATAGCAGAATGTCTGTCTTTTTCGTCGTTCACGATTTCTTTCTCGACTTGAGCCTCGTCCAATTTCATTGCTAAATCCCTAAAGTCCACATAGCTATAACTTCTTTTTCTCTCTACAGTACTAATATCGGCTTCTGGGAGTTATTATCTGGATTGTTTTCGCAGCTTTTTGGTTCTTGTGGTCTTCCTTGTTCTCTTGAACATAACCTGGTGGATACTTGTCATCCATCATTTCAGCTACTCAAGTTTAAGGTTTAGCTCACACACGCTGATTTGTAAATCGAGACCGAAAACGTCACTGGCTCCCACCCTCAATCCAGCAATCTTTCGATTTCCTTTCTAATATCTTCAATCACACCAGGATTGTCTATTTTGCTCTTCTTTCCGCTTTTTCGGGAATATATAAAAAAGACGTGACCCCCATATTTTTTCTCAAACTTAGCGTGGTTTTGCTCGTGCATCTTTTCCCATTGATAGTTGTCGAGAGCTAATCCAGAAACCGACTTGATTTGAATACCAATGCACTTGTCATTTACCTGTATGAAAAAGTCCACGTTGAATGTCCTATCCCATTCATCAGGAGCAGGTTGGATTTTAACATCAAGAATTGATTCCAGTTGTCCATATACGGTGTTTATTTCCCGATGATATCCTTCGTAAGTTCTATTCAGGACAAGATTATAAGCATAGTCTATGCACTCTTCCTCCTGGATGGACTCTAATTCACTCTGGACTACTTCGGATAGCTTTATATAAAGCTTCCATCCAAGTTCTGTAATGTATTCACGTGTAACTTTAACGCCGTTTCGCTTTTTTTGAACAGCATTAACAAAATAATACTCCTCCCATTCCTTGAATGTTTTCGGTGCGCAAGTCCTAATGAGTTCCGATGTTGGGCCTACACTATGTGCTTTGTTAAGCCCCCATCTATTCATTCCATAGTTTAATAATGTCTCCTGATAAAACTTCAGATTTCTCCCCTCACGACCTTTTATCCATTCCTTTTGCATTATTCTCTCACCACCGCCGTTAAGAACTTCTTTTTATATTTATATTCAAGTGAAGTATCTACATCAACCAAACCTTGTTTAATCAAGTGTACATTAAGAAACGTTTTATTTTGAAGATACAAGTAACAGTAAAGATTATCGTTCTGATCATGTTTGACTGTATCATATTTCATAAAAACCCGTTGACCTCGAGTTTTGGCCTTAAGAAAATTCACTGCTTGCTCAATTGTTTCCTTTTTCTTTCTTACACCCAAAAGCCTAACATTTAAACCATCATCCAATATTAATCTCTCAGGTGAAATTATTTCTTTCACCGAGTGATATTTATAATTTTTAGAACCATTATTATCTATCTTTGATCCAAACCGTAGTTTTCGCGGATCAACCTTTTTGTCAAATTTCACAGGGTCTTTGAAGATATAAGGTAGTTGTTTGATTAATTTCTGATAATCCGAATGTGATTTCCTCTGCCTGATTATTTCAAATTCAGCCTCTTCAAAAATCAGCTTTTGATGTATCCCTAACTTCTCCTTTATCAGGAGTAAAAATTCCGGATTTACCTCGTATCCGATGGAATTTCTTCCAAGTTTTTTAGCTACCAACGAAGTTGTACCACTGCCAAGGAACGGATCGAGAACTGTATCATTCACAAAGCTGAACATTTTAATCAATCGACTTGGTACTTCCTCTGGGAACATGGCAAGATGCTTATCTTGTTTTTCACCAGGTATATTCCAATGACCGGCGAAGAACTGGTTCCATTCTTCTATTGTCATTTTTGATTGTTCTTTAATCTCCTTCCTAACTTTGGGCGCGGCGCCGTGTTTCTTGAAGATTAGAATAAATTCATAATCTATCTTCAAAATCCCGTTTCGCGGAAAAGGGAACGATCCCATAATTGTTGCTCCCCCCGTAGTATTGCATGTCGTTACTTTCTGCCAGACGACAGCCCCCATATAATCAAAACCTATAGTTTCGCAAAACTTTATAATCTCGGTCCTTATAGGAATAACCTTGTATCTTCCATAGTAAACAGAACGAGCGAACTGGTCGCCGATGTTTACACATAACCGACAACCTTTATTTAAGACCCTGTGGCACTGACTCCAAACTACATTTAGATTATTGATATAATCCTCATAACTATCATCAAAACCAATTTGACTACCATTGCCATAATCTTTTAGCTGCCAATATGGAGGAGAGGTAATAATAAGATGGACAGAATCATTCGCCACCTCCATCATATTTCTTGAATCACCAATGATTATTTTATGGTGCGTCATAACGTTTAACTCATGAGTTTTTTCAATAATGCTCGCTGGAAATGCAGGCGGTTTTCGGCCTGGTCAAACATAATCGAATTGGGTGATTCGGCGACTTCATCGGTGATTTCAAAGCCGCGATAAGCAGGCAAACAGTGCATAATTTTTACATTATCCGGTGCGGATTGGATTAATTCGTCGTCGATCTGGAAACCGGCAAAATCCGCCTGACGTTTTTGCTTTTCATCCTCCTGCCCCATACTGACCCAAGTGTCGGTGTAAATAATATTGGCATCAACAACAGCTTCCTTCGGATCGTTCGTTTGTCGGACACAATCTGGTAATACCTGATTTGCTTTTTCGATGGTTTCCGCATCAAGCTCGTAACCGGCCGGTGTCGCAACGACCATCTGCATACCAAACTTCGCACATGCAAATGCCAACGACCGGGCAACATTATTGCCGTCACCGATAAAAGCAATTTTCAATCCCTTAATATCATCGAAATGCTCTTCTATCGTCAGTACATCTGCCATTGCCTGGCAAGGATGCGACCAGTCCGTCAGGGCATTTATAACAGGTACGGATGCATACTCAGCCAACTGGAGGACGGAACTATGCTCGAAAGTTCGTGCCATTATACCGTCAACATATCGGCTTAAGACCCTCGCAATATCTTTGATTGGCTCTCGCTTGCCGATACCGCCGATGTCTTCCGGCTTGACGTAAATCGGATGACCGCCAAGGTCCGTCATGGCAACCTGGAAGCTAATCCGGGTTCGCAGGCTCGGCTTTTCAAAAAGCATAGCTAGACTCTTTCCGGCAAGAGACAAGTCATTACCACCAAGAGTGTACAATCTTTTGAGCCTGGAGCTTATCCGCAGCAGGTCTTTGAGAAACTCTCTCGGGCAGTCAATTATCGAAAGAAAATCTTTCATCTCTCATCCTCGTTCATAACTAAGTTTCAGCCAGAACACCATCAAGAATCTCAATGGCCCGGTCGACCTGATCCTGGGTTGCTATCATCGGCACCATAAACCGCAGAACGGTGCCCTGTGTGCAGTTAATTCGCAAACCTTTTTCTAGGCATTGATTTACAATCTCCGCCCCCGGGCTGTTCAATTGAATTCCAATCATCAAACCAACTCCACGAATACCGTCTATGATACCGTGCTTTTGCTTCAGCTTCTCTAACTTTTCCATGGTATATCGACCGAGCTGGCTCGCGTTATCAAGCAGATTTTCCTCTTCTATCGCCTCTATGACCGCTATCGCCGCTGCGCAGACCAGCGCATTGCCGCCAAAAGTCGAAGCGTGCTTGCCGGGAACAAGTGAGGCAGCCACTTCTTCTTTGGCCATCATCGCACCAATCGCAACACCACCTCCAAGAGCTTTGGCCATTGTAATAATGTCCGGCTCGACACCGAAATGCTGGTATCCGAACCATTTTCCGGTTCTGCCCATGCCGGTCTGGACCTCGTCGAAAATCACAACCGCCCCGCTTTCATCGCAAAGCCGACGAACTGCCTGCATATATTCCTTCGTGGCTAAATTGATTCCGCCCTCGCCCTGAATCGGCTCGACCATCACCGCTGCGACCTCATCGCTAAAAGCGGATTCCAATGCGCCGACATCATTGAACGGCACATAGACAAAGCCGGGCAATAGCGGCAATAAGCCCTCGTGATGTTTCGGCTGGGCGGTCGCAGTCAACGTAGCAAAAGTCCGGCCATGGAAGCTGCCCTCGGCGGTAATAAATTTATATTTGCCCTCCGAGGTATGCAGGCGTGCAAGTTTCATCGCCGCCTCGTTGGCCTCGGCGCCACTATTACAGAAAAAACATTTGCCACCAAAGGCACGTTCACTCAACAACTTCGCCAATTCGCCCTGCGGCTCAGAATAAAAAGTGTTATCGATGTGCAGAAGCTCACCAGCCTGCTTACGGAGCGCATCGACGACCTTCGGATGGCAATGACCGATGGCACTTACGGCCCAGCCAGGGAACATATCCAGTATCTTATTGCCGTCGGAATCGTACAGGTAACAACCCTCGCCCTTAACGATAACCCTCGGCAGTCGGCCGTAGTTAGCAATAACGTATTTGTTAAACAACTCAATCGTCTCCTCTGTAGTCATAATTTGTCTTTCATCCTTTATGCTTCGTGATAAATCATATTTCATATTTTCAATTCCTGACTATTTGTGTTCCGATCCCCTTGTCCGTATAAATTTCGAGCAATAAGGAATGTGGAATTCGCCCATCGATAATATGCGCCTTTTTAACTCCCGCATCCAACGCCGTCAGGCAAGCCTCGACCTTGGGGAACATCGCATCAGTAATGATACCATCATCAATCATTTCCTTAATCTTCGTTTCATCCAGACTCGAAATCCAACTGTCCGGGTCTTCAAGGTCGGTTCTTATTCCATGAGTATCGCTGACGACAACGAGTTTCTCAGCACCGACCTCGGCGGCGACTTTGCCCGCCGCACTATCGGCGTTGATATTTAACTTGCCGCCGACTTTATCTTTTGCTATTGATGCGATAACCGGTATTGTCCCATTGTAACAGAGGGTCTTGAGCAAATGCGAATTCGTACTCACTATTTTTCCAACAAATCCGAGGTCCAGTTTTCGCCCATCTTCACCATCCAGCCTCAGTATCTCTGCAGATAAGACACAACTACCGAGCGAATGCAATCCCATTGAATCACACCCTAATTCGGTGAGCATTTCGCAGATGGGGGTGTTGATTTTATGGACAAGAGTATGCTCTACAATCGTCAGAGTTCGTTTATCTGTATATCGTCTGCCCTTGACAAACTCAGCTTCAATACCCGCCTCGTTCATTGCTCTGGTGATAGCTTTACCACCGCCGTGGACGACGATCGGTCTCATCCCTACAGTTGACATAAAAGCAATGTCGGTCAGCAGTTTCCTCTGCAAAGCCATATCATCAAGTACGCTTCCACCGAGCTTGACAACTACAATTCGCTCGCGGAACTGCCGGATATACTCCATCGCCTCAATCAACGCATCAGCTTTTGCAATAGCTCTTTCCACTATGTAATCCCTGAAAACAACAATAAAACAAGCTAAAGAGTCTAAGAATGCAAAGCCAATTCGTCAAGCGATATTTATCGCCTATGGTTGTTGTAGGTAGTTATTTAAGGATTAGAATAACTTTGAACTATCAAGCAGGAAGGTTACGGGGCCGTCGTTAACGCTGGAAACGTGCATATATTCACCGAAAATGCCCTTTTCGACCTTAACGCCCTGCTGGGCTATCAAAGCAGCTACTTTTTCGTAAAGCTGCTGTGCTAACACCGGCTCAGCAGCGGCGTCAAAACCGGGCCGACGGCCTTTGCGGCAGTCGCCGTGAAGTGTAAAATTGCTGACAAGCAAAATCTGACCCCCGATATCCAATACGCTTCGGTTCATCTTACCGGCTTCATCGGCAAAAATACGCAAATTCACAAGTTTATCCGCCACAAACTGAGCATCGTTTTCGGTATCGCCGTTGCCGACACCAAGATAAACAAGCAGTCCTTTGCTGATTCGACCTACAGATTGGTCATTGACTTTAACTTCCGCTTGCCTGACTCGCTGACAAACAAAGCGCATAATTTTTCCTTCTATGTATTAGGGACCAAAAATCTCTTAAAACCACGGTTTTGAGGTTGACCTGCGAACATGCAGCTCATCGATAATGGCTTTGCCTTTATGTGTGACAAGGTAAAGAACCAGCTCAGCAATTTCCTCCGGCCTCATCAGGTCTTCACTTCTCAAATCCGGCCGAACTTGAGGAATCAATTCGGTATCCACACCACCGGGACAAATCAAATGCACACGAACATTCGTGCCGTTGAGCTCTTCGGCCAGTGATATTGTCATTCCTCGAACGGCATGCTTCGAGGCGGTGTAGGCACTTTGAAGCGGATAACCTTTGACCCCAACAACTGAAGAAATATTGATAATATAGGACGTTGACGATTTTCTTAACAGCGGCAGAGCCTGACGGCAAAGTATGAACGGTGCGGTGGCGTTCACCTGCAAGCAGCGCTGCCAATCCTCTGTCCGGGTATCTTCAAGCCTTGACGAATGTGTGATGCCTGCGTTATTGACCAGCATATCCAACCGGCCGAATTTTTCACCAACCATTTTAACCAGATTTATTATGGCTTTTTCCTGAAGAAGGTCGGCAACTATAATCTCCGCTTTTCCGCCGGCCTGCTGTATAAGTTCTGCGGCTTCCTGTAGCTTCGGCAATGAGCGTGCAGTTAAAACAACCGTTGCACTCTCCCGTGCCAATGCAATACTAATGGCTCTGCCAATCCCCCTGCTTGCACCTGTGACTATTGCGACTTGATCAAATAACTTGCCTGTCATTATTAGCTAACGCCTTCTCCTCCTTGATCCGGACTGGCTCTCTTGTCCCATAGTATCCCTTTGTCCCGCTCTGGTTCTGCCGGGCTGATCCTCTTGTTCCTCAAGCTTCTGCTTTTCTTCTTCCATATATTTTGTCAATTCATCCAACCGTTCCTGTCTGGCCAACAACAGACCATCAATTGTCGCAATTGTCTTTTGAGCCTTCTCTTCCTCTGCAACTTTTCGTATAGAAAAATATTCTGCAAGAGTTTGCTCGTGCACTGAATTGGCCAAACTCAATTTTCCGTCATAATCCTGAGCATCAGTTCCTAACCACAGTTCTATTTCGTTTTGAGTTTCCGCGTCTAACTGTTCTTCCTTCTCATCTTCTTCACCGGATGCATCGCTTCCCCTACCACCTGGTGTCTGTGTCGTTCTTGAACTGTATCGCCCTGTATGACGGCCATCCTGAGAACTCGCCCCTCTGCCTCTTGATGAACGGCCCCGCACACGGTCTTCGGAACGGCTCTGCGATTGTTCTTTCATCTGTGCCGATAGTTCTCTTAGTACCTTTACAGTTCTTTCCTTTCTTTGTTTCATCAAAGAATCAGCAGCATCGGCGGTTTTCTTCGCTTTTTCTTCCAGGGCTACTTTTTGTATAAATTCTACTTCTTCGTTAAATTGCCTTAGAACTACTCTAACAAGACTATTTCTGTTATCAGTTTTTATCCGCTGCCAATGACGCAATCCAATTCGGCTTTTACCAGTCACTTCCTCAAGTGACTTATCCAGACCTTCAAATTTCTTTATGTTGGCTCTAATCTCGTTCGGATCCGCAAGTATATCTACTTCAGGTTCCTGTTGTGCCCGCACTTGTCTCATTTGATCCCGTATTCCATCTCCGGAAGGTTCTGTTCTTTCCATTGCGCGGCGTTCATTAACAATTCTATTCCTGTCCATCTCCATTTCCAGGTCTGGTTCTTTCGCACCATGTCCGACCAAAAGTTCAACAATTTCTGTATGCCCTCCCTTTTTTGCCAACGACAAGGCATTCTCAAACCGTACATTAGTAATATTTAGATCAGCTCCTTTTTCAATCAGCAATTCCACGATATCTTTTTGCCCGGATTTAACAGTCAAGTGGATGGGAGTTTCGCCGTTATTATCGGTCAGATTAACATTAGCGTTCTTATCGAGTAAAAGTTGAATAATTTCTTTCTGCTGTCTATCTATTGCAGTGTGCAATGGTGTCCAACCCCTCCTGTTTTTAACATTAACATCCATGCCCCTTGAAAGAATAGATTTGACCTCATTAACGTCACCATTAATGATTGCCTGGTGGAATGACATTGCGGAATCAGCCCCTCTTTCTTTTCCAACTGCAGGAACGACACTCAAAAAGACGGTTACAATAAATATGAATACATAAACAAGAACACGATTCACGATGTATCCTCCCAAATGATTCTAACAGTTATACAAATATCCTCAAGGGCTTTAGACGACCACTCCATTCATATACATTTTCGTACATAAACACAATTATACAAAAATTTCATTAATTTATTAACTGCAAAATTATGTACATAAATCCATGCAGAATTTCTTAGACTTCCTCCCCGCATACCAGCCCCAGTCTTTCGGTAATACCATCGAATTCGTTCAAGGAATAAAATTCAATAATAATCTTTCCTCTTTGTCCATTTTTCCTGGTTTCAATCCTCACTTTTGTTCCAAGCTGGCTGCTGAGTCTATTTTCCAAGTCCTGTATATGATTAGACTTAGAGCGAATGGTTGCCTTTTTATGATTCGTACCGGCCAGATATTTGCGTACCATTCTTTCAACTTCACGAACACTTAGCCGCCCTGCCATTGCTCTGTTTGCCAGCTTACGTCGGAGTTCATCTGTCGGAAGCGCTAGTATTGCACGAGCATGGCCCATACTCAGCTTAGCTTCAGCTAACATTTGCTT
This sequence comes from uncultured Pirellulales bacterium, assembly GCA_964508785.1. Classification (GTDB taxonomy): domain Bacteria; phylum Planctomycetota; class Phycisphaerae; order Sedimentisphaerales; family Anaerobacaceae; genus JAFGPS01. Next base: position 102,745 of record CAZDVE010000003.1, on the reverse strand, counting down.
GATGTCTTGTGGTAAGTCCAGTATTCGCAAGTAGTTAGCCACAACAGAGCGATCCTCCCCGAGCCTCTTGGCCACCTCTGTCTGGGTTAAGGAAAAAGCGTTCAAATAATCACGATAGGCCTTTGCTCTCTCGATAGGATTAAGGTCTACTCGGTGTATATTCTCAATCAATGACCATTCATATAATTGTTCATCATTTGCCTGGCGAACCAAAGCAGGTATCGTTTCCAATGAAACCATCTGCGCGGCGCGAAATCGGCGTTCTCCAGCTATGAGCTGGTACCCATCCGAGAAAGGTCGAACTATAATAGGTTGAATCACACCATTTGCCCGTATAGATTCAGCCAAATCAGTTAATTCCTGCTCATCCCATACATCACGAGCCTGGTATGGATTTGGCGAGATATCCTCAAGTCTGATATCCCGCAGAAAATCCCTTAACTCTTTATCTACAGGGAAATTAGAATCTATAGCATCGTCCGATAACATTCTTTCCTGATTTATTTCATTTGTTATTATCGGACTAATAAGTGAATCCAGTCCCCTGCCGAGATGCTTTGGTTTTTCTCTTTTTGTAACGGTCATATAAATGCTCCTTAACAGATAAACTATTTTCTATATTCGAAAAAGTACAGATTTTTTATTACAAAAGTCTTAAATGGATAACTAAACTCTAATGATATTTCGGTTTTTCTAATGATTTTTCTATAGCATAGTGAGTACAAAAAAATGTTTTTTTGCGAAAATGTTTCACGTGAAACATAAAAAAAGCATACCCAACAGGAGTTTATTTCTGATTAAAAATCAGGATATGGTCCATTTTTTCCCAATAAAATCGGTTTTTAGGTATGAATGTGAGGTTAAAATTTATGTAAAATAAACCAGGACACTTTATAAATGCGATTGAAACTGATACGCAATATCTTCCTAAAACTTACATCATAAAAAGAGGCTCAAGTAGAAACATTGCTCACATTAATCCAACAAAGTTGCAACAGAATCCATTTATGACTATATCCAAAATTTGATTCTCTACATAGCACAGATCACATAATCTCATTTAAGCGGAAAACTTCTTTTTTAAATCAAATTTTAACGGCCAAATCATAAATTGTTTCACGTGAAACATTGCAAAACAAAAAGCGAAAAGGTTCACCAGAAGTGCCAACGGTCTAACACATATCATCCAAATAATTAAGATTCAGGATCGCTGCTGATTTTATAAAAATCGATCCGGCCGGTAGGAGGATGAGTCTTACTTTGATAAACAATACCAACTAAACCACAAAACAATTCCAAAGATTCTAAAAACAAACAGAATTACTCAACCAAACCGAACTCCCAAAAAGACTATTACCAACATAGAAAAACAGGAATGTTAAATCATGAAATTATTTTGCAACGAAATAGAAAAATAATGTTAGTTTGAATTCTATCATATTTTTACTTCAATTTACTATCAGATCCTTTTCATAATGTTATTTTAAATACTATCGATAGATGATATACTAATCCTGCCAATCGCAAATACTAACTCACCTTACTAAACATTATTACTATATCATTGTAGTTAGCATAATAATTAGTTAGCATATCAAGATTAATAATCAGGAATCTTACGATACTATTGATATTTACAATTAACAGAATAAAGACGGATGGTTTTTCAAGAAATCGTCCCAATAAGATATGTCCGATAATATAAGGGATATTTTAGTTGCCACGACAAATCCTGGCAAAATAAATGAATTAACCGCTCTTCTCGGCAGGGCGATCAATTTGGTAGGTCTCGATCATTTCAAGGGTCTCGATGAAATTCAAGAAGACGGCAAGACTTTTGCAGAAAACGCTCGCAAGAAGGCTACCGGCTATGCAAAAGCGACCGGGATATGGACTATTGCTGATGACTCAGGACTGGTCATTGATGCACTGGACGGAGCTCCAGGAGTAAAATCTGCACGGTTCTCAGGCCCTAAACTTGAAGGCGACAAAAGAACACTTATTGACCATCGAAACATCGCAAAGGTTCTGGAACTTCTCAAAGATATCCACCATGAAAAACGTTCTGCAAGATTTGTTTGCAGTCTTTGCCTGGCAAGCCCGGAAAAAATACTCATAGAAACTCAGGGAACACTTGAAGGTTTTATCACCGATAAAAAAATAGGAAAGAATGGTTTCGGTTATGACCCGATTTTTTTCGTTCCGGCTTTGAACAAAACCATCGCCCAATTAACTGCTGAAAAGAAAAATGCAATCTCGCATCGTGGAAACGCCATTCGAGAACTTAAACCACTGCTTACAAAGCTCTTAGAGACACAATAACAGGGGGCAAAAACAGTATCAACGAATTTAAATTATTCCGAAATTATCCTGTCTTTTCTTATCAAAATGAATTATAATAATATAGCAAATAATAATGGCGCTTGAATTGTAACTTTGCATCGGAGGTGCATTTAAGATACTAAAAAATTTAGCCGGAATTGATATCTGCAAAAAAGTTAAGTACAGAATAATAGAACAAAAACGCAGTTTTAAGCATATAATAAATAGAAAGATGAATTTATATTAAGCGAGTATTTACTATTATGTATAAGCGAAAGGCATTCACGTTAATAGAGCTTCTGGTTGTAATTGCAATTATCGCATTATTAATGGCAATATTGATGCCGGCACTAAATATAGCCAGAGAGCAGGGCAAGCGGGCCGTTTGTTTGAGCCATTTGAGGCAGTTAACATTGGGTTGGATTCTATACGCAGAAGATTATGACGGAAAGATTCCCGGAGCTGATGTAAATTATTCTACTTCAACACCTGACTGGTGGGTGCACTGGCCCGATGCCGGCGCCCAGGATAGCACCATGGAGGACTGGCATATAGCCATCAGAGAAGGGCAGCTCTTTCCATACTGTAAAAATGTAGAACTTTTCAGATGCTCGAATGCTCCGAAGCGATATGGCATGACATACTCCATAGTCGATTCGATGAATGGCTATTGCAATTGGGGCGACGCCGACTATTCGGACTTGAAAATTACAAATATTAATGACATTAAAAGATCGTCTGACAGGATGGTATTTCTCGATGAAAGTCCACCGAGCCCCGGTTCATGGGGAATCAAGTATGCCACTGAGGCCTGGTGGGATCCACCACCAAAGCTACACAATAAGGGAACGACCTTTTCTTTTGCGGATGGGCACAGTGAATTCTGGAAATGGAAAGACCCTCGTACCTCGGAAGCCGAATGGACCAACGGAGACGTTTCACAACCGGGAAATGTAGATTTACATAGGGTGCAGAGAGCTGCCTGGGGTGGGCTTGGATACACACCGAGTCCTAATCCTTAGAAAAACTGCAAAAGGCAATAGTACCTGCAGAGCAATCATATTTATACATTTCTAAATTTTATTGTTAAAATCGCCGATAACTGGTTCGTGAACAAATGTTTTATCCTTCCTGTATTAATAAGCATTGGATAAAACCAGTGAAAATACACTAATAACATAACTTTGACCAAAAAATGGCGAAATCAAACTCCAAAAAAGCATTAGTCATTGTCGAATCACCTGCAAAGGCGAAAACTATAAATAAATATCTCGGTCCGGGTTATGAAGTCAAGGCCTCAATGGGGCATGTTCGAGATCTTCCTTCAAAAGGCCTGAACGTAGATATAAAAAATGATTTCGAACCCACCTATGACATCATGCCCGGCAAAAAACGCACTGTATCAGCATTAAAAGCGGCGGCTAAGAACTGTGACAAGCTATATCTGGCAACCGACCTTGACCGTGAAGGTGAGGCAATTGCCTGGCACCTGGCACAAATTCTTAAAATCCCGGAAGAAAAAACCTATCGTGTTATCTTCAACGCAATAACTCACTCGGCCATCACGCGGGCATTTGCCCAACCGGGCAAGCTCGATATCGATAAAGTTATGGCTCAGCAAGCCAGGCGAATTCTCGACAGAATCGTAGGCTATCAGATAAGCCCGCTACTTTGGAAAAAAGTCGCCAGGGGGCTCTCTGCTGGCCGCGTTCAGTCTGTTGCGGTTAAAATAATCGTTGAAAGAGAGAGGGAGATCCGCGATTTCAAACCCGAAGAATACTGGCTTATCCCGGCCGTCTTTACAACAGACCTGCAGGCCGACTATAGTGACCAATGGCTCGATTTCATTTCAACGAAAAACCACAAAGACAAAACACCATCTCTTGCCGAACAAAGTCAATGGCTCGAAAAACATAAAGCATTCAAGAGTGAACTGTACAAACTGGGAGATGAAAAATTCCACGTCACCACAAAAGAGGATGCCGAGCGAATTCTCAATGCACTAAAGGGTGCCGAATATGTACTTCATGATTTACAAACGAAAGAGTCGATATCTCAGCCGTCGGCTCCTTTTATAACTTCCACCTTACAGCAAGCGGCGGCAAATCGGCTCGGATTCAGTGCAAAAAGTACTATGGCTGTCGCCCAGCAGTTATATGAAGGTATCGACCTGGGTTCAATGGGCTCTCTTGGACTTATTACATATATGAGAACCGATAGTACCCACTTATCAGGCGAAGCTAATGAAGATGCCCGCAAGTACATAAGTAACAAATTCGGTTCAAACTATCTTCCCGAAAAAGCCAAAGTTTATACTTCAGGAAAAAATGCACAGCAGGCACATGAAGCTATCCGCCCGACCGATGTTGACCTTACGCCTGACGAGATAAAACAGTTTCTTACAAACAACCAATTCAAACTCTACGATCTTATCTGGCGCCGCTTCGTAGCCTGCCAGATGGCATCTGCGAAATGGAACGTGACAAATCTAAATATCAAGGCCGACACGGAAATAGGTCCTTGCTGGTACAGAACAACAGGCAGGGTACTTGTCTTTGATGGATTTACTAAAATCTGGTCGATTTCATCGAACCAGCAGCAGCTACCCTCAATGGAAGCAGGTCAAAAACTGGCGGCGGTTGACATCAAAGCAGAACAGCATTTTACCAAACCGCCTGCTCGATATACCGAGGCATCCCTTGTAAAGGCGCTTGAAAAAGAAGGGATCGGCAGACCAAGCACTTACGCAACGATAATCAGCACAATACAAGATAGAGGATATGTCGAGCAAAGAGAAAAGAAATTCTCGGCCACCGACCTTGGTGAAGTAGTAACGGACAAACTGAGCGAGTATTTCCCGAAAATAATGGATATCTCCTTTACACGATATATGGAAGAGCAGCTCGACAGAATCGAGGAACAGCATCTCGATTGGCTCGGCGTCTTGAAAGATTTTTACGACCCCTTTAAGGAAAACCTTGATACCGCCAGCGAACAAATGAAACATGCCAAAGCCGAAGTGACACCCAGTGAATACAATTGTCCCAAATGCGGCAAACAACTTGTCTACAGATTCGGGAAAAACGGGAAATTCCTTAGCTGTTCAGCATACCCGGATTGCACCTTTGCCTGTCCCTGCGACAAAGACGGCAAAATGATCGAGGAAGAGGTCAGCGAACATAAGTGTCCGGTTTGTGGCAAGCCTATGCTAAAGAAAAATGGTAGATTCGGCCCATTTTTAGGTTGCAGTGACTATCCTAACTGTAAAACAACTCTTAAACTGGACAAACAGGGCAACGTCCTTCCGCCTAAACCACCGGCTGAACCTACCGGTATCAAGTGTCACAAATGTAAGAAGGGCGAACTGGTGATAAGGCAGGGAAAGAAAGGACCGTTCCTGGGCTGCGGACGATTCCCAAAGTGCAGAACCATTATCAGCTATAAACAACTGGACAACCTGAAGCAGTTACAATCCGAGGGCAAGTGGCCGCCCGAAACACCGGAACAGGCCGATAAGCTGCTCGGAAGAAAGAAATCCAAAGAACCTGCAAAATCCAAATAGGCACCGCAAGACCACCCAATCCTCACAGTCACTTAGAATCGTCTTAATCAAGCGGTTCGAGATAAATATTGCGGAACTCGATAGGTGTCCCCTCGCTCTGGAGGCATATCTTACCGGACGTAACCGAGCACCTGGTTGCCACATTTTGCAGGACGCCGTTAACCAGCACGACCACCCAGTCTTCTTTGCAGATAATATCGTATGTGTTCCATTGACCGATGGGCTTTTCACTACTTTCTTTTAACTTGACCGTCCTGCGCCCGTTGACACGCTGTCCCGCTTTGGCATGTTCTCTGGTCTCCACGCCGCCGATCACCCAGAAATCACCGGCATTACCGGAATGCAACTGACATTCAAGCGACTTTGGCCAGACATTGTCGGGACCGCTCATATGAATCAGGACGCCGTTGTTGCCGCCTTTTTCAGGCCAGCGCCATTCGACGTGCAACAGGTAATTGGCGTAGTCGGAATCAGTTCGCATATATCCGGCGGGATTACCCGTACAGCGAATCACTCTATCGGCGACCGACCAGGTCTTTGTGACATCGGCTTTTGCATCGTTCGTAAAAGGTTTCCAACCGGTTAAATCCTCGCCGTTCCACAGCATCATTTTCTCTTTCGGAACAATCGGCTGATTCTGCTTTTCGGATGTCTCTGTAGCCGAAGCCAACACAATAATTGTCACGCTCAGGGTTAGTATCAAGGTTATGAGATTTTTCATAAGATTTCCCTTTCATTCCTGCAAATATTTATTTTCATATTAATTTTGTCTGCCCCGGGACAGCTACTTTTTCTATCGGAATATCGCCAAATTCATATTTCGGTGGTCTCAAGTCCAGTTTCGATGCGTTCATCACCCAGTCCCAACTCAGCGCCCGGCCGGTATAGGCACTCATTCGGCCCATGATTGCCGTCAGGGTACTTTCGGCGATGCGGCGGCCCTCATTCAATACCGCGCCCTCACGAATGGCCTTTATTTGCTCGGCATGTTGAATGAGGCACGGATTCATTTGGTCCCACTCATAGTTGAATGCATTCCGGCCTTCGGCGACAGCCCTGCCAAAATCCATATAGACTGAACTTTTTGTACCTGCCAGCCGCTGGTCGTTACGAACACTACAACCATCGATCTGGGCTCCCATATACCCAATACGCACACCGTTCGGATACTCATACTCAACGGCAAAATGGTCACAAATATTGCCATACTCAGGTCTGGTCCGAACCTGCCGTCCACCCAGACCCGTGCACTTGATAGGATGCCCGTCCAAAGCCCAGTTGATAATATCCAGATTGTGCACATGCTGTTCAGCGATAAAATCGCCGGAAAGCCAGGTAAAAAACAACCATCGGCGGAGCTGCCATTCCATATCCGACCAGCCCGGCTGTCTCTCTAACGGCCCCCAGCCTGACATACCGTCACCAATCCTCACACACTGGCCACCCAAAATATCACCCAGAACACCATCTTTGATACGTTTAACGGCCTGTACTAAATGTGATATTCGCCTCATTTGGGTACCGGCCACGATTGTCAGTCTTTTCTGGTCGGCCAGTTCCGACGAGGCAATAACAGAGCGCACACCCGCCGGATCGACCGCCACGGGCTTTTCCATGAACACATGCCTGCCGGCTTCGATAGAGGCCTTGAGATGCGCAGGCCGAAAATGCGGCGGCTCAGTTAGTATTACCATGTGCAAATCGCACTCCAGAACTTTTTTGTATGCGTCCCATCCAACAAAAGACGTGTCCCCGGTGACTTTTACTTTCGTACCCAAATTTTCCTGAAGATACTTGTGACAACCATCGAGACGCTCTTTGAAAATATCGCCCATTGCAACGAGTTCCACATTCTCCGCTGCATTCAGGCAATTTGTCGTATCATACGCACCCCTGGCACCACAACCAATCAAGCCGATTCGGATAGTGTCAGAACCGGCGGCAAATATCTTATTTGTTCCCAATGTCAAAGTTGTCGCTCCCAAAGCTGCCGATGCCCTGATAAAATCCCTGCGAGTCAAATCGTCTGATTTTTGTCTATCTTGCATTCTCATCGGCATTCCTTTCGATTAATTGATGTGCCACTCGAATTGCCTACTAGAAAACTCAAGTTCACTGCCTTGCGAAAACACAATTAAGATACTAAACATACATATATTCTCATTTTTTTGCAGATAAAAACCTTTCCATCAAAAACGAATAACCAACTTCCTATCTTTTGTACACTATCGGCTGTAGTCGTATGGTTTTTTGCCTTGTTCGAGTCTGCATTCGGTTTGCATTTGCCGCAGTGTATCAGTTAATAGTTGGGCCAGTTTTTTATCACCCATCTCTTTCACCTGCTCGGCTGAGATTGCTTTGCCGTAATGGACTATTACAGAACCACCCGGCGAAAAAAGCTTTCTTGTCCTCGGCCAGCATTCAAACGCACCATCAATAACTACAGGCACAATCGATGCATTTGAACGCCTGCTCAACAAGCCAAGTCCCGATTTAATTGGCTGTATTCTGCCGTCGCTAGTACGTGTTCCTTCTGAAAAAAGGCAAACCCCGCGACCTTCCTGAAGTTTGCCGATAACTTTTTTCATTGTGGATATATCCGCTTGTTCCCGCTTGACCGGTATCGAATTGACCGAAGTAATCAGGGGCCCGAAGAACCAATTCCTAAAAAGCGTATCACGCGCAAGAAAGTATAAATGTCTTTTCGGTGGTGCCCCGCAAAAAATCGGGTCAAGAAAACTCTGGTGGTTACTAACCAGCAAAAAGGGGCCTTTATCAGGAATATTATCGAGGCCGTAAAAACGCCAACGAAACAATAGCATGCAAAAGACCCTGCACATCCAACGTGCAAGCCAGAACCATCTCGCGTTCAGCCACTCTTTAAGCATTTTTCTTTTACGAATCCAAGAAGTTCTTCTACAACTTCTTCTATATTCAAATCGGTAGTGTCAATTAAAACAGCATCTTCAGCAGGTTTCAAAGGCCCGACGGCTCTGCTCTGATCGCTCTTGTCCCGTTCTTCTATGGCACTTTGTATTTGTTCAAGACTTTCCTTAACTCCTTTTGCCTGCAGTTCCGCCTGTCTTCTTCTTGCTCTCTCTTCAGGCTTGGCGGTCAGGAAAAACTTTATATCTGCATCTGCAAACGCCACAGTTCCCTGGTCTCTTCCTTCGGTAACAATCCTCTTTTCTCCTGCAGCAAACCGCCTCTGCATTTTCACTAATTTTTCACGAACTTTCGGTGCAGAGGCTATATATCTGGCGTTGGCGGTAATTTCCGCATCACGTAACTGTTCGGTGACATCTTTCCCGTCGATTCGCACGAGCATCCGGTCCTGTTGAGCCGAGAATTGAAATTCCCTTTCTTCCATTACACCAAGCAGCTTTTCCTGGTCGCTCAAATCAATCCCGGCCTGCGTCCCGGCCAAAGTGACAGCTCGATACATCGCACCTGTATCGAGAAAGCTCGCTCCCAGCTTTCGAGCCAAAAGGCGAGCTGCAGTACTCTTACCGCTGGCCGCAGGACCGTCAATTGTAATTATCAAATCTGCCATCTCAGAACAAAATCAGGTCGGAATTTCGCCGTGTTTCATTTCAAAATCTGATTGGTATTATTTATCAGCAGTCTTGCCAACCTTGACTAAAACTACACTGATATCATCCAACTGACTCGCCAGGCCGACGAATCGCCTCCTGTAAAGGAGAATATTCTTAATAATCTGTTCTGCCGTACCTAAGGTAAATTCTTTCGCGGTCTTCAACAAATTTTCCTTGCCCCAAAAATCACCGTCAAAATTGGCCGCATCAATTAATCCATCGGTATAAAAAAGCAGACAATCCTCGTCTTCCAGATTAATAGTTCCAATCTCATATTCTGTTTTATTATCGACTCCAAGTACGAGTCCGCCTTTTTCCAAATCTATAGTCTGTCCATCCCTTATCAAGATTGTCGGTTCATGTCCACAATTGCAATAAGTTACGGTTCTTTCTTTAGCGTCAATCACTGCATAGAAAAACGTGATGAATTCACCACCGGTACACTCTCTACACGTCATTTTATTGAGCTTATCGATAATCCCTTCTATAGCTTTATCAGCGCTTTCAATCTCGACATAAGCCCGGACAGAACTTCTAAAGCAACTCATCATAAGAGCAGCAGGCATACCTTTTCCCATCACATCTGCAATTGCCACAACAATACGATTCTCATCGATTTGAAGAAAATCATAAAAATCACCACCTACATCAAAGCAGGGAATATAAGTAGCTGCTATATCCAGTCCGGGAATCTTAGGTGCTTTTTCTGGAATCATCTTGCGCTGAATAAATCCGGCCAGCCTCATCTGCTCGGTCATCCTTGCTCCCTCAATTGCCTTCGAATATAGCCTGGCGTTCGTTATCGCCACCGCACACTGCGAAGCTACCGCCCGCGCAAGACTTATGTCATCCTCCTCAAAACGCTTGGGCCTTGGGCTATACAGCCGAAGCACTCCAATCGCCTGGCCTTTAAAATGCATTGCGACGGTAAGCTGGCTGACAAGGCCCTCGCTGATTGTTGCTTCTTTGTATTTAACCCTGCCATCGACTCGCATATCATCCAGAACCACCGCCTCACCGGCAAAAGCCGCTTTGACCACAGGATCATTTTTGGATACCACACCTTTATTGCGATATGCCTCACTTAGCCCGTACGTGCTCCTCATTACCAAATCACCGGCTTCTTCATCCAACAGCCGAATCGAGCACGCCTTTACTCCGACAATCTTCACCGCCGCCTCGGCAAGCTTATCCAGCACTTCCTGAAGCGAGAATTCTCCTGCAACCAGCGTGGATAGCTGATAAATCTGCTCGTCTCGTTCGATTTGTTCCTGTGTTTTTTCCACTATAATCAATCGCAATCACAAAATGATAAATTATACATAACTTACATCTTTTGGTGAATCATAATTTATTATGCAACTTGCAGGCTTGCACAAATAACGTCTCAGATTATAATAACTCAAGGATACCGGCTTACTATTAAGATGTTATCCGAAAAACCGAATACAAAATATGGTTGCCAAACATATCATTTTCTCAGGCAGAGTTCAGGGCGTCGGTTTTAGATTCACCGCCCACAGGATAGCCAAACTCCATCAGCTCAAGGGATATGTCCGTAACTTACCAGATGGCACTGTCGAGATGCTCGCCCAAGGCTATACTGAGAATGTCGATGAATGCATCCGGGATATAAAAGATTCATTTGCCGGTTATTTGAGAGAGGTCAAAATCGAAAAAGTCGCTCACAATCCAAAATACACAGACTTCAAAATAGCCTTCTAATCCTAAGCCCCTTATCGTTCAGGTCCCGAAGTAAATATAAAAATCAATTGACATTTCACTAAGTCGGTTTTTATAATATTGAAGATCGGTTTTAGCTCTCGATTCACATCAAGCCGACAAAAAAGGGAAAACAAATGTCAAGACTTTCCAAAAAAAGCCGAGATTTCGAAATTTGTCGAATTGCCTCAAGGAAAAGAACTCGAATATCGTATTGTAGCGTTAAATAAGGCTGGTGAAGCCGAACCGAGCAATACCGCTATGGTCGTGTTGTGAGGGACGTCGAAGTTCCTCACATGGTTGAATATTGTGGCACTCTTTGAATCGAAAGGAAAGAGAAACAAAGAATACAAATTAAACCTAAATGAAGGAACCATATTATGTCTGGTCAACACGATCAATTAAGTCCTAAACAGGAGCTTGTACGGGATGGGCTACTCAGAGCGGCTACGCTCCGTGCCAAACATCTGAGGTGGGGCCATTTTGTCGGTATACTTGGTCTTTGGATCATCCTTTGTCATGGTATTTCGCTCGTCATAGGTGGGCCCACTCCTATTGTGATGGATGCTCTTGGACTCGGTATCGCCTTAGTCATGCTCTCTTATGGACTCACGAAAGCCTCTGGACCCGACCGTCGGCTACTTCTCACCATCAGCTTGGTAGTGATTTCGCTGGTGATTCTTTTGGCATGGCTGACGACTGCTATGGGTCAACGTCCTTGGGCCAAGAGGAGGCTATTCTGCGATCGCTTTTTCTCTTGGACTTCTGACTACCAGTTTCTGAAACGTGAAGGTCTATCGCCATTTCGGATAGGTGATATCCAAGTTCTTTTCGGCAGATTGGAGCAAGGCAAACTTGGGTGGATAGAAGCCCAGAGTCGCCTAGGCAATCCAAACGTTATGGAGTCTGCAGTTATCGCGTCCGTGGTGTTTGTGCGATCTGTTCTGCTGCCACCAATGTCCTACTACAGATGGAGAAAAGACATGTTGGCCCGTGATAAATCCGACTGGCACATTATTCCCTCGAAGCCTATCCTCACTAACAACTCAGAGGGTGACCTCAGCGTGCAAGCATGGTCCATTCGAGAGAATTCCGGAGAAGTCATTGTCTCAGACGACATTGAACAATGGACGATTCGGAGATTCATTGGAGCAGCACCAGGATAATACCAACACCACACTAGAACCTATCGGCACTAAAGTGTCGTCCGGCACCAGTCGCCTACCCTTGCATTACCAGATGAGGTGGTTGTTCTTTCTCGCATCGTCTCGAGGCCTGTCTTCTGCAGTAGCTTTATAAGGTTTTAACCTCTCTGTATCCCGGTGGCGGTTGAATATTCTCGTTGGCCAAATGAAACCTGTTGTAAAACCGCAGGCTAAATATATATTCCTGCTTTCGCAGGAATGACAGAGTAAAACACATTACGCAATACGAGGTTATTCTGCCAGATGACGGATAAGTCCGAGTTTGCGGGGGACTACAAGGTCGGCCCTGCGGGCCGATTCGCCTTCTTTGACCAAATAGTCAACGTCCATAATTTCGATAAATTCCGCAGTATAGTCTTTCAAAACACCGCAATATTCCAATACCTTATCGCCTTTAATCATTTCGAGCACGACTTTATGGCCGATATATCTCTCCAGCAAGGGCTCGAAAGAAGCGCCCACCGAACCCATCAGCTCCTGTCTCATCTGAGTTACATACTTATCCTGGGAGCCAATCACCTTACCGGCCGGCGTAGCTTTTTTTGCCTGGCTAATCAATAGATTGATAATCTCAACAACTGAGTCCCGTACGGTTCGAAAAACATTCAGTAATCTCCTTTTGAACCTTCGGCCCCATCTGGGATGATACGTCCTTTCCAGTTCCTGCTCTCTTTTCTTTTTATTCTCCTCGCTGAGGTCATCGTGAAAGCGAATCACTGCCTGAATATTAGGAAATTCATACTTATACAGAATATAGCTGGTCTCATCGTGACCGTCTTCGTCTTTGTATTTTTCAGAATAGACAAACTCCAGGCCGGTATTTTCCACCCTTAACATGCCCCAGATTGTCTTACCGGTTGTATCTTCCAATGTCACCATGTTCTGCTCGAAGTCCCGCAGGCACTTGTCCCGGCTCCTTTTCCTGACAAATGCCGCCACACCGGCGGCAAAAATAATAAACAGAATCGTTATCGCAGTTGCACTGTCACCAAACATAATATTTCACCTTCGTTATACCTGTGCCAGGATGACCACGTAATTTTTGCCGTAGTACCTGGCACACTTAGGACAAGTCGTATAGAAGAAATACATCTTCTTCATCTCTTTGGCCTTCGATTCGAGCCAGACTTTCATTTCTTCTATCCATTTCCTGACATCTTTATACGGCCCTTCAAAAACCTTCGTTAGAAATGTCCCGGATATTTTGGCCATCTCCGCTCCCGGCACATCTTTAGTCACAGCTATATAAATATCCGCCCCCCAGAGCGATTTTTCATCCGAAAGAACCACCTGCTCAGGCGCAACAGCATCTGCCGCCTGTATCTTTTCCATGTTCCTGACCATAATCTTGCCAAAATTCAGGGGTATATGAAAGAAACTTCTGACATGGTCTTTGACAAACAATTTTTCCTGGAAGGTAATTTCCTTCTCGTCCCACGGCTGCGGATCGAACCGCGGACAGCAGCCCGTCTCCGAATTTTCATAGGATTTTTCCATAACTCTCACCTCGCTTTCTTCGATAATCACATTCACAATAGTATTTGATGCTTACCAGATCTTCGCCTTTCTACAAATTACTATTTAGAATCCTCAACTGCTTCCTCGTAGCGACCGCCTAAATGCTTTGCCAGGAACTTCTCCGCCGCCGCAAAAAACTCCAGACGGTTTTCCGGTTTGGCAAATCCGTGACCTTCATCTTCGAAGAGCATGTACTCGTATGCGAGGTCTTTTTTCTTCATTGCCTCGACTATCTGCTCTGATTCGGCCTGTTTGACACGCGGGTCATTGGCCCCTTGTCCAATCAAAATAGGAATCTTAATCCGGTCCACTTTGAACAGTGGTGACCTCGATTTCAAAAACTCCTCTTCTGTATCAGGATTACCAACACGCTTATAAAATGTCGCCAGGTAGGTTGACCAGTAGGGGGGAATGGATTTGATTAACGTCACCAAATTACTCGGCCCGACAATATCCACTGCACAGCAGAAAAGATCAGGCGTGAAAGTAGCACCGACCAAAGCGGCGTAACCTCCGTACGAACCGCCGAAGATTGCAACTTTTTCCGGGTCTGCGTAACCTTCATCCACGGCCCAGTTAACTCCATCCACTAAATCATTGTGCATTTTAGCGGCCCACTGTTTATCGCCGGCGTTGACAAAGGCCTTGCCGTACCCTGTAGAACCGCGAAAATTGACCTGAAGGCATAAATAACCTCGATTTGCAAACCACTGGGCTGTAGAATCGTACCCCCAGCTATCTCGATGCCACGGGCCGCCATGAACACTTAGCACCGTTGGCAAATTCTTTCTCTGTTTCCATACAGGAAAGGTGGTATAGCCGTGAATCGTTAAGTTATCCCGCGTCGTAAAAGAAATCGGCTCCATACGGGCAAGCTTGTATTTGCCAAGTTCGGGCATGTGCTCGAAAAGAAAAGTCCCTTTCTTCTTTTTGCGGTCATAAGCATAATATGATACAGGCCCATTATCCTTAGTGAAGCTAACCAGCCAGGTTTCATCGGCATTATCCCTGTCGGAAACAAAAAAGTCACCATGGTCCAGTTTGGCAATCGCCTTGAAATCGTCTTTGATTGAATCATCCAAAACAATCCATTCAGTTCGAGCCTTCGTAAAAGCCACCGCCTGTACTTCGTATGAATCCGGATGAATCAGCACACTGCTAACATCGTATTGTGGATCCTCGGCAATTACCTGTATATTTCCCGTCTCTATCTCCATCTTTACGAGTCGACCCGTATTAACATTGCGGGAATCTATCAAATGTAAGGAATTCCCATCCTTTGTAAAACTTACAGGGCCGCTGGTTAAACTGTCTTCCGGAGCCCATGTGAACAGCTTTTCCCAGTCTTCCTGCTCAGTTTTGCGCACTATCAGGTCGAAGCCGCCTTCAGCCGTAGCAACCATTGCACAGCGGACTTTCATGCCGGCATCAGCCAGCCATGAGGCAATATTACCGGGATTCTTGGCAACCAGTTTGAGCGTTCCGGTAACGAGGTCAAGATGATATACATCATGTACTTTAGGGTCCTCTTTATTCATACCGATCAGCAGTTCATCGGGGAAGTGCTTATCTCTGGCGACTATCTGCACCTGGACATCTTCATAAGGTGTTAAATCCTTGATCTGGCTGGTTTCAAGGTCAACAGCATACAAGCGCCAGTTTTCATTTCCGCCTACATCCTGCAGATACATGATATGTTTGCTGTCTTCGGCCCAGAAATAACGCCGGATACCTCGGTCCTTGTCTTTAGTTACAGCCCTGTCGTCCTCTTTGCCGATTGTCTTTACCCACACGTTTAATACATTCTCCACCGGAGCCAGATAAGCCAGCATTTTGCCGTCCGGAGAGATTTGAGGTCTGGTCTTGACCGGATTGCCAAAGAGAACTTCCCTTGGTATCAGTTCAGGCTCAGGCGAGGAACAGCCCGAGATGTACATTACTATCGCACCTAACAGCACTAACAGGTCAAAAACAGAAATTGATTTTGAATCTTTCATAATTCTTTATCCTTTCGATTCACCTGACTGATTTCCTATAATAGCCTAATTATATGTCCGGCCTCAGAACCCCACCTAAAGAAATATAAAACCAAAAATCTTAACAAACCACCAAAAATAATGAGTACCGGTAAAAAGTTTATTTTTTCATTTGCCTGAGTTTGGGTCTTTGCGAACGCAAAAACTGCCAATATCTCCAGAGCGGTAAAATTACTATTTGCCCGACACCTTTGTCCCTATTCTATTACAACCGCAGTACCTTTGGCCGATGCCATCAAAAGTGATTTGTTTTTAGAGCCGATATTGTCATAGTCCAGAGAAAAACCAACGATGGCGTTTGCACCCAATCTGGCGGCTTCAGCCCTGACTTCTGCGATAACGTCTTCCTGCATTAGTTTCATCACTTCCTGATACGATTCCGAACGACCGCCGAATATGTCACGAAATGAGGTAAAAAAATCACGGATGACATTGACCGCCCGAACGTTGCGTGCAATCACAAAACCTCTGTATTCTTTGATTTTGATACCGTCCAGTATCGGCGTCGTGAAGATTCGAACATCATTCATAGAACTTTATTCTCCTAAATCGTCTCAATCACAATTCACCTTACCCCCTGTTTGTTCGGCATTATTTTAACCGCCGCCAACCATGCGGTCAAAGATTGAAAAATGTTAAAGGGAAAAAATGTGTCGCTCAGACAATCCGCTACGCCGCACTATTCTTCCTTCGCCGGTTTAAGCTTGTTTTGGTCTGTCATTCTGAGCAGAGCGAAGAATCCGATCCATGAATTGTATTTCGGTCTCGCTGATAACTTCTTTTTAGTAGGCCAGATGCTTCGCATTTCGGCTCAGCATAACAAAAGAGATGTTATTTGCTTTTTGCGATTGATTTTTTAGCGGCTTTGATAACATCCTCGCTCGTGATGCCGAATTTCTCGAAGCAGACCTTCGCAGGTGCCGAAGCTCCGAAGCTCGACATGCCGATGAAAATGCCGTTATCGCCGATGTATTTGTGCCAGCCGAGTTCCACGCCAGCCTCGACGGCGACTCTTGCTTTGACATCGGGCGGAAGCACCGAATCCCTATAGGCCTTATCCTGTTTTTCGAATAATTCCCAGCTCGGCATACTAACAACCTGTGCCTTTATTCCGCCATCGGCAAGACCTTCAGCGGCACAAAGTGCAACCGAGACTTCCGAACCGCTGGCTAACAGCAGCACATCCGGCTTATTAACTTCAACCAAAACATAAGCACCTCTGTTTGTACTCTTCGCCGAGCCGTATTTGTCCTGGTCCAGCACCGGCAGTGACTGTCGCGTAAGCAGCAGGGCGGTCGGATTATCTCTGTGCTCGAGTGTATATTTCCACGCCTGAGCCGTCTCGTTCGCATCGGCAGGGCGGAAGACTATCAAATTCGGTATCGCCCGCAACGCCGCCAGGTGCTCGACAGGCTGGTGAGTCGGTCCGTCCTCGCCTACGCCGATACTATCATGAGTCCAGACGAATATACTGGGATACTTCGCAATTGACGCTACGCGGACGGCGCCGCGCATATAGTCAGAGAAAACCAGAAACGTCCCGCCGTATGCCCGCATCAGGCCGCTGACGGAAATGCCGTTAAGAATCGAGCCCATCGCATGCTCACGAATTCCAAAGCGAAGGTATCTGCCGTCACGGGCACCTTTTTGGAAATCCTTCGCATCAGGCCAGCTTGTATTGTTCGAAGGTGTCAGGTCCGCCGAGCCTCCCATCATGATCGGCAATTTTGGCATGACCGCTCCAAGCACATTGCCGGAGGCTTTACGTGTCGCCATCGATTCGCCGGCCTTGAACTTAGGTAGAACTTCATCTAAATTTACCGGTAGCTTGCCAGCCGAAGCATCCTTGAACTGCTTTGCCAATTCCGGATATTTATCAGCATAACTATCGAACATCTTTTTCCATATCGCTTCATCTGCTTTACCTTTGTCAACGGCCTTCCGCATATGAATCTGAACTTCGTCGGGGACATAGAATTTCTTCTCCGGGTCCCAGCCATATTCTTCCTTAATCAAGCGAATTTCATCGTCACCCAAAGGAGCTCCATGCGCCTTGGCCGTATCCTGCATGTTCGGGCTGCCGTAAGCGATGTGCGTGCGAAGTTTGATTATCGATGGTCGGGAATTCTCACTCAGGGCATTTTCCAGTGACTTCTCGAAGGCGGCCATATTGTTCCCGTCACCACCTATTTCCTGCACATACCAGCCGTAGGCTTCGAAACGCCTGGCCCTGTCCTCGGTAAATGAAAGCTCGGTCACTCCGTCGATGCTGATGTGATTATCATCGTAAACCACAACCAGATTATCAAGACCCAGATGTCCGGCCAATGAGCAGGCTTCGGATGCAACGCCCTCCTGCAAATCGCCGTCGCTGGCGATAACGTATATCTTATAATCGATAATGGGAAAACCATCTCGATTAAAATAATTAGCCAGATATTTCTGTGCGATTGCCATCCCAACGGCATTTGAAATTCCCTGGCCGAGCGGCCCGGTAGTCACTTCTACGCCGTAGTCCGGCTCGTATTCCGGGTGGCCTGGTGTCTTGCTGCCCCATTGCCGGAATGTCTTTAACTCATCCATACTTATATCGAACCCGGTCAAATGCAGCAAAGAATACAGAAGCATACTGCCGTGGCCGGCCGACAGGACAAAACGGTCGCGATTATGCCATTTTGGATTGCGGGGATTGTATTTCATGTATTTGGTCCATAGTATATACGCCGCCGGCGCCATGCCCATCGGCATACCCGGATGGCCCGATTTTGCCTCCTGAACGCCCTCCATCGACAAAAAACGAATTGTCTGAATACAAAGTTCGTCAAGTTCCGAAAGTCCCGGATTCTTTTTTATTTTGTTCATCACATATTTCCCGTAATTAACCTTTCATAATGACATTTATTCAAAAACAAGGCTGATAAAGTAACGGTTCTACTCTGTTTTCGCAAGTATTTTTCTATTCATGCAACAAAACTACGTTCCTGCTGCACCAATGGTCTTATTCTTTGACATGTCCTTCAATTATCGGGATAATGAATCTCTCGCTGGAGATGACGCTGCTGCTTTAACTAAGAGACAATGTAATGTACGATATAGCTATCATCGGGGCCGGTCCCGCCGGCTCGACCCTGGCCAGGCTGCTTGCAGAAAACTACAATGTCCTGCTCGTGGATAAAAGACCGCTTGACCGGAAACCGGACGAATTTTCATCTGCGAAATGCTGTGGCGGACTTTTGGCTCCGGATGCACAAGCGATGCTATCAAAGATGGGGCTTGGCTTGCCAAAAAGCGTATTAGTGGGGCCGCAGCTTTTCGTTGTCCGTGTCATTGACACCCAAAGGCATCTGGAAAGGTACTACCAGCGTTATTATATCAACATGGACCGGGGAAAATTTGACCGATGGTTATTATCAATGGTTTCTGAGAATGTTGAACTGCGACTCGGTTGGCGATTTAAATCCTACAAGCGGAATAAAGACCACTTCGTAATCAAACTTGTCAAAGACGGCCAGAGTCGTGATGAGCATGCTGGAATCCTGGTCGGTGCCGATGGAGCTTCGTCAACGATTCGCAAGCTTGCTCATCCAGGCGGAATTTTTCCAAAGGCCTATATCGCAATCCAGCATTGGGTAGAGGCCGACAGACAGCTACCTTATTTTTCCACCTTGTTCGATACGGAAATTACCGACTATTACTGCTGGACAATCCCCAAGCAAGACCACTTAATCATCGGTGCAGCCCTTAGACCGGGACCGGAGGTCAAAGACAAATTCGTATTGCTCAAAACTAAATTAAAAGACTATGGTTTTCGTTTCGGAAAGATTGTTCACAAAGAAGCGGCCTATATCCTTCGACCCGTTTCACCCCGACAGATTTCCACAGGAACGGACGGCATCGCCTTAATCGGTGAGGCCGGCGGTTTCATCAGTCCAAGCTCGGCCGAGGGCTTCAGCTACGCATTCAAAAGTGCTCTCATACTGGCGGATGTGCTACGCGAATCACCGAATAATTTCGATGAACGCCTTCGTCGAAAAACCAGAGCTCTCAGAATAAACCTGCTTATAAAGAACCTTAAATCCCAATTTATTTATAATCCTCGCCTTCGCAATATCATCATGAAAACAGGGCTTCAATGTATTCGAATTCACAAATCTTAGCTTAAAAAATTTTTCATAGCAGCTACTACGATAAGCTGCTAAAATGCTTCAGTTTAAGGTTCTTTGTTTTAACCAGAAGTTCCTGCGTGTTTGATTGATTTTTCAATAAAAGCAATTGCAAAGAAAAAGGTGCCGGCAATTATGGAAGATAACCAAAACCAGGAACAATCAAAGGGCAATTACAATATATCCATCATCCGCCCGCAAATTATTAATGACCAAATCAAGCTGAGACGTGAGGGATTAGCCGAATGGAGACTAAAGAGCTTCAAAAAGGGCCTGCGAACTCTCCACACTCTCGAACTGATGGCACAGAATATCTACAAATTTCAAATTACAAAAGAATCCAGCGAACTCAATCGCTGGCTGATAGCCGCTATGTGCAATGAGATGACGCACTATCAGGATTTTCAGGTCAAGCTGCTTGAATATGGCTTCACGCCCAGTATCTTCAGATGGGCCTATTGGATTGTCGGTTTCGCAATCGGCTTTACCTCACGGCTGATAGGCCCAAAGGCGATTCTTAAAGTCGGCATCTGGGTCGAGACAAAAGCGGTTCACCATTATGACAAGCTGCTCGAGACGATAAAGTGGGATGATCAGACCCGCAAAATCATAGAAAAAAACCAGATGGACGAATTCGGCCACATCGACCGCTGGCAGGGGCTGCTCGAATCAAGTCAATATTAAAATTCATTTGATATTTTCAAAAATTCCTTGACATTATAGGGCGTTTTGTATATTTTGCCCATATCATACAAACTGGAGGGTATGAAAAGGATAGTGAGGGTGTGGAGGACCATTATCCCTTTCAAGTCTTCCCATCCGCACACACTACAATAAATAGTTGCCCTATATAACAGGCAATGCGATGTGTCCGTTTTTATGGAGAAAAGCGGTGAAGACCAAGGGAATAATTACCATCGTCAAGGCGAAACTCTCTCGCTACAAGCCGGATGACTTCCTTTTTTGCCCGGCGGCTTCCCGTATCTCCAAATCGGCTGTACAGCCTTGGATGTCACTAAGTCAATAGTGGTCGAGCTGCGCGCTAATCGAATGTACGCTCGGCCACAGCAAAATATAAAAGTTTTCGAGAGGAGGTGATAACAAAAATACAGATTACTTAAATTGAAAGGAGAACAAAATGAAAAGGATTTCGGTTTTCACAATTGCAATACTATTAACTTTACCTGTTGTAGCCAAAGCATGCTACTATCCTTTCGCCTCTCGGCACCGTGTTCGCTGGTCTCCATATACTCACGGCTTGGTATATGGTGACGTCCAATATTCTCCTTACGCTTACAAACGCGGCAGCTCCGGCCTGGTTTACAGGCGCCTGCAATATAGTCCCTATGCTAATAAATATGGGAAATCCAGACTTGTTTACAACAATGTTCGATACTCTCCCTACGCCTTCGGATACAAACGTTCCGGTTTAATCTCTTATCCGTGGGGTGCATCTTACGACTACCATTACCCTCGACCTATACAGTATGACGGTCCTTGTGTTGTGGTATATCATAGTAAAAGTAAACCTTCACGTCCTTCTGTTAACAGAACTGCTAAAGCCCACCACAGGGCAAAAAACTATAACCAGGTAAGTCCAGCCGTTCATAAAACTAAAACCGAAAAGTTGAAACGTCAAAGCAGCCGCAAAGTCGAACAGAGAGAGTTAAACGGCAGAGACCTGATTGCAGCTTTTCTGACCCTCAAAAATATTGATTACAGAACCAACAGGATTCTTAGTATAGACCAAAAGTTGATAAGTATCGATTTTGTACTCACCGACCAAAACATCATTATTAAATACTGGAATCCCGAGGAGATATTAGCCTTAAGAAAGCGGAAAAACAGCAGAATATTCTACTACGATAATTATTTGGAATCCTATAAAGACTTTTGTGGTGAATACCTCAGTAACGGCGGCCAAATATATCAAATTGTTACCGCAGACAATAAGGAAATACTAAAAAAACTATTTGAATGCAATGAACTAAAGGTAAGACAGAAATCCAGTGACACAACCGTCATCGCCAAAGCTAATCAACAATCTACAGCTTTGCAGGCAGCTAATTAGTTTTTTTATTCGGGTGGTTTCTGCTTTGCTACGGCTGTTCCGATACAAACCGATATCGCCCTGAGCCAACGGCAAAAACCGCACAGTCTTGCTCCATTCGCAGGAGTTGTACCGCCTCTGCCTCAGTTGCCTTTCGCCCGCCTTCAGTCACAGACTCTGCGTCGACGGCGGGAATATAAACAGTCGCGGTCGTATTTGCAGGGATAGTGACATCCAGTGTGAATTTGTTGTCTTTGAATGCCCAATCGGCTGCTATAATACCATTAATTGAATCATAACTTGCCTTCGCACTTGTAATCTCGCCGGGTCTTGGTCGAACGATAATCTTTCTATAGCCGGGGCCGTCGGTATCGATGCCGGCGACCGTTCCGAACAGCCATCTACCTACCGCACCGAAAGAATAATGATTAAAGGAGTTCATGTTCGGATCCTGAAAACCTTTATCCTCGGTCCAGCCGTCCCAACGCTCCCAGATAGTTGTTGCTCCGTTCTTGATGCTGTAACCCCAGCTTGGGAACGTGTCATTTGTCAGCAAACGATAAGCTATGTCAGTATGCCCTGTCTCGGTAAGTATCGGCAGTAAATAGCTTAGTCCGACGAATCCGGTTGAAAGATGCCAGTCCTTCTTCCTTATGGCCTCAACCAGATGCTGCACGGCAAGAGGTCGCTTGTCAGCCGGCAATAAATCAAAATACAGTGCCAATACATAGCAAGTCTGTGTTTGTCCTTTGATTTTACCATCATCGGTGACATAAGCTTTATTGAAGGCTTTCTTTATTTGTTCGAAGAGTTTTTCATATTTGGCGGCGTCATTATTTCTGCCGATAGCGGCGGCCATTTTCGACAATAGCCGCGTGCTGTAAGCAAAATAAGCCGTGGCGATTACATCTTTTGGTGTATCGGAGGCGATAGAAACCCAGTCACCGTATCCGGCGGCCGGACGCAGCAGGTTCTTGCTGTTTTTTCTCAAGTATGCGATCCACTTTTCCATCGCATCATAATGTCTTTCGATGACCCTTGTATCATTATATACTTCGTAAATCGTCCACGGGCAAATCACACCGGCGTCACCCCAGGCAGCCGTGCCGTCACCGACAGCGATTTTTCGCGGTGCCACATCAGGAAATGCACCGTCAGCGCCCTGAGCATCTTCGAGGTCGATCAACCATTTAGTAAAAAACGCCGCTACATCCATATTGTATGTCGCCGTCCGGATGAAAATCTGCGCGTCCCCCGTCCAGCCCAGGCGCTCGTCACGTTGCGGGCAGTCGGTCGGTATTTCGATAAAATTGCTACGCTGGCTCCATACTATGTTGCTGTAAAGCTGATTGACCATCGAATTTGAACACTCAAACGAGCCGGCCGGCGGCGTATCCGAATGTACAACGATACCGGTAATCGCATCCGGCCCCGGTACGCCGGGATATCCTGTCACCTCAACATATCGAAAACCGTGAAATGTGAATCTTGGTTCCCAAATTTCCTGCTCTTTGCCTTTGAGGATATAAGTATCGCTGCATCGTGCCGCACGGAGATTCTCGGTATAAATCGTGCCGTCCGGATTAAGCATCTCGGCAAACCGCAGTACGATTTTCGTCCCGGATTTTCCTTTTGCCTTCAATCGAACAAAACCGGCAAAATTCTGACCCATATCGTAAACATACACACCCTTCTTTGGTTCGATAGGTTTCTTCGTATTGATTTCCAGAATTTTCTGCACTGTCACGCCGGGATACGCCTGAAGCTTTCCCTCGATTCTTTCCGTAACGGCAACTGCATCCCATCCTGAATCATCGAAGTCGGCATTATCCCAGCCGGGCATTTCCTTACCCGCGTCATAGGTTTCACCCATCAAAAAGTCCGCTTCAAGAAGCGGGCCGTAACCGGCTTTCCAGGACTTGTCGGTGACAATTGTTTCTTTACCACCATCGGTATATTCAATTTCAAGCTGCACAAGCAAACGCGGCCGGCTGCCGTAGTTCTCTCTTTTCTGGCCAAAACCAACATATCCTGCATACCAGCCGTCGGCAAGAATCGCACCGATTGCATTGTCACCTATACTAATCATCTCTGTCACATCGTAAGTCTGATAGTACACTCGCGTTGGATAATCAGTCCAGCCGGGCGTGAAGTAAACCTCGCCGACGCGTTTGCCGTTAATATGTAATTCATAGAGTCCCAGCGCAGAGACATAAACCACAGCGCGTTCAATATCACTGCCAAGCTCAAATGGCTTTCTCAAATAAGGCGGCGGTGGTAAAATCAGCTCATCCTCCGAGAGTTCGCCCCAGGGCTGGTCTCCTACTTTTGCAATCTCCTGAGCATTTTGACAGTTTGTATCATCGAAGCCCGGCTGCTGCCAGTTTTTCTGCCTTGTATCTGAGGCCTTCCATGAACTGTCAACCACAATAGTCATCGGCTTGCCGTTTTCGAACTCAATCAGGAGTTTCCCTGTAAGCACTGCATGATTGGCGGCGTCATTTTCATTTGTACTTTCAATAGCCAGAGTATTGCTGCCCGGCTCGAGCTTGTCACTTATATCAATCGTCTCAGAAAGCTTCAAACCCGGAATACAATGTATTTCTTTGCCGTTGAGAAAAAATATTACCTCGTTATTCGCAGCCAGCCGAAAATGCGCTCGTTTTATTTTTTTATCACGGTCTATTTCGATTTTACGCCTGAAAAACCGCCTGCCCTCCCCCTCGCTTTTTCGCGGGTCACCCTCACCAAACCATATCCATTTGCAGTCGTCAAGACTAATCGCCTTTCCTTTGCCCATTTGTGAGCCGGATTCTCCTGCATCGTAACCAATCCATCGAGCCTGCCATTCGTCCGGTTCCAGCAAACCCACGGTCCAGAACGCCGGCTCGCTCCAGGTTGAGACTTTGTCATCCTGATCCCATATACGCACCTTCCAGCAGCAGCGCATCCGCGATTGTAAAGGCTTACCCTCATATACCACCTGATTGCTGCGGTCAGAGACTACTTTACCGCTGTCCCAGATGTCCCCTTTGTTTTGCCTGAGATATTCTTCACTGCCGGCCACCAATATCTGATAAGCCTTTTGCGTCTGCGCCCGATGCTGAGATTCCAAAATCCAGCTTAGACGTGGCTGGACCACATCGATACCCAGCGGATTCACTCGATACTCACAGCGTAAGTTCCTGATAGTAAGTCGGCAGAGTTCATTGTCCTGTTCGAACATCGTGACTTCACCCTTGCAACCAAAGCTCGTCCCGAGCAAAGTCGAGAGAGTGGATAATAATAAAAGTTCTATCGTAAGAATAACAATTTTATTGTTCTTTTTCATCCGGCGATTTGCTCTCCGTATGGGGTCCCGAGGACTTCATCCAAAACGGAGCCGTCCCAAACCACATTATCATACCCACAATCATAAACTGATAATGTACCTTGATATCAATAACACCCTTAAAGACAAACAGTGAGGGTATGATTGTCAGCGCCAGTCCCAAACAGGAGATGATTTTGAGTACCTGTGTCAGAGCTGTGTGTTTCATTACCCGACCTCCTGAGATTGAACATTAGCTTTAGCAACCTTCTGTTGGATGACACTAAATATCATATAGAGCGTTACAGCAACGACCCACTCGGGCGCCACCAGGAACAACAGGTCAGGTTGAATGTTCGCCAGCCAGGCCGGCTGTTTGCCTTCGAGCAGTCTCGACAACCAGAGGTAATGGTCCTTTCCGTAAATGAAAACAGAAAACATAAAAGCTCCTATCCACGCAAATGTCGCCGGCCAACTAATCATTAATTTGGCTTTCTGGGCATAGTCGCTGATCAGTCCCAGTTTCGGGAAAATCCAGATGTCGATGAAAATGAACGCCCCGAGCGGCATGAAGAACAATCCGTAATAACCGACGATACGGTCCAGATTGGCATTTACCGCCGGGATGCAGGCCGTCAGAATCATGAATACACCGGCCGCAAACGTGACCTTCCAGCGTTTCCAGTTCGGCGTCGCCACCTGAATCGCCAGACCCGCCCGATACAGCGTTGGATTAGCCGTTGTCCAGCCTGCAATCACCACGCACACGGCCCCGGCAAAACCGGCCCCGAACAGTGCGATATTTCCAGGTTGTGGATTTGTGTTACCAGCTGCAAGGTAAGCGGCACAAAGAATTCCCGAACAGACCCAGGCACCGTAATGGCCCAGATACATGCCGAACGCCGAGGCAAATCCCTGTGTCCATCTCTTAGCGTAGCGAAATATCGTTATATCGGCCATTCCGATATGCTGTGTCGCATTACACAACCACGCAAAACCCATCACGTGCCAGTAGGTGTATTTGGTATTCGCTCCAATCGGCACACCGGTGAAAATCTTCTCATTAGCCACATGCCAGAAATCCCCAATCGAGGAACAACCAAGATCGGCTAAGACCGCAATCGCTCCGGCGAAAAAAATCAGAACCATCCACGGCGCGCAGACCTTTGAAAAATGAGCGATTTTCTCGAATCCGAGAACGGCCAGTGTAGCAATCACCACACCCACTACCACCGCCAATAAAATCCACGGCACCGTTGGAATCATTTGACCCGCTGCGTAATCGGGATTCGGAATATTGAACGGCAGTGACACTGCTGTCACAGCGACGTTGACCATCGCTCCAGCCAACAGGCACAAGATGACTGCGTAAAACGCGCTGTATGCGATTGTCAGGTAGGGACCGCAAATCCTGCGTAACTGCCAGTATATCGTCAGGCGCGTCTTGACACCCACCGGAGCGCACAGCAGGGCCCAACTAAGCACCGCTAAAAAATTACCGACAAGTAATCCAAGGAAAAAATCCCTGGCCGAGACCCCATGCATTACCATTAGCGGCCCCAGCACAAACTCGGTCCCTGCAATGTGCTCGCCCGAGAACATGGCAATAAAGGTCTTCCAGCCGTACAGCTTATCCTCGGTTACCGGCTCGCGCTCGTACTCATAGAGCGCATCAAGCCGTTCGATGATTGTTGATTTCTGTTCTGCGCTCATAGGCAATGACTCCGGGCCGGGTTGACTCTTCCAAAGAACTCGACCGATCGACAGCAGCCGTTCAATAGCATCAAGATGTGAATTCCAAGCCTTGGAGTAGTGAACTTTCGGAAAATCCACAAACTAAAAATGTCACTATATGCTTTATAAACAGGGATTAAACCAGATTTCATTTGTTTTTATCCGCGATGAGTTGACTATCGTCGGTTGCAAACTTTCCATTATTATGCTTTACGGTACACGAACTGTTTTGCCGATTAATCATTATCATTTGAGCCGCCGTAGATAAAACGCATCTGGCCAACGTTCGGGATAATACCAAACGGAAATTGACTAAATGGCTTGAAACCACTGGGCCAATATACAAACAGTGCCCTACCTACGAGGTAGTCACGTGGGACTATGCCGGCTCGATAGGGGGGCAGGCCCTTATTTGAAATTCCCTTGTTACCCCACCACCTGCAGTCCTCACTATTAGGACTATTGTCACCCAGTACAAAAAATTCATCCTCTCCCAATATGAACGGTTCTTCTATTGCTCTGCCACGGTATCCATTGTTTTCCGAAGTGTAGTGGATATCCCTGAAAATAGCAACGTGCGAAAGTGTGAGCTCGCCGGAACCGAAAATCTCCACCTTCGGCTCAATTACAGCTCTTATCGGACCCGCATCCTCAGGGTTTCGTCCTAAATCGAAAGTCAACTTTTCGTCGCCATATTCGAAAACCAACTGATGGTCAACATTCGCAAATTTTACTAACATTTGCCTGGAAGAATTCGTGCCCCCTGAAAGCTCGATTGACCTCCGAGCTAATTCCACCTGCTCAGAATCCTTCTCAATCCTGGTTATGAACATATCACCTGTAAAATCGACCCATGCCTTATAAGTAGTTTGATATTTGCTCAAAGAGATTCCGATACTTCCTTTCGGCTCGGTTGCCAGAGAGTAGAAACGCACCATCAAATCACTACAGTAAGGCATAGTACCGTATTTGTTAACACTATTATAAGCATATATTGTTCTGAAATCATTTCCGATTTTAGTGTTATAAACCAACAAACTGATTTGGTCAGGTGGACTATTCAGGTGAAAAAACGTAGGGCTTGATTCATCAACTTTCCATCGTGAAAAACTTGAATGACTAAAAGGTTGTTCCCATTTGTGCCCGTTAAAGGCAGGCGTGTATCGATCCACAGGCTGATAGTCATTATCATATATCGGCATCCAATGCTCATTCTGAACTTTCGGCGGCTTTCGAGCGATTTGTCCATCGATATAAATATCACCATCGATGATTTGTACCGCTTCGCCGGGAAGGCCAATCAGACGTTTGATATAATTTATATCCGGTTCCTGCGGATTCTTGAATACTATTACATCCCATCGCCTGGGTTCGAAGAACTGATAAAGACATTTGAGAACAAGTATCCTGTCACCGTTAGCCACCGGCATAACCATACCGGGACGTTGTCTATAACCACAACTTGGACATTGTGTCTCAGGTAACGGAGCACCACGCGCGGGTATCGTATCCTCTGATAAGCCAAAACGGGCCGGATTAAAGCCATAATCATACCGATAGCCGCACTGCCTGCAGCGCAGCCTGAAATGGGCTCCCTTAAGGGTGCTGGCCATACTGCCCGTCGGTATGCGAAATGCCTCCATCACAAATGCTCTGAAGACAAACGCCAATATAAAAGCGGTTATCAGCCATTCGAAGATATTTGCAATTTCAGCGGCTCTATCTTTCTTAACATGAACAAACTTGTCGGAATCGACCTTTTTACTCTTCCTTTCAGACATATATATCTATCCTGATGTAAAATTATCTATCCTGATTACATGAAATGCTGATTATGCCGACAAATCCATATTTGGTCAATAAAGTAATTTTCTTCCGGGCCATTTTCGGATAAGACCTTGTAAATAAACAGCTTATGCTTAGAGCTATCCATAAGAAATTTTCAATCAATCCGTCTGCTCAATACATCTTTCTTGCACCATCTCCACAGGAATCTCGATTATCCGGGAGGAATAATAACAGAGACATGCTTCGGAGCCTCACTAATTGATGAGATATTAAAAGAATTTTTTTAGAATCTTATAAATTTATACAAAAATTGCTTGATGTTTAGAAGTCTTTGTAGTATAGTAAGTTGCGTTGTTTCCAAGTTTTTAAAGGCGCATGATATGTTGTTGGGTAGTTAAAGATGACCAATCCGTTCTCAACTTCAACTTATTTAGCGTAAACAAAATCCAGTTTCCTAAATGCTCGTTCCTAATGTGAGGTAATCTATGGCAACAATTACAAAGAAAGAACTTATCGACCGGATAGCGGAACGCACACAAGCAAAAAGAGTAACAGTCAAATCAATAGTACAGGCGTTCCTTGATGAGATTATTGGGGAGCTGAGTCAGAATAACCGTTTGGAATTCCGAGACTTCGGTGTCTTTGAGACCAGAACAAGAGCTGCCAGGGTTGCACAAAATCCCAAGACTCTTGAGCGTGTTGAGGTCCCGGCAAAACGAACGGTAAAGTTTAAGATGGGTCGGCTGATGAGAGACAATCTCTGTGCTCCCACCGCCGAACCAATCGAGAAGAAATGATGTTGGGAAAAATAACCGCCGTCCACAACAAAACGCAGATCATTACAGTTACCAGCGGTGGGCTTCAATAGTTTGTGGAGCGCGCAGGCGTTAGTTTGTTTTGTTTAAGCTGTTCAAAAGGAGCGTTTTATGTCAGACGGGAAAGTTAAGTGGTTTAACCCGAGAAAAGGTTATGGATTTATCGCCACCGAAGACGGTCGTGATATTTTCGTCCACTACTCAAGTATTTCAGGTAATGGATATAAAACTCTTACCGAAGGCGAACCTGTTACTTTCGAAATTGTTGAGGGTGACAAAGGACTCAGAGCTGAGAACGTAGTTGCCAAATCAGCCCCAGTCAGTAAAGAAGAGTCGTAAAGCTGCTTGTTGTTCAATGCGGGCCAGAGGGTAGATTACAAATAAATTTTTTTCTTCATCCCTTACTGCCTGGTTTGGCCTAAATACAGAACAAAAGCATTAGTGGTCTTATACAACTCAATGTAGCCTTAAACGGTTGGAATTTACTCCGCATTCACCTAAAGAAATATTAATACATAGTGCGAGCAATGCAATAAAGAATCTGAACCTATGAGTGTTGGAGAGCATCAAACAGATCTGGATTGTAACGTCCTGGTGCTGAATAAGCATTATATGGCTATCCGTATAGTTGGAGCAAGGCGGGCGTTCTCCCTGCTCTTGCGCGATCTTGCCGAAGTTGTATCATTGGAGGAAGGTCGCTATTCCAATTATGACTTCCAGAGCTGGTGTGAGGTCAGCCAATTCAGACGTAATTTCGAGCCGGATGGACATGACTGGGTATCAACAGTGAATTTTTATATAGCCGTACCTCGAATCATAAGACTGTTGTTCTATGACCGTTTGCCGCGAAACGAGGTTAAGTTTAATCGCAGGAACATATTCGCCCGTGACAAAAACAGATGCCAATATTGCGGCAAACGCTTCCCCACCAGCGAATTATCCCTCGACCACGTTATCCCAAGAAGTATGGGTGGAAAAGCAACATGGGCAAATATTGTCTGTGCATGCCCGGCGTGCAATGTCAAAAAAGGCAACCAAACACCAAAGCTCGCGGGAATGAAGCTTATCAAACAACCTCTCAGACCACAACATAATCCGCTGGCTCACATTCACCTCGGCCACGAACGTTATAAAAGCTGGAAGCAATTTCTCGACCATGCATACTGGTCCGTTGAACTAAAATAATACCAAAAAAACACATGATTTATCCATAATTTGAGCATCCGGGGGGACTTACAATTCCCAAGAAGACCATCATGTTTAACCTTAGCTTGATGTCACTATGTATAATTATGTATAATACAAGAAGAAAGACATAGGGGTATAAAATGACAAACACGAAGAGTTCCAACAAAAACATAATCCGACAATTATTTATTTTGCTATCGATAGCATCTCTAATCTGTCCCTGTGCCCGGGCAGTAGAAAATCTTTTGATTAATCCGGACTTCGAGAGTGGAAACACAACAGGATGGACAGACTGGGGTTGCGACCTTACGGCCGTGCAGGATCAGGTAAAAACCGGCAGTTATAGCTTGTTGACATCTAACAGAAATCAAACTTGGCAAGGGCCCGTACAGTCTTTGCTCGGCGTGGTCGAAGACGGCAAAGAATACAGAATCTCCGGCTGGCTTCGCCTCCAAAATGCTTCCAGTGACAGCATAGGATTAACCATTAAACAAACCGGTTCAAATGGGACACAGTACCATTCCATCATTTGGTCGACAGGATACAACGATCAATGGATTCAGCTATCCGGTGATTTTACTCTAAATACAACCGGTAATCTCAGTGCGTTGGACATTTACTTTGAAGGCCCGGCCGCCGGCGTAAATTTTTACCTTGACGATGCAGAGGTCTTACTAATTGAAACACCCGAACCTTATGCTACCGGCATAGTGGATGTAAACATCGTTTATCAGCAGCTTGAAGGTTTCGGCGCTTCCGGTGCCTGGTATGAAAATTGGCTAACCGCTCATCCACTGCGAAACGAAATATATGACGTCCTCTTCGGACAGTTGGGCCTCGATATTTACAGGCTACGAAACACTTATGATATCTCAAGCAGCAACATCAGCAACTCAGCCAAAATCATTCAGGCTGCAGAGGTATCGTTAGGTCATCCGATTAAGATTATGATTTCCTCGTGGTCTCCACCGGATTATCTAAAAAGCAGCGGTAATACAGCAGGCGGCACTCTTAAGAAAGGTGCCTCCGGCAATTTCATGTATAGCGAATTCGCCCAGTGGTGGGCGGACAGTCTGATTGAGTATTCCAGCTATGGTATTGAACCTAACTATATAAGCATCCAAAACGAACCGGATTGGGTGGCCGACTGGGATACCTGCAGATTAGAACCGACTGAAACAGAACAATGGGCAGGTTACAACCTCGCTTTAGATGCGGTCTATCAGGAACTGAGTTTGCGAATGCCCGAAATGCCGAAGCTTCTCGCCGCCGAGGCATGCGGCTGCAACCACTCCCAGGCATATATCGATGCACTTATAGACCCGAACCAGGTCTACGGTTTCGCACATCATCATTACTCCGACGGTGATTATGATAATCCGGATTCTTTCATTCCGGCCATGGAGAATCTCGCAGCCAACTACGGATACAAACCATTGTTCCAGACCGAGTATTCCCGTGGCTCCGGCGAAGAACCCTTTAGCGTGGCACTGGATTTGGCCCGCCATATCCACAACAGCCTTGTCCATGAAGGTACAAGCTCATTTATGTACTGGGACCTGTTTTGGGCAAATGAAGGCGGACTTGTGTCACTTGACAATCCCTGGCAGAGCAACTCCGGCTATACAATCAATCACACTTACTATGCATTCAAACAGTATTCTGCTTTTACCGACCCCGGCTGGCATAGTGTTGAAGCCTCGACCGACTCAAGCAGCTTGCGTATCTCCGCTTTTACCAGCCCCGATGCCAACGATCTGACTATTGTAATTATCAATGTCTCGGATATCGATATCGATCTGTCGCTTTCATTGGGAGATTTTTTACCCGAGGATTCCCAGGTTTACCGAACCAGTGAAAGAGAGCGTACATCTTACACCGGCACGTTCGATCAGTCACAACCGCTGGAGCTTGACCCACAATCAATAACTACAATCCACCTGACAAGAATGACTGAGGAATTGGACGATGAAATTCACGAAGATGACACTGCAATCTCAGATACTACTCTCTGAATCGAAATAATACAAAAGGGCCTGAACTATATCAGAACAGGCCCCTGTTCAACCAAATATATACAACAAGTTTAGTCGGTTTGCTTAGCAATAACTATAACATCTATAGCGGCACCGGCTTCTCGAGTGGCAATCTCCAGCGTATATGTCCCCGGTTCCATAGTCCAGAGCACGGTCGGGTCTTGAGAATCGGTGGAGCTGCTTATTGCCTCCCAGGCCCAGTAATCGATCGCATTGAATACATCGAACCAGACCCAGCCGCTTTCGTGGTTCTCTGTCTGTGTGGTGGCGCCGGGTATGCGTACCCAGACCGAGTCTCCACTTATGAAGGAACGGTTACGGAACTCAATTACGTATGTCCCTCCCTCTACTATATCGAAGGTATAAGATGCGGTACCGTTGGGATAAGGCGGATTATCATTACTACCTTCGGCCGCTATTTCTGAGCCAATATACTGACCTTCTGATGCCGTGACGTCATCGTAAATTTGAAATGGTGCTGTAAGCGAATCTGCCTCTTCGGCTTCAAGCCAAATCTCTTCGGTGGAAACTGCCGGCGCTGCGTTATACAGTCGAATATCGTCAATGAACATGACACCTCTGTTACCGGTCGCACCGGTCCTTTCGAGTCCTATACTAAGCTGAGTTACATTACTCAAATCGGTGTTCAAAGCCGACAGGTCAATAGCCCACTGTCGCCACTGCGGCCTGACCAAATCGCCGTCATACACCACCTTGGCATCGTTAATCTTAACATATAACTGATCGGTGCCGGCAGTATTTCGCGGTGAGCCGTATACCCATAGTACCAACGCTCCGGGGGCACCTACGGTCCAATCCTGAACGACGCCCAGGTTTTCGGTGCTAACTGAAATCTCCGAATAGGTTGCAACGCTGTTATCGAAGCACAACGGCAGAGACTGCTCATCGTCATGAACAATATAAGTTTCCAGATAATGTTCACCATCAGGGAAGTTGGGTTCGCCGTAGCCGGCCGTGGCGCCGTTATTATCATCGCCATATCCGTCCGACCAGGTATCGAAAATCGTATTCGGCTGATAGTCGTTATAATCCTCGAAATCTTCCAGGACGACATAGTCGGAGACCGTAAAACTCCAGACCGTACCCAACCACGGGCTGTCCGAATGCGTACTGCTGAATTCATCTATCCGCCAGTAGTAGGTCTGGCCGAAGTCCAGCACGGTGGGGGGAACATAAGTAGCTTCTTCCTGGCCTTCGCTGACCAGAACATCCAGCGGATTGTCTCTGCCTGCCTGGCCGATATCGTTAACATCGGTTCCGAGATAGACATCATGCTCATCGGCATAGTATCCCGACCTCCAGCTAAGAACCGAATCCCGCGGCACGTTTGTTTGACCGTTGGTCGGATTTATCGCAATAGCCGTCGGCGGTGGAGTAAACATACCGCCGAGATACACATCACCGGTGCCGCCGGTCCAGTCCTTGGTACGAATGATACAGTTATTTTGCCCCACAGTTGGCGCAAAAATAAAAGTGACAATCCCGTCCGTATCACTATTGAGAAAATCGTCGAGCGCCTGGCTCGTTTCGCTTGAGTCCCTTACATTGCTGCCCGGAGAAGTAAATCTCAGCAGTTCAGGTGTAAGGTCGTCATAGTCCAGTTCAACAGACTCGCCAACCGCAGGGGCGGGGTCGTTCTTGACGCCGGGGGCGGTATTCCAGGTGATTGTCGTCTCATCAATCTCGTCGAGCTCCTCGATAACTCCGTAAACGATTATGGTACCGCTGTTGGCTCCGTATGTACTGAAGTACACATCAGAGAACATGTTCTGCTCGCTTTGAAGCTCCAAGATATCGTAGCTGACAAACGACACGCGGCGTCTTACGTCGATATCACGAATGTACATAGCACTGGCGGTGCCTTCATTATCATCCGGCCCCAACTGCTCATCGTTACCGACATGCCCGTCATGGCTGGGCGATATGCTAAAAGGCTCGAGTGCCGCCTGAACATTACCTGCCATGCCCAGAAGTACAATAAACAAAAGTGAACAAATTAATTTCTTATACATAATAAACCTCCTTCAAAAAAACAACATAACTATGCTCTAACCACACACTAAAACATATAATCTTACGGATACAAGGCCACAGTCCTAAATTGCACCCGCGTTATATAAATCCAAAAAACTGAAACCTATGATTTAGACGAACTGATTAAATATAAACGCTTCGCCTGCTCGTTAATAAAAAAAGCCGTAAATGTTCTTATATGTCTATATGCACTCCAATAGTATTCTTATACCAGATTTGCGGCCCATTCGTCAAGGAAAATATCCACCTAATCAGTATGTATCATCTGAACGGCGAACCACCAAAACAAAAAAATCAGCCTGAAAAACAACTTCAGGCATATATGTTGTCACAAAAATCGACTGGCATTTCATCCCATGTTACACCATCAAGAAGTCTACCAGCTTTCTTTTTGTTTATGCCACCCCATTGCTTGAAGAAAAAAGGAACATTACGATCGATGCATTGTTCTCTTATATTCCTAATCCACTCGACTTTCATCGGCCTTGCTCCTGGACCGGACTCTCCACCAACTATTACCCAATCGATCTCATCAAGGTTAAGCTCTCCCACATCACTTAACAATGGCTCAAGCGATAAAAACTTAATATTGGCTCCTGTATATCTAAGGTAATCGATTCGAGATTTATAATCGGCTGATTCAACGGTTACACCCATCCATATATTTTTTTGCCAGGGCAATTCAGGTGACAATTCTACTAATCTTTCAGCTCTTTTAGTTAGAATTTGATATTGATGTTGCTGTGCCCGTTGCATTGTGGAAAAAATGTCCAGGATAAAATCGTCCGGTACATCCTTATGAAAAAGATCACTCATTGAATTGACAAAAACCATTTTCGGCTTCTTCCATCGCAAAGGCATATCAAGGACATGCCGGTGACATGTAACCTTAAAGCCGTTGCGATAGTTAGGCTGACCCATAGCCTTTAAACGTAAGGCCATTCGTTCTGCGTAGCAATTCAGACAACCGGAACTTATTTTCGTACAACCCGTGACCGGATTCCACGTCGATTCAGTCCATTCTATAGCAGATTTTTCAGCCATTATGCCAATCCTCTATCTTTGTATGCATTGAATACATCTGTAACAATTTTACCACCTGTTTCATTAGGTGATGCGAAAAAAAGATAATAAATTGTAGCTCCTTTTGTATTTCTCATTGGCAAAGGCTTTGGCACATATCCAAAGCCAGCTATTGTTTTAAGCCTGTTACGAAAAGCTTCAACTATTACCTTATTAGATGTTTTATCTTCAACATCATGAAAAAGGCCCTGCTCTTTTGCATAAGCTGCTTCACGCCAGCTTTCATCTCCCCAAAAAACATTCATCCTCTTAATTTGTTTCTGGTCAACTTTTTCGGGATTATGACGTAATACATTCATATTCATATCCATAACAATAAAGCTAAGAAATATCTCTATAGCTTTAGATTGACCAGCAGCATCTATTACTTCCCAGCTCAATCCAATATTATATGGATCAAGAAGACAAAGGGCACGATTATAATTCTCATACTTTACAAGAGGAAAGATTTTATCAAGTAATATCTCGTTACAATCCCCTTCATATACATTTACTTTGGGATTACCTCTCCCCAACTCTTTAAGCAATTCTGCCTTGTCTCCATCAAGGTCGATGAAATGATATTGACTAAATGGTGGATTTACGTTTAATGCATTTGCAGGGCTTCCTAAAACAAATTCCTTGGTGTTCCTTGAGATATGAATTCCTGCGCCAGCAAATCCATCAATATAATGATAACTGTTAATATGTGGTTGCTTATTCATTATCACTGAATATGCAACAGCATATTTTTTAATGATGTCTAACTTAATTTCTGACCAATAACCAATTTCATCCAGTTTTATTTTTCTCACGTTACTGATTCCTCACTCATCATATACCATTTTCTGTCTTTATGTAAAATCTGTTTATATTTAAACGTCCATAATAATCTCTGCGTTTTTGTTATCACAAATTGGTTGCTATAGTACTTCTTTTCTATCCTGGCTTAATCTACCTTTGGCTCAGATAGGTTTAAACCAAGAAGAAACTGTATCCATTTTTCTAAAAAATCATAAAGTTCTTCTGGTAAAACTTCTATTAAATTATACCCTTCAACAGTATTATTATGTTTACGTTTACAAAGAAAAATTAAAGATTTGATCTGATTTGACTCGGCTAACGTAAAAATATTACCGTGAGCGAATGCATTCCTTAAATGACTCAGGACATATCCTACTTTTCCTTCTTGCCCTTCTTTTGGTAAAGTTTGTATATTGTTGAGCCAAGATGTTGGTGATTTACTAATAGAATTTAAATCCAATTTTGCAAATTTCCAACTCTTGCAATTTTTTTTCTGTATCCAATCAAGAAAAATTTTATTACCACAGTCGTTATCGAATTTACTTCTTGCTTGTGAATATTTTGTAGCGTCGCTAGATGGATGTTGAAAATCCCCCAATCTTTCGTAAGGAATAACAAGACTTGATGATGTTACTGTCAGCAACAGGGTCACTTCTCGGTCAATGTTCTTTGCTTGTTTGACAAAGGCATTCAAAATATCTGTACAACGTTGTGGGAAATCTTGAATGAGATTTTCATAATCTGACATGACTTTTTTCTCCGACCATTACTTGTTGTTTTTGTAAAGTAAGGTTATATAGCATTTTTTATAGTTACGTTGAAACAACAAAAAGCCAAGCAATCCATTGAAGGCTTTATAGTTGTTAACATCCATAAATAGTACAAGGTTCGTACGTTCATTAACATTGTGGTGACTACGTATTTTTTACACAATTCACGAGCAGTGATTAAAAGGGAGAAAAACAATCATAAAGTTGTAATAAAGTAAGCTCGTACGTAAAGCGCGTACGCGCTTTACGTATGCATGGTGTTTAAAAGCCCAACTTAATGTCCATTGTCTGCGTTATTTGTTTGTGGTCGCAATTTGCGACAACCTCGTTCTTCATCGTTTTGGGTGTGCTATAAGCAGCAATGACGTTTTTTTGTCATCTCGACTGAAGCCGAATGCACAATGGAGAGATCTATTCAGATTAGATTTCTCCACTTCGCCCCCAAAGGGCTCCGGTCGAAATGACCAAGAAGTCTTATACACAATACGCTGTACGCAGCACGCTATACGCTGAGTCGGAAATTAAGATAAATTTCCGATAAAAACGGGGATTTTGCTTGCATCGCACAGGCATGTTTGTATAATATCCAACAAATGTAGTATTTGGTATATAGCCTATAAACAATAGAATGCAGAGGGTAGAGGACGGCAAATCTTAAAAATCAGGGGGGAATCAAATCAAATGTATAAAATCCAAAATTTTCAATTTTTAATATTTAGCCCATTAATCTTATTGGCGGGTTCCGATAGGAGTTATTCGACAAGTGTAGAGAGTATTCGACAAATCGGCCTTTTTTTTCAAAACGAACCCAATTTTTTCGTACTGAGTGCTGCGTGATGCGTATTGCGTAAAAGAATATAAGCTCTTTGAAATAAGAAGATTATGACAAAATCCAGCGTCGTCTGCGATACCTGTGGCGCAAGCTATGGGACAAGAAACGAACCCAAACGAAGCCAATCTTTTCGTATTGCGCTCGGCGTGCTGTGTATTGCGTAAAGACGGAATGCGAAAGATTAGCCCCCAGATTTACTCTGGTGGTACAAAACACAGGAAAAATCGGCAGGGACGTGTATTAATCAGGATTGTCGAAATTTCTCCGCGAAAAACTAAATAGCGATTTTAAGTAGCATTTGAGCCAGGTCCAATGCAGAACCAAATGAATCAGCATCAAAACAATAAAAACAATGGATATAATAAAGTGGATATCGCCCCATTCGTGTCGTGTCATGGAGAGCAAAGCCTTAACGTGGCCGGCGCCTTGCCCGCCGTGAAGCTGCTGTCCGCGTCCACCTGTGCCGGGTGGCAGGATATACTTGATAATAATGCCGGTGCAAATCAGACCAAGCAGGCTTATAAAACTAAGCAAATCGACAATGAAATTCAGCGTAGTTCGCTTCATAAAATCACCTGTAAGTTCAAGGTTTTATCATGCCCGAAAAAAATCTCCGGAGACCTAAAAGGCTATCACAAAAGAATTTGTTATTTCTATAACGACAATCGTACGAAAATGTTCATTTTTATATCCGGATGGTATAAGACTATTAGCAAATCTACTATTGATTATTTTCTATGGATAGTAAATAATTCAATCAAAAATCTACAAAAGAAAGGTATTTTAACAACAGGAGTAAAGATATGACATCGTTATTAATAGCGGAAGTCGGCAAAACAGGCTGGTGGAATGCGATAATCAATTACGAAATCATCAGAGGAAACTCCATCTGGCGGTTCGCCCTTGTCCTTCTGGTAGTATTGATTACTATGGCAGTAGGGCGGGTCATCCAATTTGCCATGAGCGGCTATGCCTCGCGGTTAGTACAAAAAAAGGGCGAAGGTCTCCGGTCACTTTTATTAAAAGCGCTTCTCAAGCCGGTTTACGTGGCGATATTCGCAGCCGGTGTATCTCTGGCCAAAGTTCCTTTATTCTTCGATGACGAAACCGGAATACGCTTTGCGATTGGCACCGGATGGACAAAAATCGCTCAGGTTGTTGCAGCTATTTCGGCGGCCTATGCCCTGTACCGACTTGTGGACGTTATTGAATACTATCTCAATCGAGCCGTCAGTAAAACGGACACCAAGCTCGATGATATGCTTGTGCCTATCGTGCGTAAGGCCCTACGTTTGACGATAGCCATCATCGCCGTTCTTCTAATCGCCGAGAACATCTTAGGGGCAAATAGAATCAAATCACTTTTGCTCGGTGCCGGTGTGGGCGGTCTGGCGATAGCATTTGCGGCCAAAGATACAATTGCCAATTTCTTCGGTTCTGTAACTATCTTTACGGATCGGCCGTTTCAAATGGGTGAGCTTGTAAAAATCGGCGAGCACCGCGGGCCGGTCGAGGAAGTCGGCTTTCGAAGTACGCGGGTACGCACGCTCGAGGGCCATCTTGTCACTATACCCAACAGCGTCATAACAAGTTCGACCGTGGAAAATATCGGCAGGCGTCCCTTCATTCGCAGGACTTCCAATATCACAATCACATACGATTCCGGGCATACGAAAACAAAAAAGGCGGTAGAGATTATAAAGGAGGTGCTCGCGGATGTGCCGGAGATAAATACGGATCCTGATAAACCGCCGAGAGTGTATTTCAGCGATTTCAACGACTGGTCACTGAACATATACATGAGCTACTGGGTAAAGCCGCCGGATTACTGGTGGTATCAACAGGTTAACGAGCGTGTCAACTTTGAAATTATGAAACGTTTCAAGGCCGAGCAAATTGAGTTTGCCTTCCCCAGCCAGACGCTTTACGTCAAGAAAGATTAGTAAAGCGTATTCTGCAGAACACCAGTAAAAATTTAAGGAAACGCTTTGAAAACAGTCCTTATTCCTGGTTCAGTTGCCGTGAAACCTCATTTTTGGTGATGCCCGGCTTCGGTCCTTCGAATTCGGTTACACCGAACGCCTGTTGTTCTTGTTCTGATAGCACAGGCTGGGTTATGATTTTCGGCGTTATGAAAACGACCAGTTCTGTAACAACCGTGGTCTCGCCTTCAAACTTGAAGAGATTGCCAAGTATCGGCACGTCACTGAGCAAGGGGACTTTGTTGAGCTGCTGGGTTGTATCTTTCTTCCGTAAACCGCCTAAGACGACAGCGTGTCCATCTTTGATGAGCGCTATTGTATCGACTTTACGAGTGTCAACAACAGGCACATCACTTGAGGATATCTGGACGTTAGTAATTACTACACCGAACTCAGGCTGAATGTGCATTCTCACCATGCCGTCTCTTGTTACGTGTGGTGTAACTCCGAGCTTGATACCGACAGGTTTGAATTTAACCGTTTCGGTAACGGTTGCGCCGGTTATGGTTCTTTCAACATAGGGATGTTCGGTTACAATATCGAAAAGAGCCGTTTCGTTATCAAGAACCATAATTCTCGGATTGGCGAGCAGCTTTGCATTGATACTTTCCTGTTCGGCTCTCAATTTTGCATTGATGTCGATATGGTCGTTAAGCAGGCCGAATTGTATATATCCTTTTGTGGTAACTTCTGTTTTGTTCGTCTCCGCACTAAAGCTTGCCCCAAGAGACGGGTCGGTTATACTGTTTAAATAAGTATCGCTACCACCCTTACTAACTACTATGTCGTCGTTAATGGGACTAGTGTGGCTACTACCGCTGTAGTTGGTTCGCCTGCCGGCATACCAGTCGATACCAAGGTCGAGATAGTCCTGGCAGGTAATATCATAAATCCTTACTTCCACCAGCACCTGTGGTGTTATGCGGTCGATTTTTTCAATCAGAGACGCGATATCTCTGACTTTGTTTTCTGTGTCCTGGACGATTATATAACTGGTTCCTTTTATGGATGATACCGAGCCCTGAGCAGATTTGAACCTCTCAAGTGCCTTGATGACCGCGGTGGCATCTGCATAAATAATCTCGAAGGTCTCGGTTACCAACCTTTCGGAAATCTCAGGTACCTCCTCGCGTGAGAGTATCCTGATAACGTTTTCACCTTTGATATAGGCGCAGCCGTGCACATCGAGGATGCTCTGCAGGGCCTCTTCGACCGAGACGCCGGTAAGCGTAACAGTTACATTACCGGTTACTTTCGGGCTTTTAATAAAATCAACATCTACCTGCTCGGCGAGCTGTCTTATAACCATTTCTATCGGCACATCACTTACATCAATGGATACCTTTTTTTGCATCCTCATCTCAAGCTGACTTAACGGTTTATCTTCCATCTGGATATCTTCAATTGCTCCGGCGGTATCAGAGAGAACAAAGCAAAAACTGATAATAACCCAGATGGATAATGTCCTTATTTTCGCATATCTTTTCATAATATTTTCCCTATGAGAATTAATTCGTATCGAATATTGCATTTTTGTATTAGTCAAAATCTCAACTATTAAAACAAACCGAGCCTGGCAAAATGTTTATAAATGCAGTTCTTAGCTCTGTATTTTATTTGCCTGCTCATCTATCTCTAACGGTTCTCGTTCTTGTTCTCTCTGTTCCAGCTCCAGCTCCGCCACTTTTTTTGTCCATCTTTTTCCGTTTCTCTCGAAGACAACGTAATCCATTCCAATTTCCACGACAGTGGCACCGTCTATTTTATCATTGAGATGCACAATTCTGTTCCCGATAACAGCGGACGGTTTATCCTGGCTATAGAGAATTCCTCTAACGCTCAGCATCTTCACATTATTAAAATCGGTTTGCCAGGTACTCGGCGTGATGGTCTGAGCTTGAGCTACCGGTTTAATCGGGTCCCTCATCTCCATCGGTATCGGCTCCGGAATCTGCCAATCGATTTCACCATCTGTAACAACTGGGCTGACAACAGATGTATCATCATCCGTAGCTGCTTTGGTTTTCTTTGGAGATTTACTAAGTACCTGTCTGAACATAAAAATCATGACAACAAAAAGAATCGGCATCAAAATCACCATTGCTTTTTGTTTTGTATTGTTAACTCCCGGCTTTTCCGGGAAGAGCTTGTTTTTTAGCTGTTGCAAGAGGCTGGGGCCTTGTACAGTTGCAGCGGCAGCAGCTACTGGCTGTTCTTTCGTATCATCTTTATCTTCATTCAATGA
Source organism: uncultured Pirellulales bacterium (assembly GCA_964508785.1). GTDB lineage: Bacteria > Planctomycetota > Phycisphaerae > Sedimentisphaerales > Anaerobacaceae > JAFGPS01. Next base: position 59,950 of record CAZDVE010000003.1, on the reverse strand, counting down.
CTGTACAAGACGATACGGGTTTGAAGCCTGACGATCCTGCTTTGGGCTGTTAGCCTGTGTATCATCGCCCTGCGAAATCGGTCCGCCCCTAAAAACCGGTGAGGATTCTTTTTGTGGACCCGCTTTATTAGCTTCATCGTGCGTATCCATTTGATTATCTCCTTACCGAAACCTTTCGATTGACAAGTTCAATTTTCAACATTTTTCCGTTTCTTACTTCCCTCATATGCTCTTATCCGAGAGCTGCTGCAAAGAATTCGCGGTAGTTTTTTTATCCTGCTGCTTTTTAATAAGAGCAGCCACGTCTATCGTTGCCTGATATGCCGACATATTTTTATTCGAGCGAACCAACTTAAACTCGTTTACGAAAAGAATAGGTTGATGTCTTTCTAAAGCATTCAAAAAAGCTGCAAACTGATTGAATCCTGTAATGAAGCTGATATTAATATGGTTCTCGGAAATATTCTTGGAATCAGACACATCCAAGGAGTCGAATTTGTTTTTATTCTCGACGTTTAGCGAAGAAACATTCTCCTCTCTGGCGATTTGGCTTATATCAAATGTAAGATTAGCTGAATTCTCAAAATCAATAGTAAAGACGGCCAGATTGTTTTGTAATTTCTCGATTTGCTCGAGCAAGCGGTTCCTGTTGTCCTCATGCGCCGCGTTTTGTGCGAACTCAAACAACTGTCTTTTCTCTTCGAGTTTGCTTTCAAGCTTTTTCTTGCTACGGTTTTGCGGCCCCAGAACGAGCACATAAATCAGACCGAACAGAACCAGACAAACTGCCCATATAACAGCCCATATCTTAAGATTCTTTTTATAAGCTTCCAAAAAGACCATACTATAGTCCAGCCTTAAAGACACAATCAATCAAGTAATAAACAACATCCTGCCCTGCGAGAGAGCCTGATTCTTTCGAAACACCGACCTTTTCAAGCCTCGATCCAAGCAAAGTGGAAGAACAAAGAAAATCCCGAAATTCTTTAACCGCTTCGTCACTATTAGACCGCGAGCTGTCGCAAACAGTCACTTGCATGGTTGTTACAAAAGTATCGATTTCCTTAAATTTTTTCGGATTTTCTTTATCAGGTATCTTTTTCTTTACAATATCCTGCTCTACCTCAAGCTCCGTCAATATAACCGAGTCGGGCATATTCTCTACCAACATCGTTAAAACCGGAGACCATTGACTAAATCTTTCTATTGAGGATTTAACCTCCGATATACATACTCCATAGTGGTTTTTCTCCTGCTCCAATGCTTTCTGCAACTCTACAGTCTCAGACATTCCGTCAATCTTTGCCGTAAGTTCCGTTATTTCCTTCTCCTTTTGAGATATATCAATTTTGTTATGCATATACAATCCGACAACTACAACTGCCATAAGAAGCGGCAAAGCAGCGCATATTACGGTAATAGCTATACCAGCAGGACTACTTCTGAGCGGCAGACCCTGTCCCTTTAGCAGATCTATGGAGAACGTAGTTTTTATTGTACTGTCGTTCATGTTATTTCTCACGAGGCGTCTCAATATTCCTCATAGCAAGGCCGGCTGCAACCGCCATCGCCGGGCCTGTCTTTTTGAAAAAGTCACTGTATTGACCGGATATATGGCAAAGCGTGCTGTCAAACGGATTCCATAAACAAGTCTCGACTCCAAGACGACGACTCAATAACTCAACGAAACCTCCGGCCGGCGCAAAACCACCGCAAACGAATATTTTTTCAACTGGTTTTGATTTTTCACTGGCTGCATAAAAACGCAGTGTCTCGGCTACGTCGGCTATCAGTTCATCACATGCTTTCTCCAGTCTCTCACCTGATTCAGTCCCGCCGTTCGGAGAATCACCAAACAGAATCTCCATAACCGCTTCCGAGGAAGTTTTATTTGCTTCTGCAATCCAAGAAATTATATGATTACCCGCACAAGCCGTATCGCGGATAAAAGGCCGACCATCGTCACTCATAATTGCCAGGGTAGTATATGAGCTTCCGACATTCAAAATTGCCGTTGTGGATTTCTCATGATCGCCGGCAAGATTGTTAAAACAGTTCAAAAGCGCTAATCCGTCAACATCCATCAAGACACACTTAAGTCCGGCTTTTTGAGCTACCTGCCTTTTGCCTTTTATCAACGTATTTGTAGCAGCTACCAAAATACCTCTGGTTTTGTTATCGCTGTTAGGTATAAGTTGATAGTCAACAACAGCCTGTTCTGGATTGAACGGACAAACCAATCCAGCTTCCAGGGATACTGCTCCGTTTATTTCTTCTTTCGGTAACTGAGGAAACTCAAAATCACGCACCGCTATTTCCGGGCCACATACCCCACAAACAGCTAATTTGACACTGGATTTATTTGACGCTCTTAGCTTTGTCGACATAAAGCAATCACGAATTGCTTTGGTTACGTTCGCATCAACACCACCTTGTTCTTTGCTTTGCTCCTGTAAGCCGTTGGGCAGGCCTGCTATTTGTGATATGCCGGCCGTAGTTACCTTGTAACCGGTGTCATCTTTATGCATAACAACTATCTTGACAGCAGATGAACCGATATCCAGCCCGCAGACTTCGTTCTTTTTCAGATTGAGTATTTGCTTCAAATCCACATCCTTGAGTTTTTGCTTCAAATCCACAACCTTAAGTGTCTGCTTCAAATCCATAGTCTTGAGTATCTGCTTAAAATCCATAATCCTTTAATCGGCTTAACAGGCGGGGCGTTTTACTGAAAAGGTGTTAATCTTCCCGTTATATGGGAAGGTGCATATTATGAAGATGGCAGGTCCCAAAAAAGAGCTGAATGATGATGATTTTTAATGATTTGTATTCTTATTTGCGCAAATCGAGCAAGATGCCGACTACTGATAATCAATTTTGAATGGATTTTAAGATACCTCTAAAATGTTATAGGACGTTTGATTAGAAATGAAAAAAAACGGTTTTGGCAGGATTCTTCGACCCCGACCAAAACCGCTCTTTTCTGTAATTAACAATCCGGATTATGTCTATATATCAGCAAGTTTAATCTTTAGCAAGCAAGCGATAATCATGCCAGCCGGCCGGCGCAGGTATGTACTTACCCTGCATCCACATATCACCCGGAAGTATTCCCTCAAGCACTCTGCTGTCGAAGTAGTAGTATTTGGCATAACCATCAATTGGGCTGTTGGTATAACTATTGAAAAGTCCAACGACACCACGGATTGCTTCGGTGATTGTTCCCCGAAGGATTAAATCGTCCTGATTTCCGCTGTACTCTTTTCTGTCACCGACGTTCTCTGCACCCCAGCCTCCACCGCCGACCGTCAGGGCCGCTTCAACTATCATCTGGTCAGGCAAAAGTCTGTTATTTTCTTTTACTTCTGACGGCTCCTCAACCCATTCCCGTTGCCACCACCAATCTCCAGTTTGTACCCATTTCCCACCACCACCAACAGGAGTCTCATCCTGCAAGCCAACAGGCTCATATTCATAACCTGCAACACTTGGCGGGTCACTGGAACTGCTGGATAAGCCCGGGTCAATAACCTTGATTACACCATCGGCAACCAGCCCCAGGATGTTTGTGTTATCATGTGAAGGTTTTCCGTCGGCATCGTGTACGCCCTCAACCGCTATGGAATCAGCGACCCAGATATTGCCGGTTGCCACAACGGTAATCTTGCCTTTTACAACCTGATTGCCGTTATGGTCTGTCAAATTACCGCCTATAACAACGTTGCCGTCCACATAAATCTGACCTCCCGGCTCGGATTCCACGCTGCCGAAATCCTGAGAGACATAAGTATCTTCAATGTTCTGAACAAATCTCTGGCCTGTTGTTTCCGCATCTTTAGGGATATAATGATAACCGTAAATATCGTATTTCTCGAAATATTTTCCTTCGCTGCCGGGTTTGACCTTGTAGTCGTAACTACCCGCTGAGTTACCCCTGACGGTACAATCGTTCGTGATGCGGACTTTACCGACGCCGTTTTCTACAAAGAATTCAAGCTGAACCGCAGGTTCCGGATTTGTAACAGATGCATTTGGAACCGGCTTAAGCCTGTATTGCACTTTCGTACTGTCTTTGAATCGCTCAATTTTACCCTTTGTGGTACTTTCATCTGTTATTCTGTTATCAGGCTGGTCGAAAAGAATTCCATTATCGAATTTGTCAATTTCATCTTTATATTTATCCACGCTTTTGCTGTTTAACCTTGATTCCCCCATCCCCACCGTCTGTAAAAATTCCGGGTCGCCGCTCAAATAAATATCAATGTCATCGGGACTGTCCTTCTGGTCGTTGATATGCAGCGGCATATCAATAATCTCATCGCTTTTAAAATAAACCTTGGATGTGCTGCTGGTCCCGGTGGGCACCATGCACCTGCCCATATCCCAGCCGCTTATAGCCTGGATGACCAGAACATCGACCGTTCTTGTGAATTGACCGCAACTACCGTTGGATACAACTCTATAAACGGGGCGAGAGCCGGCAAATGTATAGAGCATAATCTGATAGTCTGCGTCACCACTGGGTAATTTAAGCCCGCCGGTTGTTCCCGCTTCCCCTTTTTGAAGGGCACTGAGCATATCCTGTCTCTGGGACATCCAGAAAATCGCTTTTTCATATCCCGCTTCGGCGGCGAGCATTGAAATCGTCTCATTTTTCATCTTTATTGCATTGTGCCTGACTCCCCAAGCTACTTTCAACATACCTATGCCCAAAAAGGACAATATCACCAGCGACATGGCAACCAGGACAAGTGACGAGCCGTTTCGGTGTTTAGGGATTATGATTTTAACTGAACTAGGTTTTGATTTTTGAGTTTTCAAAATCTCAATCCTCCAATCCACTTTTTCGATTCTCACCTCGGCCATATATTCCGCATTAATGTCGAGGTCATTATTTTAACAGAGTCACCAGTTTCAGGATCTGTTAGTTTAATATTTATTCGAACGCACCCCTGGCCGACACCGTTTACTGTTGTATGGCTGAAAGTACCGACATCGGAGTCTTCGTCCATAGCCACATTTTCTGCAATAACTTCCGTGATAACACCGCTGGTGTTTCTTGCGCCGCCGTCATCCGAGACCGCTCCGGGTGGATACGGGCCATAGTCAATCTTTAACTTTTTGTCTTCGATATAAAACAAAGCGTAAGCCGTCGCTTTCTTGGCGTTATTCATCAAATCGTGACTGTCCTTTTCGTCGAGCGCGACGTCCCAGTACCTGAATTCCACGGCATCCCCGGAAACAACCTCCTGTGGGTCTAATGTTTGTGGTAATGCGGGCAGGAAAGTACTGCCGCTGACTTTGTAGATTTTATAACTCAGCCGGTTTGCCCTTCTTCCGATACTTCCGAATGCCAAAGTGGTCGCCAAAGCATCCTGTTTGACTTTATTGTTTGCCGAGTCATAAATATTCTGCCAGCCACGATTACCACCGATTAAAAGTATCCCGACGGCCAATGCAACTATCGAGTTCAGTGCCATGGCGAGCGAGATTTCGACCAAAGTCACACCGGAGCTAAATCTGTATTTTCTTTTTGGAGTCTGGTATTTCATATCTGGTACTCCGTTATTTCAATATACTTCTCGATTATCCTTACATACATTTTATCCTCCTGCTCCATCAATACGTACGTAAGTCGTAAGAACCACTGGTTGAAGTTTTTCCAGCGTTTTGTTGACGTTTTTAGGCCAGGTTGAGCCGAACCTGACTGTAACATCAAGCTGTCGAAGTTTTACACCCGAGACCGGGTCCTGGGCAACATCGGCCCATGTAAGCAAAACCATCATAGTCACACCATCGACCGTAATCTCATGTATGGAATCACGAAGCGGGCTTCCAAGTCCGTTTCCCACACCCTCGCAGAAGTGAGAGGGGATTTGCAGGGGCGCAGAAAAACCAAGCCCCAGGGTCTGCGGGTCGTAGTTTGAAGAGCCGCCGGTACTCTTCCAGTCTTCGAGCAGCATCTGTGCGATACGCGTTGCAATAACCTGCGCCCGCGCCTTCTGGGCGTCTGCAGTGGCATGATATTGATAGCTTAATGCCCCGATGGAAGAGATAACCAAAATGGCCGTAGCGGCCATAACCTCGACCAACGTTATAGCCGGCAAAAATTTGTGTTTTCTAATTTTCATAATCTCTTTCCCATCTTTATTGTGCCTACCCGGCTCGGGCTTTGTGAACTTGTAGTATTTCTATTATCACATGCTGTATTTGCAATGCTGTAATTAAGCTCAAGGCAGGCAACTAATTATTAATAACTTTTCCCTTATCCGCTTTTGAAGATCATGCTATTTAAATTATACAACGTAAAAACGATAAACCAAAAATAATTACTGAATTAAGAAAAGATAAATTTTTTTTCACTCTGTATCGATTGTGCCGACTTTAACTTGAGCCGGGCCAAATTTTAATATCAAGTTGTCGAACTTTTACACCCAAGTTCGTCCCTCATCTGTCATGCATTTTCCATCGCCCCGCGAGGGAAGCATGACCAGGCACGATAAACGAGCCGGAGTTCCAGGTATCCTTAAATAAGAAAGTGGCCATGGTCTTTCCAACCATAGCCACTATTGCTTCAGTCAAAGCAATTACTTTGAGTGACTCATGCAGCCTGACGGCCAAAGCGACTTCCCTGCCTCTTCTGAACGTCCGACTATGTATAGAAGACCTTGATTTCCCTGCCATCTTGGCCACAAGGCATCCCTTTCAATCATCACTAAGACCCTCCTGGTCCCCAACTGCCGTCCACACCCAACTGGTACGGGCCGTCGTCCGGCGCATCATCGCTGGCGGTGCCGCTTTCAACCTGAATCACAGCAATGCCGCTGTCATTTATCGATTGGATTGAATAATCAGCCGGCAGAAAATATGTGCCTTCCAGATCGGTATCGCTAAAACCAAGGTATCCCTGTATATCAGCGCCATCGAGCGAACCTTTACAATTTGTCTGAGCTGTAGCAACACTCGTCTCGGCACAATAGGCGCGAACCGCCGTACGGATCGTACCTGCGGTGGCATTGGCTTCCGACCACTTGGCCTTATCGATGCGACCCTGCATCAGCGGAATTGCCACTGCCGCCAGGATGCCGACGATGAGAATAACCACCATCAGCTCCACCAATGTAAAACCTTTTCTTCTTGTCATCTTCATCTCTCCTAAAAAAGTAATGAAAAATGTTCTACTAATATCTCACTTTCGCATTATTAAAATCGGCTAAATCAATAAGTGACTAAATTACAACCACAAATTTAATATCATCTTTTAAATGTCTGACATTGTGAAAATCGGCAGATACAGCGCGATTACCACTACCGATACGACCGCACCAACCGATATAATCATTATTGGCTCGAGCAAACTCATCATCGCACTAACAGTAGCATCGACCTTTCGTTCATAATGCTGGCTGGCCCTCTCGAGCACCGCGGGCAGTGAACCGCTTTCTTCACCAACCTGTATCATTTTGACAATCATATTAGGAAAAAAGCCGGCGGCAGCCATACTCAAAGAGATGTTCGAACCACTGACAATATGTTCTCTGGTCCGCATTATGGCTGACTTTATAATTTCATTATTTGTCATCCCCGTGAGAATATTAAACGCCTCGAGCACTGAAACACCCGAAGTGAGTAAAGTCGAGGTTGTCCTGCAAAAAGTGACTATGAAGGCCTGGCTGAATACCTTTCCAAACAAAGGCAGACGTAGTGACAATTTGCTAAATACATAATGGCCGTTTTTAGTTTTGGAGAACAACGATGCCGAAACTGCAATCAAAAAAACAGCTCCAACAATGTAGAGTATATTATGGGCCAGAACATCATAGAACGTCATGAATCCCTGTGTAAAAGCAGGCAATTCGCCGCCTATCTGTTTAAATATCTTTCGGAACCTCGGGACAATGAAAGCCATAATAAATACAACTATTACGATTATAAATGTAAGAACAAAGACAGGATAAGCCATTGCACCTTTGACTTTTTTGCCCAATTTATCGCGATTATCAAAATACTGGGCCAGTTTACCCATCGCCCCTGCAATATTACCGCTGGTCTCACCGGCCAATAACATGGCACAGCAGAGACGGTTGAATACTTTTGGATATTCCGCAACACTTTCCGAGAAAGGCTGGCCTTTTTTTACTTTATCCGATATCTGCTGCAAAATACTTTGAAGATATTGATGTTCCGTATCGTGGCCCACTATGTCCAAAGATGTGGTAATAGGAATCCCGCCCTCGAGCATCGTGGTCAATTGCCAGCAAAGTGCCGCCAGATCTGCTGATTTTATTCTCTTGGAACGAACTGCCCGTCTTGTTTTGGTGGTTTTACCGGCTATTTCCTTAACAGAGATAGGTGTAAATCCCTGCTCACGAAGCCGATCAACTACAGCAGTTGAACTGTCCGCCTGGGCAAGACCTTTCTTCTGTACCCCCGTCGTATCCCGAGCTACATATCCATAGCTTTTCATTTATCTAAAAACCTTCTACTCAATTACGGACTTTTTCAGTGAATGAAACCCTAAGAACTTCTTCCGCGGTCGTTAAACCCTGCAGAACCTTACCCGCTCCGCTCTCAAGCAATCCGCCATAGCCTTTTTTACGTGATGCCTCTCTTATCTGAGACTCGCTGTTATTGGTAATAATACCTTCTTTTATATCGCTATCTACGACCAGGAATTCAAATATAGGTAACCTGCCCAAATAGCCGGTCCCTCCACAAGCCGTACACCCACGCCCCTGATAAAAGACAGCCTCTCTTGCTTTCTCCTGGTCAATCCGGAGACGTTCAATGGTCTCCTCATTCAACGTAACAGGTTCCTTGCAGTGTTCACAGATTCTTCTAACCAGCCTCTGTGCGACGACTAAATTCAGCGCTGAAGCCAGCAGATACCTTTCAATACCCATATAAAGCAACCTGCTTATAGCACTGGGCGCATCGTTCGTATGAAAAGTGCTCAGGACCAAATGGCCTGTTAAGGAGGCTTTTATTGCAATCTCGACAGTTTCTTTGTCTCTAATTTCACCTATTAAAACAATATCTGGGTCCTGTCTTAATATCGCTCGCAGACATCTTGCAAAATCAAGCTCAATTTCGGGCTTAACCTGTATCTGGTTAATCCCTGCAAGACGATATTCGACAGGATCCTCGACCGTTGTGATATTTTTCGTCGGGTCTTTTAGATAGTTTAACGCCGAATATAGCGAAGTACTCTTACCACTACCGGTCGGCCCGGTGACAATTATTATGCCATGCGGCTGTGAGAGCATGTCTTTCATTTCTTCAAGATACTGAGGTTCAAGCCCAAGCTGGTCCAGGTCATGTTTTACCGCCGCAGCATCCAGAATTCTCATTACCACTTTTTCGCCGTATATCGTCGGAATTGTAGATACGCGGACATCTATTGCCCTGCCGGATATCTTCATTTTAAATCGGCCGTCCTGTGGTAATCTACGCTCTGCAATATCCATGTGAGCGATAATCTTGATTCTGGCGATTACCGCCGCCTGCATCTTTTTGGCCGGCGGAACCATATCCCGAAGAATACCATCGATTCGCATACGTACTACGGTGGAACTTTCCTGCGGCTCAATATGAATGTCACTTGCCCTGCTTTTGACCGCCTGGCTCATAAGCAAATCAACAAACCTAATCACCGGCGCTTTATTCGCAGCCGCTTCACCGCTTGAATCCGCCTCGACAACTTCCTCTAAAAATACATCTTCATCATGCTTTTCTTCGTCGCCGACCTCGATTTCCACAAGACTGCGGAGCTGCTGCTCCTCTACATCAGAACCGTGGTAAATCAGCTCTATGGCGCGCTGAATTTCCCGAGGTGAACTGATTGCGGGTTTTATCTGACGTTTCAGCTTTAACGTGACAGTATCAATCGCAATGACATTAAGAGGATCAGCCATCGCCACGATTACTTTGTTGTCAACTTCTCCGATAGCCACAAGGCAGAATCGCTGAGCTATACTCTCAGGCAATAGTCGAGCGATATCCATATCTATAAAATCCGCCCTATTTGCATCGTCGAAGTGGATATACTTCATCCTGAAATGCTCGGCCAGGGCCGAAGTAACATCATCTTCGTTCAGCATTTTGAGCTTAAGAAGAACTTCACCAAGCCGGCCACCCTGTTCGCGCTGTGTATTCAGCACACCAAGCAGCTCTTCCCGAGTCAATAGACCCTTGGATACAAGCAACTCACCAAAGAATAAACTTTCTTTGGCTTCAGGGATTTTGGAGATAGTCTGAACAGAATCCATTCGACTACCATTACCTCCACTTTAAGTATTGCTGTCAGTTACTCGCTTTCTATCTATAATATAAAACAAAAAACACCAAAAACCAAAAGATTCGGTTCATTTTAGTTAATCTGCGACAAAATATATCCCAGTCGAACAATTACTTCGAACAATCAGAGGCTGTAATTAATGTAAATTTAATAAATTAACGTTATAGGAATCAAAATTTAACTACACTCCAACCGGAAATTTCCATCTTTGATTCTTCGTGTAAGTTGTTTTTCAGAAAAGTATTATAGGAACAACAAGTAATTTAATAACCATCATGGACTAACCGAAACCAACAAAAGACTCTTATACTTGAACAACGTCACATACCATTTATGGGACGCTTTTATAATAACCTTGTGAATCTTCACACTCATTTGTTACTTGAGACTAAATTTTGCCGGCTAAGTGCTAAAAAACACAACGATATGCCCACTCAGGCAAAATGCGTTATGCCTATCAAAAACACGGTCTTGCTCTTTTAGGATTTATACAAAATTCTTGACGAAATGCTGAAAGCTGCTAATATTAGCACTATTAACGGTCATTGTTTTGCAGCAACTGCACAAAACCGAACCGATGCGGATGTGGCGGAATTGGCAGACGCGCAGGCTTCAGGTGCCTGTTCCCTTATGGGAGTGGAGGTTCGACTCCTCTCATCCGCATTGAAGTGATATAAAGTGCACAACAAGTCTTCTTAACATCATACCCCAACATGCAAACAACGATTTAACGAAAATTGCACAAAAAGGTCGATAAATAGTACATAGATGTAAAACTGATTTGCCGTATCTGCTGAGCACAGGCTCAGGTATAAATTGTGCACTGAAACTTTCGCACAATTTAGGATATGATCTCGAAAAATAAAGGAGAACAGAATGGATTGTATTTCTATTCTTACACAGATCGCCATCAGTTCAGTACGTGACACAACTCCGGAAGCGGCGAATGGGCCAATTGTCCCGATTAATTTATTCTGGGAACAAATCACTTCACTCAATATAGTTGAAGCGATAACTTTTTTATCTTTCGGATCGATTTGTCTTTTCTACGGCTGGCGAGTCTTCAAGATACTGGTGGTCATTAATTTTGGATTGTTGGGTTTGATCCTGGGGATGACAATCATCGAAAGAATTAACGGTCTGAACAATCAGCTCGCGGGTGGACTGGTAGGCATGGGTCTGCTGGCAGTTCTTTCTGTTCCGTTGTTGCGATGGGCAATTTGTATATTAGGTGCCGTCGCAGGTGGGATACTAACATCGGGAATATGGTACGCTTTCGGCCTGCCTGAACCATACATCTGGGCAGGCGCGCTGACCGGTATCGTTGCCGGAGGAATGATCTCCTTCATCATCTTCAAGGCGGCCGTTATGCTCTTTACAAGTCTTTGGGGAAGTGGATTAGTTGTTATAGGTTCGTTAGCGCTTTTGTATATCTACCCGAGAACAACCACGCAGGTGGAATATCTGGTATTCAACCAAAACTGGTTTCTGCCAGTAGCTCTGATACTGCCAACGACGGTCGGTATTATCATGCAAAACCAATTTGTGAAGAAATCAAAGGACTGGAACATCTGAACCGGCCGAACATGTGAATCTGAAAACTCGATACTACTTATAAGGTAATAAAAAAGGCTGCAAGCAAAAGCTTACAGCCCCGGAAGGTAGTAAATAACAAACTGATTTATGCCCTGCGTTTTCTTAATAAAGCCAATGAGCCAAGGCTTAGTAAAGCAATCGTCGTCGGTTCGGGAATCGACATAGCCCCGCTGAAACCATTGCCTCCTGAGTAACCATTTGTCAGCATCTCTATAAGTGTATGATAGTTTGTCCCACTTCCACCTTGTAAAGATAATTCAAAATCAAGTGCCATCGCACCCGACTTTACAATAGCATCCAAAGCTGCCGAGCCAAGCGATTGTCCGGCTGCAGTGACAGCAAGATTGGTGATATCCGCCTGAAACTGGGTGTAAGCGGCTCCTATTGTCCCGACCGGAACCAGGTCACCCGAATGAAGAGTCCCTGTTAAATAGGTTGCGCTGCCATCCGAATTCGTAATCGAGATGGCCGTCGTGCCAAATGGTGTCAATTTATATGCACCATACGAATCAACACTAACATTGAATGCGGGAATATACACTAAGGAGCCAACCAGAGCATCGTAATTGCTTCCCATCCCTCTATCGACGGTAATCTGCTGGTTGAAACTCAGAGTGCCGGCACCATCATAATACCAGGAGCCACCGGTAGTCGTATTAGGACTGAATTCGATGGTTGTGGTAGCCAATGCTGATGTACCCAAAGAAAACACTAACAAAAGAAATACTATTAATCTTTTCATTCAATTTCCCCCATATTTACAACATTTCTGTTTCGCTCTTTTTCTTCAAGCTGCGCACCATTCGCAGCACAGTAAATCTTGTACCATATCCATTGGTGCTCAATTCCTCCATCCGACTCAGCAGCGAGCCTAATTAATTCCCCCCTTTCTGCCGAACATCAAAATGACCGGCTTCTTTATTGTTGAGATGTTCTGTTAATTAGGTTAACAAAAAAATTAAACCTTTCCGAAGTTTTCTCAACGGGCGGTAAGTAGCGCTGGACCGAGCCACAAACATAAGTTCGGCCCAATCATATTCACTTACTTAATCGCAGTTTTCTCCTGCGCAACAAAGCCAACACACTTCCGAAACCAAGCAGTGTCATTGTCGCCGGCTCAGGAACCAGGACCAAATAGTCCTGAGCTCCGTCATAAGAAAAGACTCGCAAATCCGCTAACGGCCCTGTTCCATCAAGAGAATACAACATAGCATTAGCAATACTTGCGTACTCATAATCGGTGCGGAACCCCCCATTACCTTCAGTACCGTCAGTTGTAACGTCCCAGCCGAACTGAGATTTTGGTAAGTCTTCGTGAATAATCTCCCACAACGCCGCCGAAAATGCTGCAGCAAAGCGGTTTTGCGTGTCAGTAAACGTAGCACCACTGCCCCAGGATGAATCGTAATACCTTCCCCAGAGTTCCTGGACATACTGAGCCTTTGCATAACCCATGGAATCACCCAAAAAACTGGTTGGCTGCGGTCCATTTTCAGGCATAAGCACATTATATCTCAATTCGTCAACAGAAGGTGACTCTGTCAATTCTATGCAGAAGCCACTTATTGTACCATTAGGCCAGAGATGTCCCTCAGAGGAACTACCGGTCTTTTCGAACATATTGACTCCGGCACGAATGCTTGCTCCATCATAACCCCCGGCCCAAACATGCATGATATCGCTTGCATAAAAACCGGTCATTGAAATATCAACGGTACCTAAAGTGGTAGCCCCAGCTATGCTCGGCAAAACAAGAACTGCTGCGGCACAGAAAATTATCGATGTCTTTAATAACCCCCCATTCATTACTATGCTCCCCCAAAACAACTTGCGTCAATATCGTCCCTGCTGTGGATCACCCACAACAATTGAATCTTCTCCTTTTCATGCTCCTCAAAAAACCATCGCCAAGTGCCTCATCTGATGTCGGTTATTCCAACATAACCACCAAATAATATTGCATTTCCACTACTGTTTCGTTACAAATGGCTTTCCGCCTGCAAGGTAAACCATGGACCTGAAACTACATTAATCAGGCGACCAACCAGTCTATTTGGATACTCAATTTGGGAAAAATCAGAATCCCCCCATTCGGATATAACCGCCCCGAAAACCACTTATAGTAGTTAGTTTATCCAAATGAAGAATAAAAGTCAAGGATTTTTACGGACAACGTTCGTGAATAAAACGAAGTCACTTGATATGTGTCCCTGAATAACCAAAAACGAAATGTTTTTAGGACCTAAATAAGAATCAGAGTTAAAAAAGAAATGAATTTTCCGCACTATAACAGAAAAAATATCTTTGAAAATAATGCGCGCAGAATGACTGAGAAACTTCAATTGCTTCTTAATAGTATATTGACAAACAGAACAAACTCAAATAAGGGTTTTTTCCTGTATTAAAAAACAACTGAAATACAGGATTGGAATGCGGAGGTTCTTCAGGATTGCAGGTAAAACAGAAGTGAAAAAAAACGGGGCTGACCAGGCCATGACCAGCCCCCCATTAGAAGAAAGGAGTATTATGATGTCAGCCGAAATTCAGACCCTCCTGTCGGCTCGTTATCATCCAAAATGCCCTGAATACAAAGGCATAATTACCAAAATATCCGGGCTTTTCCGCCCCCCTTGATCTCCTTCTTCAATAATAATTGCTCCAGTTAAAGTATAACCAATATTTTTCTTAATGCCAAATCCAATCTTTATTGTTAACCGCTTTATACAAATTAATACCATCGAACTGTTATATAGATGTAATCCAATGATGTTTTTCTCCCGGCGATGTTACTTTTATTCGCAACCTGGAACTGAACTGAGTCCACCTTTTCGGACGTATTAACTATACTTGTTATGTCCCATGAATCGGTTGCTTTATTCCGCTGCCCATCTCGTACCGGAGCATTAATTGACGCCCAGATTATCGGGTCATCAGGCCAGTCTTTACCAATATTCCACTGTAGTTTTCCGAATGGAAACTGTTCATCCTCGAAGTGCTCCACAAAAAGAACAACCGAGATTATTTTACCTCCTTCAGGTATCGACGCATCTGAAAAATCAAAGAATATGGATGAACCGGCCTCTGTCCCGAGGCATTTGCCATCACTGGATAGGACTATATCCAGCCTGTTTTCTTCTGATATTTTTTTATCCTTTGTGAGAATATAACCATCATCAACTGTCAATGGCGTTACAAGGGGTGAGCTCAGTGAAGCTACGATGATGTTAAATGATTGAATATCCGAAGCCGGCACATCATTAGAATCAATAACTTTAACGATTACATCATGAGTCCCCTCCTGGGTGTTATCTGGCCTCCACTCTATCAAACCCGTGTTCGGGTCTATTGTCATACCGTCAGGTTTGTCGGTCAGGCTGAAGATAAGCGTATCAGCGGTATCGGCGTCTTTGGCATTAACATCATAACTGTACGACGACCATACTCTGGTAGTCGTTACGGGTTTTGAAGTGATAACCGGTGAATCGTTAACTGCGTCAACCGTCAGTTCGACAGTGGCGGTATTGGTTCCGCCTTTGCCGTCGCTGACTGTGTAGTTAAATGAATCGACGCCGCAAAAATCTTTATCCGCTGTGTATGTAAGCATATTATCTGAGCTTATTGTGACAGACCCGTTTTTGCCCTGCGTAACACCGAGCACAATTATCTTATCACCATCCACATCCGTGTCGTTAGCCAATACATCAATCATGACAACCGGTGTGTCTTCGTAAGTTTTAGCACTATCATCACAGGTCACAGGTGGATCGTTGATAGCCGTCACCGCAATAGAAACGGTTGCCGTAGTGCTCTCTTTCGAACCGTCACTGACCTTGAAAGTAAAATTGTCAAAACCGTTGAAATCCTTCTCGGGTTTATAAATCATCCTGGCACCGGTACCGCTCAGGCTGCCGTGAGACGTCTCTTTTACTACATAAAAACTTAGCGAATCTCCATCCGGATCGCTTCCATCCAAAATTATGGATACCGGCGTGTCTTCCTGTGTTGTCACACTCTTGCTTTCTGCCACCGGTTGGTCATTTGACCTGCTTAAAATAATTACTATTAGGACTATGGCTATAAATATCAACAGGGCGGAAACAAAAATGAGTGTCCTTTTCATAGTAACCTCCAATCCGTTAAATATACGTTCGTAGTATAATCCCGTTGTTTTCTATCTGCGAGCATATTCTTTTACAAAGTTTAAATAGCATTGATTTCTTCACTCATCATGAAATTTTATTCAGCCATAATCTAAGCCGATAAGATTTCTTACACCAAAAAAAACGAAAAAACACGCAGGAGTCCGGCGAAACATAATTTATTCAAAATCGATAAATATTTGCTCCTAAAACTTTTATAAGCCATTCTAATACCTTATCTTATACGAATATACTCGAAAATCTCGCCATTTTCATACAAATCATGCAGATTCACCCTAAAATACCAACTACTGATAATAAGTCCTAAAAAAATGTAAAAATAAGGATTTTTACATTGAACTTTTATAAAAGATAGTGTAGAATTTGGTTGTATGATGTTTGAATGTAACTTCATATCTTTAATGATGGGGCTAAAATTATGAAGAAAAGAAAAGGTTTTACTTTAATAGAATTGCTTGTTGTAATTGCAATCATCGCTCTGTTAATGAGCATTTTGATGCCGGCTTTGAACAGAGTCAAAGAACAAGCCAGACGGCAATCCTGCGGATCGCGAATACGCCAGCACTTACTTGCTTTGAATCTATATGCCAACGATAACGACACGAAGCTGCCACTACCTGAGACAGCAGGAAACTGGCTGCAGGATGTGGCTGTCAACACAGTGCATTTCATGCTTGATAGCGGAATGACCAGAGAGATGTTCTATTGCCCGTCAAACCATAATCATCAAAAATACAATGAATTGTTCTGGGAATACGACAATGATACATGGGACAGCAGGATACAAAGGTTTACAGACGAAAGCGGCTTTATTGTATCCGGCTATTGTTTTATTCTCGAGACAACCAGGGGAAGCCGGCCGGATATCGTACGGTATGAGAAAGATAACATGCAAAAGATATGGTTGGAATCAACCCAGCAATCACACCCGTCATCAAGAGAGTTAGTAATAGATTCTATTATGGGCGCGCCTCGTTCCAACACGAAATATGGATACAACTTCGCTGAGGTAGCAGGTGGCATCTTTTCCCAAGACCAGGTTTATGACTCAAGCAGCCATTTAAAGAACTCTTTTGAACCCACCGGCGGCAATGTCGGCTTCTTGGATACCCATACTGAATGGAGGCCGTTTGAGCCGGAAATGAATGGTGATGTGGCAGTGGGGCGCTATGGAACAAACCCTGTCTTCTTCTGGTAGAATTTCAAACTTCTTAAAAGCAATAAAGACTCCAGCCTGACCTTCTCAGGATAGGCTGGAGTCTTTTTCTTTTAATTAATTCTCAATCATCTCATCAATAAGGCCCCGAATCAAATACCATAACCGAGTAAAATAACCCATGAAAGATTTTACGCTTGCAGAATCGCCTCAGTGGATTTACAATCTTAAATTCATCGGAATTAAACGGCGTCAGACTACTCCATAGGAGTTAATGAGCCACTAAAAAAGTCAGGTGAAAAGTTGTGTTTGAATCGTTAACCGAAAAATTTAACTCTGTTTTCAGGTCGTTATCCGGCCGGGGACGCATTACTGAAGCGAACATCTCAGATGCTATGCGAGACGTCCGTAAAGCCCTTCTGGAGGCGGATGTAAACTATAACGTCGTCAAGCAGTTCTGTAAGGATGTTACACAGGCGGCAATCGGTGCCGAAGTTATCAAGAGTCTCCACCCCGGCCAGGTCCTGATAAAAATCGTCAATGATGAGCTGACAAAACTGATGGGACCTGTTGATACACGAATCTATTTTGTCTCACCCGGACCTACAGTAATCATGCTGGCCGGCCTGCAAGGTTGCGGCAAAACCACAACCGCCGCCAAACTCGCCAAATATTTAGTAGCAAAGGGCAAGAAGCCTCTATTGGTGGCTGATGACCTGCAAAGACCGGCTGCTATCGAGCAATTGATTATCTTAGGACAACAGATAAACGTCGATGTCTATAGCGAAGATAGTAAGAACGCCGTAAAAGTTGCAAAAAACGCCATCAAACACGCTAAAAATAACGGCCACGATGTGGTTATGCTCGATACCGCAGGCCGATTACATATCGACCAGGAGATGATGACCGAAATCGCTGATGTGGCAAAAGCGGTCACTCCACACCAGATTTATCTGGTCTGTGATGCGATGACCGGTCAGGACGCAGTCAATTCAGCCAAGCAGTTCAACGAACGTCTCGAACTCGACGGTGTAATCTTAACTAAGCTCGATGGGGATGCACGCGGCGGGGCTGCACTAAGCGTCAAAGCCGTTACCGGAAAGCCTATAAAATTCATTGGTGTCGGTGAAAAGCTCGACAAGATTGAAGAATTTCATCCCGACCGCATGGCCGGTAGAATTCTGGGCATGGGCGATGTAGTGACACTCGTCGAGAAGGCACAAGAACACCTCGAAGCTGAAGAGGCCGAGAAATTACAGAAAAAAATGGCCAAGGGAAGTTTCGGCTTCGACGACTTCCTTAAGCAAATGCAGGCCGTTAAAAAGATGGGTGGCATAAAAAGTATGCTCAAAATGATGCCCGGTATGGGGGGCCAGCTCAAGGATTTGGATTTTGACGGGGCCGAAATCGGGCAAATGGAAGCAATGGTCTATTCTATGACTCCCGCCGAAAGAAGCGACCCGGATTTGATTGATTTGTCCAGACGAAGAAGGGTCGCTGCCGGGGCCGGCGTCGAGGTCAACGATGTCGCCGGTTTAGTCAAGACTTTCAAACGCAGCCGGGATATGATGAAGGCCATCAGCGGCGGAAGCTTTGGCGGACTCAAGAATATGCTCTCAGGCGGTTTCAATATGGGCTCCCTAGGTCAGATGATGGCGGGCGGTAGAAAAATAAAACAACGTTCAAAAAGAAAAAAAGTTGTAAGGCGAAGAGGAAAAATAAAACGGCGATAAACAATAACATCTCGATAGAACAATACCTTGAAAAAATCGCTACATTCTCAGATAATAAATACGGTAAATTGGTAAGAAAACAATTCAAGGATATAGAAGGCACCAGTGAGCTGGCGATGCTGGCTTCGCCAAGTTCCGAGGAATTAGAGCAATTAAAAAAAGCAGTGGCGATAATGACAACGGCTGAAAAACAAAACGCAGAGAGTTTGACAGATGAGCAAATGCAGCGAATCGCAACCGATGCCGGAATTGATGTTGCTAACTTTGCGATTTTTATCAACGGTTACGCACTATATTGCAAACGCGTTTCGTGACGTAAAATGTCAAAGTCACGGGAATTGATTATATATTAAAGAAGGGAAATATTATGGCAGTGAAAATAAGAATGACGCGCATAGGTCGGCGGCATCGGCCGTTCTTTAGAATAAATGCAATCGAATCACGCAAACCGCGTGACGGTAAAGTACTGGAGAAGCTGGGTCATTACGACCCGATTGAAAAAGACCCGGCCAAACAAATCGTACTTAACAACGAGCGCGTCGAATACTGGCTGGATAAAGGAGCGATACCAAGTGACACAGTCTCGCAAATTCTACTTCGTCGTGGTATCAAAAATAAATATGCAGAAGTAAGAACTGCGCATCGTGCAAAGGCCAGAGCAGTCGCTACAAGCAAAGGTAAATTTTTCACAAAAGCTCAAAAAATAGCAGCCCAAAAAGAAGCTGAGGCGGCCGAAGAAAAAACCAAAGCTGAAGCAGAAGCCAAGGCTAAAGCTGAGCAAGAGAAAGCCAAAGCCGAAGAAGAGAAAGCTAAAGAAGAAGCCGAGGCTAAGTCAAAAGCTGAAGCAGAAGAGAAAGCTAAAGAAGAAGCCGAAAACAAAGCTAAAACGCAAGCAGAGGAAAAAACCAAAGCCGAGGCACAGATAAAAGAAGAAACCGAACCCGAGACAGAAGAAAAGGCTGAAACAAAAACAGAAGATGAGCCCGAGGCCGAAGAAAAGCCAAAGGCCGAGAAAAAGGACGAGGCAGAAGCTGCTTCTCAAGAAGATAAACCCCAGGCGGAAGAAAAAACCGAAACAGAACCTGAGGAAAAAGCAGAGCCGCAAATGGAAGAGAAACCCGATAGTTGAGAAAACATTCACTTATAAGGTGTAAAAATATTGAGCCCTGCGTTTTCAGCGTGGGGCTTAACCTTTACACTAATGGCACAAAATTATTGCTTTAATCATGCCGGAAAGATTCTAAAAGATGATGAGAATTGACATTCTTACGCTTTTCCCACAGGCATTCGAATCACCTCTGAGCTGCTCGATACTAAAGAGAGCCCAGGATAACGGGCTGATTGAAATCGCTCTAACCGACATACGGGATTTTGCCACAGATAATTACCGAAAAGTTGATGACAAGCCATATGGCGGTGGACCCGGAATGGTAATGATGCCGGGGCCGGTCTTCGATAGCTTCGAGCACGTCCGCAATTTGTCACCGCAAAAGGGACACGTCATTCTGCTCAGTCCACAAGGGCAAAGATTCGATCAGGCCAAAGCCGAGGAATTTAGCAAAGAAAAACGCCTGATACTTATCACCGGCAAGTACGAAGGCTTCGATGAGCGAATCCGAACCGGTCTCGATGCCGAGCAAATCTCTATCGGAGATTATGTTCTCAACGGCGGTGAATTAGCTGCAATGGTCATCATCGATGCGGTTGTCAGATTGCTGCCCGATGCACTCGGTGACGAGGACTCGGCTAAAAATGATTCCTTCAGCGATGGGCTTCTGGAATACCCCCAATATACAAGGCCGGAGGTCTTTCGCGGTATGAAAGTGCCGGAGATTCTTTTAAGCGGAGACCATGCAAAAATCGCAGAATGGCGAAAACAGCAGGCACTCGAACGAACAAAAAAAATCCGCCCGGATTTGCTCAACGACAGCATCGAGTAAAACTACCACATACTGAATAGATGTTCATTTCTGCTACAATATGTGTTCCTTAAAATCTCTGGACAGTGTCACACAAAGAAGTATAATGTGATTAGCTTCTTTAGCGGGAATTTGTGCTTCAGCATGACTGGTAAGAAAATGGTATAAATTGGAGGGACAAATAAAATGAATTGTCCGATATGCGGCAAAGAAAATCCGGATGATGTTCAGGAGTGCCGGTTTTGTAAAGCAACATTGACAAATCCACTGGATTCTTCAAATCCGGTCAATGTCAAAGTCAGCAGGCTCGCAATAACAGCAATAATTTTAGCTTTTTGTTCTTTGGTACTAACAATACCGGCAATATTCGCTAACAATTACCCGCGAATACTTAGTTCAAGAACACCATGGGTAGCTTATACTTTTTTATTAAGCCTCATTCTTTTAGTTGTGTCATTTATCTTCGGAATTACAAGTTTCATACAAATCGAAAAAAGTGGCGGCTTAATCACAGGCAGGAATTTCGCTTTAGGGGCAATTCTGATTCCAATATTCGGAGGATGCTTCCCTACATTGTATATTGTCACTCATGCACGTGACGTTCAATCTCCACAATGGGTCTGCGGGGCAAATCTTTCCGGTATCGGCAAGGCAATGATGCTCTATGCCAACGACTATGACGATGAATTCCCTCGGGCAGGGGGCAGAACTTCCGTCTGGGCAAATAAAATCCCCGATTGGAAAGGACGAAATCGATATAAAGCTTATGGCATAGCTTCTGACAGAAGCGGCGGCCAGGCAACTATTTCATCCAGCTTATATCTTTTGGTCAAATATGCAGAAGTCGAACCTGAAAAATTTATTTGCCCAAAAGAATCCAAAATCAAAGAATTTATTCCTCGTAAATACGGTGTTCGTGACGAAGAGCTTAGCCAACTCTGGGATTTCGGCCCTGAGCCACGGAAGCATTGCAGCTATTGTTATCATATACCCTACGGTCAATATGCCCTGACGACATCGAGCAACCCGGAAATGGCGATGGCCGCCGACAGGAATCCATGGATTCCTTCGCCCACCAGTAAGGTAAAGGATTTCTCATTGTTTAATCCCGACGGGGACAGAAATGATATCATGGCCGGCAATTCACCTTCC
This sequence comes from uncultured Pirellulales bacterium, assembly GCA_964508785.1. GTDB lineage: Bacteria > Planctomycetota > Phycisphaerae > Sedimentisphaerales > Anaerobacaceae > JAFGPS01. The sequence continues at coordinate 37,937 of CAZDVE010000003.1, read as the reverse complement.
CACTCAAATGAAGCACAAAACGTCCTGTTTCTTGACATCCATGTAGACCGGGAAAAAACATCAAATTGCGGCGTCAACGACGACAATATCTATACATCCTGGGACGGTGAGGATATCCGGCGAGGCATCCCGCCGAAACTCGGCAGTAGGCCGGCGGACAAACTGGATTCCCTGCTCGTCAACGACCCGCCAATAAAAAAACCTTGATAATATAATACAAAAAAGTGAAAATATTTGAGCTTTCGAGGGGGAAAAGTGCCTTATATATATTGTGAAGTATATCTGTTTATACGTATTTTTCCTTGCTGAGAAATAATTTTGGAGAAAGCAAATGAAAACAAAATCTTACAAAACCCCGATCATCGTCGCTTTTGTCGTGTCATCGTTGCTTCTTTGCGGCTGTAACGAAGAATTACGACTTCATCCCATCTATCAACAAGCAATAACAGGCGCTATTGTAGGCGGGATAATCGGTTATCAATCTCACGAAGAAGGTGAGGGTGCCGCACTTGGTGCCGCGATTTTGGGTGTGGGGGAACTGCTTGAACAAATCGATAAGGAAAAAAGCAGGGATGAAGAACCCAGGGATGAAGACATAGATGGATGTAAGGAAGTATTCATTATCCAGGTCCATAACAGCAACGGCTCAATCACGCCGGTCGAGATCGAGAAAAAAGACGATCTCTATTTTGGCCCAAAAGGCGAGATGTATGAGCAATTACCCACCGAAGAGCAGTTAAAGCCGGTTTATGGATTCTAATCACAAATTTCCCGATATGCCCTTCTACAGGATTTTCTGCTGTTAGGGTCGATGTACCGATATTTAACTGATTTAATACTCGTACCCCTGCATTTTTTAAAAAAGTGCTTGTCTTTAGCCTGAAAAATCGGTAGCATTCGGGATTCGGTATTTAATCACAGAATGTACATTATTCACTAAATACCATTAAAAATTAATAATAACTGGAGAAAAATCAGTGAAAACAGATATATTGGACGCCGTCGAGAGTAAAAGTCTTAAGGAAAAAATCCCTCATTTTGAGATAGGCGATGTTGTTGACGTCCTTTGCCGTATCCAGGAAGGCGATAAAACTCGCACACAAATATTTACCGGCACGGTAATCGCCCGCAGAGGCCGGGGTATTAACGAAAACTTCACGGTAAGACGTATCGTTAATAACGAGGGCATTGAGCGGATTTTCCCAATCCATTCACCCAATGTCATTGACATTAAGCCTATTCGTAGCGGAAAAACCAGGAGAGCAAAACTATACTACCTCCGCCAGAGAATCGGTAAGGCCGTCAGGCTCTCTCAGCGACATAGTGACCACACCGTCTCGAAATAAATCAAAAGTTAAAAGTAAAAAATTAAAAACTTTGGAGTCCGCCTTTGACGGACACCTTCCTCAATTTTACATTTTTCATTTTGATATTTAATTTTCTAATCAACAGACGCAAGCTTTTATCCGACCGGGAACTGCTCGGCCGGTGGGGCGAAAAACGCTGCGAGAAATTCCTAAAACGCAAAGGCCTCAAAACTCTCACGCGGAATTTTTACAGCAAAACTGGCGAGATAGACCTGATAATGGTCGATACCGACGGCAGTATCGTCTTTGTCGAGGTCAAAGCCAGGGCGGATGAGAATTTCGCCGAAGCCGAGGCATCTATCACACCTCCAAAAAAAGCCAGACTGCTGAAAACAGCACGCTATTTCCTCGCAAGTAACAATATACAAAACCGTCCCTTTCGCTTCGATATTGTCACAATAGTTCTGGGTCAATCCGGCCGGCCACAAATAAGACACTACGAAAACGCCTTTACAATATAGCTAAAACATCTCATCAGACTTTTTGTATTCTGGACAATTTGATAAAAATGCGGTAACGTTTTGTTGACTATGCTGTTTGTTACTATAAAAGAAACCAACAACGATAAAGTTTTATGAAAACAACGATGAAAAAAACAATTTTAAGCCGCCTGCTTCTTTTACTTGCGATTTTACTTACCTGCGGTTGCAGCGAATTCGCACATAACGGCGACGCAAGCCGGCAGCTTAAACCCGGCTATGACCCGAACGCACTCGTTCTACTCGCTCATATCGACCACAGGCAGCACGAGACCCTTATCTCCTGGCCCAGAGTTGCATTCACTATCGGGGACGGCACAATCCTCCTGAGTGCCGAGCATTGCGTGGACAGACCACCGTCCTGGACCGATTCTCCAATGTCACCTGAGGTCGTCGTTATCAGCCCATATTATGGCGATATTTACAACTGCCGAATTCTGGCTGTTGAGAAAAAAACTGATCTGGCAATGCTCAAAGCCCCATGGCCCATTCACCCTGCTCTTGCCGTCGCCGACGAGGAAGAACTCAGTGACGCTGAACAAATCACAATTTTCAGCCGACCCATAAGAAAATCAAAGAAACCTCAACAGTTAGGAAGACAAATCCGAACCACCACTCTGACTATTGACAGGCTAAATATAACAAAGCCCATTATCGGGATGAGGTTGAGAGGAACAGGTCCTGTCCAGCGAGGTTGGAGCGGCTCGGCAATGCTCCTGCCTGAATCAGCTAAAGTCACTGGTCTGGTCTGTGCATTAACTGGTTTCAAATTAGGAATACCGGGATTGTTTTATGTAATCTTTGTCTTTGACACAGTCGGCACTAATGTAGAATCTATCTGGGAACTGCTAAAGGAAAATGACCTTGAATTCGTTGCGAAAAGTTATTATCCATCGCCTTTTGGTTCGGTTGCGAATGCAGGGTTTGCTTTTTCCGGTATTATGGATTATTTCGAGACTCTGTTAAAAAAAGACAGCTCAGAGTCACTTGAGATAGCCGGTAAGCTGGTGACACTTCGTCCCGAATCGAGCTATATTCATTTGCTCCTGGCTATAAGCGCAGACAAACAGGCGCACGAACCTGATTCACAGCCGCGGCACCATCAGGCGTCCCGCGATGTACTTCTTGCCCTTGCCGAATCAAGCTATCAAAAAGCCCTCCAACTGGCTCCAGAGAGCGCATCCATCCACGCCGCCTACGGCAATTTCCTGATGAATCGTCACCGCAAAGAGCTGGCCCTGACCGAAACAGAATCGGCACTGGCTATCGACCCCAATAACAACTTAGCTGCAATCAATCGAATCGTCATCTTAACTCAAATCGAACCAAACAAAGCCAAAAAGTATGCTGAACAGTTAATCGACAAAGACCCCAACAATCCGGATTATTGGTTTCACTACGGAACCGCTCTTTCGCAACTCGGTAAATATGAGCATGCCCTTAAAGCGGTACAAAAAGCTGTAGAGCTGAATCCCGAAGGCAAATACTACGGAGGTCTTGCAGATATACTGGTAAAACATGACCAATTAGACAAGGCGGAACGCTACTATAAGAAAATGACAAAAAGCTGCGGCTGCCAGCAATGCTGGTTTAATTATGCAAATTTTCTTCTCAAACACCGCCCGAAAAAACTAAAACATGCCGAGAAGGCACTTAGCAAAGCCGAGTCCAAAGCCTACATGCTTCGGGTTTCCGAAGAAGATATGGCCGGAATTAAAAGACGGATACAGGAAAAAAAGACACAAAAGTAAATGTTTTGCGATAATATAAAGGCCATTTTTATCATTACGAGCTTCTTCGATGCCTTTAACTCTTAATAAAAAGAAGTGTTATGGAACTGATTGATACGCATTGTCATTTGACATTCGAGCAGTTAGCTCAGGACATAGATAACGTTCTGGAACGCAGCAGGGCCGCCGGTGTTACCGGGTGGATAACCATCGGCACCGATACGAAACATAACCAAAAAGCTGTTGAGTTAGCCGATAGATTTGAGAATATTTATGCCGTAGTCGGAATTCATCCACATGATGCCAAGGACGTCACCGGCAAGACCATCGCCGAACTAAAAGAGCTCGCCGGAAATAAAAAGGTAGTTGCCATCGGCGAGACGGGGCTGGATTTTTATTACAACTTCTCGAAACAACCAGCCCAAATGCGAGCCTTCGCCGCACAGTTACAAATCGCCCAGGAGCTGAATCTGCCGGTAATTATACACTGCAGAGAGGCCTTTGATGAAACGATGGACATTTTGGAGCAGTTTCTGAGGCTCAACGGACGGCTAAATGGTGTTGTCTTTCACTGTTTTGGGGGCAACGAAGAACAGGCAAGAATAATTCTCGATTACGGTTTTCATATTTCTTTTACAGGCGTAGTAACTTTCAAGAATGCCGAGATCGCCCGCCAAGCGGCCAAAATAGTGCCGGTTGAAAGATTGATGCTTGAGACCGATTGTCCGTATATGTCACCGGAACCAATGCGAAAGCAGAAGATTAACGAGCCTGCTCTTATGATTCACACGGCAAAGTTTCTCGCCGAGCTTAAAGAAATGGACCTGACCGATTTCGCAGAGGCAGTAACCGCAACCAGCAAAGATTTCTTCGGCATACCCTGAATTTTTCGAAGGGCTTAGACAAACGTTATTGACGCCACAGACCGGCTACTTTATTTCCTTCTGTTTGATTTTATAGTCAATCAGTGCTGCTCGTTTTTTTCTTGCCCTCTCCAGCAATTTTTCAATTTGTCCACGATTTTCACTATTGATTGCTCTTTTGAGTTCGAACAATTCAGAGATGACTTTATCGATTCCTTTAGAGGTATTTTCGATATTTGTCAGCAGGACATCTGCCCAGATATTAGACGGGCCGGAAGCAATTCGCGATGTATCCATAAAACCCTTACCGGCAAATTTCAATTCCCTGCCGCTGATTGCGTTTGTTAGTGCCGCTGCTGTGATATGCGGCACGTGGCTTACATTCGCAAAAATCCTATCGTGCTCGGCCGGTTTCATGAACTTAACTAAGCAGCCCAGTTTTGACCAGAACCTCTCAAGTTGTTGCGCCGCCCGTTGATTCGTCTTCCTGGTAGTTGTTAAAATACACACGGCCTGGTCACATAAATCATCTCTTGCAAAATCGACACCTCTTTGTTCTGAGCCGACAATTGGATGTGAGCCTACGTAGTGGACCCTATCGGGCAACTTCCTGGCCGCCCAGCTATGTGGCAGGACTTTCGTCGAGCCGACATCAGTAACAATGCAACCATCCGGCAGTGCATCGCTTATTTCACTAAAGATATTCTCGAATGTACTGATAGGCGTCGCCAGTATGACGATGTCTGCTTTAGCGACGCTTTGTTCGAGAGAATCGACAATCTCATCCGCCACTGCCAATTGTTTCGCCTTAGCGACGGTGGCGGGGCGGTGGGAGTAACCAACAACTTTTACATAAGAAAAACAACGTAAAACGCCGGAGGCAATCGAGCCGCCTAAAAGCCCCAACCCTATAACCGTTACTTGTTTTAACTCTTTCAATAGCAGTACCTTATAAAAATATAGCCAAAGACAGATTCGACAAAAAACTAATCTACAACCCTTGAAATGTCAATTTTTTTCTTTGATTAATGTTATTAAAATGTTAGAATCCTGCGTTTAATAATAATTACGCTTAATGGCGATTTATGCTCGTGGTGCGCAAATGCCCGAACGAGATAATAAAATAAATAATATGTCAAACAATAATAATACCTTAAGCAACGGTGACCACCTCGACTTTGAGGAAAAGGTAGCTGACCTGGATTGCCAGATGAACGAGCTGCGAAAGCTCAGTTCAACTAAAGGCATAAATTATTCCGCAGAGATTCGCGATATTCAGAAGCAGCAAGTAGTCGAACTAAAACGCACTTACTCAAATCTTACAGCCTGGCAAACAGTTCAAGTTGCGAGGCATCCCAAAAGACCTCTCCTTACCGACTACCTCAATCTGATGGTAAAAGACTTTCGAGAGTTACACGGTGATAGATGCTTTGGCGACGACCGGGCAATTATAACAGGTCTCGGCCATATCGGCAGAGAGAGAGTTTTGGTTGTCGGTCAAAATAAAGGTAAAAACACAAAGCAGAAAATCGCTTGCAATTTCGGATGTCCCAATCCCGAGGGTTATCGCAAAGCACTGGCTAAAATGAAGTTTGCCGAGAAGTTCGGTATTCCCATCATTACACTTATCGATACACCCGGCGCTTACCCGGGCATTGGCGCCGAAGAACGTGGACAGGCCCAGGCAATAGCTGTCAACCTCAATCAAATGCCCCGGCTGAAAGTGCCTATTATTTGCATCGTCATAGGAGAAGGTGGTTCCGGCGGCGCACTCGGAATAGGTGTCGGTGACAGGCTGGCAATACTCGAGTTCGCGTACTATTCGGTGATATCACCTGAAGGATGTGCCGCAATTTTATGGCGTGACGGCTCACAGGCTTCCCAGGCGGCCGAAGCGCTTAAATTAACAAGCAAAGATTTACTCAAATTGGGAGTGGTGGACGATGTTATATCTGAGCCGCTTGGAGGTGCGCATCGTAATATTCACGATACCGTTTATAATGTAGAGAGATACATTGTAAAAACTCTGCATGAGCTAAAACATACGAAAATCGACCATCTTGTTGATCTCAGATATGCAAAACTGCGTTCAATAGGTACCAGTACAGAAAAAGTCGGCAGAGACCGAATAAAAGTGACAGTACAAGAGGTCAAACCCAAATCAAAACGGGTTCCCGCCAAAGTTGGAAACTGATACACTTTTTAATTTTTCAAAACTTCCTTAATCTTATAACTCCAATGGCTAAGGCTTCCTCACACTTGGGAATGAAAAGTAATTATGAATATGTCAACACAGTCAGAAATGATAAATCCGGCTCAAAGTCAAACCCGTCCGCCTGCCATCAACCCCACAAGACATTGAATATATATTTATAGGGCAGGCCTCCTTGCCCACCCTATTTTTACGTTTTGCTAACCTTGTTAACCTCTCTCGGATCTTTACCTTCTTCGATAGCCTCTATTTTTCTCACCCTTCTTAGATGTCTGCCGCCGCTGAATTCAGTATTAAGCCAGACTTCCACCATTTTCCGTAATAATACTTCGCCAACCTGGTCTCCCGACAAACACAGGACATTAGCATCGTTATGGTCACGCGAAACCTGAGCGTTCAGCTCATCGTGGCACAATGCGGCCCTGATGCCGTGTATTTTATTGGCCGCCATACTCATTCCAATACCGGTCGCACAAATTAAAATGGCCCTGTCCGCCTCGCCCTTAGAGACGGTTGTCGCCGCCAAATATGCAGTATCGGGATAATCCATCGGATTGCTGTCGTTGGTGCCACAATCAATGCTCTCGTGGCCCAACTCAGCAGCTATCGCCTTGACTTGTTCTTTAATCTCATAACCGCGATGGTCACTTCCAATCGCTATCTTCATATCACAAGCTCACTCATTCTTTTTATTACAGACTTCTCTATAAGCTTTGCACAATTCTCATAAAACTTCAGCGGTAAACCAATCGGGTCAGGAATCTCTTTGTTGCCGGCTAACAAAAAACAACGGCTCTCCGCATCGGGTTCAAGAGCAATAACACTGCCCTGGTGCATTCTCTCCATTACATAAATAAAATCACTTTCGTTTATCAGCTCTTTGGACAATGCTTGATTCCTATGTGTCCCTATATCTATTCCCTTAGCAGCACAAACTTCAATTGCTTCTGCGCTCGCTGGATAACCGGCAGTACCCATAATGCCCGCTGAACTAATCTTATAACCCATCCGCTCTAAATCGTCAACCTTGCATTGCAATTTTTCCGCCAAATATTTCTTAAATATTCCTTCGGCCATCGGACTTCGACATGTATTACCCGTACAAACAAATAAAAACTTTATCTGTGATAATACTTCAAGCTCAACCTGTGAATACACTCCATCTCTCAAAATCTCCAGGCCCATCTTACCTATTTTAGCAACCGTGCTGCTCTTTTTGTATTTGCACGGCCCACCATCTAAAATCAAATCGATTTTCCCGTCTAACCGGGCGAGAACCTGCTCGACATCAACCGCAGGAGTTTGTCCGGACAGATTTGCACTCGGCACAATAACAGGATTATCCGTTTGTTGTAACACCCTCTGGGCTATCGAGTTATCCGGGCAGCGAATACCTATCGAATTATCTTTGTACAGGTTCTCAAATACTTCGCCGTCGAGTTTCTGCCGTTGTTCGGCTATATCGTCCCGGTCTAATTCAAATACGATGGTTAAAGGACCCGGCCAGGCATTCTGAATCAATTTCAGTGCTCTTAACCCGGGAGCAGGCACGTATTTACCGACATCGCCGCGTTCTGCAATGTGCAACGTGTAATATTTGTCAGCACTCCTGCCTTTGATTTCGCAGAGTTTCTTTAATGAATCGCTCTTAATCCTGCAGGCGATTCCATAAACCGTCTCCGTTGGTAATGCAACAAACCCGCCGGCATCAATTATAGCTGCAGCCTCTGCAATACCGGCCGAATCTATATTTGCAGAATCTAATTTTATAACTTTTGTTTCCATCGGCCACACAATACAACACAGAACCCCCAATAGCAAGATTTTCCACTTTCAACTCACCAATAGTAAATGATGTTACAAACAAGTAATGTCAAACCTAACAGGTAGATCCCGTCACCTCTCTAAGCTAAGCTATAGCAAATATATCCATACACAAAAATGTTTGATTGCCTTGTTTTTATGCAAAATGAAAGGCTGCCTAATATATCACTACATTATAAGCCTTCGTAAACTCTACCAAAATAGCCCACTCCATCAAGCGTGCCTACAAGCTCAAGTAGCTTTATGTCTGACTTACAAGCTTCGGCCGCTTTAAAATATCCAAAAAAAATTTATTTTTGCTCCGATAAAAAAGCGATAATACTACAGGCAAACAATCAAAAAAAAGTTTTTCCAGAAAACCTAAGTATTTGCCCAAATACACTAAACTATCCAGATTAACGTTGCCGATAAAAAACATACGTTGATGGAACGATTGTTAGAAGGAGAAGTAATTATGCAAACGTTAATTGAGCAGCGTACGGATAGCAGAAATAAAGTCGCCTGGCCCGTCAGTGTTTGGATTCCGCAGGCCAATAGATTCTTTAACGGCCGAAGCTGTAACATAAGTAAAACTGGTGTTTTCATTACACTTCCTTTGACTACACCAATTCAGACAGGCCATACGGTAGAACTTAATTTCCCACGGACAGAACCTCTGGCACAGGAAAAAGGACAATTCGCCCGCATTAAATGCGGTAAAGTTGTCAGAGTGGATCGCAATAATCTGCTCGAAAATGCAGAAATAGGCGTTGGTATCGCCTTTAACTAATCCCTTTAGTGGTCGGATTAAAATAATTTCTTTACAGTCTGTGGCTATCGGACGAGCGGGGCAATGAAAAAGCTGAGATTGGCGAGAAGTCGGCTTCTCGTCAGTCTTCTTTTTATGCGCTTCCAGCAGCAATTCAATATTAATCGCAATTCCCTTTGCTTCTGTTTACAACAATGCTAATGAACCGCGATAATCGTGGAAATTCCGTGCAATCCCAAGAAATCACAGCTAAAATGGACACGTGAAAAAAGTGCATGAAACAATCGAAACCGGCAAAAGAACCCTGCAAATCCACGATTGTGGACTTGGTGAATATCGGCAAATTCTACAATTACAGCATGAATTAATGCAAAACAGACGCCGAAACGAGATACCAAATACGGTCCTTATTACTGAACATCCGGCGGTTATCACTCTCGGAGCCCGGCAAAGCCTTAATAAACTCCTTGTCAGCCGGGAAGAACTAAAAGAAAATAATATCGAAGTAGTAGAAATCCGAAGGGGCGGCGGGGCAACAGCACACAATCCGGGCCAGTTGGTTTTCTATCCAATCATGCATCTACAACAATTAGACCTTGGAATCAGTGAATACATCAGGGAACTCGAAGCAATAGGCATAGAATTGCTGAAAGAATTGGGTCTTGACAGTTCAGGACGAAAAGGCCTGCCCGGTTTATGGATTGATAAAAAGAAAATCGCCTCCATCGGAGTACGCATCTCGAAGTTTGTAACCTACCATGGTATGGCGATAAACATCCATAACGACCTGAGCATCTTCGATTTCATCAAACCCTGCGGTCTGGAAAATATCGAGATGACTTCGGTATTAAAAGAGACAGGCAAGCAACATTCTATAAACCATGCGAAAGAAAGATTATCACAAATGCTTTTAAGGCACTTCTCGTGAATCGGCAGGTAAAAAACAATATACAAGATACAAAATACCAAAGACGCAGACTGCCGCCCTGGCTACGCAGGACATTGCCGGCCAACAAAACTTTCCAGCAAACTGAAAAAATCCTTAGCTCTCTGGGCCTGGAAACGATATGTAGTAATGCAAACTGCCCCAATCGCGGCCAATGCTGGGCCAGAGGGACGGCAACCGTTCTGATTCTGGGCAATGTTTGTACGAGAGACTGCAAATTCTGTTCTGTAGCTTCAGGCAAACCACAACCGCCTGCTCCGGAAGAACCTTTACGCTTAGCAAAGATGGCAAAGCAAATGCACCTCAAGTATCTGGTCATTACCAGTGTCAACCGCGACGATCTGCCGGATGGTGGTGCCGGTCATTTTCGCGATTGCATTAACGAAGTAAGACGGCAATGCCCCAAGATGAAATTTGAAATACTAACCCCGGACTTTCGCAACTGCCAGGAAAAGGCTCTGGAAATTTTAGGAGATTGTTTGCCTTTCGTATTCGCCCATAACGTCGAAACGGTTCCGTCACTATACAATACCGCCAGGGCAGGAGGCCACTATCAACGCTCTTTGAATCTGCTTAAAATGGCCCATGAAAAATTTGAAAATATTCCCACCAAATCCTCAATCATGCTTGGTTTGGGAGAGACCGATGCCCAAATCGAGCAGGTCTTAAAAGATTTACATCAAACCGGTTGTGAAAGAATCACAATCGGCCAATACCTAAAACCTTCCAAAAATTCTCTTGAGGTGAGCGAATATATTACTCCGGCTAAATTCGACTGGTGGAAGCAAAAAGCAATGGAACTGGGATTTAACTGGGTCATGTCTTCACCGTATGCCCGAAGCTCGTTTCTCGCGGAACAGGATAATCCTCAATAGCCCTTTTTAATAACATCAAGATGTATATTATCGGGTATTATCAGCAGCAGTTCTAAATATATTTTACCATTCTTGAGAAATAAAAGTTTTTTGCTCGCAAGACGAACATTTTGTATATTTTAGATAGCATATTGAAGTAGCTAATAATATCCATACATGTGGGGCTATTCCGGGGAGGGAAAAATGGTACCCGCAAGCAAATCAGTTTATCAAAAGCACAAGGGTGCTGTGCTCATTCTATCCATGATTTTTCTCGTCGTATTTTCTGCACTTGCAGTCTCAATGGCGACAATGTCCAGCACCAACGCTCAACTTGCATCGAACCAGCACAAGGTCAATTCCGCTCTTATGGCGGCCCAGTCCGGATTAGAGTGCGGTAAATATGTTGTTGCCTCCACCGTTCCATATTTGCCATCGACCGGCAAAAACTACGTCACCAGCTCGGAGGCCGACCAGGTCTGGAATATCCTTTGCGATCGTCTTCGAAATTCAGCTTTGGACGGACAAACTGTCCCGGTTCCGGCGAGTTTTAATGATGCATTCGGAAGCGGAGATGAGATTATCACTGTGCCCCTCGACTACGGCAGTGTCAATACGGACTTTACACTGAGATTCTACCGATATGATGACAATCCACAAATAATCAAGCTGCAGGCAAAGGGGACCAGCGGCGAAGCAGTCAGACAAATGAACATAGACATGCATGTCACAAAAGACAGTGAAGTATTAAATTACGCCGTAGCCAGCAGGGGCAGAATGTGGCTGACCGGCGAATCGACAATTCACGGTGATATTTTCAGTGCATGGGACCGCCCGGAAATATCTCCTTATAACATGACCAGTGACTCAAGTATATATGGTACCATTAATACCGTCCTTACACTGGATCAAATCAAGAGCCAATATTACCAACTGGAGACACTCGATGAAAACGACAATCCAATTGACGTTAACGGTGCCCCGTTGGGCGGAGACTACGAAAACCGGTATTATAGCCCTAACGACGAAATTCTGGCCTACCACGAAGGTATCAACTATGAACAGCTTTCTCAAAATATGCCCGGCATGGATATATCCGATTATGATACCGACAATTACAATAGTGACCTGGTAGAGATACCTTCCTGCCCGTATAGCAGCAGGGAGGTCGAATACTTTCCTCATGCATCCGGGAACTACAACTATCCCAGAGATGGAACACCAAGTTACACACCCAACAGGAAGCTGACGCGACACGTTTACGAGAACCAGACTTTTACAAATGCCAAAATACTGAATGACCGCAATGCATTGTTTAGAAACTGCACTTTCGAAGAGGTATTATATGTGGACTGCAGTAAAACCGGCTACACCAACTACAATAATGTTCGCTTTGAAAACTGTGCTTTCAACGGTGTAATTGTTACCGATGTGCCGCAAACATTCAAATGGCAGCACAATTGCCTTTACTTCACCGGCGAAGCTGCTTTCGAAAATATATCCAGCATACCAGAGGCTACAATCCTTGCTCCGCATTTCAACGTTAACCTCGGAAATACCAATCCGGTGCAAACAGAAAACAACATACTTACCGGTGCCATAATAGGGGGAATTGTTGACGTACGAGGCAATGCACAAATTTACGGAACTATAATTTCGATGTGCGATACAACCCAGTGGTCATCCGGATATGTGACGAATATCGGCGCCACTCTCGATGATGGAGGCTCCGAAACAACTGAACTGGGTGACATTGGTGTAATTAGTATTACACCAGACCAGGATCAGATGCTGCCCAGTGGTATTACAACCCCTATTATTATAAGGCCCATGCAGGGCACATATTCAGAAGGATAATCTTAAATTCAGTACGTTTGAGAAAGAGAGCAGAGATAAAAAGTGAAAAATATTATCAAAAGGGTAACATAATGAAAAGGTTAATTCTAAATACGCTGATACTTACCTCTTTTCTGATTGCACTATTTGCAATCTGCATAAATACAAGTTCGGCATGTTGGACTACAAATGGTCAAATTATCGCTCTGGATGACGATCCAAACGAACCTCAGCCTGAACCGCAACCGGAGATAATTTTCGACAGCGGTCAACTGACATACCTTGAGGAAGATCCAAACGAACCTGGACTTGAACCACAACCGGAAACCTTACCGTATGACCTTAAGCTTATTTATCTTGACGATGACCCCAACGAGCCTCAGCCCGAACCACAACCGGAATAACTAACAGCAGACGAAGTGACACATAATCATAACACGGTAAATTAACTTTACTATGTGTTCTTGATTTTAAGGTCACTGTAAGAAGCGCTGCTTCTTGCCAAACCTGAGCTTGCTCTGCAAAACCGCTGTAGAATAACCAAAGGTACATGCAGAGTTTGTTCCGGAAATGGCATTGAAATATAATACCGCTTCTTACTCAGAAGAGATATTGCAGAATATGCCTGGGGCTTGATACAACCGGACAATATCAAGCTCCACGCAGAATTCAATACGGATTGTTTATCGACCCACATCCCGTCAGCCCACAAGGAACTCCTAAACTAAATAGATCACGCTGGAAATACGACTAAATCTTTAATTACATCTGTTTAAAACCACAGAATACGAACAAAAAGCAAAAAACAACATAAGTCCAATATAGTGTGTGTACACTTTTTTGGTTTTATCTTTCGGATTTAAGCAATAATCGTGTATTATTAAGCTTTTATAAAGAATAACTAATGGAAATAATATGACAAGCAACATCAAAAACATGTTATCTGCCGGCGATAATTGGCTGGCTGATATGAGCGAAGAAGAAAACGCCGAAATTGAATCATATTTGTACAGCGACGACATCCAATTACACCAGAAAGACCAGGAATACAAACAGCCTGAGGTAATTGGCATCCTGCCGATTCGAAATGTTGTTGTTTATCCAGGTACCGTAACTCCTCTGGCGATAGGCCGGAAAAGAAGCAAGGCCCTTCTTGCCGACGCTGCCCATCACGAATCCGTCATAGGACTGTTGACACAGCGAAATCCGAACGTCGATGTGCCGGGTTTCAACGACCTTTACTCAGTCGGAACTACTGCATCGGTGCTTAAGGTCATAAAATTGCCACAGGGTTCAATGCATATTGTAGTTCACGGTATTGCCCGTTTCAAAGTAGTAGAAAGGCTACGTACAAAACCATACCTGAAGGTCAGGGTAAAGTATCTCGATATCAAAGTAAAAATGACAAAAAAGCTCCAGGCGCTAATCGTCAGTGTCCGGCAGGCGTCTAACCGCGTCATTTCATTAAGCCCGAACGTACCCGATGAGGCATCAGTGCTGCTGGAGAATATCGAAAATCCTTCGGCACTGTCGGATTTTTTAGCGGCAAATCTCAGTCTCGACATTGAAAAAAAACAACAACTGCTCGAAGAGCTCGATGCAACCAAGCGTCTGGAACAAATCTCCGTTATACTGGCACATCAACTGGAAGTTCTTGAGCTCAGTCACAAAATCCAGGGCCGAGTCAGAGAGTCGATAGATAAAAATCAACGTGAGTATTTCCTGCAGGAACAGCTAAAAGCAATTCAGACCGAGCTGGGACAGAAAGACCTCAGAACTGAAGAGCTCAAGCTAATCGGCGAAAAAATTGCAAAAGCAAAAATGCCCAAAAACGTCGAGGCCGAAGCCCTTCGCGAACTGGACAGATTAAGCAAGATACCGCCCGCTTCACCGGAATATAGTGTCATTCGTACGTATCTTGATTGGGTCTGCGAACTGCCCTGGTCGATTCAAACCAAAGACCAGCTCGATATTAACAAGGCCCAGCGGATACTCAATAAAGACCACTACGACCTGACCAAAGTCAAAAAACGCATCCTCGAATTCATGGCTGTCCGCAAGCTAAATCCCACCGGTAAAAGCCCCATACTCTGTTTTGTCGGACCTCCCGGTGTGGGTAAAACTTCGCTCGGAAAGTCCATCGCAAGGGCAATGGGAAGAAAGTTTGTCCGTATATCGCTCGGCGGAATAAGAGACGAGGCGGACATCAGGGGACATCGAAGGACATACATCGGCGCTTTGCCCGGCAGAATTTTGCAGGAGCTGCGCAAATGCAACAGCAAAAATCCGGTGTTCATGCTCGATGAGCTGGATAAAATAGGCAGTGACTTCAGAGGCGACCCGGCAAGTGCGATGCTGGAAGTGCTCGATCCGGAACAGAACTTCAGCTTCACCGACCATTACCTCGACCAGCCTTTTAATCTTTCTTCTGTCATGTTCATCGGCACCGCAAATTACACCGAGCCTGTCCCTCCGGCACTGCGTGACAGGATGGAGGTCATCGAGCTGCCGGGATACACCGAAACCGAAAAGCTCAATATTGCAAAAAAATATCTCATTCCCCGCCAACTCAAGGAACACGGTTTGAGTAAAAATCGCTGCACGATAAAAGACGATGCGACACTCGCTATCATCCAGGGCTATACGCGAGAGGCAGGAGTGAGAAATCTCGAAAGAAACATAGCGGCCATTTGCAGGGCCGTTGCAACCGAAATCGCCAAAGGTAAAAAAAGACGAGCGACAATCGCAAAAAAAGACCTTGCAAAAATCTTAGGGCCCACACAGTTCGAATCGGAACTTGCCCTGCGAACGGGAATACCCGGAGTTGCAACGGCGTTGGCCTTTACGCCTGTTGGTGGAGAACTGCTCTTTATCGAATCCGCATCCATGCCGGGCAAGGGCCAGCTGCAGTTGACAGGTCAAATCGGCGATGTGATGAAAGAGAGCGCACAGGCGGCATATTCGATTTTAAAGGCAAATGCTAAAAAGTTAAATATCGACGATGACAAGTTCAGAAAATTCGATTATCATATCCATGTCCCCGCAGGTGCGATTCCCAAGGACGGCCCGAGCGCCGGGGTGGCGATTTTCACATCGCTGGTAAGTCTGCTGCTGGGTAAACCTACCCGCCCGGACGTGGCAATGACAGGCGAAATAACATTGCGGGCTCTGGTGCTACCGGTTGGCGGTCTGAAGGAGAAAATCTTAGCCGCCAAGCAGGCCGGCATAAAAACCGTCATCCTACCGGCAAGAAACAAAAAAGATATTCCAGATGTCCCCACCGAAGCTAAAAAGGGCCTGAAATTCAAATTCGTAAAAACCGCCAACGAAGCACTTAAAATCGCTCTTGATACAAAGTAAAATCCCTTGTATTGTGACCAAAATCTATAAAGTGGGATTCTGCGTGCTATAAAGGTGAAGGCCGAATTTTGTTGATTCAAATGCTAATTTATCCTCCGGAACTTCTGCCGGATCAATCAAAACTAATTCGGCTATTTCTGCTTTGTCAAATTCGGTGGGAAGTGCATTAATTGGACAATAAAAGAACAAGTCGCAGGTATTATAAAGCACGCCTTTATATTCATAAATGTTCGGAGACGAACCCAAATATTTCAACTCACCAAGATTTATGCTCAATTCCTCTTTTACTTCTCTCCTCAATCCATCTTCGGCGGTTTCTTTCGGATCGACAAATCCACCCGGAAAATCCAGCTTCCCTTTTTCAGGCTCCTGGGCTCTTTTAATCAAAACGATTTTTCCTCGATATTCCAAAACTGCAGCAACGGCCGCAGCAACATTGTGAAAAAAGGTTAAGGAACACACCCTGCACTCAAACTTCTTAACACCATCAAAAATTACATCCCTTGCCCCACAACAAGGGCAATAGTTAAATAACTTCATAATATAAACTCAACTTATATTCAATCTCTTAATATTATTTGTCACCTTCACCACGTCCAACATTTCAGCTACATCGTGAACGCGAACGATAGATACACCAGCGGCTGCACAAAGGGCGACCGTTGCAGCGGTACCGAATATTCTCCAGCCCGGATTTTCTCTGCCGGTAATTTTACCAATAAAGCTCTTGCGGCTTGTTCCCACCAGCACACGATAATCGGTTGAGACGAATTTATCGATATTTCTCAACAGTAAAAGGTTGTGTTCGAGAGTTTTGCCGAATCCTATACCCGGGTCTATGAAAATTCGCTCCTTCGGTATACCGAACCGCTCTGCTCGCTTTGCCCGGCTCAAAAGGAACTCCAGTACCTCGCCGATTACATCTTCGTATTTAGGCTCAACCTGCATCGTTGCCGGTGAGCCTTGCATGTGCATCAGAACCATCGGCACCTCATAATCGGCAGCTAATTCAGCCAGCCGCTCGTTGTTCAACGCAGTGATATCATTTATCATCGCCGCTCCCGCTTCCAGAGCGGCTCCGGCTACTTCAACGTTATGCGCATCGATACTAATCGGGACTTCTACCTTCTTATAAAGTTCTTCTATTACCTGCACAACCCGCTCTATCTGCTGCCGGGCTGAAACCGGCTCAGAACCCGGTCGAGTTGATTCGCCACCGATATCGATTATCGCAGCACCATCGGCAGCCATTTTCAGGCCATGCTCGATAGCTTTTTCTGTATCGAAAAATAGTCCGCCGTCACTGAATGAATCCGGCGTGACATTAAGGACCCCCATTACGATACAACCGGCAGAAAAATCCAGCTTTCCTTCAGGCCAGTAAACTACATTTTTGCTGTTACTTTTCACTTTTTCTCCACTTTGAAACCAATCCCTTGAAGCTTATCGACCAAACTGCTGTCTGTATCCCGAACGATAACTTCAGTATTTTGAAATTCTCTGCGAACAGGATAATTTTTTCTAACATTATCGAAGAACTTCCCTCTTTTTTCCGTCGGTTCGTCTAATATCTCCCGAAGTCCGATGTCATCGTGGTCAATTCTGTAAACTTTACGCACAGCCTCCAGTAAAGCATCCTGCTCTTTTCCCAGGTCCCGACCGAGCTCGATGACTTTCACCTCAGGTTCAGGCAGAAAATCTTTAATGTCAAATTCCGGCTCAATCTCAAAATATTCACACACTGATTTGTATATCATTATCATGCCGGTGACTTTTCCGTCCAGCGAATAACCGGCAATGTGCGGCGTGCCGATGTCAACCATCTTCAAAAGTTCCGTATCGATATTCGGCTCATTCTCCCACACATCGAGCACAACAGCCCGCAACCGCTCCGACTGTATCGCCGCCTTTAATCCATCACTATCAACGACACCGCCGCGAGAGGCGTTTACAAACACACAGCCTTCTCTGAGCGATTCGAAAAAATTCATATCGGCTAAATGAAACGTCTTATCAATACCTTCGAAAGTCAAAGGAGTATGCAGAGTAATAAAATCGCAACCGAAAAGTTCCTGTATAGGAAGATATTTCGCATCGTCGGTTTGCCTGTACAAAGGAGGGTCATTCAGAAGGACCTCCATCCCCAAAGCTTCGCACTTTTTAGCCACTCGGCTTCCCACATTGCCGACGCCGATTATGCCTATCGATTTTCCTTCGAGAGAGATTTGGTGCCTTTTACTAATTTCGAGAAGTCCGGCAATGACATATTCAGCGGCGGAATTCGCATTCGAGCCCGGTGCCGATGCAAAGCCGATATAATTACGCCTGAGAAAATCCAAATCGATATGGTCGAAGCCGATAGTTGCGGTGGCAACAAAACGAACCTTACTGCCCATTAACAAATCCGCAAACACGGGCGTAATACTGCGAACCAAAAGAACATCCGCATCGGCAACAACATCGCGTTTTATTTCCCTGCCTCCAACAGCTTCAACCTCGCCTATTGAAGAAAAACACTCCCGAACAAACGGAATATTCATATCCGCAACTATCTTCATCTTTGTTATCTCATACTCGCCAAGGTGCCGCTAAAGCTCAAAGCCTGCAATCTCGGCTCCGCAGCCGGGACATTTCGAATCCTTTACGTTATTGGCGACAATCCGGTAGCCAACGCGTTCAATCAGCATGTTCCCACAATTATAACAGAAGGTACTTTCCGATTTCGCCCCCGGCACATTGCCGAGATAAATATAACGCAGCCCTGCGGATTTACCTATTTCATAAGCTGCCTCCATAGTGGCAAGCGGCGTAGGCACCGAATCCGTATATTTATATTGCGGATGGAACCTGCTGATATGCCAGGGGACATCCGGCCCGGCACTATTTACAATAAAATCGGCGAGGGCCTTTATTTCGTCCTCGGAATCGTTTTCTCCTGGCACCAACAACGTTGTAATTTCAAACCAGATATTCGTATTTTTCGCGATATATCTGATAGTATCGAGAACCGGCCGCAGACGAGCCTTGCACAGCCGCTTATAATAATCCTCACTAAATGCCTTCAAATCAATATTGATTCCATCGAGCCAATCCGCGGCAAAATCAATCGCCTCTTTAGTCTCAAAACCGTTACTGACAAAAACATTCGTCAGGCCTTTCTCTTTTGCTAATCGGCCGCAATCGTTACACAATTCCATAAAGATAGTCGGCTCGGTATATGTATAAGCGATACTCTTGCACCCGCTTCGCACAGCAGCATCGACTATCTGCTGAGGACTTATCGCCTGCCCTTCAATCCGCCCGTTCTCGATAGCCGCTTGGCTGATTTGCCAGTTCTGACAGAATTCGCAGCGGAAATTGCAGCCCATCGCAGCTATCGAAAAGCTCCGCGAGCCGGGCTGGAAATGAAAAAGCGGCTTTTTTTCGATAGGATCGGGATTGGCCGAGCAGACCTTGTCATAATTGAGCGAATACAGCACACCGGCTATATTCTGCCGGACCATGCACCGACCCAGTTTCCCGTCGTCTATTAAACACCGCCAGTTGCAAAGCTCACAATTTACCTTTTTGCCTTCGCCGGAAGGCTCCCATAATACCGCCTGTTTGAGATTTTTTGTTGATACCATCTTTCAACCCAACCTGAATCCGCTTTATTTTTCCTGCTAAAATATGTATAATAATAATCCAGGAAAGGCAATTTCGCAAGGAAAAGACGAACCGGATGAAAAAACAGACGTCAATGCGGCTCAAACCAGCTCCGATAGAATCACAAATAAAAAAAAATGACTCCTTTATGAGACAAGCTACAATGGCGCAAACGAACTCCTTTAATATCCCATGTTTATATACTCTCTATACGTAAAGCGCGTACGCGCTTTACGTACGAGCCTTTATTGATTTTTCGTAGCGGCGAGCGTCTCACACATCGCTCAGAAAATGAACTCCGGTACAATCGTCGCGATCCTTCCCGACCGCGGCGACAGATACCTCAGTACAATGCTGTTCATGTCCGTCTGCGCAAAATGCCCTCCATAAATAAAGGCTTTAATTTGTCATTCCTGTGTAAACAGTCCTAATAAGGACACCTTATGACGGAATCAATAATAATCTATTAATTTGTCACTTCTTAATTGAAGGGTGTCATTCTGAGCAAAGCGAAGAATCTGGGCATCGATAGCCAGATGTTTCGCCTGTCGGCTCAACATGGCAAGTCTGCAATACATGTGTGACAAAGCATTAGTTAAAACCATCCACTTCATTCGTTTTGCCCCTTCGGACCAAACTCATTCAGTGGCTGCCACCCGCCGTGGTAACCGCTACCTGAGCACGATGCTATTCATGTCCGTCTGCGCAAAATGCCCACCATAATGAAAGGCTTTAACTTGTCATTCCTATGAAAGCAGTCTCGTTGTTACTGGAAGGAATGCTCAAAGTAGGTCACCTTAAATTCCTAATCTTGCCATCTGTCCCATATTCAAAATAGATTTAAATGTAATCACAATAATTGCAGCAACTATAGTTTTCTTAGCACACTGATTTTTATGCTTGAACAGAACGATTAAACTCAAAATTACCGCCCCGATCCCAAGTATGTTAGTCACAATGAGAAAAACGATGTTTCCGAACGTTTCGATATTAAATGAAACCAAGGTTTGAAGTAGCGCATAAAGACCTCGTCCAAAAATCTGCAAAATCCCATGCTGTTCCTTTATGATTGGATAAGTATTTCCTAAAATTAAAAGTGACTCCAATGCTATGAAAATCCATGCAATAACATTTGATATCTTTCCTTTGCTATAAATTTCACCTTTATTAATAGAATCTTGATCCATTGTTATATGTCCTCATACTTTGTCAAAATTCATCAAGTCATATTTGAACCCGGTTGGATTCTTTTCCTCATTTCCTTACGTCATCAAAACAAAGAAGAAACCTTATAAAGTTTACGACAAGCGCAATAATGTGTAATACTACTTCATCAGCACTATGTTTTTTGGGGTAAGCCATTAATTCTTTCAAAAGATAGAGTAAGTTCAACTCCATCTTTCATCCAAATTTCAACACGAGGTTTTTTCTCTTTTCTTTTATCATTATTTCCATCAAATACTTTAATACGATCGATATCTTCATGGCTTAATGACTCGATATAATTCAAATCCTTTTTGGCCCTACCGAAAGGTGGAAAAGGTTTAATCAGTACAAGCGAATGCCTGCTCCCATTCTCCAATTCAATGTCCAATGTGAGTTCCACACAGTGGTCAAATCTCGGAGGCTTATTTATAACATTGATAACTGAGAATTTATTAATTGATTTGAAAGTGTACAGTAGTTTTTCCATTTAATATCTCCGCATATTTGTTATATATCGACTGTTTTTGAAGGTCGTATAACAAAGTCAATTCCGGAATATTAAAAATACGTAGTTCTACGTATGTCGAGAGGGTGGCAGCCACTAAGCGAACGCAGTGAGCGAAGTGGATGGCTTTTTTTATTAGATTTCTCCACTGCGCGGTGCTTCGCACCGCTTCGGTCGAAATGAACGAGGGAAAAAGGAGTCAGGAGCATTTTTCGGCATGCAAATACGATATACTCAATACACATCACGCACAACGAGTCCGTATCAAGAAGATTTTCCGATAAAAACGGGGATTTTGCTTGCAATTTCGCCGGATTCAGGTAGAATTAGCAGGTAGTATATAGTATTTGGTATATAGCATATAAAGATAATCATATCAAATGCGGAGAGGAGAACATCACATAATGTTGTATTTCGAACTTCCGATATTTAGCCCGGCAATTTCATTGGTGGGTTCAAAAAACATCCGGCTTCGTCATATACTTCGCCGCGACAAGTATTCGACAAGTGTCGAGAGTTCTCTACAATTCGGCCTTTTTTTTCAAAACGAACCCAATTATATCGTACTGCGTGCTTCGTGATGCGTATTGCGTGAAAGAATATAAGCTCTTTGAAATAAAAAGATTATGAGAAATTACTGGTACCTGGGCAGGAAAATTTATCCACAATGGACGAACCCAATTTAGGCGGGAACGAAGCCAAACGAACCCAATTGTTTCGTATTGAGTGATGCGTTATGCGTATGGCGTAAAAGAATGTAAGCTCTTTGACAACAACATAATATGAGAAACTGTCCGAATTTTGGGGTGGGATCAACATCGGGCCAAAATTTTAATCGGATGGCTGACGGTACAGTCGCTGATGTGCTCGATTTGCATTTTACAAGTGGAACACTCGGTAAGGACGTCTTTGACAGGTGATTTGCTTAGCGCGTCTTTTAAGCCCGAACCAATCTGCAAGGAAAGGTCGTAATTTTTCTTTTGCATGCCAAATGTACCTGCGATACCGCAGCAGCCAGCCTTAATGTCAACGACCTTTACGCCGCAGAGGTCCTGCAGCAGTTTGATGCTCGCCGTCTCATCGCCGACCGCGCACAAGTGACATGGCAAATGATAAACATACTCGATACTCGACACTTGATTCTCGATGCTCCTTGGGTTCTTCAATTTGCCCTTGTTGTGAAGACCGAGCAAATAATCCATCAGCTCGTAAGTATTTTCGGAAACGAGTTTCGCATCCTCACCGGAAACAAAATGGCGAAGCTCATCTTTCAAACACAAAGCGGCACTCGGCTCGGAGCAAACTATTTTGTAACCTTTGCGAACAGCCTTTGCCAGATGTTTGACATTGTATGACAGGTCACTGCGTGCCCGCTTGACGTTGCCGTAAACAATCGCCGGCAGCGGGGCGGGCAACTGCTTCGGCAAAATGACTTCGACATTATTCGCCCTTAAAACATCGAGTACGGCAAAGCCTAATTCGTGGTCGTTATAATTCGCAAACGTATCGACAAAGTATGCCACCTTATCGATGGGATTTTTTATCGGCGCACAAGAGGCCAGAAATTTTCGTCCGGATTTTAGGAACGAGCCGCGTCTGAACTTCGGCATAGCCCTTCGCCTATCGATACCGGTAAATTTCTCCAGCAACCAACCAAATATCGGCAGTTGCATTACAAAATTCGATATCGGCGAAAAAATCCCGCCCAGCATACTTAAGTAGCGATTGTTACTAAGGACCCGCTCGGTCAGGCGAAGTCCTTTACGTTCGGCATATCGCGCCCTGGCGGTCGCCATCAGCTTGGAAATATCGACACCGGAGGGACATTGCAACTGGCAGGCCTTGCAGTTCACGCACAAATCCAGGAACTTTCTAAACTCCCTGGATTCGAATTCCTTATCGTCCATCTGCCCGGTCGCCCAAAATTGCAGGATATTCGCTTTTGCCCGTGAGCTGGCTAATTCCTCGCCCATTGCTCGAAACACCGGACACATCCGCAAATCGGATTCCCTGCTAAGACATAGTCCGCAGCCGTAGCATTGCTCGATTTCCAGCTCAAGCTCATCCTTTTCGAAAAGCAAATCGCTTTTCGTTCGCTCGGCTAAAACCTTGTGCTGCCTTCGCAGGTTTTTGGTCATCACGTCAGGGTCATCGTTAATTATCTTGCCCGGATTGAGCAGGTTTTCGGGGTCGAATATCTTCTTTATTTTGCACAGTAATTCATAATATTCGTCCCCGTACTGCTGCCGGATGAAAGCTGCTTTTGCCAGTCCATCTGCGTGTTCGCCGCTGATTGAACCACCCAAAGACCAGGCAAGCGAAAATACTTCTTTTGCTATCGCCTGCATCTTGTCCCGTTCGGCCGGCTCGCTTAAATCCAGGAAGGGACGCAAATGCAGCTCACTGTCACCGGCATGGCCGAAAAATGACATCTTGATATCATATCTCTGACTTATCGCCTGCATGCCTGCAATGTAGTCACCAAGTTTATTATGGTCAACGGAGACATCCTCCATAAATTCGGCTGGATGTTTTCTGATTCTTTTTCTATACAGCAGCGGCCCGGCGTCCTTGCGTGACTTCCACAGGCGTGCCTGTTTGACCGTGTCAAGTACCACGGTCCTGCCGACGGCCAATCGTCCGACCAGTGAATCGGTATCTTCGATTCTCTTTTTTACCTGCTCAGGTGTCCGGCCGGAATGTTCGACCAGAAGAACGACGGCGGCGCCAGCCGGCAGGATGTCACGATATTCGGGCAAGGCATCAAATACCAAATCGATTAAAGTTTTGTCCATCAGCTCACACGCCGAAGCGCCACTGTTTACAATAATCGGAACAGCCTCGGCTACTTTTTCAAGGCAGTCAAATTCAAGCTGCAGCAAAGCTTTCGCCGAGAGCACCGGAACGGTTCTAAGTGTGATCTTTGTAAAAATAGCCAGCGTCCCTTCCGAACCAGACAACAAGCGGGCTAAATCAATCCTGCCGTCGTGGCAAATCCCCGCAATTGTATAGCCGCTGCGGTTTCGTTTTGTTTTGGGTAATGCATCTGCGATAACTTCCTGCTTGTCGGAAAGCACAGAGAGGCATTCTTTAGCAATACGGACAACCTCATCATCCAGTGAATGTTCCGGAGCAAAATCGTTTTTGAATTCCACCTTACTGCCGTCGGCCAGAATCGCCTCGATGCTTTCCACATAGTCACCGATGTAACCATACTGGAGCCAGTGGGCACCGGTCGAATTATTCGCGACACAAGCTCCGACCACCGCACGATTGGCACTGGAAGGGTCGGGCCCGATTTCCCTGCCGAACTGCGCGAGGTACTTATTCAAATCATCCAGTACCACTCCCGGCTCGCAAATTACCTTTCGGCCCTCGTACTCTGCGCCGAGAATCCTATTCATGTACCGGGTCGTATCAAAAACAATTCCGCTGCATAATGATTCACCAGCCACACCGCTGCCTGCTCCGCGAGCGACTACCGGTATTTTTTTGTCAGAGGCATACTTCACAACGGCCGCTATGTCACCAGCATCGCGCGGCATAACCACGCACTGAGGAACAATTCGGTAAATGCTCGCATCGGTGCTGTAGGCAGCCCTGTGCAATATATCTGCAAAAACATCTCCACGGACAATTTTAGATAAATCAGAGGCAATCTGTTCCGGTTCGTTCTTCATCTTTACACTATTCTTCTACGCTTTCACCCACAAACTGTTTAGTGGCTTGAACGAATTTTATATTATTGAAAATCACGAGGCAGAAACTGGGCCTGAGAAATGGAACCGCTCATCCGCAGGACTGCAAGGTCGTCTTCACTTACCTGTCCGTGGATGAACTGTTGAACAGCGGGATGCGGGTGGTTTCGAATATGATCGACATCGCCGTCGGCAATAATCTTGCCGTTATGCAGCATAATAATCCGGTCTCCGACCTTGTATGCACTGGCCATATTGTGTGTAACAACAATAGTTGTGACACCAAGCTCTCTTTGCAGCTTTAAAATTAATTCGTTAATGATATCGGAACGTATAGGATCCAGCCCCGTTGTCGGCTCATCATACAAAATGATTTCCGGATTCAGCGCTATAGCTCTCGCCAATGCAACTCTCTTGCGTTGTCCACCGGAAAGGTCCGCCGGATAATAATTTTGAAAACCGTCGAGACCAACCATAGCGAGTTTAGACTTGACGAGCTCTTCGACCTGTCTCCAATCGGTAATTTTAAAGTGCTGTCTAATCGGAAATATAATATTTTCACTGACGCTTAAACTGTCAAAAAGCGCCCCCCCCTGGAAAAGAAAGCCGTAATGTGTACGAATCTTATTTAACTCATCTTCTTCAATATTATCGATTCTCTTTTTATTAAAATAAACTTCCCCGGAACTCGGCCTTAACAGAACTATCAAATGTTTAATAAAAACAGTCTTGCCACACCCGCTGGGCCCAATAACAACAGTTGTCTTACCTTTTTCAATGGAAATAGAAATATTGTTCAGGACAATCTTGGACCCGAAATTCTTTGTGAGGTTCTTAACCTCAATAATGCCATTGTTACTTTTCTGTGCGGCCTGATCTGTCCTGTCCTGCTCTTC
The DNA here is from genome assembly GCA_964508785.1 of uncultured Pirellulales bacterium. GTDB lineage: Bacteria > Planctomycetota > Phycisphaerae > Sedimentisphaerales > Anaerobacaceae > JAFGPS01. The sequence continues at coordinate 11,768 of CAZDVE010000003.1, read as the reverse complement.
CACTTTTCTTCCTAATCAAATCCAATCCGTGCAAAACTCCGGTGCTTGACTGTCTGCCTAATATCAAACGAGACCTTTAATCGGCCAAAATGTACTGTAAATAGATTTGAAAATTATAGCCAGTGCAAAATCCAGCGCCAAGATAGAAATAAAACTGGCCACGAACGCCTCTGTGCATGCCTGCCCGACACCCTGGGCGCCTTCCTTACACGTAAAACCTTTATAGCAACTGATTGCAGCAATAGCCACACCGAAAAAGAAACCTTTTACAATTCCGATAGACACATCCCACAGTTCCACACCCTGAGCACTAAAGCTCCAATACGCCCGAGCGTTAATGCCGAACTGGATAACACTGATGAAGTATCCACCGATGATCCCCATCAAAACTGCAAATATAATCAGGAAGGGCGTAAGCAGCAGACAGGCCAGAATCCGTGGCGCAACAAGGTATCGGATTGGATCTGTTCCCATACTTCTAACAGCATCGATTTGTTCGGTGACATTCATCGTACCCAATTCAGCAGTTAAAGCTCCCCCGACACGTCCGGCTAACATAACCGCTGCAAGCACAGGCCCCAATTCCTTCACAACCGAGATATTAATTAAAACCCCCAAATGCTCCTCCAATCCCATACCGGCGAGTTGATCGTATGCCTGAACCGCTAATGTCATTCCCACAAAGGCACCTGTTACCATCACAACAGGAACACTACGAACACCAATGATATACATTTGCGTCGATATTAAAGGGTATGAGAGTTTGTTTAGACAACTCTTCAAAGATATTATCATCGACTGCCAGAGAAACCTGCCATAACGTCCCATATTGTTAATACCATCTACCGTTTTGGCTCCTACCATCCCAATCATAATTTTTGCTCCTAACAGAATTCCAAGCCACAATCAGCCACTTAATATCAATAGTAAAAGGTAGATACTTAATAGTCAATGGTCAATAATCAATAGAAAAGCTCATTTATATGTTAGTATTTTAAACCCCAAATAGTAACTTTACCTTAAAAAAAAGCTGCCACTTAATAAATCCTCCATCAGGACGTGTCGATAATCCCATAGTTTTAGATACGACCGAGACTATGCATTTATAGGACAGTACAGATAACAACCTTAACATAAGGATAATTATAATGAGTGAATGGATACCTATAGTAGTGGTTGAGGACGATGAGATTGTCCGCATAAGCTTAGAACGTAGCCTGAAACTCTACGGATTTCAGGTATATCTTGCCAAGAACGGTCAGGTCGGACTTCAACTGATAAAAGAGAAACAGCCGGCATTAATTCTATTGGACTGGATGATGCCGGAAATGGACGGTTTGGAGGTACTCGCTGAACTTAAACACGATCCAGAGACAGAGCACATACCGGTCTTTATGTTAACCAGTAGAGGAATGATAGGCGATCTAGACCAAGCCTATGAGATAGGAGCTGATGACTATATTAGAAAACCTATGGACCTTAAAAAGTTAGGAAAAATCGTCAAGGATAAATGGAATAAATATACGACAAAAAGTGCAAAAACTTGACAAGACCAGGTGACGACGAAGGGAGATCCTTTCTCACAAAATACGAAAGAAAATATGGAAACGAAAAATACAATTAAAATGACTACGTCCACAATCGTATTCATTGTTGTAATTGTGGGAGTCTTCTGGATAACACAGAAAAAAATAACAAATAATGTTATGCACAGTGCTCTGATCGCAGTCATGGCGGCTGCGGCTCTGACTTATTTTCAGAACAGATACATCTCCGACGTTCTTACACAATCTGAAGACGTCAAAAACGCTAAGCTCGAAGCCAATGGACTAAGAGCTCGCCATAAGCGCCTCGAAGAAAAAGTACAAAAGCTTACAGCTGAATTGGAAGCTTCCAATCTTAAACTCAAAACAGAAATTGCAGATCGACCGATAGACCAGAGAAAATTACAACAGCGTCTTAAACATCTCAATTGCCTATACGCTTTATCCAAGATAGTTAATCGTCAGGAAATCCCTCTAGAGCAGATATTTCAAGAAACCGTTCATCTTATCCGTGATGCCTATCGTTATCCCGATAGTATATGTGTGAGGCTCAATTTTGATGGAGTACGTTATAAAACAGATAATTTTATAAAAAGCGAATTTAGTCAATGCACACAGATCAAGGCACACGAAGAAAATGTGGGCTTAATCGAGGTTTACCATCTTGGAGGCAAGACTGAAAACAGAGAAGACCTTTTCCTTAAAGAAGAAAGCGATATGCTAAACGCTGTTGCGGAGTGGCTCGGCAGTATCGCAGAACGCAAAAAGGCCGAAGAAAAGATGCGACTATTTAGAAACCTCATCGAGCGATCGAACGACTGCATCTTTGCCGTAGAGCCTAAATGGGGTCGCTTTTTGGATGTAAACAACAGGGCATGCGACAGCCTTGGATATACCCCAAAGGAATTTCTCAATACGATAACAATGAAGAACATAGAGGAATCCATACCGGATGATTCCGCCTGGAAAAAACAAATACAAGAACTCAGGGACAAAGGCGACATCGTCAAAGAAGGCAGATACAGACGTAAAGATGGTACTAAGTTCTTCATGGAAACAAGCTTAAAATTAGTAAATCAAGATAAACAGGAATATATAATAGCAATAGCACGCGACATTACCGAGCGTAAGCGAGCAGAAGCCAACCTTAAGGCAGCTCAGGAAAAACTGCTCGAGACAGCTCGTAAAGTCGGCATGGCCGAAGTGGCAACCGGAGTGTTGCACAATGTCGGCAATGTCCTAAATAGTGTAAGCGTAACCGCTGAATCACTGCAGAAAAGGATCAGGCATTCGAAAATCTCCTATCTTGGTGAAGCAGTGAACTTACTCGAAGAGCACTCAAAAGACCTGGGAACATTCATAACAAAGGAGGAGCGAGGTAAGAAGCTTCCCGAATTTCTGACTAACTTATCACAAGAGTTGGTCGATGAACAAGAACGTTACCTCGAGGCGCTGGAAGCTCTTACCAAACATGTCCAGCATGTGGCCGACATAATCCAGCTTCAACAATCATATAGTAAAACTAAAGGTCTGATCGAACCAACCTCAATAGCGGAACTCGTCGAAGATGCTATTCAGATAAATGCAGAGGCATTATCCAGAAATAATGTGGAACTCCGAAAAGAGATACCAAAAATGCCGGACACTTTACTCGATCGCCATAAAGTCCTGCAGATTCTCACAAACTTGATTAGCAACGCAATTTACGCGCTGTCCAAAAGCACTAATAGCGAAAAGATACTTACGATACGTATAAAAGAGCCGGAAAATGACTATTTCCAGATCGATGTCTGTGATAACGGGGTAGGTATTTCAGATGAGAATAAAACACGGATATTCGAACATGGCTTCACAACCAGGAGAAAGGGACATGGATTCGGACTACACAGCACAGCTCTGTCGGTAAATGAATTAAACGGTTCAATAAAAGTCCATAGTGATGGAATCGGCAATGGTGCCACATTCTCTGTTAATTTACCATTTAAGAGACAGGAGGCTACAATATGAACGAAACGGAAACCCAGTTAGTACATCGTATTTTAGTGGTTGACGATAATCCTAATATCCACAAGGACTTTCAAACAATTCTCCTTGATGAGAATGAGAGTACAAACCTGGACGCACTCAGAGATGAGGTCTTTGGTAATACAAAAAGTGAATCCCAAGCGAAAACCATTTTTGAGCTTGATTTCGCCTCTCAGGGAAAAGAAGGTTGTGAGAAAGTAAAACGGGCCTGTGATGAAAACCGTCCTTACGAGCTGGCCTTTGTTGACATGCGCATGCCGCCTGGATGGGATGGCCTCAAGACAATCGAGAATATTTGGCAAATTGATCCTAAGATTCAGGTTGTCATCTGCACAGCCTATTCAGACTACTCATGGGGAGATATAACCGAACGGCTCGGGAAATCAGAGAATCTTTTGATCTTGAAAAAACCCTTCGACAGCGCCGAGGTGGCACAACTTGCCGCAGCACTCACGGAAAAATGGAAACTTGCCCGGCAGGCAGCAATGAAGATGGACCAATTAGAGCAAATGGTGAAAGAGCGAACCGACGAACTCAAAGAGGCAAATAATCAGTTAAAACAGGAGATTGCCGAACGAGAACAAGCGGAGCTAAGACTGGCTGAACTGCTCAAAAAAGTAGATAACGTTAACGCAGAATTAAGAGATTTCGCCTCCATAGTCTCGCATGATTTGAAAGCACCGTTGCGCGGTATTAAGGTCCTGGCAAACTGGATCTTAGATGATTGTGGTGACAAGTTTGACGAGAAAGCCAATGAGCAGATGAACCTTCTTTTAAGCCGGGTAGAGCGGATGTATAACCTGATTGACGGGGTCCTACAATATTCGAGAGCGAGCCGAGAAGAAGAGACGGAAGGACCAACTAAAGTCGATTTGGATAAGTTTGTCCCCGAAGTGATTAAAATGGCGGACCCGCCGGAACACATTGAAGTAATTGTAGAAAACAAGCTGCCATTGATTCAGTGCCGGGAAACACACATGATGCAGTTATTCCAGAACCTGCTGAGCAATGCCATAAGATATATGGACAAGCCAAAAGGTATGATAAAGATAGGCTGTTTGGAAGAGGAGAATTTCTGGAAATTCAATATAACCGATAATGGAGCCGGTATTGAAGAAAAACACTTTGAAAGAATTTTTAAAATGTTCCAGGTCGTCTCGGCTGACGAAGAGTCCGGGAGTACTGGAGTAGGGCTTACGGTGGCAAAAAAGATCGTAGAGTTGTACGGCGGTAAAATCTGGGTCGAATCCAAAGTAGGCCAGGGAAGCACCTTCTTTTTCACTTTTCCAAAACAAGAACAGGAGATAACAAATGAGAGCCTCCAAACCAATACTGCTTGTTGAAGATGACGAAGTAGACAAGATGACGATTGAACGTGCGTTTACGGACCTGAAAGTTAACATTCAACTGGTTCCGACATACGACGGCGAGGAAGCACTTGACTACCTCAGAAGCCGGGAAAATAAGAAACCATGCTTTATCCTTCTGGACTGGAACATGCCGAAAATGAACGGCGCTGAATTTTTAACAATAATAAAAGCGGACAATAAGTTGAAGAAGATTCCGGTCGTAATTCATTCAACCTCCAGCACGCGAGAGGATATTAACAAAAGCTTTGAACTTGGCGCCGCCGGTTATATGGTCAAGTCACAGGACTATGAGGAATCCATGAATACAATCAGAGCAATAGATCGGTACTGGACTCTGTGCGAGCAACCACCAAACGGAGAGTAAAAATATGGAAAATAAAAAATATAAAGTCTTACTTATCGAAGATAACCAGATCGAACAACGTATGTTCGAGAGATTTGTAGAGAACCACGATCTCCCATATGATTGTCTTATCGCGGGATCCCTCTCAGATGCTCGACATACTTTGAATTCCAAAACTTTTGATATCATTATCACAGACCATGAACTTGGAGACGGAACAGCATTCGATATACTCGATTTAGCTAAGGATACTCCCGTAATAGTCGTGACAGGTGCCGGAGACGAGGAAACCGCCGTCAAGGCATGGAAGGCCGGAGCTTATGATTATTTAGTAAAAGATGTAAATCAAAGCTATCTTAAGGCGATTCCAAAAACCGTAGAAAACGCCATAAGTCACAAAATGATGGAGAAGAGACTCCAATTGCTTTCCGGAGCTGTTATGAGCACCGAAGACAGCGTCTATATAACCGACATGAAGGGCACAATTATCTTCGTGAACAAGGCTTTTCTTAAAACTTACGGATATACTGAAGAAGAGATCATCGGCAAAAACAGCGGAGTCCTCTGGATACATAAAAACCAGGGTGAAAATACCAGAAGCGTCTTTAAAACCCGTTCTTTTGGAAGCGGCTGGGAAGTCGGATTTTATCACAGGCGAAAGGACGACAGCATATTTCCAATTTCTCTTTCGAGATCCACCATTAAAGATTCCAACAGGAACGATGTCGCAATTGTAGGTGTTGCTCGCGATATTTCGGAACGGATACTCATAGAGGATGAGCTAAGGACCACAAGTCTAAAATTTAAAAAGAGAAATCAACTGCAGAATGAGATAGCCATTATGGTCGCAGAGACTTTGCAGAGATTCTTGGCTGACGGAAATATAAATAGAGCAACGAAGGTTATCTGTGATTATCTTGATGTTATGAAGCTTGACGCTGATAAAATAGATCTCCAGCGTACAGACTTTAACTTTACTGTATTAGTATCACAGGTTGTAGAAGCTCTTACGCCACAAGCGGCTGAAAACAATATCGAACTTCAAAGCTCTAAGCCGGACTCTGATATCATAGTCAATGCCGATTACGAAAGGATGGCGCAGGTCTTGAGCAACCTTCTTCACAGAGCCATCAGGTGCTCTCCCAAAAACGGGACTGTCAAGGTGCAGGTTAAAGACGATAAAAATGAAATGGTAGTGGAAATACAAGACGGCGGATTATCTCTCGGAATCGATGAGATACACAGGATAGTTAATAACTCCGCCTGGATACAAGAGCAGTTCCATGCCCACAAGGAAGATTTAGCACTGGGTCTGAGGATTGCGAAAGACCTGGTTGAAATGCACGGCGGACGTATATGGACTGAAAACGCAGTGATGGGAAGGGGAAATATTTTTTGCTTTGCTGTTCCAAAGTCAGGCGCTTACAAGAAAGCATCTATTGGAATTAGTTCAGAAAATGTAAACTAATCAACTTGAAATGAAACACAAACAAGCTGGGAAGTGCAAAAATGACGATAAGAAAAAAATTAGGCATGGGAATCGGGATTCTTTTAATCCTTTTTCTGGCATTAGGTACCATAACTTCATTTCAAACCGGGCAAATAGGTGAAAACCTGACAGAAATTATTGAGGGAAAGGAACTTGGAAAGCAGATTGCTGTTCTTCACCAGCAGTATAAAGCTTTGGACGAGACCTTTAAGGATAAACAAAACAGTCAGAAAGCCTTATACGCCGAGACTGTAAAGAACTTCGAGAAAATACCCGAGATTATCAACCAGAAGTTATGCGCCGAGATAGATTTAAACGGTCAGGACGGATACGAGAAAATGCTCGGAACATCGAAGATCGAGGCTAGCATCTCTCTTATAGCCACCTGGCTGGGGATTCATCTGCAGAGTCCGGACAAAGATTACAAAAAGCTTATATTTGATAATATTGGTATAGTAGAGCATGAGCTTAAAAGGTTTAGTAACTTTCATCTGACCGAAGATGAACGAGAGGGTGTTGCAGAACTTCAAACTATATTAAGTCAGATAATTCCAAATATCACAGAGATACTTGTTGTAAATGACTACCTTCAGACGAATGCTTACGAACATAAAAACAAGAGAGCACAGATAGACGAAATTCTGGACGAGGAATTCGAAATATTCACCCGTACGGATCTCGAGCATGCAAAACAATCAGGTCAAAAAATGGTTCAGACCGCCGTGACAGTAACGCTGATTCTTGTTCTGACCGGATTTATCGATGTCTTTGTCTTCAGCGCTGCTATCACAAATACTATTACCACGCCAATTACAAAACTGAAAAACGCTATAATTGAAATTGGAAAAGGTAATTTTGACACAAAAATAGAATTTGAATCGGAAGATGAAATTGGACAATTAGCCGATTGTTTTAATAAGATGACCGAGGACCTGAAGGAAACAACTACATCGGTAGCGGAACTTAATAAAGAAATCTCCATGCGTAAGAATGCGCAGGACTCTCTACAGAAAGCCCGCAATGATCTCGAGCTGCGAGTTGAACAGCGCACAGCAGAACTGGCAAAAGCCAATAAAGAATTAGAGTTGGAAATAGCAGAACGCAAACGCGCTGAGGAAGAGCTGGAAACGCTCAACAGGGGCCTGGATTCAGCTGTTCGCGATTTAAGCCGGTCGAACAAAGAGCTTCAGGAGTTCGCATATATAGCAGCTCATGACTTAAAAGCACCGCTGCGAGCAATCGGAACCCTTGCTGACTGGATATCCACCGATTGTGCTGAAAACTTCGACGAGGAAGGTAAAAAACAGGTCGGAATGCTGATTGACAAAGTAAAACAAATGAGCGCTTTAATCGACGGCATCCTGAAATACTCCGGTGCAGGAAACTCTGAACAAGGAAAGCAGGAAGTCGATTTTAATGTTGTGATCTCGGAAATAATCGAAGAAATTAAACCACCAGAAAATATCAAAATAAAAATCGATAATGAACTCCCCACCCTTAAATGTGACAAAACTCACATCGTTCAGATTTTTCAGAACCTGCTTACCAATGCCATAAAATTTACGGACAAGCCCAATGGCCAAATCAAAATCGGCTTTACCCAACAGGATGACACTTGGAAATTCAGCGTAAGTGATAACGGAACAGGTATCGATGAAAAGTATTTCGATAAGATTTTTAAGATGTTCCAGACGCTATCGCAACAGGATAAATGCGAAAGCTCAGGTATTGGACTTGCAATCGTGAAAAAGATTATCGAACTAAACGACGGCGAAATATGGGTCGAATCCGAATCCGGTAAAGGGAGCACTTTCTTCTTCACGCTGCCGAGACAAGAGTACCTCTGTAGCGTATAGAAAATTTGCTCCAATAATATATGGAAGTATTTTTTTGATATCCTACTCTAAACATCGATAAGGCCGTGTGTTGCATATCATTTTACTTCACATTTAAACCGCGAGACCGCAGATAATCCTTAAGCTCGGGTATATCGATGATATGAAAATGAAAAACAGAAGCGGCAAGCAGAATACTCGCACCTGCTTCGACAGCGTCATAGAAATGCTCCAATTTGCCGGCCCCGCCCGAAGCAACAATTTCCGCCGAACATACTTTTGCCATGGCTTTAACAACCGGAAGGTCATATCCCGTCTTTGCACCGTCACCGGCCTTGCTGGTCGGTAGTATCACAGGAACTCCAAAGCCGTCAACCTTCCTTGCCCATTCTATGGCATCGGCTCCGGTAGCGGTTCGGCCGCCGTCGATGTACACTTCATAGCCGGACGGCAGAGATTTGTTAATATCTACATCAATTGCAACGGTGACTTTTTCCGGCCCGAATTTACTCACCATCTCCTGGATAATCTCCGGTTTGCGAAAAGCAGCGCTGCTCGTCGATATTTTATCAGCGCCGGCTTCCAATACCGCCGCCGCAGAAGCAACGTCACTGATCCCACCTCCAACAGTAAACGGAACGGTTGCAGCTTCAGCCACTTTTCTGACCACCTCAAGCATAGTCGACCGATTCTCAACCGTTGCCGTTATATCCAAAAGGGCAAGCTCATCGGCACCAGCCTGGCAGTAGGCCTTCGCGCATTCAACAGGGTCGCCTGCATCACGAATATCAACAAAATGAACTCCTTTAACCACCCGACCATTTTGCATATCCAGACAAGGCATTATCTTGATTTGTTTATCCATCTTCATTGGTCCCTTCTCTAAAAGTTATAATGTATCACCAGAGCCAAATCTGTTAAATCGCCTGTGATTATAACATACAGTGAGGAAGAGAACAATTGCTTAGATGGCTCACATTCAGGATTCAACATTAAAATAAAGAAAAAAACGCTGTATCTTAGTGCCAGTGGCCCGGTCTCCAACGCCAGCGATGTCCCTTTCGCCTTGTATGAGGCGGCACCCACATAGCACCTCTACGTTCCGGCTTTGCCCAGTGCCCCTCTATCCAGACCCATTTGCCTAAACGCACAACATAGTGCCCGTCAATCCAGACATGAATTCCGCTCGGACGGGCAGGACGCGTAATAACAACCACCTCAGGCGGAGACGGTGGAGCAATATCGATTTCAATCTCATCTAATACACAATGTTCTCCACGGATTACTATACAACCGGGCTCACAGACAATCGCACAAAAGCAAAAAATACACAAAAGATATCTCAAAGGATTCATAATTCATTGCTCCTACACTCAATTGTGTTTAACAGTTTTAACTCCGTAAATATTATCGGATATGCCGACGCTTTGACACTGCAAAAATTTTATAACCACAATAATGAGCACGTAATTTCCTGTTCCCGAAAGTATCTTCCGGCCAACTATCCGATTAAAGGCACGTTTAGCTCAATAAGTCACAACAATTTTTTATATGTATTGTTATATTTCATATCTTTATGCGTATTTAATTATAAAGCAGGATGTTTTTCCAGGATAAGTTGCGAATCATTTGAGAAGGGATTATAATCATCGCTGTTTGCGTGGTGTTTCAGGGGACATTATTTAAGGCAATGTTAGACGGATTGAAAATGCAATATTTTATTATTGTTGTTTTTTTTATAGTCTTTATCGGCATCGGCATTCTCAGCTATATTGGTGCCAAGAAACGCCGGCGGGCTATGATGGCCCTGGCAATCCGGCTTGGTCTGAACTTCTATCCCGATAAAGACAGGGACATGGCCCGGCGTTATCGCTTTTTAGACAAACTGCGAGCCGGAAGGGACCGCTACGCTTTCAATATACTCTCCGGCGGCTATCATAACCACAATGTCACGATATTCGACTATCATTACAAAACCGGTTCCGGAAAAGACACCCACAACCATTATCTCTCGTTTTTCCTCCTGCAACTGACGGTCTCGTTCCCGGAACTGGTTATAGCCAGAGAAGGGCTATTATCGAAAATCGGTCAGGCACTCGGTTATGACGACATTGATTTCGAATCGCATGAATTTTCCCGTAAATTCTGTGTCCGTTCAAAGGACAAGAAGTTTGCCTATGATGTATGTAATGCCCGTATGATTGAATACCTGTTATCGAACGACGACCTGAGCATCGAAATCGAGGACAACATACTGGCAATTTCGTTCAACCGCAGGTTATCACCGGATAATATCGAGCAGAATCTGAATCGACTCATTGAAGTCAGGTCGCTGCTGCCTGATTATCTGTTTTCCCAGAGGTAATTGTTATGGAAGTACTTATAATCTTAGGAATTATCGTTTTGCTGCCGCTTGTTTATGTTATCCTCACCTACAACACCTTGGTGGCTTTACGAAACCATATTCGCGACTCGTGGAGCAATATCGATACGGAACTAAAACGCCGGTACGAGCTAATTCCAAATCTGGTAGCTACGGTCAAGGGGTACGCTGCACATGAGAAGGAGATTTTCGAGCGAGTGACTCAATTGCGTGCCCGATGCATGGACCAGCAGGGAGCCGCTCATGAGCAGGCCGTAAGTGAAAACGAATTGACCGATGCCCTGAAAAAACTTCTGGCCGTCGTGGAGAATTATCCACAACTCAAAGCAGACCAGCATTTTCTGGAACTTCAGCGGGAACTTGTAAATACTGAAGACCGCATACAGGCTGCACGTCGATTCTTTAACGGCAATGTCCGTGATTATCGAAACAAGTGCGAGACTTTCCCAAGCAGTATTATTGCCGGGGTGTTCGGCTTTGAAAAGAAGGATTACTTTAACGTGCAATCATCAGTACGTGAAGTGCCGGAGGCGGATTTTAGCTGAAAACTATAAGCAAATATCTGTAACCTTCAAGAAGATTGACAATATAAAAAGGGCCTCTCCCTTTTTAATCGGAAAAGGCCCAAAAAATAATCTAATCCAAACAATCTTATCTCTTAGTCTCAATAGTTTTCAGAATTCAAATCCGTCTACGTTATTGAATATATTGATCTGCAAGATAGAGAATCTCACCGTTAGATAAAGCCCGGTTGTATATCCGAACTTCATCGATGATAC
>CAZDVE010000002.1:0-142520 GCA_964508785.1 uncultured Pirellulales bacterium | reverse complement strand
TTTTTTGTTTTTTGTCCAATTAATCGGTGCTCAAGCTTACTTTTTTATGCACTTTTTTGCCGGAACTATTTACCGGTATATCTTCTATTTTTGCCTTGTTTTTCAGCTTATCTATAAAATCGTGGATTGTGTTTAAACGCATCTGTTCATAAATTATTTCTGTAATTCGGTCTTTTACCTCTTCAAAGCCGGGTACAGTTGCCGGATGTCTTTCATATACTTTGGCGATGTGAAGACCGAAACGTGTGCGAAATATATCGCTGACCTGGCCGACGCCTAAATTAAAAACCACATCCTCGAATTCCTCTGCCATTTTGCCTCTTTCGATATAACCGAGTTGGCCGCCCTGGTCGGCACAATCAGTATATTTATCGACAACAGTTTCAAACGGTGCTCCTTGTTTCAATTCTTCGTATGCCTGGTGGATAGCTTGATAAGCCATTGATTCATCGGTTTGCCAATCCACGTATTTTACGATATGGGCCACTTTGATTTTTTCGCCTGACTTGAACTGCTCTTTTTTTTCTTCATAATACTGCCAGATCTCGGCGTTTGAAGGCTTAGGCATATCTTTGAGGAGCTTCTCAATTGTTTTTTCGGTTCTTATTATCAAATCAATTGCTTGTTTTAAATTTTCATCATCCTCTACCTCAAAATCTCTGTAGAGCTCCTGAGGGTCACGGCAGTTTTTTTTAAGGTTTGCCAGGATTGGTTCGAGGTGAGCTTTTGGTGTTTCCGGTTCTGTATTTTTTACTTCTTGCTGGAGTAGAGTTCTTTCGATAAGATTTTCCCTGGACCAGTCGAGCAGTTGTGCCTCTCGTTCTTGAGGCTTCATATCCACGAACACCTTTTCATATTCCGGTCTGAGACGCTCGGCTTCCTTTTCAATTGCCTTTTCTTCAATCTGTTCGCCGTTGACGACTAAAGCCATCTTTTACACCTTCTCTCTATACACATGTCACTTTCGGCTTCGGACGGTAGATTGTGACAATCTTGTTTCGATAATCTATTTTTCATCCTTTTGCTTTTGCGTACCAGTCCGGATCCTTTGTCAGTTTTTCCCTGGCCTCGGTTGTCATAATTTCAAAGGCCGGATGAGAGCTCTCCCAGGCTCGCAGTTGCCAGGAGCTGCTGCGCATCTTTTCTATTTCCGGAGCAACCTCTTTGAAATAACTGCCGTAGATATGCAGCGAGTCGCTTATATCGACATATCGGCCGACCTGTACCGGCACGCCTTTATTTTTGGCTATGCCCTCGGCGATTGTCCTTTGGAGGTCGGTAAGGGCATATACGTTCATAAACCATGCCTTGTAGAGGTCCCTGCTGCGCCAGTGTGTATTCATATTAAGTGTTAGCTCGTCCGCTTCATTGGCCAGCAGCCGGCACCAGATTCTCTGGAGGCATGGCGGGTCTTCCGTATTTGGATCTGCCGTCGGCATCCATGTTATGGCCTGTGCTCTTCGGCTGTGACCGGTCTGTGAAAGGTAATCGATAATATACTGAATCTGATTGACTTTTCTAAAAGGTTTTGGCGAGTTTGTATTACGTATATCTTCGACCGGACAATATGAAAACAGCCTTTCGTGATATGTATAAGTCCACTTACCGGCGGCCGGGTCTATCCAGTGGTCATGAATCCCGTTGACAACTTCCTGGCGGTATGACTCAAGCTCCTCAGGGCCGCCGGGAAAGTTCTTGTGAATCCGAGGCTCACGAGAAGGATTAGTGACGGTAATCATAACAGTTGCGTCTCTGCTTGGCGGGTCTTGGGGTTTGTCGTATTGAGTCTTGACTTCGAAGCCATTTTCCCAAACCGCCAGGACGGCTTTTTCCCATGCCTCAGGCAGAAATTCCGCGGTGATTGAAATTACCGGGATATTAGCTACAGATGCAGTAACAGACATTCAACGGGTTTCCTTAATCGTATATGGTTGTGTTCCGGTTCTGGGTTCGGCATACATGCTTAAATCCATCTCCTCTTGAGTGACGTTATATCGTTGCTGGAATCTTTCCGGCATATCTGCCAGCATTTGTTTTGCTTTATAGGCGTACCAGCTTTCCGGCCACCTTTTAATAATTTGCCGGCAGCTATCAACCATCATCTTAAAACCTGTCATCGGTAATCGGCCTATGCTTCGGCCGGGGACAGCGGCGTTAAGGAGCCTTTCGGCTTCTATTTTTTCTATCTCACCAAGCTCTTTGAAATATAACGTTACCGGTTCGACCGGTTTAGGCTGTTGCTGAACAGGCTGAACCTGTTGAGGGACATTTTGGTCTTCTATAGCAGGCTCCTGGTTTTTTTCTTCCACAGGTTGCGGTTCGGTTAAAAATTTTTCTTTATCCGCTTCGACCTGTTGTGCGAAGTTTCTGGGTTTGTCCGGCTGCTCGGATTGTTGGGGCTCTTCTGTCGGACTCGATGTAAATATTGTTATCAACACGAAGATTATGACAATAGCTACAATTACTGCTGCAATCTTGAGCCAAATCGCGTTCATAATTATCCCACCCCTTTCTGATACTGGTTATTGATTATTCAAACATTGCTGAATATAATTGATTGTAACTATTAGTATTTGTTTATCAATAGTCAAAAGTAAATAATTAAATAATCAATTAAAAATGTTCACGGGCATCATAGAACAAGTGTGTATAGTCAAATCGGTTCGAAAAACCGGCGGCTCAATGGTCTTGGCTATAGACCTTGGCCGGTTGGCAGAAGGATGTGAACTCGGCGATAGTATCGCAGTAAGCGGAGTCTGTTTGACGATTGCCGGGCTTGAGGGTAGTGTTGCGAGTTTTGACGTCAGCGCCGAGACGATGAATAAATCGTCTTTGGGAAAATTACAGCCCTCGTCGCAGGTTAATATAGAGCGAGCTATGAAGGCTACGGACCGATTTGGCGGCCATTTTGTTCAGGGCCATATTGACGGCACGGCAATTATAAAAGCGATGGATAAGCATGGTGATTTTATAGATATGAAGTTCTCGGCCGATGCCGAGCTGCTCGATGCAATGGTGGTTAAAGGCTCGGTCGCCGTGGACGGCGTTTCTTTAACGGTGGCGAAACTGGACGAGAACAGCTTCAGCATTGCGTTGATACCTCAGACACTCAAGCGAACTACCCTTGGTCGGGCAAAAATTGGTGATTGTATTAATATTGAAAATGATATAATTATAAAGACGGCCAAAAGACATCTTGAAAATATTCTGCCAAAGACGGAGCCGTTAACAGCCGATAAATTGAGACGATTGGGCTTTTGATAGTTTATAATGGTCAAGTGAAAGCCGGGCGTTGCGTCAATGGTTAAAAATAATAATAACAACAATAATTCGATATCAGAACAGGTGGTCATCGGTATAACGATGGGCGATGCCGGCGGTATAGGTCCGGAAATTATCGTCAAGGCCCTGGTTGACCCTGATATCCGTCGGGCTGCAAAATTCGTCATTTTCGGATTGAACGAGCAGCTTTGTTATGCCGCCGACGCTGCCGAGATAGAGCCTTTCTGGGGCAGACATCAACACGAAAAAATAAGTCGTGAGTATCCGTTTAAAGTTGTTGTTGCAGATTATGATGAATATTCTGTACCGTCCTGGGTAAACAGCCCGAGTAAATTGGCCGGCGAAGCATCTATACGTTTTTGCCAGGATGCCATCGAAGCGGCAAAGTACGGTATCATAGACGCTGTAGTTACCGCTCCTATCAGCAAGAAGAGCTGGAAATTAGCCGGCGCAGAATGGCCCGGTCATACAGAGATGATTGCGGCCCGTTGTAAGTCTCCGCGGAAGGTTATGATGTTTGTAGCCGGTCCTTTGAAGTTGGCGCTTGCAACGATTCACGAAGCCCTGTTCGAAGTCAGGCATAAATTCACAATTGGCTGTGTTTTCGAACCGATAGATTTGCTTAATGATGCCCTGAAGGATTACTTTGGTATCGATAATCCTAAAATTGGTGTCGCCGCTTTGAATCCTCACGCCGGTGAAGACGGTCAATTTGGTGACGAAGAGCAGCGGATTATAACTCCAGCTATTTTATTAGCACAAAATCAGGGCATAAATTGTCACGGACCATATCCTGCCGACACGTTATTCATGCGGGCTATGCGAAGCGAATTTGACGGTGTTGTGGCTATGTATCACGACCAGGGTATGATACCTGTTAAACTGGCCGGTTTTGATAAGGCTGTTAATGTAACTATTGGAATACCAATCATAAGAACATCACCTGCACATGGGACGGCTTTTGATATCGTTGGACGAAACATCGCCAATCCTTCCAGTATGAAATCAGCCATAAGCACGGCGATACATATGGCCAAAACGAAAAAAAAATTGGAATGCAAAGTTGAGAATTGAAAAAATGCCTTAGGCGACCAACAATATTGAAGTCCAGTCCAGGGGAAAAACATTCGGAAAAGATTTTTTCTTTTATCTATAGGATCATTAATTCTTGCAATTCATGCTACTATCGTGAAGGATATTTGAGTTTCCAGGTAACATTAAATTCTAAATTCATAATTCTTAATTTCTGTGCAGACAAAGAGGCAAATCCAGCAACTGCTTGAATCGGCAGGTGTTCGACCAAACAAGCGTCTCGGCCAACATTTTCTTATAGATTTGAATCTGATGCGATTGCTTGTAGATTCTGCTGATATTCAAAAAGACGATGTAGTGCTCGAGGTAGGTTGTGGTACTGGTTCCTTAACGGGAGTTTTGGCACAGAAAGCCGGCAGGGTAACAGCTGTTGAATTTGATCGGAACCTAATTGAAATTGCAAGAGGGCAGTTGGAGAAAATCAAAAATATAGACTTTATCAATACTGATATCCTTGAAGATAAGAAAACTATCAGTCATACTGTTACAAACGCACTAAATCACGCCCTTGAAAAACATTGCGGCAGATTTTTGTTAGTTGCTAATCTACCTTACAATGTTGCATCTCCGGTGATTTTGAACCTGATAAAAGGCTCAATAGCAGCCGATGAAATGTATGTTACGGTCCAAAAAGAGGTTGCAGACCGAATGACTGCGAGTCCCGGCAGCAAAAACTATGGTATTTTAAGCATATTTCTGGGTGCGACAGGTTCTGTAAGGACAATAAGAAGATTAAAGCCGGCGGTTTTTTGGCCCCGGCCCAATGTTGATTCGGCAATGGTCGGCTTCATTCGTGATAGTACGAAGGCTTGCAGGATTAAAAATATGGAATTATTTGGCAAAATAGTGAGTTTTTTTATGGGCCATAGACGCAAAACCCTGCTGGCCTGCAGCAAACTGGCCCATGAGAGGTTTATAAAAGCCCAAAATTGGTCTGAAATATTCGATAAATGTTCTATTGATTCGTCACAACGTCCTGAGCAGCTCTGCCCCGGGAAGTACCTTAGACTTGCAGAATACGTAGAAAAATGACGAAATTTTCATTGAAAGGTGGGAAAATGTTGAGTATAATAGAATTGCTTGTCGAATCAATATAAAACCGCGAGGAAAGTATTTTTGGTACCTGTGGAATATGTTAATTTAGACTTTGAGGTTTAGATAAAGCATAGCGGTATTATTCTGGGCAAATAAGGAAAATTTGGCTTTATCGGGCTTTTTATTGGAATTAATATATTGCGTATACTCGAATAAGCAAGTATAATAAATTGGCCTTGATAATCTAAGTGTGAGATGGTGTTTTTTGCTTTGTTTTTTCGGCAATTAATATCTTGTTAGAGGATTTTAAATAAAAAATAGAAAAGAAAGTTATTAGAAGAATAGAAGGGTAGGGAATGGTATGTGTAAGAAAAAAGGTTTTACGTTAATAGAGCTGTTGGTTGTTATAGCTATCATTGCGTTGTTGATGGGTATATTGATGCCTGCACTGACTGCGGTAAAGAAGAAAGCAAGGGACGTTATGTGCCAGTCCAACCTCAAGCAATGGGGAAATATCTTTCTTATGTACACAGACAATAACAACGGCAATTTTAACACGCGTTATGGCGATGGTGGTCGATGGATGGACGCAATGGTTGACTACTACATTAGCAATGAAGACATACGTCTTTGCCCGACTGCTTCTAAACTTGCGAACCCTACTGGAGCACAAGGCGTTGATTGGTGGGGCAGCACCTTTTTAGCATGGGGAAAAATACCTACATGGGATGCCGGCGGCGGACGTACCGAAGGTTTTTATGGCAGCTATGGGGTCAATGGTTATATTTATGTCCCTGGAGAGGACCCGCTATATAAACCGGCTAAAAGATTCTGGCGAACGCCCCATGTTAAGGGCTCAGCCGATATTCCAATGTTCTTGGATTGCTATTTCTGGTGTGGATGGCCGGATGATGACGACACACCTCCGGAATACGATGGCCATCAAATCACTGGTGACGAAAATGCCATGAACCGTTATTTTCTCAATCGGCATGATGGGGCTATCAACGCTATTTTCCTGGACTTCAACGTACAAAAAGTTCCACTAAGAGAGATGTTTTCCCTCAACTGGCATAAAGGATATAACAGAGCCAATGCCTGGACGATTTCAGGTGGTGTCACAGATGAAGACTGGGCAAATTGGGGAGATGGCTGGATTGGCGATCTGTAGTAGTATATATATGAAGCGCCCTTGCTTATGGATGTCAGCATGAGCGTGAAAATGTGTTGGTTCAGATAAAGTTATTGTCAGGAATATCTCTGGTATTATAGCTAAAATAAATGGGCTTATTATGTTTACCTACCCTTGCCTGTTATTTTAGTGAATCCTAACGCCGTGTATAAGTTTTTAGAGGTTAAGTATTGTTAGAAACCTATACACGGCGTTATCTTATAAAGATAGAGATACCTTGTATCCTGTTCCCTGCAATTGCGGGTTTTATAAAGTCTGAAAAAGTTCATAAATACAAACGGCTTTTAGTTTAAAAATCTTCAAATCTACAGTAATTCGTACCTCCCTTTTTATGTGTGTATGTTTAGATAATTGCTGTTTTGTGCCGGTGACTGTGGCATTCAATATTGACCGCCACGGGAAGCGATGCAATATGGCACGGAGCGGTCTCAATTAATACAGCTAAAGCGGTCGTATCACCTCCAAGACCCTGTGGGCCGATACCGAGAGCATTAATTTTTGAAAGTAAATCCATCTCCATCTCGGCGTAAAACGCATCATCATTTCTCTGGTTTAGGTTCCGACAGAGTGCCTTTTTGCTCAGTAAACAGCTTAGCTCAAAATCGCCCCCGATCCCAACTCCGACAATGAACGGCGGACATGCATCAGCACCGGCAGAAGCGACTACCTTTATAATCCAGTCGATTATTTCTTCTTTTTCAGCCGTGGGCTTGAACATCCTGAATTGGCTCTTATTCTCACATCCGCCGCCTTTGGTCATGACGGTCAGTTTTAATTTCTCGCCCGGTACGATTGTGTGATGGATTATAGCGGGTGTGTTTGTATCGGTATTAATTCGGTTATTTAGAGGTTCACCGACGACGCTTTTTCTCAAAAATCCTTTTTCATAACCTGCCGCGATACCGGCATTGATTGCATCGTAAAAAGTTGCCTGCTTATTATCGGTGGGGGGGCTAAGACAAGCATGAGAACCCTGCTCAAGGAATATTACCGCCAGTCCCGTATCCTGACACAACGGTATTCTTTCATCTTTTGCTATGTGTGCATTTTCTATGAGTTGTTTCAGTATTTTCATCGCCGTTGGGTGTGATTCTTCAAGTGCGGCTTTTTCGAGTGCGGCTAAAACATCTTCGGGTAGTTCGTGTGCCGCTGATATACAAAGCTTTTCAACCGTATCGGATATTTTTTGAAATTCAATATATCGCACAATTTGTGCCTTTGAGCCGTATGAGATATAACTAAAGTTTCGTAAAACCTCCTTTGATTTATACTAATCGGCATTTACCTCATAGGTTTTATATGTCGTATTGCCCACCGCGTCACTGACTTTGATTGTCAGGATGTGGTCGCCTTTTGGCAAGTCCTTCTCTGCGTTGATTTTTATCGTAAAATGCTCTTTTGTAGTGTCATATACCAAATCATCCGGCACGGTACCTATCCAGTCGGCATTGCTGTCAATTGTATATTCCAGTTGTCCAATCGCACTTAGCTGATCCATAATCTCCGTCTCAAAGACCATGAATTTCCGGTCGTTTTGTTCGGTTGTTGTTATTTTCATCTCAGTTGCGACTGGGCCGGTATTATCGACTACTATCGGCTCGCTTATCCTGCTGCCGGTTAATTTTGTCGAGGTTGTGTTGCTTCTTTCATCGCTGGCGGTTACTCTTATTTCGTATCGGCTGTCCTCAACTGTTTTTCCGTCCCATTCGAAAACAGCCGCTTCAAGTTCATCTTCCAGTTCAATCCAGTTTGTTCGCCCGACCTTTCTGAAGTCGATTTTATATATCAACTTGTCTTCATTTTCATCTGTTGTTCTATAGCTAATCTTGAATGTTCCCTCTTTGTTTGGAGCCTGGATTCTGTTGATAGTTACTGATTCAACTTTTGGAGCCAGGTTTGGCACCGTACTGGCGACGGCGATTTCTCTTATCAAGGGGCTTTTATCACCATTTTCACTTTGCAGAACGAGTTTATATTGACAGAATCTGCCGAGAGGGCATTGCAGTTGTACGGGTTCAGTAACTTCTACCAAATCTGTCCATTCTGAGAAAGTCGGGTCGTTTACATCTTTAACATTTCCGCTGCGAGAGGCTGCAAGGACCTTACATCCTGCCGGTATATCTGCTTCGAGTTGAAGCTTACCCCAATTGGCCGGCTGGTCCGCGTCAATCAGGTCCGAAATATATGTTCCTTCCGGCGCGAAGTCCGTCTCTAATTTCAAAAGCTTCGCGGGGTTAGCGGTTCCGAGATAAACATCATCGCCTGCCAAGGCAATCGCCGTTATCTGTACCGCCTGTTCGTCTTCGTATATTACCGCCTGCTGCTCCGAAGCCGGGTCAATACTGTAAAGCTGGGCCTTATTTCCGGTGCCTACCATCAGCTTGTTATCCTGTTGTGCCAGACAGAAAAAAACCGCCGTCTCGTTGAAAACGTCGGTTACGAAACCGTCTGGAGTTATCTTGTATATATAGCTGGCTGAGGTTGTCCTTGTACTGCGACGCACGGGTGGAGTTGGCTTGGCTGGTTTATCTGGAGTGGATTCTTTTGTATTTGCAATTTCAAGTTTACGTTCATCTCCATTATTTTCTGAATTCGATTCTTCTTCTTCCTTATCCTCAACCTCATCCTTACCATCCGGCTCTGGTTCTTCTCTGTCCTCATCGATTTCCGGTCGCCCCTCAGGGGGGCCTGACGGCATCGATGCCGCGAATTGTGTTTGTGTTCGGACAATTTTTGCAGTTGTCGCCGCTGCATATAAGCAACCGGCTAAGTCTGGTGCACTATTTGAACTATGGTCATTATTATAAGATTCCGGCGGGAATAATAATGCTGCAATTTCGGGCTGTTCACTGTCGTATAAAACAGTCGCATCTTTGCTCTGGGGGTCTATCTTATATATTAATCCTCGACTGTCGCTTCCGGCATAAATAAATCCATCAGGCCCTACTGCAAGCGAGAGGATGTTTTTGTCACGACTGTCGTAAATAAGCTGTGTTTTTTTACCCAGTGAATCGAGCTTGTAAATCTTACCCTCAGGTCCTGTGCCTAAGTAAATATTCCCAGCTTCATCTATGGTTATAGCAAAGATGTATTTGGCATCGTTAGGTTCAAAGACTGTTTCCATTTTATTTTTTTCGAACCGGCACAGCCTGCACTTATCTCCGCTTATGCCTGCCAATAGCCTGCCGGCTATATCGGTGGCAATTGCAAAAATATGCTCGTTTGATAAAAGCTCTTCTTTCTCAATTATCTCATTGGGTTTGTCGGATGATGCTTCTTTGGGAGTTTCTTCATTGCTCGAGTTGTCCTGCGACTTTTCTTGTTCAGTTTCCTGCGGGTATATCTTTGTAATTTTATTAAGACTGTATTTGTAAATACCCCCGTTAGGGCTGGTCCCGAAGTACACGGTTCCGCCGCTTACAATAATACTGTTTATCGACCAGACATCTGAAAAATCATCGAATTCTTCAATGAGTGACTTGGCCGCCCGCCCAAGCTGAATTGTTCCGCGCGAGCCTATTACTACATTTTCTATTTCGCCTTTGAGCATTTCCGAGCTGCTGTTATGGCGTGTGATTTTACTGCTCACAGCCGGAGACATCGAGTCGAGGGCCAGAGTTAATAAAACAATAAAAATCAATTTGATTCCTATATTAAAATCTCTCATTCTCCAACTCACAATTCTCAGGAAGCCGCATATCCTTATCATTCCAATCCAGCGAAACCTTATATGGTTCCGGTTTACAGGCAATGAATGTCAAGAGATATACCGAACATCTTCCAATGTACATCTATTGTTCCACAGTTATGCGTAAGACTTTTTTGTCGGCAACAACTGTACCGGTTTGTATGCTTTTTTCGATCCAGTGTTGGTAAGGCTGGATTCTCAGTGTTCTTTTTGCATCCTGTAAGACCATAGCCTTGGTTGCCGGTAGATCAGGAAGTTCGGACTTCTCCAATGCAACACCGCTGGGTGGCAGAACAAGAATGCAGTAAAGTCTGTCTCTGGGAATACCCAGGGCGTTATTTAGCGCTTCAATCAAGGCCGGCATGCTTGTTGCGATGAATCTATAAGGTACGGTTTTCGCAAGAAACCTTTCGTATTCCTGTGATCCACACACAGTCAGTTCGTATTTACCGGGTTCCAGGTCTTCTGGTATTTCCATTTCAAATTGGTATTCTATCTTTTCCGCCAGATAAGAATCTACAATTGTTTCGATTTTGATATTGTCGCCGGCCTTAACTACAGTATCTGAGACATCTACCGACCATATACCCGAATTGATATTTTTGGCCAAAATGCTGATATTGAATTCAATGGATTTGATGTCTACGGTTTTGAACGGGTTATTCATAAGCAACATGACCGAACCAATACCTTCGGCGAGGAATTGATTGAGACCAAGTCCGCTCGAGACGTTTTCAAAAGTAATCAAATCCTTGTTTTCAACATTTATAGCGGCATCATATTCAATCGTGTGCTCCGTAGGAAAAGAACCGAGATAAAGTGCTGCCCCGGCGACTGCTAACTCAAGATATCTTGGCGTCAACCGTTTATGGTTAGCAAGTTGACAATTATAAACTCGTTGTTCTGTATCGTTGTATCTGTTGATTCTTATCGTCAGAGGTATTGTTTTTGCTTTTGCTCCAATCTGTCCGATTACCCCGTCTGCTTCGTCGGTTGTTAGGGCGCCGACGGTTTCCAACAGACTGGCCACCTTAAAAGATCTTACAATGTTTGGTACAACAGTGTGTATTTTTCCCGTAGCCATCGGCAGGTCTACCTGACCCTGGCCGAGCAATAGGTGACCAAAGCCGTAAACCTTGTCGTCAATGACTTCGGTAACAGTGCCGAATGTTGCAATCTGAATATCACCGTCAACCAATGGTACACATAGAGTAGCTCCCGGTTCTAATTGCACCTCTTGATTGTTTTCAACATTTCCACCGCTGCCGCCTGCAACGACCATAAATCCATAGGGCTCCATTCTGGCCCTGAATTGCTCACAAACCTCTTCCGGTATACCTGAGGTGATAATAGGACATGGCAAAGGGCTGGCTCCTCCGGGACTTTGGCTTGGTCTTATTGGCTGGTTTGAATACTGTTCGTAAACTTGTATAATATCTATAGGAGCGGAAAAATCACATGTAAATGCCATTTGTGTGCCACTTTGTCCTGAATTTGCCACCTGGCCGGCCTGACCTATCCGGAGCATATCCTGGATTGGAGTAGCTCCATAGAGTGGTTCTTTGGTGTATAGCCAGGTAAAAGCAAGAGCTCCTGCAAGACGACCGTCTATGTAAAGAGGTGAGCCGCTGCACCCGGCCACGGGGCCGGTGCGGATAAATTGCTCATCGATGCCTTTCACCAGAATTATATCGCCGACGATTTCTCCGCCTACGTTCATGTTGCGGATGATATCTACAACTTCCATATCGAATTTTTCGATTCCGGCGATCCCATACTCTGTGAGACAATATGCATCCATACCCGGTTCAATTTCATCGATGCTGATGTACCTGGCCGGGTCCCAGAAGTTTTTTAAGCCGTTCGGGGTTGGAGTTTTGCTGCTGTCTGAAAGGGCGGTTTCATCCATAGCATAGAGTAGTCCGGCCGTAAATACAGCAATATAGAAACTCAAAAGTATAAAACTCGGTCTTGCTTTGAGCATTCATATCCTTTCATGGTTGTGCCATTGATATATAATACTGCACAGCTTTTAGAGCCTGTATTGGCTACTTCTTAAATTCTAATCGGCATATATAACCATTGCAAGATAAAAGAAATATTACTAAAATGTATGTTTTATGTTGTCTTGAGGTATAAATGCTTAAATGGTTCGGTTATAATCGGTTTGGTATCTGGGAAAATTACATATTACGAGGTAGATAAAAACAAATGAAATCTGAACATCGTCATGAGCTGAAAACAAATGAATTGGCCGAATGGCTGGGTAACCTGCCGCAGTGGGCAAAGGAAAATTCTAAAACTATTATAGTAGTTGTTGTATTGGTTATTGTTATTCTAATTTTCTACGGCTGGAGACGTTATGATAAAAATGTTTTGCAGGCGCGGGAGCGGATTGAGTTTACACAAATGTTGGACGGGATAGCTTCAATCGAAGGTAATGTCGTTTCCGGCCAGTCAAAGGGAGTGGATTATTCTTATGAACTTATAACTTATTCGAATAATTTGAAATTATTTGCAGAAAGTGCAAGGCGGAAAAATATGGCTGCTATGGCACTCATAAAGTATGCCGATGTTCTTCGAAAAGAACTTCATTACCGACTTGAAGAGGTAAGTGAACAGGATAGGCAGGAGCAAATAAACCGTGCGAAGACGGCTTATACCCAGGCCATGCAAAAAGCTAAGTCCAATCCCACTTTATTTGCTGCGGCGAAGTTCGGCTTAGGACTCTGCGAAGAAGAACTGGGTAATTTCGAAGAAGCCAGGAGTATATATCAGGAAATTGCTTCAAATGAGGATTTCGATGGAACAGTGACTATCGTTCAGGCAAAAAAACGTCTTAGTACTATGTCTGAGTACCAACAGGAGGTTGTTTTTAAGCCTGCACCTAAAGCTGAAACCCAAGTAGCCACGGAACCCATGATGCAGATAAATCCTGTCGATATGAACATGCCTATAGGAGTAAATCTGTCTGTTGATGCTAATGCGCCTGTAGATGTTAATTCCATCCCAAAGAAATCTGATAATACCCGGCAGGTTTCTGATGTAAATCTGAGGTCATTATCGCCGGATGATTCCATATTATACTCTGATGTCAATGTGCCCGTCGAGTGATTCACAAATCGAGAATTCAAATTTGAATTATGGTGAGCCATTGATATTACGGGTAGGGCATTCCATCAAGGAACGCAGACTCGATAAATATCTTCATGGTCGATTCAGTAATCTCAGCCGTCGTTTTATCCAGGATGCAATCAAGCAGGGTACCGCCAGGGTTAACGGCAATATCGCCAAACCAAGTCTTAAACTAAATCCCGGCGACCAGATCAGTTTTATTTTGCCCGAGCCGCCGAGCAAGGAGATTCTACCGGAAGATATACCGCTAAATATAATTTACGAAGATTCGCAGCTTATTATTCTCAACAAGCAGCCCGGCATACTCGTTCATCCGGCGCGTGGCAACACGCACGGGACATTAGTAAATGCCCTGGCGTTTTATTCAGACGAGCTATCGAGTGGTTTGGGTGAGTTTCGACCCGGCATTGTACACCGGCTTGATAAAAATACCACTGGTGTAATGGTTGTAACAAAAAATGATACTGCACAGTGGAAGATTGCCAAACAATTCGAGCACAGGCAGGTCAATAAAACATATCGTGCAATTGTTCACGGCACTCCAGAGCTTACAGCCGACCGCATAAAAGCGTCATTGGGTATCCATCCGAGGGTGAGAGAGAAATATGCAATCCGGCCGGAAATCGGTAAAGAGGCGATAACTTTTTACGAAGTGATTGAAGCTTTCCATGGTTTTTCCCTTTTGGAGCTGACGCCAAAGACCGGCCGAACGCACCAGATACGTGTGCATTTGTCTTATATGAAACATCCAATTGTCGCCGATGATATGTACGGCGGAAAACTCGTTTATCCGTGGCAGTTGGCCGACGCCGAGCCTGCCGTACAGGAGCCGATTATCAGCCGGGTTGCACTACACGCGTTCAGTATTGAGTTCAGGCACCCGAGCACTGAGAAAATGGTGAAATTTGAAGCACCTTTGCCGGAAGATATGCAGAACCTGCTCAATATGCTGCGAAAATACCGAAAAGCCTAATTTATACGTATCATTTCTACAAAAGCAGGAGTCATTTCTATATCTCTGTAGTACACCGAGCTGTTATAATTCAATCCTGCGGTAGCTTTGCCAGGTCGGCGTCGGAGCCGGCAACCATCATGATGTCACCCTCGTAAATAACAGTGCCGGGCATGGGAACGTTGATTATTTTGCCGTCTTGTTCTTTTGTTTTTTGAGAATTTTCCGCCCGCTTGATTAAAACCAGGTTGACGCTATATTTTTGCCGCAACTGCAGGTCCATAACAGTTCTGCCGTCGAAGCTGGCCGGTGCCTTGACACGTCCCAGACTGTAGCCGGGTGCAAAGTCGATTTTTTCTCCGATTTGAGGTGCGATGAGTTTGTAGGCCCATCTTTGAGCCGATTCGATTTCAGGATAGATAACCTCGGTGGCACCGACTTTGGAGAAGACCTCTCCGGCGATTAAATCCTCCGCCCTTGCGTATATTTGTGTGACTCCTAATTGCCGGAGGTTCACAACGGTCAAAATTGCCGACTCAAATCCCCGCCCGGTGCCTTGTCCTATGCCGATAATGGCAACATCAGCCTTGTCGACGCCCTGTGCTTTGAGCGCTTCTTCATCTGTGCTGTCAAGCCTGACGGCGTGACTGACCTGGTCTGCAATTAATTCTATTGTTTCCCGGTTTTTGTCGATTGCGATAACCTCTGCCCCACTCATTGCAAGAGCGATAGCGAGCTTCTGGCCGAATCGACCTAATCCTATTACTGCAAACCTTGCCATAATCTGTTCCTCGTATTATGTTCACAGTTAATTCTATGAACTCATAAAATTTTTATCCGACAATTATCGATTCATCCGGATAACTATATCGGACAGGTTTCAGATTAAAAGTCAACATTGCCAACAGCGTCAACGGCCCAAGTCTTCCGATCAGCATCACAGTTATAATAATCAATTTTCCAGCACTTGTCAAAAAGCGAGTTATACCTGTAGTCAGACCGACGGTTCCCAGAGCGGAACCGGCTTCGAACATTATATCCATCATGCTGAATCCACTTGCATTCTCAGTAACACTTAGTGCCAGTGTCGCGGCAAATAAAACTATGATGAAAAGCACTGTAACTGTGATTGCTCTGCCGACAACAACTATCCGGACCGAGCGATTGAACATTTCAACTTCAGAACGCTTTCTCAAAGCTGCAATGACAGTCATAATTACGACCGCTAAAGTAACGGTTTTAATGCCACCTGCGGTCGAGCCGGGTGAGCCACCAATGAACATAAGCAGAATCAGGATAAATTTGCTGGAGCCGGACAATTCTTTAATATTAACCGTGTTAAATCCGGCGGTTCTCGCGGTAACCGACTGGAAAAGTGCGCCGAGAAATCCCACTTTTTGCTCTGAATCGCCGTGGCCGGTATATCGCTCAAAAAAAAGTATAGCTAAAGCGCCCAGGATTATCAGGCTTGAGCTTACAGCCAGAACAATCTTGGTCTGTAACTGCATCCTTTTCGGTGCCTGCATGGAAAAACGGTATTTTTTGTAAAGAGATTTTTTGAAGAACCGTTTTACCCTATCGGCTGCGATATTGACCAAATCGTATAGCACGCTAAAGCCAAGGCCACCTAAAATTATCAATGGACATACGACCGTATATACCTGCCAGCTTCGGTTGTATCTTACAAAGCTATTTTTGAACAAACTAAATCCTGCATTACAGAATGAACTGATGGAGTGAAAAATGCTGCAAAACCACTGATTATGCATTCCGGACCACGTGGGTGAATCGTCCCACATCCAGAAAAGACTTGCTGCGCCGGCGGCTTCGATGAGCACGGTGCCAATAAAGATGAAAGCTATCATTTTGCCGATTCGGCTAAGCGTGCGGGCATTTAGTAAATCCTGCATTGCAACCGATTCACGTACACTAAATGCCTGGCCCAATAGCAGGGCAAGTACTGCACCGAATACCACTATTCCCAGACCGCCGAGTTGAATCAAGGTCAGAATTACGACTTGTCCCATTATACTGAAATCCTCACCTGTATTTTTTACAATAAGACCGGTGACACATGTTGCACTGGTCGATGTGAATAGGGCATCGACAAAGCTAAGATTTTGCTCGCCGCTTGACGCCGCCGGAAGCATTAGGATGCCTGCTCCGGAGATTATCAAAAACACGAAACTCGCAATTAGAGTTTGCGTCGGATTTCTTCCCGATGCCGCGAGGTTTATACCGGTCTTGCAAAGTTTTATCACGACCTGCAGTACAAGGTATATACCAACTGCAAAGTTTCGAACTTGTGCAGCGTCTAGTTCGGTTACTGCAAACCAGTGACCTGCTCCAATAACGGCAGTGACAAGGAAAAGTAAAAGCGGAATTTCATACCAATTGACTCGTGCGAATTGGGCTTTTGAGTCTGCATTAAACATCCGGATTATCTTTTCCACTACAAAGACAAAGAGTAGTATGACTTGTAGGGCGTGCAGAATCCAGGCCGGAAGCAGAGGCTTTTCGAATCCGAACAGCAAAATAAAAGTCGCTGCGACCATTGCGGCTGTCAAAGCATTGACGCCGATTAATACCCTCTCCATTCGATTGTTTTTATATTCTATCCGCATAAATCAACGTTTATTTACTGGATTTTTGACTGATGATTGTAAGTATAAACTCAAATATCGCAAACTTAAAACCAAAAAATCTTCATGCGACATCAGCTAAACCAAGTGATTCACCGAACTTAGAAAGCAGGGCCCTGCGAATATTACGGTGCTCAGAACTTGTTAGCATTGGGTCCCGATCGACAAGTTCGAATGCATTTTTTCTGGCCATAACCAGCAGGTCGGAATCATCTATTATATCTGCAATTTTTAAATCCGGCAATCCGTGCTGTCTTGCGCTGAACATCTCACCCGGTCCGCGCAGACGTAAATCCTGCTCTGCTATCTCGAAACCGTCGTTGCTTCTAATCATGACTT
Source organism: uncultured Pirellulales bacterium (assembly GCA_964508785.1). Classification (GTDB taxonomy): domain Bacteria; phylum Planctomycetota; class Phycisphaerae; order Sedimentisphaerales; family Anaerobacaceae; genus JAFGPS01. Next base: position 125,163 of record CAZDVE010000002.1, on the reverse strand, counting down.
CAAGACGGCTTTTAGCAGTTTCGTTGTCCGTCTCGGCGAACAAAAAGCAGTAAGATTTCGCCTCGGACCTACCGATGCGTCCTCTTAATTGATGTAGTTGCGCCAGCCCGAATCTGTCCGCCCCTTCAATGACCATTATCGTGGCATTCGGCACGTCCACACCCACCTCTACAACAATAGTCGAAACAAGCACATCGATTTTGCCTTTGCGAAATTCCGACATTACCTGCTGTTTTTTAACTGAAGGCATCCGGCCATGCAGAAGTTCAACGGTAAATTCCGGAAATACATCTTTGGATAGATGATGCCACTGGTCTGTGGCGGCCTTGATGTCGCCGTTTTCTTCTCCAGCGGTAATTCGTGGATAGACGAAATAGGCCTGTTTTTTCGCTCTCAATCGTTCACGTATAAAATCGTATGCCTTTTGCTGGTTGGCCCTGTCGACCAGGCGTGTGACAACAGTGCCTCTGCCCGGCGGGCAGTGCCTGATTATAGATACATCCAGGTCGCCGAATGCCGTCATTGCAAGTGTTCGCGGAATAGGTGTTGCTGTCATAACAAGGTAGTGCGGAGTTGTTTGTTTTCGCAGTTGAGCGCGTTGATGTACGCCGAATTTATGCTGCTCGTCAATCACAACTAAACCCAGTTTTTGAAATTCGATATCTGTTTGAAGCAATGCAACTGTACCGACGACAATGTCGATTTGACCATACTTGATTTTTTCGAGAAGCTCTGCTCTTTTTTTGCCGGTTAAGCCGCCTGTTATCAGTATTCTTTTGACGTTACTGTTTTTCAAATATCTTTCAATGCTCAGAAAATGCTGATACGCCAGAATTTCCGTTGGAGCCATAATCGCCACCTGCATCTTATTGGCAACCGCCAGCAGTGCGGCATAGAGCGCGACTACTGTTTTGCCGGAGCCAACGTCACCCTGTAACAGGCGATTCATCGGTTTTGGTTTATTCATATCTGCGGTAATTTCGGCAATACAGTTGTTTTGGTCCTCTGTCAGTAGAAAAGGAAAACGCTTTCTGATTCTGCTGTCTATCTTATCATTGTATGAACAAGCAGTTGCACAAGAAAAGTGCCGGACCTTATATCGTCGAAGTGCCAGTCCTAACTGCATTAAAAACAATTCGTCGTATTTCAATCTGCGTTTCGCCTGTGCCAGTTTTTTCTCATCCGGCGGTTGGTGTATCCAGGAAAACGCATCCTTTCTGCTGATTAGGCTCTTTTCTTTTAAAAAACTTTTATCAAAGAATTCCGAGACAAGTTCGTTCAGGTTCTCAATTACGGGTCTGATTATTCGTTTGATTTGTCTGCTGGAGAGTTTGCTGCTTGCGTGATAAATCCCGCCGCTAAGGTATTCGGAAGGTTCAGGGTGTTCCTGGTCGAGTATAATGAATTTCGGATTGGTCAGTTGCAATTGATGTTTGTACTCGGTGACTTTGCCGGATGCCAGGATTATTTGGCCGGGTTCTAATTGGTTGCGAAGATACCCGCCGTGAAACCAGACAATCCTGCAAATTCCGGTATCATCGCTTATGAGGGATTCAAATATCGGTTGTCTGCGATAGTTTTGGTAATCTACAGACTCGACCATACCTATAACGGCAATTGTCTGGTTGGGCTGCATTTGATTTATCTTGATCGGCTCAGGCAAAAAATTCCAGTCTCTCGGAAAATATTCCAGTAAGTCCCCGACAGTTTCTACGCCCAATTGCGAGAAAATTTTGGCCCTTGCCGGCCCGACTCCTTTGAGGAACTGTACCGGCATGGAAAGGTCAATCCTGTATGGCCCGGCGCCTTTGAGGAACTGGACGGGCATTGATGTATCGGTTCTGTTTTGTGATTTAACGCTTTCTTCTGTCATTGTTTTGCTATTGGTCGAAACCGTATTCGCCGTAGAGTTTAACGAACCGGACATCACAGATAACTCTCTCGAATAATTTATCCTCTCTTTTTTCGCAAGCTATAAGTTCCTGCACGCCACTGTAACCTACAGGAGCCACTATCAAACCGCAATCGGCAAGTTGCTCGAGAATAGGTTCGGGAATCTGCGGGACCGCTGCAGTAATCATAATCCTGTCGAAACATTGTGATTCCGGCAATCGGGACTTTGGCCATCCGGTACTGCCGTCACCAACATGAAAATCAACATTATTAACACCCAGCTTTCCCAGAATAGTTTGAGCCGATTTAGATAAATCGGGGACCTTTTCTATGGTATAAACTTTTTTTGATAACTTGCTCAGAATCGCAGTCTGGTATCCGCTGCCTGTTCCAATTTCGAGGACTTCACAGTCTTGGTTTACATGCAGTTCCTGAGTCATTAATGCAACAATATAAGGCTGAGAAATGGTTTGACCCATCCCGATAGGCAGGGGGCCATCGGTGTATGCCTGCGACCGATGTGAGTTCGGTACAAATTCTTCCCTTGGGATTTGAGCAATCGCAGAGAGCACGCGGGGATTGTTGATACCCCGGCCCTTGAGGTCCCACCTAAGCATACGCTTTCTTTCGCTGTCAAAATTATATTTTTTGTGCTTTCCAAGCATAGACTCAATAATCGTTCTTTGTACGATATTTTGCAAACCAAATTTTGTTTTAACCTGCACAGGTAGCTTTAAGCTAAAATAAAAGCTTGATGGCTGCCGCCGCCGCCAAAATCTGTACAACAGCGATAAAAGCTTTCTGCGGGATTCTTTTTAGGAAAAATATACCAGTAACTGCTCCTGCTGTAATAAACGGCAACATCATCAAATCAAGCTTCACGGATTCGACTGTCATCAAATCCAGGTTTGCACTAAACGGCACTTTGAGCCAATTAATAACAAAGAAAAACCATGCTGCTGTCCCGACAAATTCCGTTTTGGGAAGCCTCATGGCCAGCAGGTATATAATCATTACCGGCCCGGCGGCGTTGGCCATCATTGTTGTAATTCCCGCCATAAAACCAAGCCATACGGCTAACCACCATGGGCTTGGAATCGGTGTGCTCTTATCTTTGCCCTTTGTTCGCCAGTAATTGATGCCCAGCATTAAAAGCACTATCGCCCCGATTATGGGCTTTAACTGCCGGTCGTTCACTATTTTCAATCCGAAGTATCCTACTACGATACCGGCTAAGGCAGGTGGAAGAAGACGGAGCACGTGAAGCCATCTTGCGTTACGCCTGTGGTATATGATTGCAAATACATCTGCTAATATCAGAATTCCCAGTAGTATTCCGGTGGACTGGCGTGTCGGGAGGACAAGGGCCATCAAAGGTACAACAAGTATGCCGAGTCCGGGAATCCCGGTCTTTGAAGTACCTATCATTATTGCACATAAAGCGACTGTAGCCCAGCCAATGAAGTTCAGATCCAATTATTTTTCCTTTCTAAAATATATTTTCTTTCCCTAATCAATCATGTAGCATCTGCAATCTATAGGTTTTATACGCTCTTTTCAATTGACAATTATTTACTAAAGCCTGAAGATGTTCGATAATAGGTTGTGGTTTGATTTAAAATTGGGGCGCGAGATGTTTGAAAAGTTAAGATATTAGAAATAAAGGAGGCCGAGAAATGAATACAAAAAAATTTCTTTTTTACCTGTTGGCTGCCGTATTGTGTGGTTGTGTGCCGGTTGCGTCCTTACATTGTCTTTATACCGATGCGGACATTGTTTTCGAAGAAAAACTCCTTGGCACCTGGATGGATGATCCTAACGACCCGGATACTACATGGGAGTTCTCTCGAATGGATGATCCAAACAACTCATATAAGCTTATTTTCACTGATGAAGAAGGCAGAAAAGGCTCTTTCATAGCTCATTTGGTTAAACTCAAGAACAAACTTTTTCTCGACGTTTACCCGAGCGAATTGCCATGGGAGCCGGATGACCCCAACAAAGTGGATTGGTTGTATAACACTTTTTTCCTTATACCTGCTCATACTTTCATCAAGGTTGAGTCAATAGAACCTCAGTTAAAAATGCGAATCACTAAAGAGGGCAAAATGGAAGAGTTGCTCAAAGAAAATCCTGATGCGGTAGAGTATACATCCGTTGAAGACAGGCTTGTTCTAACGGCATCAACAAAGCAGCTACAGGCATTTGTTCTAAAGTATGCTGATGATGAACGATTGTTTGGTGACAAAGCTGCTCTGGATCGCGTTAAGCCCGGAATGCAAATGCAGGAAAAATCTTCAGGCAGGTAGCTATTGTAGAAATAAGGATTATATTTTGTTATTAATTTCTGATAATTAGTAAGAATAATTGTTGGCCAAATTCACGAAGGAATTGAATTGATTACCAGAAAAACAGGACTAAGACGCTATCTCACTAATGTTGATTCTGTTTCCGCACAGCAGCTTTTTACTGATTGTCTTGTGATAGGCTCCGGCATTGCAGGTCTTCGTGCTGCTATTGAAGCGGCCGAGCGGTGCAATGTAACTATCGTTTGCAAGGGCACTTTGGAAGATAGTAATACATGGAAGGCTCAGGGCGGTATCGCTTCGGTCCTTGAAAAGACAGATACTTTTGAGTCACACATAACCGATACACTAAATACCGGTTGTGGATTATGTGACAAAGATGTCGTCAACCTCGTTGTTCGGCGGGGGCCTGAACTGATTGAACAATTGTTTCAGTGGGGCACTGAGTTCGACCTGATAGATAACCGAATCGCTGTTACTCTCGAAGGCGGCCACAGCCATCCTCGCGTAGCTCATGCTCACGGCGATGAAACCGGCAGGATGATTGCAGAGGCACTTATAAGGAAAATCAGGGGAAATTCGAATATAAGAGTGATTGAAAATTTCTACGCTGTCGATTTGCTTACGAACGATGACAACGAGTGTTTGGGTGTAATCGGTCATCATTTCGAAAGAGGCGTTCAGATTATTTGGGCTGCAAATACAATACTTGCTTCCGGGGGAGCAGGGCGACTGTATCGTGAAACGACAAATCCGGAAGTTGCAACCGGTGACGGTATTGCTATGGCATATCGAGCAGGTGCGATTCTGCGGGATTTGGAGTTTGTGCAGTTCCATCCGACAACGCTTTATATCGCAGGTGCCACCCGCGCATTGATTACCGAGACTCTGCGGGGAGAGGGGGCGATTCTTAAGGACAGCCAGGGCAGGGAATTTATGAAAGAATATCACGAAGCCGCCGAGCTTGCACCGCGTGACATTGTCAGTCGTGCTATCCTGGCACAGATGCTCAAGACCGGATCGACCCATGTCTATCTGGATGTTCGGCACTTTGAGAAGGTGTATTTTTCTGAGAGATTTCCCTGGATTAACGAACTGCTCGAAAGTTTTGATATAGATATAAGTCACGACCTGATCCCCGTCCGACCCAGTGCACATTATATGATAGGCGGCGTCAAAACCGACAGCTCGGCAAAAACGAGCATAAAAAATCTTTATGCCTGTGGTGAAGTAGCCTCCACCGGTCTGCACGGCGCCAATCGACTCGGTAGCAATTCTCTGCTCGAAGGACTTGTATTCGGCAAAATAGCGGGCCAGCTTGTTTCTCAAAATAAACAGGCGAGTGTAGTACATCATAAACACCCACTGATAAAATATCATATCCCTCATTCCAGTCGTACGCGTTTGGATACGGATGATGTTACTAATTCGCTTAGGGCGCTTATGTGGCGAAATGTCGGTATAAACAGGGAAGACATGCCAATGGCGGAGGCTATGGATATTATAAGGTTCTGGCAGCGATATGTAATGGATAAGGTTTGTGATTCTCCTGAAGGCTGGGAATGTCAGAATATGCTCACTTTCAGTTTTCTTATGGCGCAATCGGCCCGGACCCGCCGTGAGAGCAGGGGAGTCCACTTTAGGAGAGATTTTCCTCAAACCGACGATAAAAACTTTAAAAAGAATATCGATATATCCAGAGATTAAAATCCCTGTTTCTCCAAAGAAGGTAATTGCCGCATCTTTGGGTGGAAAATTTTGCGAACTTGTGTTATAATTATTCATTATAGAACTTAATTTGTTTGATAATTAAATAGAGTGGGTCGGACGGTCGCCCTGCGTTGCGTAAAGCTATGCAGGGAGGAAAGTCCGAGCAGGACAGGGCAACGGTGGTGGCTAACGGCCACCCGGAGCAATCCGCGGGAAAGTGCCACAGAAAATACACAGCCTGTATTCCTCTGAGGAAACGGGTAAAGGTGAAATGGTGCGGTAAGAGCGCACCGCGATGCCGGTAACGGTATCGGCAGGGTAAACCCCACCGCCTGCAAGACCAAGTAAGCTGGATTGCCCGGCCCGGGCGCGAGCGGTTTTGGCCGTTCATCCAGCGGGTAGGTCGCTTCAGATAAATGGCCGTCGTCCGCCATAACAGGCAGTATACAGAACTCGGCTTACAGACCCACTCTTTTTCTTGGATTGTTTAGCTGTGGCTACGGTAGCCACGACCAACCCCGGGCGCTGCCCGGGGCTAAAAGTATTTGCTTGTCCGAATTCCATCAATTTCTCATAATCTTTTTATTTCAAAGAGCTTATATTCTTTCACGCAGCACGCAGTCCCTTAGGCATCCCTAATGGGTGAGCAAATGTGGCATGGGCTTCCAGCCCATGCAAACACGGCCAAGATGACCGTGCCACAAATTGGGTTCGTTTGGCTTCGTTTTTGGCTTTGCTCACTTGGGGATAAATTTTCCTGCCCCTGCCGAAATGTCGGATTTTTTTGCCATAATATGTTTATTTCAAAGAGCTTATATTCTTTTACGCAGTACACAGCATGCCGAACGCAGCACGAAAAGATTGGGTTCGTTTTGAAAAAAAAGGCCGATTTGTAGAGAGTTCTCTACATTTGTCGGACAAGATGAGTATATGCGTTTATGAGTGTATGTGTTGATGAGTATATGTTTTAACTCATTTACCCTTTTACTCATGTACTTATTCACCCCCCGACTTTTAACTTTATACTTTGAACACATTCGACTCCGCTCAGTGCATGCTCTTGACATGTTATCCCTTATCCGCTTCTCGCTATTAACCATAAACTACGAACAATGAACCATCCATGGTTTGGTGGGTATTATACCAAAAATCGGCGAAATTGCAAGCAAAATCCCCGCTTTTATCGGAAATTCTTTTGCATGCCGTTGTCATTGCGAGGACACCTTAGGTGGACGCGGCAATCTTCCATGAATAAAAACGAATAAATAACATTGTTATTCGAAGATTGCTTCACTGCGTTCGCAATGACATGTTTCGAGTTCCGGCCATGAAGAAAAGGAAATATGCTATAACTTTAAGAAATAAGAATGACCATCCACTTCGCTCACAATGTTCGCTCAGTGGATGCCACCCGTCGCAAAGAGTACTGGCGGGCCAAACATTGATGGCTAATTTTCCGATGAACCAATAACCCTAATCGACTTGCGCCTCCTTTGGTTATTACTTGTTCAATAGGGCGACAGCATCTATAATTGAACATTGCGGATTTATCAGCTATGAAGCGACAACGGCGTGGTTTGTGATTTATTGATTTATGCCGAGAGGTTTGGGATCTTATAAGAAAAACATAAATACACTATTGAACGAAAGATATAAACGAAATGTGGACAGCGCTCATCGGTATACTCGGCGTGCTACTCGGTGCTAGTTTGAACGAGTTGCTTAGGCGCAAAAGCCGAATCGAAGTTTACACTGTACGTGTCTTTGATAAGAGATTGGAGAAATACGAAGAACTCATAGCCCTTATGAAAGACGCATCAGAGGTAGCTACCGATGTAATGGAGAATCCTGAGTACACTCCGGAACAGCGGCACGAGTTGATCTTAGCGGCAATTTGGCCGATAGCCCAATTCACAGAAGATAATGAACTTTATATAGATCCAGAACTTGCGCCTCATTGTGTTGCGACTTTCATGGGCGCTGAGGATATTCAAAGCATCAAAGATCCGCAGGAACGAGAGGAACGATCTCAAGAGATACGTGACATGTATGTTAATGCAAAACGGATGATACGTGAAGACTCAGGTATTACTGAAATTGATAAGCTGTTCAAGAAAATGACAAAGCCCCGTTTATCTAGCCCTATCATAGAGAGAATACGCTATCTTAAAGCACACCAAGAAGAAGTACGCAAGTTCCATAAAGAAGAGACAACGTCTACCAGAGAAATCCGGCCTGAAGAAGTAAATGAACAAAATTAGAAGAAATGAATAAGGTTAACAAAAATATGTAAACGTACCAATGAAATCCGGATAAATGTTTTATATTATTATATAGGTAGGATTATTATGGATGCGACATTGTATTATCCCAATATTGAGTTTTATGATAGCACTTGGTTAAAGGCTTCACTTCTGATATATGATAAGATTTTTAGGATCGTTCCAAGATCATATTCTCCAGACGATTCGGATGAAGTAAAAGTAGCAGTTGACAAAAACTTACTTGAGGATATTCACGTAACACAACCAGATCTTGAAACAACAGCTGAGGAATATGAACAATTTTTATCTTCGGCTCCGGTTCTTCCTGCTGCTGTTGAAGGATATGATAATGTAAGATTACATGAAGAAAAGGTTGATGATAGGATTCGTCCAATTCTAGAAGCACTATCTACTAAAATTGATCCAGATGGTTTCCTGAGTGTGAGCCCTGAAGTAGCTAATACCTATATGCTTTATTTAGCAAATGTTGTTTCAAGAAGAAGAGGAATAACAAAGCTTACAGATAACCCTGACATGTTTTCAGTTATGCACTATTTTGCAAACAATGGTAATTTTGGTGAATGGATTAACAATCCCGATTCTAAAGAAGTTGCTGTTTCATTCCTAATTCCATATATATTGCCAAAATCAACAGAGTTTCTGTCAATCAATGAGATCATCAAATTTCGTGATAAAACTCAAAGCTCCAGAGAAGCTTTTAAAAGGTCATTAGATGATTTCATTGATAAAGCCTCGCATGTTGATGATCTTGATTTCCTTAAGAAACATACAGATGAATTCATAAACAAAATTGAAAAAGGAAGAGATAACATTGCGGATCGAACAAAAGAATTCGCCAAAGATATCATATATTCCTTAATTTCAGTCGGCCTTCCTACTACATTTACAGCCCTTAGTATCTTCAGTGCAGGATCTGACTTATTTGATCTATTTTCAGTTGGTAAATCATGTTCTATCGGTGCAGTAGCTTCGATAGCGGATACAGCAAGAAGTATAAGAAAGGAGTGGAAATCATCAGACAGCTTTTATTATCTCCAATTAAAAAAAGTGTTTGGTGACAAAACAGGAGTGAAATTTTCGACAAGGAACTATCATAGAATATTTGAAGAATTTATAAATGATTAGACACAAAAATTTCGATCCAGTAAGGTAAATTAAAGGCTTGTGGAACATTTATTGATGAATAGTGCTAAGTAATGATAGTGAAAGCATTCAATTGACGATATCAACCTTTGTGGACACAAGCTTTCTATTGAATATTGATAATTGGGCTTGATGTTTTGAGTTATTTCTGAAAGTGCCGGTTTGGGTTAGGACTTATTCGAGATGACTTTTTTTTTAGATTCATCGATCCCGCTGCACTTCACTCAGGATGATAATTTTCTATTAGATCCTTCGGCAAGCTCAGGATGACATTTCAATTGTTGTTTAAACCAATCGAATTGTCATTTTGTATTTGCTAATGAGCCGAGGCGGATGTGGATTGTGGCGGTGTCGGCTTTGATTGTCATTTGAATTGTACCTTTATCGAAACTGATATGGTCGAATAGGACGCCGTCAGGCTCGCTTAGTCTGGTTGCCAGGACGGGGGAAGATTCCAACTTGAGTAAAATCGCCTCGAATGTCTGATTGATTAGCAAGCCGCAGGCACTTAGCATTTGGTTGCCCTGACCCGGAGTATCCGTACCAGCGCCGAGCGTGTCGATGTCACTGCGAACGGCCGAGAAGACGAGTTTGAGTGTGGCAATTTGCCTGGCACTGTCAGATAAATATTGCCTGGTAAGTATTTCCTGGGGAAGAACCGTTTGGCAGTCGAAGCGGAGGCTCCGGGTAGTATGGGTGCCAAGACTTGTCTCTTTGTCGTTGACGACGAAGAAGGCCTTGCGTATGACGTTCAGCCGATATTGGTGGAACGTGACCATGTTGAACCAGGTCATATAGCCGTTTTTACTCTGTCCTGACGATGCTACAGTGTTTTGACTTTTGCTAAGAAGCTCGGTTCCTGCAAGGTCGGGGCCAAGCTCCTTTTCAGACCTTTGCATTATCGGCGTTACATCGAGGGTGATATTCTCTTTAAGAGTGATTTGGTTGTAAGGAGCGGCCAAATTTTCATACGAGAGCTTTTGCTGTTTTCCCGAAAACGGTATAATCGAACAGCTCCCTGTCAATATGCTCATAACAAAGACGACGAGAAGAAACGAAGCAAATGTATTTTTATTCTGTATAATTTTTGGAGTCCAATCCATAAATCGACGAATAGCGGTCCTTTGCTCATTTGAATGAGTCTGCGCCATATCAGTCCTATCATACTTATAAATGCGCTGGTTTGGAGAGTTTCTACCTATGGTACGCCAAAGGCGAAGCGTAGGCGAGAAAACTTTTTTAATAGATTTCTCCACTTCGCCCCTAAGGGGCTCCGGTCGAAATGACAAAAGCGCAAATTTGTAATTACAGTTGGTATCAATCCTTTCTGAATCGCAGGCTTGTGTAAAAAGGCGATTAGACTTCCTTCGAATCGATCCATTTCATCATCTTACGCAGTTTCCTGCCGACATCTTCCAACTGGCTGCCGTGGTCTTTATTATATAATTGGTTAAAATTCTTGAGTCCTGAATTATATTCGTTGACCCATTCCTTGGCGAAAGAGCCGGAAGTAATCTCCGAGAGGATTTTTTTCATCTCCGCTTTAGTCTGGGCGGGGATTATTCTCGACCCGCGGGTCAGGTCGCCATACTCGGCGGTGTTGGATATGCTGTATCTCATGTAACTCATACCGCCCTGGTACATCAGGTCAACGATGAGTTTTACCTCGTGCATACATTCGAAGTAGGCGATCTCCGGCTGGTATCCGGCCTCGACGAGCGTTTCGAAGCCCGCTTTAATCAGCGAGGTAAGTCCGCCGCAGAGGACGCATTGTTCTCCGAAGAGGTCTGTTTCGGTTTCTTCCTTGTATGTGGTTTCGATGATACCTGCCCTTGCTCCGCCGATGCCGTTGCCCCAGGCAAGTGCGATTTGCTTTGCATCGCCGGTTGCATCCTGTTGTACGGCCACGAGGCAGGGCACACCGCCGCCTTTTTCGTACTCGCTGCGGACCAGATGCCCCGGCCCTTTCGGAGCAATCATTACGACGTTAACATCTTCAGGCGGTACAATATACTTGAAATGAATGTTGAAGCCGTGGCAGAAGCCGAGTGTCTGGCCCGCCGCCAGGTTGGGTGCGATTTGGCTTTTGTAAATCTTAGCCTGAACCTCGTCCGGGACCGTTACGATAACCAGAGCGGCCCCATTCATGGTGGTTTTGATATCTGTCGGTGAAAATCCATGCTCATTTGCAAGCTTGAAATTATCGGTGCCTTCCAGCTCGGCGACTGATACTTCTATGCCGCTATCACGCAGATTCAGACTGTGCGCATGGCCCTGGCTGCCGTAACCGATAACCGCTGCTTTTTTGCCTTTAAGTGCGTCAATCGGAGCATCTTTTTCGTAATGAATTTTTAACGCCATAATTTATTCTCCTTTTCTGTGTTACAGAATTAAGTTCCTTTTCCAATGTTCTGGATTTGTCTATAAGGCTCGGAAAGTAGGTATTATATTGAAAACAGCAGTTCAAGCAAGGATTTTATAGATGCGAATGAATCAGCTTTTTCAGGGAAAAAACGACCTTAGATATTCGATGCTTTTGCGGGCGATAGTTTCCGGGTCCGGGTCGTATTTGAAAACTTCCACCGAGAGCCATTTATCCCATCCGATATCGCGTATGGCCTCTGCAATAGGGTCGTAATCCACATCTCCCATTCCGGGGCCGTATAGATTGGAGTCATTGACGTGGAAATGGCCGATATCCTCGGCCTTGACCGAACGAATAATATCAGGCACCGGCGTTGGTTCCGAACACATGGCCTTGACATCGAGATGTATTTTGAGATTGGGATGATTGATTTGGCGAACCATTTCCATTCCCTGTGCGACCGTGTTTATAAAATCGGTCTCCACAGGTGAAAGCGGCTCAAGACAAATGGCCAGTTCGAGGTCTCCTGCCTTATCCAGAACGGATCCGAGCAAATCCACTGCCCTTTTCCATGCATCCTCGAAGGTTTGTCCGGGTTCAAGGCTTCGCTGCTTCGGAGAGCCGAGCACTAATACTTTACCACCAAGTTCACTGCATAAATCAAGCAGGCAGGACAAGTAATCCCTTGTCCTGCCCCAGATTTTTTTATTTTTTGTCGTCAGATGCAGACCGGTAGGTCCGGCGAAAAGCCAATGCAGCCCGACGGTTTCGAGGCCGTTATCTGAAATAATCCGCCGTGTTTCTTTTCGCAACTCTGTGGATATATCTTCGGCCGAAGGTGCAAGTGTAAATGGTGCAATTTCAATACCATGGTAGCCCAAACGGCTTGCGATTGAGCAAACCTCGGCCATCGGCCTGCCTTTGAACATCTCGTTGCAAAGAGCGAATTTCATCAGACTTTATCCGGCACAACAAACGGTTCGCGGTAGTTTCGCTTGACATACATATTCGCCAGTTCACTAAACTGTCCGGTGAATTTCTCCGCCTTGGGATCCATAGTCAGCATTGGGCCGATTGTAGCAGGCTCTTTTTCAAGGTCGATTTGGTTGGCTTCCATATGGCTCGTAAATCGCTCGAAGGAATCCATCATATCGGCGTTGTCTTTTATTGACTCCTTTACTTCATCGGGGGATTTATGCTGACCGACACGATAGGAGATATTACCCATGTGGCAAAGTGCACTGGAAACATGTCCCTTCTCGATGTCGGCGTTGAGGTCATCGACTTTCCTGCTGCGAACGGCATCAATGAAGTTCTGGTAGTGGTTGCCGCCGCCTCTGCCGCTGAATTGTACATCCGTTCTGGAGCCGTCGTTTTTCCAGATATAACCGCCGCCGTCGTTCGCAGCCCAGAAGCCTTCCTCACATTGCACGATAATACCTATTCGGATACTTGTATGTGGGAAGGAATCCATCGCTCTGACGCCCTTCTTTGTCGGTAGTCCACGGACCTCGAAAATCAGAGGAGCCGGCTTGTAGTCAAAGAAAGAAATCAGAGTATTCGGCGTTTCGCCTGCATCGTTGACTCCGAGCCTGCCGCCTATACTGCACACCGCCGGTGCCAGTGCCTTTGCGCTATCGCCTAATGCCCAGCGGGCAAGGTCCATCTCATGAATTCCCTGATTGCCAACGTCACCGTTTCCGGTGTTCCAGACCCAGTGCCATTTGTAGTGTAATTGTTCCCGTCGCAGCGGCTTCATATCCGCCGGACCGCACCAGAGATTGTAGTCCACGCTCTCGGGAAGCGGATTCGGTCCGTTTGTCGCATTGACAATTCCGTTGGTACCTATACCGCGGGGTTTATAGCATAGGCCACGGACCCATTTTATTGCACCGATATTGCCCTGACGAATCCACTCAAAAGCCTGCTTGTGTGCCATCGAGGAGCGTTTTTGTGTCCCTGTCTGCACGATACGATTGTATTTTCGGGCGGCCTCCACCATTTTGCGGCCTTCCCAGATTTCGTGCGATACCGGCTTTTCGATGTACACATCCTTACCCGCCTGGCACGCCCATACAGTCACCAGCGAATGCCAGTGGTTCGGTGTTGCCGATGAGATGGCGTCGATATTCTTATCGTCCAGAAGTTCGCGAAGGTCCTGATAGACCTTTACATCCGGATTAGACTTTTTTATACGCTCGGCATGTGATAAATCCGCATCGCAGACGGCCACCAGACGCACGCCTTCTAACCGAGACCACTGTCTGCAGTGTCCGCTGCCCTGGCCCCCGGTCCCGATTACCGCCATACGAATGTCATTATTGGCGCCTCGAACCTTTGAAAATGGAGACGCCACCGCCATTGTCGCACCGGCAATCATCGAACTTTTTAAGAAATCTCTACGACTTAACTTGCTCATAGCACTTCTCCTAATATTATTACTTAAAAGTATTCAATCTAAAAACTGCCTCGTTTATTTTATGTCTGAGTATTGATGGTATCTTTCGGCTACTTTTCCCTGCTCGTTGTCACCCTTGTGAATATATATTCGATACCTGAAAGTTAAATTCTCACCTGCCGGGATGGTAATGTCGCCGGTGCCTCGTGGTTTTCGTTCGAAGTCGGAGACGCCGAATGGATTGGCCGCGAACAGCCCGTAATCGCGAACGTGCCACCAGGTCGGATGTTTGGGATTCTGAGGATGGTCGAAGATGGCAACTCCGACTATTTCCCCTTTCACCGGGCCGTAGTAATCACACCATGCCGCCCGCTTTCCCCATGCCTCGCCGTCCCGGTCGCCTTCACTGTTGATGATATGTCCCTGAGCCACTGCACCTTTTAATTGCATCGTTGGTGTCAGTCGGATAGCCATCGAACCTTCTTTTGTGTCGCCCAAAACGACTTGTCCTTCTGAAGCGTGGAATGTCACCTCGAAATCCATCATCCTGCCGTCTTTAATATTATAAAATTTATGTATACGCGTGTCGGTGCATATTACGGTTCCTTCTGGGGCTACATATTTATTCTGCGACTGAATGATACCGACCTCCTTGCCTGATTCGATTTTAAGGAATTTGTCATGGACTACGTTGCCATTTTTATCGCCGGCGGTCCAGAAATCCACGCCGTTGATTGATCCGTGCGTGTACCAAAGCGATCGATGGTGGGGATGGTCTTTCTGTTCATTCTCGATGTTTTTCATCGGCCAGTGACGATTGACGGCGACACCGGTCGGCCCGATTACCGGATAAAAATATGGGCGTTTGGAATCACTCTTGAAAATATATTCCGTGAACAGTTTGCCGTTGATTTCCACCTTGATTTTATTTTCGCACTCGGTTATGTTAACTCCGGTGCCGGCCTTCGGTTTTGCCTTTGAGGATTTCGCTTTTTCGACCATCTGATTCCATACCTTGCGTTGTTCGTTCAGTGCTGCGATTTTATCTTTTGGGTCGGTTCGGGCCTCAAGCAGAACCCAGCCGGGATAGTTCATTCCGACCAGAAGATTGATTAGTTCCTGGTAGGGATAATCACCGATATTCAGCTCGCGGACATGAACCGTCTGGCCAAAGCGGTCTTTAACGAGATTGAAGTTATACTCCATTCCCTGACCATCGAGGTCCTCGGGATTGCAGTTCCAGCAGACACCGACATTCGGATGGTCTGCAACGTCCATAATCGATTTTATGATAGGCAGTGGTGAGCATGAACCGTGAACCTCCAATCGAATCTCCTGACCCAGTTCGGCGGCGAAGCGTCCCAGTTCGTTGAGTGAGGTGCCTATCTGCTCGATTGTTTTCTTATGCGGGACGTTTTCCAAAAGGTTATTCGGCTTGACTTTGACACCGGTGCCACCGACATCGTGGGAGAGTTTTATATATTTTTTGGCATTTTCAATGTTTCTGTGAAGTTCCGCCTGATCTGGATAATGGAAAGCATAGTTGGTACCCAGTCCAACGAGTGTAACAGCACTATCCTCGAAGCGTCTTTTGACTTCACTGCGTTGTTGCTCGTTGAGATTAGATTCGACGCCGTGGGCGTGCCTGGTGCGCAGTTCGACGCCGAGAAATTTCGTTTTTTCGCAGTTCTTTATCAGTGTGGGAAGTTCCCAATCTTTACCCCAAAGGTAGGTGACCAGTCCGAATTTCATTCCGGCACCCGGCTTCGAACCGGCAGCCAGTAATTTGCCGATGGGACCGGTGGTAATTGCTGCGGCACCGAAGCACATTGATTGAATCAGAAAATCACGACGTGTGTTGTGGAGTGTGCTCATTTTCTTTTCCTTTATGTATATTTATAAACTGAACTTATGTGGAACCCCTGTTGGTATGTTCGATACATACAACGTTCAGCTTACCGGCGTTTTTCCAATGAAGGTGGGATGAAAATATTCACCCGGTCCCAAAGACGCCAGAAAGAAGTATTATTTACAATTGAGACTGCTCTGTCAAAGGATTTTTAAATATCAAATTTGATAAGAGTCTTTTGAAGGTAAGCAACGACAAAGTCCATAAAACATATTACTTTATAGCATGATTTAAATTACTCAAACTGACCGATTTATAATAAAGTATAGACGTAAGTGAATATGTAACAATAACCTATTGCAGATTGTCATTCCTGCGCAAGCAGGAATCTACTGATGCTATTTTATAAATGGATACCCGCTTTCGCGGGTATGACAGTACGAGTCGGTCAGTTTGAGTAAATTAGGAAAGTTACTGTCCTCAGAGAGTTCTAAAGTTTTTCGATTATATCTATCAGCTTTTCTGCTATTTTTAGGTCTGCTTGCAGTTTAGCAACCGTTTGACATGCTTGCGACATTTTTTGTCGTTTGTTTTTATCGTTCATTAATTCTTCCAGTTCTTTCCACAACCGTTCTGGAAACTCTTTTTTATTCGGCAAATCATCTATAATTACCGTTGCTCCAACTTCCACAAGTTTATTTGCATTTAGATATTGATGTTTGTCTTTATGATACGGGTATGGGATGCAAATACTTGGCACCGCTGCAGCGGCGAATTCCGCAACGCTGACGGCACCGCTTCTGCCTATGACCAAATCCGCGGCCGCCAACAGGTTCGGCATCTCGTCAAAGTATCCAATAACTTTGTAGTTTATTTTGGGATGGATGTTTTGACTGCTGATTTGCTCGAAATTGTCCCGGCCGGTTAAATGAACAATCTGCCAGTTATCCGCGAAACGCTCCAGTTTCTCAAGCAGTAAACATATTGCCTGGTTGATATTCGCTGAGCCGCTCGATGCACCTGTTATCAGCAGCGTTTTCTTTTTCTTATCGAGTCCTAATTGTTCCATGGCTTTTTCAGGTTCCGGGCTGATAAATCCGCTGCGTAAGGGGCATCCAACTACGTTGACTTTTGTTTTTCCCTTGGCGAAATATTTTATAGTATCTTCAAACTGCACGAAAATCTCTTCAGCCCAGCGTGCAATGATTTTATTCGCCCGTCCCGGTACAATATCAATATTTAAGAGTGTCACGGGTATTTTGTGCCTGTGTGCCACAAGGCAAACCGGCCCTGCCACAAAACCGCCAAGTCCGACGACGACGGATTTTTTACTTCGAGTTATTGCTTCGGCGGACATCTTATAGCTTTTACAAAGCGACCTGATAAAAACTGTAAGTTGACTGGGTTTTGTGGGAAAAGCCATGGCGGGCAGGACTGTATATTCGAAGCTGGTTTGTGAGAGTATGTGTGTGTCGATACTGCGAGAACTGCACAGAAAATGTATTTTCGACTTCGGCTCGAGTTTGACTATCTGCTCTGCAACGGCGATGGCGGGATATAAATGACCGCCTGTGCCGCCGCCGGCGAAGAAAAAACATTTATCAGACCATTGTTCAGAAACTATAGCGGAACCCCATATACATATTCGTATTGTTCTGGAACTGGCCAAAGAAGGTCTGCGGGTAGTCACCGAAGAATATATTGCCGCCGACCTCGACCGCCATGTAATCGTTTACCTTATAATTAACGTTCGGACGCATATAGACGTCTTTATCCGACGGGCTATAGTAAGTAAACAGTGAGCATCGCAGATTCTGTTTCATCAGCAGTTTCGTCAGTCGCACCGTTGTCAAATGCCTGAACTCATCGCGTGCCGGTCCCGATGGAAGGTTGTCACGATACTGGTTAAAATCCATCATTTGCTCGATGTAGTACTGCAGACCAAGCGTAAAATCTCTGCCGATCTCCTGAGTATAGCCGAGAAGGTACCGCATTTCGGAATTATTAATCAAAAAGTTCTTGCCGCTTGCATCATCTGCGGAATCGTAATAGCCAACTTCCATGTTCCCGATGCCTTCGCCTATAACTCCACGAATACTGGCGCCGTAAACGTTCAAATCGGGGAATGTTGCCTGGGTCATTGTGGCACTTAATCCTCCGGGACTTTTCCAGTAACCCAGATAACCATAAAGTGCCAGTTCATAATTATCGATGTTTTTATACAGTCGTGCTGCTATTTCGGAATCTTTGAACCATCGATTAGGTTTGTCGGTGTGTACAATTGCATTTTCGCCGGCCAGGAATGCCAGATTCGAATTCCAGTATGAAATGCGTGAGCCGTCGATAAAACGATCCGGATCGAATTGTGGCGTGTATATAATATCAAGATTAGCCCGGTCGCTAAATAAACTTATTTTCGCTGCGTCGGAGGGGGCTTTTAGATATTCGGTATCTCTGCCTATAAAGAAGGACTGCCAATCCTTTGGAAACATATCGTTGATAAAAACAAGGTCTCCCGTGCCCCAGGTCAGAATCTGTCTGCCGATTTTTAAATCCATAAATCCTGAGGGCCTGGCGAAGATGTTCGCCTCACGCAGGTCAAAGTCTCCCTGCTCGGTTACCAAATCGCCGATGAAATCACCTTTGACTTTCACGTCGGCCCAGTCGAGATATGAAAATATATCAAGCTGCAGGCGATTTTCCATAATCGACATATCTTTTTCGTATTTATCCTTTCGCAACCTGTATCCAGCCCGCATCTCGTAAAAACCGTGAAACTCCACCGGTAGTTTGGATAAGAATGATTCTTCATTGTTATCTTCACCACCGAAGGCCGATGCTGACAAAGAAGTCAGACAAATCAGAGTTACAAGTAAAAACTTACCGCATTGTTGTTTATTATTTGAGGAATTGTCATTCCGCACTTGATGCAGAATCCATAATTTCGATAAAGTGGATTCCTGCTTTCGCAACACCATAGAGCGTCCTGTGGAGAATGACATCCTTTTTTTAAGCTGTGAAAGACGACTAATGTCCATTTTGTAACATTCGTGAATCAAAAATTTCTATTAAAGTGAGTATCAACATTTTAATAAGGATTCAATGTGTAAGTCTAATTTAAAATTGATGGATGTTAAACTGCAATTTAATAATGTAAACTTACAAATTGTCTTTGTAAGCCGACTTTTTTCTAGCCCCTTTCCGCAAAATTGCGTAGGATGCGCATGCAATCAATATAAATGCGCCACCTATCCTGCCGCCATGAGCTGAAGCGTTAGCAGAGAATATCATGAAATTTATAAAACCGAACAGAATAACAGTACCAATAGCCCACCTTTTAGATATTGGTCGTCGAAGAAAAGCAAACCTTATTAATAATGGTGGAGTAAGACCGATGCCCCACGTAAAAATAGCAGAGATAATCAAGGTTATCCACCAGTACTCGCCAAAGATGTCTTTCATTATAGAATTGCCACCCTCATTTGTTAGTTTTGTCCCCTTGTCATGTATAATGATGCTGTTACCAATAAGCTGAAAAACAGGTCGATAACGTGTAAATTCCTGTTCCACTTTGGGAGAGGAATTTGCTAGTCCGCCAACACCACACTGAAGCATAATCATCTTCCCAGAATACAAGAATATATGCTGTATCATATATGTTTCTGCAGTTAATCCAGCACGTTCGGATTGCATCGCGTAGATCAACCAAGCTCCGGGTTGACCGTCGTACGTTGCCTTCTCACCTTTGATAAAGATTGCACCTTCGGGAGTCAGTTCTTTAATGGTTTTTGAGGAAAACATTACATCAGAAATATGCTTAGATGAAAAAAATCTCATGAAAAATGGCTGGTTTTTTATAAGGATTAGGCATTGTATTAATGTATTTGTCCCCTCAGATGTGAATTGTTGAATGACGTTTGGACTTTCTCCTTCCGATATTTGCCAATAACTTGGATATTCAATGCTAATGTTGATACCTTTGGCTTTGGGATGCCCTTCGGTAGAATATTTAGTCTTATGACCACTTATAAATGCTTGTAAGTCGCTGGTTTGAGAGAATCCTAATTGCGGTGAAACTGCAATTGCTACCAATGCAGAAACGATAAATGGTTTCTTCATTAAATTCTCTTTCCTTGATAAAGATAAAGCTTCTTTGCGAATCACAATACCTACATAACGCTATTACTGGCCTTTCTTTAACCAAACTTAATTATCGAAATCCCTATGTATTCGAGTTCTGCTTTTTCCAACCCATTTCTGGCAAACCCTGGATTTCTCTACAATGAATTGTATTACCTGTTATCCCACTGTTGTCCCATATCTCAATGCGCCATAGAATATCCTGGTTGTCTTTTTCTCCAAAAACTTTTAATGATTCTACATATCTTATGTCCAAGTTGCTGAATAAATCTCTTATGTTGGCTGATGGGGAAGAAGGAACTTTTGGGCTATCGATCACGAGCTTATGTTTATCGCCGGATGATAATTCGATATTAAGCTTTGCTTCAGCAATCTTTTCGCATAGTTCTTTCGTGATATCGATCGAAAAACTTTTTAACCTATGGAACTCATAGGAATATATGGGCATCATTCTGAATCCTTTCCGTCAAACCATTGTTTATTATAGTTCCCTCATGAATATTTGTAACAGATCATCCTTTTAAGTTAAGTGTCTGTTAAATTATAATTAGTTGTTATAGCACTAGTGATGATTTTAGCCAACAAGAAACAATAGTCTTTTAACCTACTGATGTCATTATTATTGAAGTTAGTTTTACTGTTTTGCAAATAAATTTCCCCCAGGCTGTTTGTGTCAAGATGTATCGCTTTGTTGAAATCCTTATATAGTTTAAGCGATATTTTACACCTAAAATCGGGTGGCAACTTGTTCAGTAGTTTAGGGTAACTCGGCATTTCTTTAACGGACATATCGTTTTTTTTCTTTTCAAGCTCTTTTATCTGATTATCAATTTTGTTGTTCCCATGCTCAACCTGCTTCCACTCCTCCAACACACTAATATTTTGTGCAAGAGTGCTTTTCTCCCAACAACTAATCTTTTCGTCAACTGTTTTTCTATCCTGTTCTTCATTCGTGTCATCAGGACATTGCAGGCACCAGATTAACTTGACGGTAAGTTCACACAAGCACCTCATTAAAGCTTTTGCCGGGAATACATAGTTTTTGTTTAATAATAGTAATATGGCATTGCAATAGCATTCAGCGCCCTCTAAAACGGCAGCACACATCGCACTTTCTCGATTTTTGCCTTTTATCAAGTCACGAGTTTTGGTAAACATTGATGGCAGTTCTTCTTCGTTACTGTACATGGTTCCTACTTCAATTAATTAATCGTAAGCTTAAATCAAGCTTTCTCATAGAACCAACATTACAATGTTAATTTATGGCCCATTGCATGTTTTATTTACCAATATAATGTTACGTTCGTAGTATATCCAATGCGGCAATTATATCCGTTTTTTTCATAGCTGCCTGTGCTACAGATACAAACGGAGACGTTCTGCAAGCTCTTCTCCGTAGTGATTCGCTACGAAGGCTATATCCAATTCTCGTTCGCTCAGAAATGGCTTTGTACGTTTAATGGCCCTTCGTGAAAGATAGATGACGGTTTGAGAAAGCGACCGGACTATCGATATTCTCCTGGCAACGCTTGATTTGCGGATCAATTCGATCTGTACTTTTTCAGCTTCAGGGGAAGTGTCAGGAGATTGACTTATCATTTTGGACAATCCTTAAAAAAACTGTTTTATCTTATTGCCTCCCGTGGCGGTCTTTGCAGGTATCGTTCTGTAAATATGTCACCCAGTTTGATGTTGTACTGGACATTGCTGAACTCCATTTCCGTCTTACTACCGGTTTGAAGATTCGTGACAATGGATTTAACGACGGTGGGAAAATCCTGAATTGTTTCAACCTTAACAGACTCGATGGTGCGGTAGAATTTTTTCCCCTTGTCGTAAAATTCCATTTTCATCGGCACAAAAGTTTTGCGGTCTATCGATACATTGTAATAAGCGAACTCGACAGTGTCAGGCTGCTTAGGGACATTTTTAATTATAAAAAACTTGTCCGTTGTTTCAATTAGCTCATGGGTATCTTCTTCAAGGCTTCTGCCTGAGACATCTTCGTACAAAAAGTCCGAACCTACGAAGCTTGTACGCTTGTCACCGGCGGCAATACGCTTTACCAGAGAGAGTGCGGGCAGGTACAGCCAGCGGTCGTCGTCTTTTTTGGGATCGGCGTATTTGTGAACCATGTAGGTCATCTTGCGGACATCCGCAGGCTTTTGGAAATATACGAAATACTTTTGGTCGCCTCCGTCATTGACATCTTTTCGCAAAATATTAAACTGGCGTTCTCGTTTTTGGCCCTGCTTGTTTGTAATAACCATATTGATTGTGGCTTTGCCGTCCTGGCCCTGATAATAGGCTACAATGTTTGCTTTCTCGACAATTGCCTGGACACCGAGAGTTTGAACATCGGCGATTTTTTCGTTTGGGTCAGCTTTTTCTGATGCGGAGATTGGTAAAGAAACAGCCAAAATAAACAGCATTGATAATGTAATCCTCATCTTACACCTCGCTTTCATTTAACTTGCTCAGGTTTAGTTTTTAACACCGAGCTTTTTGAGTGTCCACATCATTGGGCACCAGTTGGTAAAGGCCGACTGCAGCAGATTCAAACCCACAAGCGCAGTAAAGAACAGCCAATACCTGGAATGATAATGTGCCAACAGGACACTAACAAGCACAAAAAATCCTGCGATACATCTTAGTAGTCTTTCAACAGTCATAATGGCCCCCAAAAAATTAGTTTTGCTAATTTTCAGTTTCTTGTGCCTGAGCCATCTTGCAGGCCCTCCGGCGAGATATTATTCCACAGGTAAGCGCCATCGCGGATATTGTGATTATACTTAGGATAGCCAGCATACTCCAACCGAGCTTCCAGTATTGATTCAGATTCACTGCTACCAGGACTACAGTTGCTATTGTTATAATCAGGCAGAAGGCACAGTTACAGATTGCGGATTTTGGCTGTTTAATCGGTTTGAACAACCATTTTTCTGCAAGTTTTACAATAGCAGGCAATGCCAGCAGGGTAACAGCTCCGGATGAAGCCATTATCGCACATAAAAATATTCCAACTGTTTTATAAGGTATCAATGGAGCAGCCAATAAGGGCAGAAAACCGATTGCAATTACAAGGACATTTCTGGTAATTGCTCTGGCCGGTTCGCCGAACATTTCCACGGCACTTTTCTGCCATGAATGAGTTTGGCTGTAACTGGCACGTGCACGTTCGAGAAAATGTATCGCGAAATCAACCGCCATACCAAGCGTTAAAGCACTGAGTACCGCAACCGGCATATCATAATCTTTGCCGATAAGTCCGATTATGCCGTAGATTAAAATGATTGTTATCAATAAAGGTACCATGCATACAATACCCCACAGCGGGGAGCGGAATAATATCGACATCATTATAAAAACGATGACAAAGCTTCCCAGGAACGACTGGAGCATACCCCATACCATTTTGTCCTGCCAGACGACATTGATATAGGTTAGTCCCGCCCAATGATAGTTTAGTTGTACTGGTGGCGGATTATTCTTAAAATATTCCTTAACCGCTGTCACGACCTTTTGCATATCTTTGTTATCGCCGCTGGGTAGCTGTATCCAGATATTAGCATGCATGTAATCCGTGGTGACCATGTGCCACAAATCGTCAGGATTATGACTGCTCTGGAACTGTAGCAGGCATTGAGCTACAGCGGCCGACGAATCGGGGATTTTATGATTTTCGAGATTTCCATCGGTCAGTTCCTGATGGACTTTTTTTACCACATCTGCAACGGAGTTACTTTTGCCGACAAGGCCGGACCGGCTGAGGTGGTCCTGTAGTTTTGCAATATATCGCAGAACTTCAGGTTGCTTGAATATTTTTATCCGTTCTTTTTCCAGTTCAAAAAAGTCGGCCAACTCGTACCAGTTGTCCACGTCATTTGCATCGGCGGTTTCTATTTTTTCATTGGCGAAAGAGATTAGCTGCTCGAGCAAATCTTCTTTCGTTTCGACTTTTGATGCCTGTTCTAAAAGTGTCTCCTCCACTTCTGGGATAATATTTATAATGCCGGGAAAATCATCCTTTAATTCAAAAGATTTTTCCGAAAGGTGTTTTCTCAGGTCGCTGATATATTTCGGCTGGATGGCATTTGGTTCGTTAGATTCAAGCACCAGATAAGCCATGTAAGTTCCGCCGAAATGTTTGTTCAATTCGATATCTGCCCGGCGGATAGGGTGACTTTTAGAGAACCACTTGACTGGATTATCATTTATCTCTATTCGTGAAACGCCATAGATGGCCATTGCAGTAATTATCAGCATGACTGCAAGAATCGGCTTTGCGGCTGCATAGGTGAACCTTCCGGCGGCATGCAGCAACTTTTCGAGAAAGCTTTGTCTTTTGTCCTTAACATTCGCGGAGCCGAAATTTTCCAGCGAGCTTTCTTTTATCATCATAATGTAGGCCGGCACAAAGGTTATCGTGCAAATCCACGCAATCATAATGCCTATGGCCACAAAGATACCAAAAACCTGAACCGGTGGAATAGGAGTAAGAGCCAGCGAAGCAAAGCCGGCGGCTGAGGTCAGAGATGTATAGAGCATCGGCATGAATAAGTCGTTCATCACTTCCAGTGTAGTTTTTTTCCTGCCTTTTTCTTTCGTGTAAAGGTCGAAGAATTCAGACAGGATGTGCACCGAATCCACCACCGCTATCGGCATGAGGAAAATAGGTATCATAGAGCTCATAATGTGCACGGGGTATCCCAGCCCGATCAACAGCCCCATCGTTGAAATAACCGAAACCATCGCGACAATCATCGGCGAGATGACGAGCACCAGCTTTCGGAAAAACAGCAACATCAGAATAAATATCACTCCCATCGCCAGCGGAGCCGATATTGCCATTTGAATAAACATCTCGACTCCGAAGGTATCTTCGGCAACAGGCAGGCCGGTAATATGATATTCTTCATCGCCGGTGAATTTTGCTATTTCTTCATTAAGCTCCTTGTACACTCTGTGGCTGAGGTCCTTACTGGTAAGAGGCAGGTACAGGCATATTGCTTTGCCGTTTTCGGAAACGACTGTTCCTTTGAGCAATGGATTGGACATTGCCTTATGTTTTATTTCAATCGCTTCGGCCTGTGTTTGCGGCGGTTTGTTCATTAGCCATTCGAAGGTGACGACTCCGGGGCCGCCCTGGCCGATATGGTCAACGGTCGAGGGTGCGAGCAAATCAACTTCGATAACGCCGATTTGCTTATTGGGATCGCTTTCGTCCTCCCATCGCAGAGTTTTTGCAAATTCGGTCAGTTCGTATATCCTGGTCAGTGAAGCGGGATTATAGACGCCGTTAGGGTCTTTGTTGTTGACAATACCGACAACTACGATGTCACTTAGTGTGAATCGTTCCTTGGTCTGATTATGAAATATACGCACCGGCTCGTCTACCGAGAGCATATTCTCCGGGTCGGTATCAACCTGGATCATCGATATCAGAACACCGAGTCCCAGAGTAAATGAAATCATTACAATAGTAATCAATTTGTAATGTTTCAGAGAATACTCCGTTATCTTTTGCTTTAAGTCCATATATCAAATCCCCATATTTTAGATGTAGAACTTCCGAGTATATTGTTCGATAAGACGGCTCGAATTCACAGCGGAATTCTATAACAAGAAAGAGTGTTATTCAATCTTATCTTTTACATTCCAGGCTGCCTCTATCATCGGGTTTAAATATACGCTGGTCGGTCACAAGAGTTTATAGTATCACTTTTTACTTTTTGAAATCCCGTTTGGTTCGATTAAAAATATGGATGTACTTACACAATGTTTGTGGGGAACCTTCCTGCTGAGAGATTGGAGAATTAAATTTCATTGATAAATTGGTCCCAATCCGTATAACATACGAGAAATGTGTTTTTTTGTTGTTTTTGACGGTGAAAACCAGGTTTGAAAATACTGGAGTTGAGAATGAAAAATAAAGTTTTTCTGTCAACATTCTTATTAATCTTGGTGTTTTTTAGCGGCTGTAAGAGCCGGATGAGGCAGGAAATTAAAACTTCTTACGACAGGCCTTTGCCACCGGGCATGTATGCTTTGCGGAAAATAACAAATCCTCACGAAATTCCGGATTTCACGACGGCATGTCTTGATTTGACAAACCTTCGCACCTCGATAACTAACAGCCTGAATTACCTCCGGAAACCTTCGAGTCGAAAATTTTTCCCGTGCGGGCAGATTTCTCATGACCGAACGCTGGAGAGCTTGAAGGCGTTCGCCAAATTATTGGACTCCGGATTATCAGGCGGACAATTAAACGACGCCATTCGCCAGAAGTTTGATGTTTATATTTCGGTGGGGTGCGATGACAGAGGGACGGTATTATTCACAGGCTATTATACTCCCATTTTCGATGCCTCTTTTGCTCGCACCGAGCGTTTCCGATATCCTTTATATAAAACGCCCGATGATTTGGTAAAAGGTCAGGATGGCGAAATACTCGGGCAGCGCCGACCGAATGGTCTGGTTAGGCAGTACCCTTCACGCTCTGTAATTGAAGATTCGGAAATGCTCAAGGGTAATGAGCTTGTATGGTTGAGCGATCCTTTCGAGGCATATATTGCTCATGTGCAAGGTTCTGCAAAACTCAGACTGCCCGATGGCAAGCTCATTACTATCGGTTACGATGCCAACAACGGCCATGAGTATCACGGCATAGCTCAGGAGTTGGTTAGAGACGGCAGGATATCCAGTGATAAAATTAATCTTTCTGCAATGATTGAATATTTTAAGGTGCACCCGGAGCAGGTGGATATATATGTACGTCGCAATCCGAGATTTATCTTTTTCAGAAAGGAATCAGGCCCGCCTCTCGGCAGCCTTAACGAGCCCGTTACGCCTTTGCGTAGTATAGCAACCGATAAGTCGATTTTCCCGCGTGGGGCCCTGGCTTTTATTTCCACAACTTTACCGCAGGCAACCGGTGGTATTGTAGTTAACAGGTTCTATAGTGGTTTTGCCCTGGACCAGGATACCGGCGGGGCGATACGTGCTCCCGGCCGATGCGATGTTTATATGGGAGAGGGCGAGGTTGCCGGCAAAATGGCCGGACAAACTTATCAGGAAGGACGATTGTATTACCTTTTTCTAAAATCTCAATATGATTAAGGTCAACAATCTGAGCGAGGGTAACAAGCTGTTTGACTATTGGTTCTTCAGCCGGTAGAATAACTCAGTTTACAAAATAAATATAAATTTATCAAAGCAGCAAATCAAATATGGCAGACAAGGAAAAAGGCAGAACAGTTAATCCTTCAGGAACCATTAGAGCTAAATCTAATTCTAATGCTAACTTAACAGTTGTACGCAACATGCCTGAATCATTAGCGGCCGAAGCTGCGGTCTTAGGCTCAATGATAATCGACCCGGAATGTATCGGGCAGGTTGTTGAGATGGTTGATGGTGAGGCTTTTTTTCGAGTTGAACATCGCCATATATTCGATGCTTTGATTGCACTCTATGAAAAAAACAAGGGAATCGGGATAGACGCAGTCCTGCTCCGCAATGAGCTTGAGAAACGCAACTGCCTCGAAGAAGTGGGCGGCGTGGAGTATATAGGAAAGATTTTGGATTCCGTGCCTTCCTCGGCGAATGTTGCCTACTATGCAGGTGTTATCAAAGAAAAAAAGCTGTTGCGTGAGTTGATTGCCGTTGCCGGCGAAATTCTCGAAAATGCCTATGGTCAAACCGGCGAGGTCAATGAGACGCTTGATGAAGCAGAGCGCAGAATATTTGCAGTAACGGATAAGAATATAAGCGGCAATGCAGCGACGTTAAAGGATTTGGTTGTTCGCTCCTTTGAGCTTATCGAGAAACGGCAGGGCATTCATATTACGGGTTTATCAACCGGCTTTTATGAGCTTGATGACCTGACCTGTGGCTTGCAAAACGGCGAGATGATAGTTGTTGCCGGAAGGCCGAGCATGGGAAAAACTTCACTGGCTTTGAATATCGCTGAGCATATCAGTTTAGTGGAAAAGTTCCCTGTCGCCGTATTCTCACTGGAAATGGGCAGACAGCAATTGGCTGAAAGATTCTTATGCAGCATCAGTGAGATCGACAGCCAGAAGGTCAGGAAAGGTTTGCTTAGTGACGAGGATTTCAGGAAGTTAGCTGATGTCTGTGATGAACTGGCAAAAGCACCAATTTATATCGATGATACATCTACACTCACTCCTCTTGAGGTTCGCGCCAAAGCCAGACGGCTTAAAAGTATGTATGATGTGCGATGCATTCTTATAGATTATTTACAGTTAATGCATCTTGGTTCAGGAAGAGTCGAATCTCGCCAGCAGGAAATCACCACAATTTCAAGGTATATCAAAGCTCTTGCCAGAGAGTTGAACATACCTGTTATAGTTATGAGTCAGTTGAACCGTTCTCCGGAGGGCAGAGAGGGTCACAGACCGAGAATGAGTGACTTACGTGAGAGCGGCAGCATCGAGCAGGATGCCGACGTTGTTATGCTGCTGCATCGTGAAGATTATTACCGCCGTAACGAGGATAATTATCAGCAAGACAATACGGCTGAATTGATAATTGCCAAACAACGAAACGGTCCGACCGGAACTGTGAAACTGACATTCAGAGAAAAAATCACGCGTTTCGAAAATGCCTCTCGTGTGGAAGAGCCTGCCGGGGGTGGCGTGCCGTTTTAATACGTTATAAGTATGATACGAGCCTTGTTTCTAATCCATGATAAGCGAGGGATGAATTATCTGATGCGATACGAAATTTTGATTGTTTTTATATCGGTCGGGCTGTTGATTCCGAGTTTATCAATTGCATCTTCCGACGGCCGTCTCGTAAGTAACATTGCGGGGGACCTTGCTATAGTCGGTGGCAGCAGGAACATTATCAAATCGATTGATTTCGCAGGTAACGACAAATATAAAGACAAGGCTTTACGAAAAAAACTGGACTTTAAAGTTGGTGACCGCCTTGATACGGTTTTGGCAGGTTCCGGCAGAATCACAATTGCTGAATTCTATCGTAAAAAAGGCTTCGCAGATGTTCAGGTGAAACTCGTAACCGCCGAGTTATCTCAGGGCCGGGTCATTTATATTATTGACGAAGGACCGAGGTTTCGAATCAAGTCGGTAAAGTTCGAAGGTAATAAGCAGATTAAAACGGGAGAGCTTAAAAGTGCCATAAAAACAAAAACCCGCAGTTGGATTTTCTGGCCGGTTTATTATACCGAAGAAAAAATTGCTGCGGATTTAAGCGAGATCAGAAAGCTTTACTTTCAAAGAGGTTTCCTAAACCATGATATAGAGGCCTCCGGTCGTAGTGACATAGTCTTTACTATCGATGAAGGACCGCAGTATAAAGTTGGCCGAATTATTCTCACTGGTGCCGAGTACTTTGATAAAGGAAGGCTGCTGGCCGGCCTGGAACTGGAGCCCGGCCAAATCTACTATCCGCAAAAGGCACGTGCGCATGCTTCGCGGATTCTTAAGCTTTATCATGAGAGCGGATTTGTCAATGTACAGCTTGAGTATCGACATAAATTTACTCAGGAAGGTGATAATGTGGTTGATCTTGAATTTAGTATTGTCGAGGGCAACCAGTTCCGGATTGGGCGGGTTGATATAACAGGCAATGAGCAGACCCAGGATAAAGTTATCCGGCGAATTTTGGATGAGTTTGATTTTACTCCGGGTAATCTCTATAACGCTCACCTGGCTCCCGTTTATGGGCAAGGTGATTTGGAAAAAGAATTGCAAAGAAGGATTATGTCCGAAGAGGTTATTGTTAGACCGGTTGTTCCCGCAGAAGGCGCCGATGACTGCAAAGATCTTTCAGTGAACATAAAGGAAGGTCTTACCGGGATGTGGAATCCCGGCGTATCTATCGGCAGCGATACAGGTGTCATAGGGCAATTAATTTGGTCTCAGCGAAACTTTGATATTACGGATTGGCCCGAAAGCTTTGGTGAGTTTATCACGATGCAGTCCTTCAAAGGTGCAGGCCAGAGTCTGAGTATCGCATTGCAGCCGGGGACGGAAGTAAGCTATTATTCAGTCGCATTTACCGAGCCTTATTTTCGTGACAGGCCGACATCGCTTACTGTGGCAGGTTCAAGCCGCGAGTGGTGGAGGGAAAGTCACGATGAAAAAACCGAAAAGGGATATGTTGGTTTTGAAAAGCGTTATAAAAGCCGTTGGCGCAGCCGTGTGGGTTTTCGAGTCGAGAATGTTGAAATTGAAGACCTCGATTACGATGCGCCCCAGGAGATTATCGATGTAAAAGGATATAATCTTCTTGTCGGAGCGAAGTTTGGCCTTGGAAAAGATGCGACGGATAATACATATTTGCCGAGCAGTGGCTATGAATACAATGTTAGTTATGAGCAGGTTACCGGTGATTACGATTTCGGAATTTTAGAAGGTTCAAGTGTATGGTATCGTACGCTCTACGAGGATATTCGGGACCGCAAAACAATACTGGCAACAAAGCTGCTTGCTGCGACCACACTATCTAACGCACCTCCTTTTGAAAATTTTTATTCCGGTGGAATAGGATATTACGGCATTAGGGGATTTGAGTACCGCGGCATCAGTACCAGGGGAGAGCAAACAGGATTGCCTGTTGGTCTGACACCGAAGCGAAAAGATCCGATAGGCAGCGACTGGATTTTCCTGGCTAATACCGAGGTAACTGTACCTCTGATAGGCGAGAATGTTTCCGGATTGTTTTTTATAGACAGCGGCACGATAGATACCGGACCATATCGCGCTGCGGTCGGAGCGGGAATTCAGATAATGATACCTCAGGTTTTTGGGCCTGTACCGATGAGATTTTCGATCGCTACGCCATTGAAGAAAGATGATGACGACGAAACACAGTCTTTCAGTTTCTTTATGGGAAGACTATTCTGAGGTAATTATTAAGATATAAGACAAAGAATCAATCTTGAAAGGATTTTTTTATGAAGATTAAAATTATGGTATTGGGATTGTTAGTATGTATGATTGTTTTGCTTTGTGGCCATGCATATAGTTCTGCCCAGCCGAGTGAAAAAGTCTTTAAGATCGGTGTAGTTAGTGTCGAACGAGTTCTGCGGGATTGTAAAGCGACGGCTAAATTCAGGGAACAAATCACCGCCGATAACAAAAAAATGGCTGCAGAAGAGGAAAAACTGTCCCTGGAGATTAAGGCTCTTTCAACCGGACTTCAGTCCGGTGCCTTGAAAGTAGGCAGTAGTGACCATCTGGCACAGTATAAAGAGATGTTGCAAAAGCAGGCTGAGCTTGATGCTCTTAAGGAATTCAATCCAAGGCAGAGTGCGCTTAAACAACAACAATGGACTCAGGAGTTGTATCGGAAAATTCTGCAGACAACCAAGGTACTGGCTTTGGAAAAGGATTTGATTTTAGTGCTCGAAAAAAGTGAACCTGAGTTTCCCATCCAGACGGAGCTTGGGATGATTATCGGTACACATAAGGTGATTTACAGCGGTGGTTGTTTGGATATCACAAATGATGTAATAGCCAAGCTGGATGCAGATGAGAAAAAAACCGAGAACGAAGTCGAAAAGTAAAATCGAGGTTCACCAGTATTAAAATCAATATGCAACAGGGATTTGATTCAGTAGATATGGCTTGATTTTTTTTATTGCTGGGTCATTGAATCGTTTTATTTTGTATTTAATGTATGGTTTATGATGAAGTTGACGATTGAACAATTGGCTCAACGTATCAATGCCGAGTTGGTCGGCGATAAGAATCAGTTTCGTCAGCAGATAAGCGCCGTCGGGCCGATCGAGGCGGCCGGTAAAAATGAAGTCACATTTGTCGCAGATGAAAAACGTAAAGCCTCTCTTAAACTCTCCGGCGCGGGTGCGGTAATTGTCTCGTCTCGCTTCGAAGGTTTGGACAAGCCGCAATTGATTGTGAAAAATGTGAATGAGGCATTAATTAAAACATTAAAGATTTTCGCACCAAAGCTAAAAGCCCCGGATTCAGGTATTGATTCTACGGCTAAGCTTGGCCAGGGTGTTAAAACAGCAGAAGGAGTATCCATTGGACCCTGGGTGGTGATCGATGACGGAGTTGAAATAGGCAAAAACAGCGTAATCGGCGTCGGGTGTAAAATCGGTCAGAATTCTAAAATAGGCAAGAACTGTCGTCTTGACAGCAATGTCGTTGTATATCACAACTGCCTTTTAGGTAATAATATAATCGTTCAGGCAAACAGCACAATCGGCTCAATCGGCTTCGGATATTCATTTATCGACGGTCAACACAGACTTATTCCCCACAACGGAGGCGTAATAATTGAAGATTTTGTTGAGATAGGAGCCAATTGCTGTATTGACAGGGCCAAATTCGGCAATACTATAATTGGGGCTGGAACGAAGATAGATAATCTCGTCCAGATTGCACATAACGTGGTTATTGGCAAATGCTGTTTAATAGCGGGACAGGTCGGAATTTCCGGCAGTAGTAAACTTGGAGACGGTGTTGTTTTGGGCGGACAGGTTGGTTTGGTTGACAATATTGAAGTAGGGCCAGGTACGATGGCCGGCGGCCAGACCGGTGTTATGTATGATATCCCGGCCGGAAAGAAAGTAATGTGGACACCCGCACTTGAGGTAACACAAGCGTTGCGAATTATAAGCTTGTTGAAGCGTTTGCCGAAGATGGCCGGGCAGTTAAAGCAACTAAGTAAGAGGTTAGAAGAACTTGAAGCTGCAGAAGACCATAAAGCGTGAAGGTAAGATACGTGGTCGCGGTCTATTTGGAGGCAAGGAAGCAAAGCTTGTTTTCCGTCCTGCTCCTGTAGATTCCGGAATTACTTTTATTCGGACTGATGTTCCAGAGCCGGTGCTGATTAATGCTATTGCCTCGAACATTGCTGAGCGCAGTCGTCGTACGTCAATAAAGAAAGGTTCTGTTAGTATAGAAACCGTTGAACATTGTCTGGCTGCAGTCAACGCCCTTGAGATTAACAATATGGTTGTAGAGGTTGACGGCCCAGAGCTGCCCGCACCGGACTGCAGCAGTGCCGAGTATCTTAAAGTTCTAAAGCGTGCCGGTGTTGTTGAGCAGGACGTCGGCAGAAAAGAATTTGTTATTAACAAACCTATTACCATTACCGCGGGTGATGCCTCCATTTACGCTCTGCCGTATTCCGGTGACGGATTGAGTCTCACATACGATTTGGATTATAGTGGACATACGGGTATTGGCAGGCAGATTTTCAGTTATAAGCTTTCTCCGGAGAGTTTTGAAAAACATCTGGCTCCGGCCCGGACATTTTTACTTGAATCTGAAGCAAGGCAATTTCATGCACGGGGAATCGGGACACATATAGGCCCACGTGATCTTCTGGTTATTAATTCAGACGGACCTATTAAAAATAATTACAGATTTCCCGACGAGTGCGTCAGGCATAAGATTGTTGATTTAATCGGAGACCTTGCCTTGGTTGGCCGGCCTATAAAGGGCAGAATAGTGGCCTATAAGAGCGGCCATACCTTAAATCAGCAGCTTGCGAGGAAATTGTTTGAGGCGGCGCAACAGCAGGAGCGAATTCAGGAAATTGGGACCGACGCACTTCTTGATATTCGACAGATTGCAAAGATTCTACCGCACAGATATCCGTTTTTGCTGGTGGACAAGGTGATTGAAATCGAAGGTGACACTCGGATAAAAGGCATTAAGAATGTCAGTTTCAATGAGCAGTTCTTCCAGGGCCATTTTCCCGGTACGCCCATTATGCCAGGCGTTTTAATTGTTGAGGCGATGGCTCAGGTTTCGGGATTATTGTTCGCGCAAAGACTGGAGCATACGGGTAAGTTGGCGGTGCTGTTGAGTATGGATAACGTGAAATTGCGTAAGTCTGTTATTCCCGGTGACCAGCTCATTTTAACTTCCGAAACGGTCAGGTTAAGGAAAAGAACCGCACAGTGTCGTTGTAAAGCGATGGTTGGCGATGTAGTAGTTGCCGAAGCGGACATAAGATTTATGCTTGTAGATGATGAGACGGTATAGAAAAAAATGGTGAGTAGAAAATGAGTCAAATACATCCCAGTGCTGTGGTAAACCCAGAAGCTGACTTAGCTGATGATGTTATAGTCGGTCCCAATTGTGTCATCGAAAGCGAAGTTTCAATCGGGGCCGGTTCAGAACTTGGGCCGAATGTCGTGATTGATAAGAATGTCAGGATTGGGAAAAATAACCAGTTTTTTGCTAATTGTGTGATTGGGAGCCGGCCGCAGTTGCTGCGTTTGGAGCCGAATGCCGAAATTGGCGGTCTTTTGATTGGCGATGGAAATATTTTTCATGAACAGGTTACAATCCATACGAGCATTTATCCGAACGAACAGACGGAAATTGGAAATGAAAATTTTCTCATGGTTGGTGTTCACATCGGGCACGATTGTATACTTGAAGACAAGATTGTTATGAGCAATTATGTGCAGATAGGAGGGCATTGCAAGATTGAGACGGGGGCCTGGTTGAGCGGGCTGGCTGCATCGCATCAGTTTGTTACTATCGGCAGGTGGTGTTATGTTGCCGGTCTGGCTGGAATAAACAGAGACATCCCGCCGTTTCTTATTATAAGCGGACATTATCCTCAAAAGGTACGCGGCGTTAATGAGCGGGGTATGCAGCGGGCCGGCATGAACGAACAACAGAAGGACAATATATGCCAGGCGTATAAAAGGCTTTATCGACAGGGGAGCGTTTTGTTGGAAAATGCGAAAGCCCTGGCTCAGGAGGACGGACTCGATGAAAATGTTCGTGCGATGATAGATGTCATAACCAAAAGCAGCGAACATCGGTTCGGAAGATACCGTGAGAAGTGTCGGAGGCACTAAGTTCCTCATTTATCAGTTGGAAATGGTTCGGCAACGAGGGTGAAATAATAAGTTAAGGATACAAGATGCAGAATAAAAAAGTTCGTACTGCCGTGATTGGTGCAGGTAAAATGGGCGCAATACATGCGAAGGTTTATGCCCAGTTACCTCAGAGCGAGCTTGTTGCCGTAGTTGATATTGACGTTAACAAAGCCAAATCTCTGGCAGAACAATATAACTGTCCGGCCTACACTGATTGTATGGATGTCCTGGGTAAGGTCGATGCCGTGACAATCTCTACTCCGACTGTGACGCATTTGCAGTTGGCAGAAATCTTTATAAAAAATAATGTTGCGGTGCTTGTTGAAAAGCCTCTTGCCGCTAACGTCAAAGAAGGCAGGAAAATTGTCGGGCTTGCGAAAAAGAAAAATAGTGTTGTTGCCGTGGGGCATTCCGAGCGTTGTAATCCGGTCGCTCAGGCTATAAAAAGGCTTGATATCGAGCCGAAGTTTATCGAGGCCGACCGCATCAGCCCGTATCCTTTTCGCTCAACCGACGTAGGAGTTGTCCTGGATGTAATGATACACGATATAGACATTATTCTGTCTTTAGCCGCAAGCAAAGTCAAAAAAGTGGATGCCGTCGGCGTTAATGTCGTTGAGGAAAAGGAAGATATCTGTAATGCGAGGATTGTATTTGTGAACGGTTGTATTGCCAATGTAACCGCTTCGAGATTGGCTTTGAAAACCGAAAGAAAGGTAAGGGTGTTCAGTCGACAGGCATATTTGAGTATGGATTATCTCAAAAAGAGCGGGATAATTATTAAGGCCGACCCCAATATTAATATAGTCAAGTGGATAAAAGAGCAGAGAGCTTCGGGCGATTTTAATCTTACGACCGTGAACTGGCCGGACCTTTTGCATATTGAGCAGCTTCAGATAGATGACAAAGAACCGGTGCGTTTGCAGCAGGAGGCTTTTTTACGTGCGGTTACGGACAGACGATTCATGCCGGAGGTCAGTGCGGAAGAAGGTCTCGCGGCACTTCAATGCGCAGAGAAGATTCTGGCTTCAGTTAAAAAAAACGAGTGGACTGATAAAATCAATAAAGACATTTAGTGGATAATCAGCAAAAGCACATTAAACTATGTATTTATAGGAACTGTGGCTTAGAGAGGTTTACATTATGATCAGCAGGTCTTGGTTGTTTGGATTTGTGATGGCTGCTGCGTTGGTATACGGTTGTGATGCAGAAAAGCAAACGGTGCCTCTCGAACAGAAGCAGGCTGAGTTAGAGAAGGAAATGATACTTTATGAAAGGAACATAGTGGAAGCAGAACGGAAATTAGTAAAGCTTCAAACAAGTATGGGGGATATTGTTATTGAGTTGAACGAGCAGGCTGCTCCTGTCACGGTCAAAAATTTCCTCGATTATGTAGAGCAGGGTCACTATAATGGAACAATATTTCATCGAGTCATTCCGAACTTTATGATACAGGGCGGCGGTTTCACCGCCCAAATGGTACAGAAACAGACCCGTGACCCGATTGTTAGTGAGGCTTCCAACGGCCTGAAAAACGACCTCGGTACCATTGCTATGGCCCGCATCTCTGACCCTGATAGCGCAACTTGCCAGTTTTTCATAAATCATAGAAACAACGATTATTTGAACTACGACGGGAATGCTAATCCGGGATACACAGTATTTGGAAAGACCGTCGAGGGTATGGATGTTGTGGATGCAATAGCACAGGTAAAAACGACCACGCGAATGGGTATGGACGATGTCCCGGTTGAACCGGTGATAATAGTATCGGCGACGATTGTCGCTGAGTAAATTCGCTGTGAAACTCCGGTTTAGGTATAATCAGATTTTCAATCTTAATTTACTAACGAGTTGATGTGCCTGACGTGTAGGTTCCGGCAGGCGATATTTTATTGCACAAGCTAAGACAATTTCTATTGCATCTTTAAGCAGGCATTTATTCCCGACCGAGACAAATACCGGCTTGACGTTAGTTCGTGTTCTAACTACCGCACCGATTACTTCGTCTCTTGTTGTTCGTGGTTCGTGACTTGTTTTACCTTTCTTATATTTTAACAAACTGTAGCTACCCTTTTCGAGTAGAGGTTCTTCAAATCGACCGGTTAGTCTGCTTTTTGCACAGCCGATGGTTGGTTTATCGAAAAACAGGCCCAGATGCGCTGCCAGACCTAATCGGCGGGGGTGGGCGATGCCCTGACCGTCTATAATAAACAAATCCGGCTCATTTCGCAGCTTTTCTACTGCCGCAATGCATACGGGGGCTTCACGAATGGAAAGTAAACCGGGTATATAAGGAAAAGTTACCTTTCGAGTGGCGCTGGCTGTTTCGACAGGCTCGAATTCGGGCGGCCGCAAAACGACAACCACAGCTATAATTTTTTGACCGTCCTTGCTGAAAGCGCAATCCAGACCGGCGATGGTTTTAGGCCGATTTTTAAGTTTAATATGCTTTACCTGCCCGGCGAGCCGTTTTTGCTGCTCTATCGCCTGCGAATAA
Organism: uncultured Pirellulales bacterium; assembly: GCA_964508785.1. Classification (GTDB taxonomy): domain Bacteria; phylum Planctomycetota; class Phycisphaerae; order Sedimentisphaerales; family Anaerobacaceae; genus JAFGPS01. The sequence goes on along the minus strand of CAZDVE010000002.1, from coordinate 87,714 downwards.
GACAAGTTCCATTTATGTAGTTTCCTTGTTTGCATAAGAGTCGTTTCTTCAGTTTATATCTTTATATGCCGGGAAAACATTTTACCTTCTCGCAGTGGTTTGTTACAATCATCTGTTTGATTTTATCGTGGATTTTTTTATAGAGTATCCTTTCATATAAAAACAGTATGGCAAAGATGATAGAAAAGGCAATAAGAATAATAGGTGCCTCTGAGCACAATCTCAAGAATATCAGCCTGAGCGTTCCCCGCGATAAAATGGTAGTAATTACCGGCATAAGCGGCTCCGGCAAAAGTTCACTCGCATTCGATACCATTTACGCCGAGGGGCGGAGAAAATATGTCGAATCGCTCAGTACTTACGCCCGGCAGTTTCTCGAACAGATGCAAAAACCGGCGGTTTCTGAGATTTCAGGTTTGCCGCCCACCATTGCAATCGAGCAGCGGAGTGCCAGCAGCAATCCTCGTTCGACGGTGGCTACTACGACCGAGATATACGACTATTTCAGGCTGCTTTTTGCCCGTGTGGGTCAGCCGCATTGTTGGGTATGCGGCAGAGAAATCTCCAGCCAGCATCCCTCGCAGATAGTTGATTCGATTCTCTCCTGGCCTCAGGATACTAAAATTCAGATTTGTGCTCCTCTGGTTCGCGGCAAAAAAGGAGAGCACAAGGACGTTATTGCCGCAATACAGCGTGAAGGTTTTGTTCGCGTTCGGGTGGATAATGCCGTTTACGATGTGCGTAATGTCCCTGCCTTGAATAAACGTAAAAAACATGATATTGCAGCAGTTGTTGACAGGTTGGTCATTAAGGATTCGATTCGTGTTCGGCTGGCTGATTCTGTAGAGACAGCGTTGAAGTTGGCCGATGGAATTCTTCTTGTCTTAAATCAGAAGCCGGATGCGGACAAGAAAAACGGTGGTGACGGCCAATGGAAAAAAGCAATCTTCAGCGAAAAGTTTGCCTGTCCCGAGCATCCGCAGTCCAGTCTTGAAGAGCTCTCGCCGCGGCTGTTTAGCTTCAACAGTCCGTATGGCGCCTGCCAGAGCTGCGACGGGCTGGGGACTATTCTTGAGTTTGACCCGGACCTGATTGTGCCGGATAAAAGCGTCTCGCTCGAAAACGGAGCTATCGACGCCTGGCGCAAGGGCGGCAAGAGAATGAATATATTCTATAACAGGCTGGTCAAGCGATTCTGCCGGAACGTAGGTATCAGCAAGTCTATACCTTTCGAGCAAATACCAGCAGAGTACAAGAGAATCCTGATGTATGGAACAAGCCCTGCCGACGAGCAGAAATACGGTTTGCGGTTCGAAGGTGTTATCCCGAATCTTACCAAGCGATGGAAAAACACAACAAGTGAGTATGTCAAGACCAGATTGCATGGCTATTTATCCGAACAGCCGTGTCGCAGTTGTAATGGTGCTCGGCTTCGGCCGGAGGCTATTGCTGTGCACGTCGGGGGCAGGAGCATACATCAATTGACTGCACTGAGTATCGAGAAGGCACAGAAGTTCTTCAACAATCTTAAACTGGATAAGGAAAGAACTGTTATAGCTGCTGCTATATTGAAGGAAATCAAGGCACGACTTAAATTTATGATGGATGTCGGTCTCGGATATTTGACGCTCGATCGGACCAGCAGTACCCTTGCCGGCGGTGAAGCCCAGAGGATTCGCCTGGCTACGCAGGTAGGCAGCGGTTTAGTTGGTGTCTGTTATGTGCTCGATGAACCCACAATAGGCCTGCATAAGCGCGACAACGATAGATTGTCGAGAATTTTACAGCATCTTACCCGTTTAGGCAATACGGTCATAGTAGTTGAGCATGATGAAGATATTATAAAAAATGCAGACCACATCATCGATATTGGGCCGGCTGCCGGTGCGCAGGGGGGTGAAGTTCTCGCCCAGGGCGACCTTGATGATATTATAGACTGTGAAAAGTCACTGACCGGCGAGTATCTAAGCGGAAAGAAGAGCATAGAGCTGCCGGTAGAGCGAAGAAAATACAAACTTTCAAAATGTATCGAAGTAAAAACTGCGGCTCAAAACAACCTTAAAAATATCGATGTTAAATTCCCGCTTGGTGTGTTCATTTGCGTCACCGGTGTCTCCGGTTCCGGCAAGAGCACATTAGTCAACGAGATTTTGTTAAAGGCATTGAAACGAAGGCTCTATCGGTCTCGTGAGAAACCCGGAAAGCATAAAACCGTCTTAGGTACCTCTCAGATTGATAAGGTAATAGAGATAGACCAGTCGCCTATCGGAAAGACTCCCCGTAGTAATCCGGCTACTTATACGGGGGCCTTCGATGTTATCAGAAAGTTGTTCAGTATGACACGTGAGGCAAAAATTCGCGGATATAAGCCCGGTCGGTTCAGTTTCAACGTCAAGGGCGGTCGCTGTGAGTACTGCAGGGGTCAGGGGACGAAAAAGATTGAAATGCACTTTTTGCCGGATGTATATGTCACCTGCCAAAACTGCAAAGGCACAAGGTATAATCCCGAAACACTCGAAGTAACCTATAAAGGCAGGAACATAGCCGATGTACTTGATATGCGGGTGGAGGAGGCTCTCGGTTTTTTTGCCAACTTTCCGACGATTCTGCGAATACTGCGAACGTTAGCGGACGTCGGACTTGGATATATACAATTAGGCCAGGCGTCAACGACCCTCTCCGGCGGCGAAGCCCAGAGGGTAAAACTCTCGGCCGAACTGGGTAAAGCGGCCACCGGCCACACGTTATATCTGCTCGATGAACCGACAACGGGACTGCATTTCGCTGATATTCACAATCTTCTCAACGTGCTGCAGCGACTGACGGATTGTGGTAATACCGTAGTTGTAATCGAGCATAACCTTGACGTTATCAAGATGGCAGATTATATAATAGACCTTGGCCCCGAAGGAGGTGAGGCCGGCGGAAGAATTGTTGCCGAAGGTTCGCCGGAGCAGATTGTGAAAAACAAAAAAAGTTATACTGCTAAGTTTCTTAAGAAAAAGCTTTTATGATTGGCATCTGAGAGTAGGTTCGTAAACAAAAGGATAAAGATAATGTGGGAATTTCAATTGTCAGATATTGAAGACTTAAAACAACTCGGCAAAAAAATCGGTGTTTCTATTGAGGCGATAGAAGATATTTCCGTCCTGGCCGAGCCTGTTAAACTCGGTAGACTTGTTATACCAAATTCGCTGGCTGTTCATCCTATGGAAGGTTGTGACGGCGATTCACAGGGCAGGCCCGGAAAATTAACGGTTCGTCGATATGAAAGGTTTGCCGCAGGTGGTGCCGGTTTGCTATGGGCCGAAGCAACAGCGGTCGTCCCGGAGGGCAGGGCCAATCCGAGGCAATTGTGGCTAAACGATAAGAGCAGAGATAGTTTTGCACAAATGGCCCGGCGGATGCGGCAGGTTGCAGCCGAGAGCATGGGGTCAGACCACAAACCTGTAATTGTTATGCAGCTTACGCACTCAGGAAGGTACAGTAAGCCGGAAGGCATTGCACAACCAATCATACCGCGAAGAGATCCTTACCGCGACCCACTTATACCACAGCAAAAGCCAGACCCGAACAGAAAAAGCAGGATACCGGATGATTGGCCCCTTGTAACGGATGATTATCTCGACAAATTGCAGGATGCCTATGTCGAAGCGGCAAGAATCGCCTTTGAGGTCGGTTTCGACGCTGTCGATGTGAAGGCATGTCACGGTTATCTTATCAACGAGTTGTTGTCCTGTTACGAAAGAGACGGCAAATACGGAGGTTCTTTTGAGAATCGAACCAGATTCCTTCTGGAGGTTATTGATAAAATCCATAATGAGCTTGGCGAGGATAAAACTGTTGCTACCAGGCTCGGCCTGTACGACGCCATACCGTATCCCTATGGGTGGAGTGTCGATAAAGATGATTATACTAAGCCGGATTTGACAGAGCCAAAGAAGCTCATAGGTCTTTTGCAGAAACGAGGCGTCGGACTTATTAATATCACCATAGCAAATCCTTATTACAATCCGCATGTGGGAAGACCCTTCAATGAGCCGATAGTCGGGGGATATGAAGAGCCGGAACATCCACTGGTGGGCGTGACAAGATTGGTCAATATAACCGGCGAAATACAAAAGCAATTCCCCGATATTGCATTTGTGGGCACCGGATACAGTTGGCTGCGGACTTTGATGGCTAATGTTGGGGCGGCGAATAAATCGAAGGGACTTATCAGCCTTGTAGGCGGCGGTCGGATGTCATTCGCATATCCGGATTTTCCAAAGGACATTCTCACCAAAGGCAGAATGTTCCCTGATAAAGTCTGTGTCGGTTGCAGCGCATGTACGCAGATAATGCGCGACGCCGGCATGACGGGCTGTGTTGTTCGGGACAATAAGGTATATGGGCCGATATTCGAGCACGGCAGAATGAGTGACAGGGACAATCTCGTTCGCCTTGCCTCCGAATGTCGCAAGTGTCAGGAGCCGACATGTCAACTGGCATGTCCTGCCGGTATAGACATACCGAAATTTATCAGTTTGTTCCTGGATGGTAAAGAAAAAGAGGCGTACGAGGTAATAAGAGAATCGAATGTATTTCCTGAAGTCTGTGCCTGGCTATGTCCGGTCGAGCATCAGTGCGAGGGTAATTGTCTGCAGGGCTTTATTGGTGACGGGCCTTTGCCGATTGCCGATATTCAGAGGTATTTGTCGGAGATGGCTAATAAGAACGGCTGGTCGAAACTGCGAATACCAAAAAAATCAACCGGTAAAAATGTCGCCGTTGTCGGAGCCGGTCCTGCAGGATTGGCCTGTGCCGCCAAATTGCTCGAAGCGGGGCACACTGTGACAATATTCGATAAGAGCACCGAATTAGGTGGAATGGTCGAATCGGTTATCCCGCTGGATAGACAAAGTAACTCACTAAACAATGAAATCGCGGCCGTTTTCGCCGATGTCCCTGGGGACCGGATGGTTCTGCGTCTGGGCACCAAATTGAACGAAAAATTCAATCTGGATACTGTAATAAAGGAAAAATTCGATGCCGTTTTTATCGGCCTGGGTCTGCCGAAAGCCGTCGGAATCAGTGACAATAATGAAGAAATCGCGGGCTTGTGGAATGCGATGGATTTTCTTTCCGCGGCCAGAGAGCCGGGCAAGCTGGATCTGAGCGGCGAATCTGTCGCTGCGATAGGCGGCGGTAATACTGCAATAGATGTGGCGGTGACAGCCAAACGTCTGGGTGCCAAAGATGTTTACCTGATATATCGCCGTTCGTTTCAGGAAATGCCGGCCTGGGACGCCGAGCGCGATACCGCGATAAGTGAGGGTGTTCATTTTCTGATATTGACCCAGCCGCTTAGATTCAATCGTTCAAACGGTAAATTAAAGTCGATTGCCGTTTGCCCGACCCGGCTTGGTGAACCTGATGCTTCGGGCCGGCGCAGGCCGGTAAACATCGAGTCGAGCGCCTATGAGCTTGATATGGATATAGTTGTAGAAGCGATAGGTCAGAAGTCGCCGGCCGAGCTTGGTAAAATTCTGCCGGGAGTGGAACTGGCAAAGGGACTTATTAAAACAAAGCAGGGGACATTACAGACTTCATTGAAGGGAGTTTTTGCCGGCGGGGACCTCGTGAGAGGGGCATCTACCGTTGTAGCGGCCGTTGCGGATGGTATGAAAGCAGCCAAAGAAATTGATGATTATTTGAGCAAATAACTTTGTTGTTTTATATTTAGAGGATTTGGAAAAATGAAAGAAAGACCTGTAGCAATCGTAACAGGAGCAAGTCGCGGCATTGGAAAAGGCATTGCGATGGAGCTGGCTTCGCTCGGTTTCGACCTCGTGTTGAACCATTTTGACTTTGACGCCGATGGTAAGCCGGATGATTCCAGGGCACTGCAAACGCGAAAAGAAATTCAGGACCTCGGAGCAAAATGCGAGATTCTAAGAGGCGATGTCAGCAGCGCCGAAGACCGTGACAGTCTTGTAAGTCTGGCTAAGAGCGAATTCGGCAGATGCGATATGCTGGTAAATAACGCCGGAGTCGCTCCTTTGAAAAGGCTGGACCTTCTCGAAGCGACCGAAGAGAGCTTCGACAGAGTACTGCGAATAAATCTCAAGGGGCCGTATTTTTTGACTCAGCAGGTGGCTAACTGGATGATTGAGCAGCAAAAACAAAATCCCGAGCGGGCGTTTCGGATTGTAAACACAAGTTCGTTATCGGCGTACACCAGCTCACCTGGGCGTGGCGAGTATTGTGTGAGCAAAGCGGGTGTCAGTATGATGACGATGCTGTACGCCGACAGACTTGCAGAATACGGCATTGGAGTATTTGAAATCAGGCCCGGAATCATCGCAACCGATATGACCAGCGTGGTGAAAGATAAATACGACAAGCTGATAGCAGAGGGCCTGACTCCTATCAAGCGTTGGGGCCAGCCCGAAGATATCGGTAAAGCTGTCGGTGCTATCGCAGAAGGCAGGCTTGATTTTTCCACCGGGCAGGTCATTAACGTCGATGGCGGTTTTCATTTCAGAAGACTTTAGGGAGCAAACAGTATGGATATCAAAGAAACAATCACGACTCTATTAAGGGACGGCTTTATTCTTGTTTTCAATCAGAACAAGCTCGATATAGTCAGGACCGCCGAAGCTCTTATCAAGGCCGGCGTAAATAATATGGAAGTGACCTGTAGAATAAATCAGCCTCTGGAAAAGCTGTCGCGCCTGCGCAAGGAATTGCCCGATTTCGCGGCCGGGACAGCGAGCCTGATTGACTTTTCCGATATGCTCAATGTTTATAATAAAGCCAATCCGGAGGACCCGCTGCCTTCGGTTGACCAGGTTGTGGATGCGGGTGCGTGCTATCTTGTCTCCGCAATCAATTTCAGTGACACCAGCTTCAAAAAATATGCCGGGCGGCTTCCGATTATACCGGGATGCGGAATGGCCACCGAAGTGGTCGGCCAGTTTTCAAAAGGAGCGAATCTTTGTAAGGTGTTCCCCGCAAAGCAGCTCGGCGGCCCGGCGTTTGTCAAGGCAATCGACCCGGCCATACATAAAACTATCAGCCTGGTGCCGACCGGTGGGACCAACGCGGAGAACATACCCGAATATATCGATGTGGGTGTTCTGGTCTTAGGCGGTTCGTTCAGCATGATAGAAAAAGCAACGATGAAAAAAATTGTCGATGATCAGGATTACGAGCTTTTGGCAAAGGAATTAACTACCATCAAGCATATGATAGACAGGCTTCGAGCGGATAAATATCCCGGATTGGATTTTTCCAAAGCCACAGTCGAACAGATAAGTCGGGCGACAGGCAGAAATTTCAATCTGGATTAACGAGTCACCATTCGAAAAACGGGAGAATGTAAATTATGGAAACAAAACAAATAGGTAACCAGATAGTTACTTTTCATAGTTATAATACGATAATTGTGGGCGCCGGGGCAGCGGGGATGAACTGTGCCGTGCATCTTTGTGATTTCATGGAGCAAAAGGGCGTCAAAAATCCGAAGGAAAGAATCACCGTTGTCACTGCAGGCCTGGGCCTGGGTGCATCGCGAATGAGCGGCTCGGATAAGCAAACATATTACAAAATCGGCACCAGCCCGGATGTCGCTGACAGTGCCGAGGAATTTGCAAGATCTCTTACGGCTGCGGGGTGTTGTCACGGCGATTCGGCACTTATCGAGGCAATCGGCTCACTTCGCGAATTCTATCATTTAGTTCAGGCAGGCGTCCCGTTTCCGACGGATTCTTCGGGTACCTTCATCGGCTACAAAACGGACCACGACCCGTACGAACGAGCGACTTCGGCCGGCCCCAAAACGAGTAAGTTCATGAGTGAGTGCCTGCAGGAACAGCTAAAAAAATACGGCGTCAGGATTCACGACAAGCAGGAAGTGGCACATTTGATAACAGTCGGCCCCGGAGAATCGAAACGAATCGCCGGGATTGTCACTGTCAATAAGAGAAAACTCGGTAAATCGAATCAGGCCATAAATGTTTTTCTGGGTGCAAATATTGTATTTGCTGCCGGTGGTCCGGGTGAATTGTTCAAAACTACGGTCTATCCGAACGGCCAGCTCGGAATCCACGGCCTGGCTTTCAAGGCGGGCCTGATTGGTGCCAATCTGACCGAGTTACAGTTTGGCCTGGCGAGTATAAAATTCCGGTGGAATGTATCCGGCACCTATATGCAGGCGATACCGCGTATTTTCAGTACCAGCGCCAGGGGCAAAGATGAGAGGGATTTTCTTACGGACTTTTTCCCGTCCATGAGCAAGATGGCGACGAATATCTTTCTAAAAGGTTATCAATGGCCCTTCGACCCACAGCGTATCGAGAACCTCAAATCGTCGCTGATTGATGTCCTTGTTTTCAACGAAATTCAGAAGGGCCGCCGGGTCTATATGGACTTTCTGAAAAATCCAATCGGTAATAATTCTATGGATGAATTTGATATCAATGCACTCGAACCGGAAGCTAAGCAGTATCTGCAAAAAGCCGGAGCATTGCAGAGAACACCTATCGAACGGTTGGCGCACATGAATACTCCCGCCATCGAGATTTATAAAGAGAACGGTATTGATTTGTATTCTGAGCCGCTTGAGATTGCCGTCTGTGCCCAACATAACAACGGCGGTTTCGCCGTCGATAAATGGTGGCAGTCCAACATAGCCCATACTTTTATTATCGGTGAGATGGCCGGTAATCATGGCGTCAAACGTCCCGGCGGTTCGGCCCTCAACGCCGGTCAGACCGGCGGGCTTCGAGCGGCCGAATATATTGTTAATGCCTATGGTTGTGATATGCCGGATTATTCGGACAATCAATCTGAAATTGACAGGCAGATAAGCGAAATAGTCAACGGCATGGATAAGTTTGAACTCGAGAGCGGTTTGAATCCCAAAAAAGTTTTCGAAGATATCCGAAGCCGTATGACCGCATCAGCGGGGCACATAAGAGAGTTGAATGATGCGCAAAAGGCTTTGAAAGAAGCTCTCGAACTTTACAAAAGCATACAGGAAAAAGGCTTCAATTCAAAGAAGCCCAAAGCATTGATTGCGGCTATACAGGCCGGACATCTGGCACTGGCAAGTGTTGGATATCTTAAGGCCGTAGTCGAATTGCTCAAACAGGGCAGCGGTTCGCGGGGTTCGCACTTGGTCCTATCGCAGGATGGCATACAGATACATCCCGATGTGATTGATAAGGCTACAAAAGCACCTTTGAAGTTCAAACCTGAGAACGAATCGTTACGAAATTCCATCCTGCATATAGAATACGATGAAGGCTCGCCGGATTTGTTCAGAAGCAATGTTGTTGAATTACGACAGGCCCCGACCGAAAGGAAGGCGTTCGAGCCCGCCTGGCAGGATTACAGGGAAGGAAAAATCTACTCTTAGTCCTCAATGTCGAATGTTCCACTCTGCGTTCTATTGAGATTAGAATAGCGAAATATATTATGATTGTAAAAGCACTCGAATGGATTGGTGACGTTGATGGTTTTCTGGAGATTGTGAATCAACGGCGGCTGCCGATTGATTTTGTTAAATTGCAGTGTAGAGATATTGAATCTCTTTTCGATGCGATAAAGACTCTTGCCGTTCGTGGCGCACCGGCCATAGGCGTTGCAGCCGCTTACGGACTTGTGCTTGCTATGCAAAAGTCAGATAACGCCGATGGTTTGGAACAGGGATTGAAAAAACTGGAGAATGCTGCTCAGTACCTGGCTTCTTCACGTCCGACTGCGGTAAATCTTTTCTGGGTGCTACAGAGAGTTCGCAAGAGAGCAGAGCAATTTGTTGCAGCCGGGCCTGATACTGAACTGCGAGACTTGCGTGATACTATTTTTGCCGAGGCGAACGCTATTTGCCGGGAGGATATTGATATGTGTCGTCGCATCGGTGAAAACGGCCAAAGATTTATCGAGCAGGGCGACTGCGTTCTGACACATTGCAACGCCGGTGCGCTTGCGACAGCAGGACAGGGGACGGCTTTATCAGTGTTGTTCGAGGCACATAAGAACAAGAAGAAATTCAGAGTTTATGCAGATGAGACCCGGCCGTTATTACAGGGCGCTCGTTTGACTGCGTGGGAGTTGAAACAGGCCGGTATTGACGTGACTGTTATATGTGATAATATGGCCGGCTGGCTTATGAAGCAGGGCGAAATAAACGCTGTAATAACGGGGGCGGACCGGATCGCCGCTAACGGTGACACGGCGAATAAAATCGGCACGTATAGTTTGAGCATACTTGCAAGAGAGAATAAAGTGCCGTTTTATATTGCAGCTCCCTCAAGCACATTCGATTTGAGTATAAAAAGCGGAACCGAAATCCCGATTGAGCAAAGAGATGCCGGGGAAGTGACTACATTTGCTGGTGCACAGACTGCTCCGAATGATGTTAATGTCTGTAATCCGGCTTTCGATGTTACAGAAGCGCGTGATATTACCGCTATTATTACCGATAAAGGTGTTATTGAAAGACCCGATGCCGACGGTATTCTCAAGCTTTTGGGTGACGGCATAGAAAAACAATGACAGAACAAGCCAAAAAACAAAGCGGCCCCGTTAACGGCGACCTGCAGAAGTCGGCAGATGATTTGATGCCGTCCTGGCGGAAACGCAACTCTTATTATTATAACTGGCTGGATAAAATCTACAAATTTGTCGTTCGTCCGAACAGCAGGGTATTACATGTCGGCTGTGAATGCGGTGATCTTCTCGCGGCAGTAGAACCGAGCTACGGCGTCGGGATTGATGAAGACCCGGAACTGATTGAATTAGCTAAAAGGCGTTTCGGCCACCTCAACTTTTACTCAATGGACCCCCACAATTTGCAGATTGACGAAAAGTTCGATTATATATTGATATGTAATTCGCTCGGTCGCTGGTATGACATTCAGCAGGTGCTCGAAGGTATTCGTCCGTTGACAAATGACAATACACGGATTGTAATTACCTATTATAATTATCTTTGGGAGGGGATTCTGACTTTAGGTTCGCTTTTAGGGATTCGCCGGCCGTATCCGTATCAGAACTGGCTTGCTCCGGATGATATTGAAAACCTGCTCAAGTTAAGTGATTTTGATGTAATTCGCACTACTTCGTATCTGATGATGCCGAAGCGGATTCCGCCTCTGACAACGTTGTGCAATTATTTTCTGTCTATCTTGCCGGTATTTCGTTTTTTCAATTTGGTTTATCTTGTGATAGCCCGCCCGGCCGTCGCAGCTGCAACTGATGATGATTTGTCGGTCTCGGTCATCGTGCCCTGCAGAAATGAGCGCGGCAATATCGAAGAGGCAGTGACGCGAATTCCACAAATGGGCCGCGAAACGGAGATAATCTTCGTGGACGGCAACAGCACCGACGGTACCACGGAGGAGATTGAACGCCAGATAGAGAAATACCCGCAGCGTAAAATTCGTTTGATTCAACAGGGCAGCGGCGTTGGTAAAGGAGATGCGGTAAGAAAGGGTTTCGCCGCCGCCGAAGGAGATGTGCTTGTTATTCAGGATGCAGACCTGACCGCTCCACCCGAAGATTTGCTGAAGTTTTTCGCGGCGCTGAGGGACGGCAAGGGCGAATTTATCAACGGCTCACGGCTTGTTTATCCGATGGAAAAAGAGGCCATGCGTTTTCTCAATCTTCTGGGAAACAAATTCTTCGGGATGCTGTTTAGCTGGCTGTTGGGGCAAAGATTCAAGGACACTCTTTGCGGAACAAAAATGATTCGGAAAAAGGATTATGAACTGATAGAAGCCAACCGTTCGTACTTCGGTGATTTCGATCCCTTCGGCGACTTCGACCTGATATTTGGAGCGATTAAGCAGAACCTTAAAGTCGTGGAAGTGCCGGTGACTTATCGTGCAAGAGCTTACGGCCAAACCAATATCAGCAGGTTCAGACACGGCTGGCTGCTGCTTAAAATGAGCTGGATTGCATTTAAGAAAATCAAGTGGCTGGGGAGAGTCCGTTAGAATAATGAATACTCCGGGAGAAACTCCTTCAACTAAGCTCAGGCTGCTGCCATTTAGCGAATATGTCGGTGTGAATCGCGATGACCCGCTGCGGTTCTATTTCTGGCCTGTTTTGGGCAGGATGTATCGGCGAAGGATAGAATTATGCCTTGACCAGTGCAAAGGCGGGCAGCGTGTTTTGGAGGTGGGTTTCGGCTCCGGTGTCACACTTCTAAATCTAAACCAGATGTATGAAGAAATTCATGGTCTTGACCTCAATGCTTCTGTCGAGCAGGTTTCGGAATTATTTAGTAAAAAAAATATACAGACACATTTGTTAAACGGCAGTGTATTGTCTATGCCGTACGATGATAATTTTTTTGATACTGTTTTGCTTATTAGCACTCTTGAACACCTAAAGCCTTCCGAGCAGCAGCGGGCTTTCGGGGAAATTAAACGCGTTCTCAAACCCGGCGGCCAGGTGATATATGGTGTCCCGATTGAGCGAACCTTTATGGTATTTATGTTCCGTCTGTTGGGCTGTAATATTCGTGAGCATCATTTCTCCACGGAAAAGGATGTGTTCAATGCCGCCCGGAATGTTTTAGAAAAGGTGCGGATTGTCCGTATGCAGAGTGTCCCCTCGATATTCGGGCCCGTTTATGAGGTGGGACATTTTATTAAAAGTTAATCCAAAAAATGACTTGAATGAGTATAATAACTCAAACTGACCATATCTTTAGAATATGATTGTTGTAACTAATGATTTTGTAATAACATAACACAGCGTGTCATTCCCGCGCAAGCAGGAATCCAGATCGTTGAAATCATTTCTGGATACCTGCTTTCACAGGTATGACAAGTCAAAACGGTCAGTTTAAGATAATAAGTTAAATTCCAGGAATATAGTTGCCATCTTGAAAAATTTTTCGATCTGAAATAGATAAATTATGGGATTGATAGACTGGTTAAAACTTCCTGAATTGCGGGGCATCGAGAATCTCGACGACCCTGCCGTCACACTTTTACATGCCCGGATTATACAAAGAAAGCCTTTTCTAAAGAAGATATATATCGATTTCTACAAACAGTTTGCAGAGCTTGTGCCGGAATCTCAAGGCAAGATTCTTGTAGAACTCGGCAGCGGCGGCGGTTTTATTAAAGAGGTGATAAACAATGTGATTACATCGGAGGTCCTCGAACTGCCCAATGTCGATAAGGTTTTTTCGGCCCTTGAAATGCCTTTTGATAAGGCAAGCGTCGATGCCTTTTTTATGATAGATGTCTTTCATCATATTGCGGAGCCGAGGGTTTTCTTCGGGGAGGTACTCCGCTGCCTTAAAGATGGGGGAAAAGTAATCATGATTGAGCCGGCAAACACGTTGTTTTCGAGAATTATTTACAGGAATTTTCATCACGAACTTTTTGACGTCCGGGCACAATGGGAGCTGGAGCAAACCGGTCGCCTTTCCCAGGGCAACGGTGCAATGCCGTGGATAATCTTTACCCGAGACAGAAAGATTTTTGAGCAGGAATTTCCATCTCTTAAGATTGTCAGGATTCGCAATCATACACCATTGCGGTATATACTGAGCGGCGGTTTGAGTTTGCGTCAATTGGTTCCTTCATTTACATACGAACTTATAAAGGCTATAGAATACGTATTGTCGCCGCTGAATAACTTGTTGGGTATGTTCCAGACGATAGAACTCCAAAAGGTTGAATGATATAAAATGAGCAAGCGTAAAATCCACAAGCCAAGAAAAAGACCCGGTAAAAAAATATCAATGCCCGCATCTGTTCATTCGTTAAGTCAAACCGAACATGAGCAAATGCACAAACGGGAAAAATATTTCGATTTGTTCATCTTGGCGGTTTTGCTCGCTTTTGGCATTTATCAGTCGGTCATATACTTTGGTCACAAGATTGTTCCAATATCGGATTTTCCGGACATTGTCAGAGTCGGCCATGAGCTGTTGTCATTTCAGGTCCCGAGCCGGTTCATGCAGGCTCCTGTGGTGGGGCTTTTACAGGCATCGCTGTCATATCTGGTTGGTGGAAATCACCCGGACCTGACCGCAGGCTGGCTGCTTAATGCGATACTTCATCCGTTAAACCTTGTCCTGTTCTATCTTGTCGGCAGAGAAATCGTAGGCAGGGTGGCTGTCTGGTTTGCAATCATCGCCATTTTGAATTATTGGGTGATATACATGCTCACCGAGCCAATCATCGAGACGTCCCTGATATTTTTCGTATTGCTGACGTTCTATTTGATATTCAGGCGTACGAGTTGGTGTTATCTTGCTGCATCTGTTGCCACTATGGTTCGCTATGAAGGAGCGGCGCTGATTATGGCTGCTTTTGTGATGGATATGATATATCGCAAAAGCAGGAAAGAGAAGATTCGAGCGTTTATCTTTTCGGCTTTGGCAGCCGTTCCGTTGGCAATATGGCTGCTGGGAATTTTTCTCAACTGGGATCCGGAGAAAGGCAATTACCTTACCGTCTTCACAAAAGATTATGCAACGGCTTTTACCGAATCCGTCGAGGAACGAACTGGCATTATCATGCACATGAGATTGCTGTGGGAGGTTGGATTTCAGCCGTTGTTTATGGCACGCGGCGTCGAATCGGCGAGAATACTCTTCGGTTTCAGTAAAATTATTGCAGCGGCTGGTTTCATATTCGGTGTGGTCTATGGATTGTTTAAGCGTCAGTGGAAAATTCTGGCACTGCTGTTATTTTTTGTGCCGTATTTTATCATTCACGCACGTTATCCTTATCCGCTCCAGAGATTTCATACAACCATTTTCTGGATAGCGTTATTAATATGCCTGTTCGGTTTGCAGAGTATCTGGAAACTTATCGATTCAAACCAGCGAGTGCCCCGATTTATTGTGATTTTTCTGCAGGTAATATTGGCGATCATCTCTGTAATCTGGCTTGTTTCGCTTGTTCCCGATATGGCAAGAAGGGTATCGGCGGTCAGTCCGAAATCGGCTTATCTGCCCTGGATTGCTATAATTCTGGCGGGCTTTATTTTTGCCGGACGAATTTATATTTATAAGCCGAGGCGATGGATGAGTGAACTTTGTATTTTAGCTTTTTTTAGTCTGATTATCGTATCGAACCAGTTTGCACTTGTCAGTCTTGTTGGTGATGGCCAGAGGGACAAGGAGTTCAAGCAATTAGCGGACTGGTATATTGCCAATGCGAAGCCCGGCGAAAAGATGGGTGTTTATATGCATCAGGTTGTCGGGATATATGCACAGAAATACGCCGATGATATCGTTGGTTTACCTCAGGCCAATAGTCCCGAAGAATTTACCGAAGCCTGCTATCGGCAGGACCTTACCTATATTGTCTGGGCTACACGGGAGGGATTAAGAGATTACAGTGTTCGCTATCGTCGGCTCGGATTGGACAAAAATATCGACCGGTTAAAAAATCCGAACGATGTCCCGCCCTATCAGTTTGTTGCACGAGTGGGATGGGAAGGGGGGTATGTCCATATTTTCCGCCTTTTCAGGCAGGATGATGTCACAAAATCCGGCGCATCATCCGATGGTTAAACGTGCTTTATTTAATTAACGGCAACGACTTGTTTGACCTCGGGAATCCTTTCTTTCAAAATTCTCTCAATTCCCATTTTCATCGTCATCGCAGCTCCCGGACAACCCCGACAGGCACCCTGGAGGCGTACATTTACGATATTGTCATCGTCTATACCGACCAGCTCGACGTCGCCGCCGTGGCTTTGCAGACTGCCCCGAATCGTTTCGATTGTCTCTTTTACCTTTTCTTCGATGCTTTGTTCGCTATTGGTTTCGCCGCATCCGCATTGTTCACACATAAGAATCCCCTGTTAAATTTGGAGTTCGTTTCTCAATTATCAGATTATACCAGAGCCATAATTTTCGGCCAGTAATTATTCTTTACGCATTGAAAATGTATTTGTTGGTTTAAAAAAGGGAAAAATTTTATTTGTAGGGGCATAAATTGTCGAAAATAAATAGTTGACAAACATCAGTCGATGTTTGTATAATACTCTTGTATTTGTATGAGAACATGCAAATACAACCCTGAGACGTCCCGGAATGGGATGGTTACGGAATTGTGGCAGGATTTAGAATCTTCGGGTGATTTGATAGTTTCTGGAAATAGAGACGATTAGCTCCCCGGAGCAATCCTGTAGAGCCATAATTGGCCGGAATAACATGGGGATTGCCGTTATACTTGTGTGGTATAAATGGAGCCCTGTTAACGTTTATCAGGAAAGGAAAAAGAAAATGTCATCCAAGTCCCGCAGTTCGGCTGGTTCAGCCGGTAAATCATCTGTTAAAACAGGCGCACAAATCATTGTCGATACTCTCATTGAGCAGGGTGTGGACACTATGTTCGGCTATACAGGCGGAGTGGTGTTGCCTTTGTTCGATAAATTATATGATGCCCCGATTCGTTTTATAGTCCCGCGTCACGAGCAGGGCGGCTGCCACATGGCCGATGCCTACGCCCGGGCCAGCGGAAAAATAGGCGTTATTGTGGCTACAAGCGGCCCGGGTGCGTGCAATCTGGTTACCGGTCTGGCTACCGCCATGATGGATTCGGTCCCGATGGTTGCCCTTACCGGCCAGGTTCGTACGGAGCTTATCGGCAACGACGCATTTCAGGAAGCCGACACTACCGGTATCACGCGTCCGGTCACAAAATATAATAGTATCGTCAAAGACATAAAAGATTTGGCGCGAACTATCCGGGAGGCATTTTATATTGCCTCGACCGGTCGCCCCGGTCCTGTGCTGGTCGATTTACCGGTCGATGTAGCGGTTGCAAAATATAATTCTCGCGTCTCGTCTGAGATGAAGCTGCCTGGTTATCGTATCCTGGCTAAAGGTCACGCCAAGCAAGTTTCCACAGCGGCCAAAGCGATTAATAAATCGAAGCGGCCGGTGCTCTATGTCGGCGGTGGTGTCGTCGCTGCAAACGCAGGCAGGGAGTTAAGAGCATTGGCAGAAAAGGCGCATCTTCCCGTGACGATGACACTTTTGGGTCTCGGCAGTTACGACCAGAGGAAGCCTGAGTCACTGGATATGCTCGGTATGCATGGTTCTGCCTATGCCAATTACGCCGTACAGGAGTGCGATTTATTAATTGCAATAGGTGCTCGTTTCGACGACCGTGTCACGGGTAAAATTGAAACCTTTGCCCCACACGCTAAGACAATCCATATTGATATCGACCCTTCGAGTATTTCAAAGAATGTACGTGTTGACATTCCTGTCGTGGGTGACGCCAAAGTCATTATCGGTGAACTGACTAAGCAGGCCGAGTATCAGGAAAGGAAGGAATGGTTTAAGAAAATCGCCGATTGGAAGAAGAAGTTTGCATTCCGCTACGACCAGAACTCATCGGCGATTAAGCCGCAGTACGTTGTCGAAGAGATTTGCCGTCAGACCGAGAACAAGGCCATAATAACAACCGGTGTCGGTCAAAATCAAATGTGGGCCGCACAGTTCTACAAGTTCGTAAGGCCGAGACAGTTTATAAGCTCCGGCGGACTTGGGACAATGGGATTCGGCCTGCCGGCCGCCATTGGTGCCCAGGTGGCCAGACCCGATGATTTGGTTATTGATATTGATGGCGAACACAGTTTTAATATGACGATGACGGAGCTTGCCACGGCGGTTGAGCACAATTTGCCTATCAAAGTTTGCATCCTGAACAACGGATATATGGGAATGGTTCGGCAGTGGCAGGAGCTTTTCTATGGTAAGCGTTATTCCAAGAGCTATCTGAAGAATCCCGACTATGAAGCAATCGCCAAAGCCATGGGCGCTGTTGGTATGACTGTCGAGAGTAAGGCCGATGTATCTGGTGCGATTAAGCAAATGTTGAAAGAAAAGAAGCCCTGCGTAGTTGACTTTCGTGTCGAGCCGGAGGAGAATGTATGGCCGATGGTACCGGCGGGCAAGAGCCTTAGCGAAATGGACGGGCTTGAAATACTGGAAAGATTAATCTGAACTTATCTTTGAAAGTGGCATTCGAAATGAAGCATATAATAAGCGCTTTAGTTGAAAATAAACCCGGAGTTCTGGCTCATGTAGCGGGAATGTTTGCCGCTCGTGGTTTTAATATTGATTCGCTCGTTGTAGGTCGAACTGAGGACCCGGATTTAAGCCGGATGACGATTGTTGTTATTGGCGATGACAGGGTTGTTGAGCAGGTTCGAAAGCAATTGGCGAAGATTGTTCCGGTCGTTAAGGTTCAGGATTTCGTCGGCCAGCCGGTAGTGGCTCGTGATTTGATGCTTATGGTTATTTCAGCGCCTCCGGAAAAGAGGACGGAGATTCTTTCTTTGATAGAGGTCTTTCGGGCCAAGGTTGTAGATATCGGTCAGAAGTTTATTATGGTCGAAGTCAGCGGGCCGGAGGGAAAAATCGAGGCCTTCATTAATGTCTGCAAGCCTTACGGCATAAAAAGCGTCGCAAGGACTGGAACGATCGCTATGCCGCGACAAACTAAGCTGGATACTCGCACAGAAAAGAATAACAACTAACACTCCCTGTTGTTCCCGTTAATATTTTACGTCATTGCGAGGGAGGCCGAAGGTCGACTGCGGCAATCTTCTATTAAGTTATAAGAGTACTATGAAACAATATTGGGTTTACATGATGACTAATCGTAATAAAACTGTCATCTATACAGGCGTCACTAATGACCTAAGAAGAAGAGTTCAGGAACATAAAGACAAGAAAGGTTCTTCGTTTACAAAAAGATATAATATCACGATGTTAGTATATTATGAGTCGTTTAGCCGCATTTATGATGCAATAGCTGCGGAGAAAAAAATCAAGTCCGGCTCAAGGGCTAAAAAGATAGAGCTGATAGAAAGTGTAAATCCTTATTGGAAAGATTTGTGTGATTCGAAGATTGCTTCGTCTCTACGTTCCTCGCAATGACAAAAGTTCGTTTCCATGTCATTGCGAGGTCCCGCGCCTTCTTGTCGAAGACAAGAGCGGGGCCGCGGCAATCTTCTGTTTGTCATTCCCGCGCAAGCGGGAATCCAGTGGTAGGGTGCAATGAAATCGCAACAATTTTTTTTATATAAATATCTGTATCATTCCGGAAAATACTGATGTGGCCGCTGCTATCCAATATCCAAATGCTGTGAGGATATGTGCTTTATATGAACTGACATTCTGTATATCGATATATTTGTTGAAATCGTTAATAAAATCACTTAAAGGCTGGTCGATATCACTGCCAGCAAATGATATTTCTACCTTGACTTTTGAATTATCTTGTTGCATTGATCTTTTTTTCATTTTAACGTTAGGAATGTTTCGGTTTGCTTGACTAAAATGCCAAAATCCCATTCCCGAAAAAATTAAAAAGAAAATAATCCAAACAATTAAAAGGGCAATCTGCATAATCATTTCCCCAATTATTTAATCCTGTTTTGTGCTCAAACTATACTATTAGTGTATTCACTATTAATTCTAAATTGAAAAACTAATTGACTAGCTATGTTGCTTTTCTATATTGGAAAAAAGCAACTATGACTCTATTAGATTTTCTTTTGGATTTGGTTCAATCCCGCTATGGTCACACGCGCTGCAACGTCTGACGTTTTGACCGTTATTTAATTCAAATACCTAATGTCAAAGAATACTATTTAGTTTTTCTTCGTAAAGAACGTCTATAAACGACATTAACATCACAAATCAAGCGTCCATAACGATCTCGCGATTTTACCTTGCACCTAACATTTTTGTTGAGCAGTCTCTTTTCAAGAGATATTTTTGCTAACTGTCCCGGTAATGAATCAAGTTCGGGCGCATTGGTGTCAGCAATTCTAATTATTTCTTGTGGATTGTACTTGTATTTGTTCGATTCATCTTGTTGTGTAACATTCATTTTAAATGTGTCGCCATCAATGATTTCTATCACTTTTCCTTTAATTGAATCATACATAATTATATCCTCCGCAAATTTATTAAGTTCATTTAAAAACTTCTGAGCAAAATGTAATATTATTCTTTTCCAATTCGGGAATCATATTTTCGCTTTTACCCGATATAATTTATCGACAATTATTTTGTGCCGTATAATGATGCTTTGGCTTGGTAGAGGGGTGAGGAGTTAGATTTTTTAAAAATACGTAGTTCTACGTATACCAAAAGGGTGGCAGCCACTAAGCGAACGCAGTGAGCGAAGTGGATGGCTTTTTTCTTAAATAACAGCAAGATTTTCTTGTTTATTCTTTGTTTTTGGCATATTTTTTACCATCCACTTCATTCGTTTCGCCCCTTAGGGGCAAGCTCATTCAGTGGCTGCCACACAATACTTCGCAGGTAAAGTATAATTTCCATAAAAAACGGGATTTTGCTTGTAATTTGGCCGATTTCGAGTATAAATTTTAATGTATAGTATTTAGTATTTACTATATGGTATTTAATATATAGTTTATAGCGTTTTGAATGGGGGATGGCGGAGGGCAGCACATACATCTCTTGGGGGTAAAATGTCGAATGTCCAATTTAAAATATTTAGCCCGGCAATTTATTGGTGGGTTCCAAGAAGGCAATTCGACAAATGTCGAGAACTCTCTACAAATCGGCCTTTTTATTCAAAACGAACCCAAATTATTTCGTACTGCGTTCGGCGTAATGCGTATTGCGTAAAAGGATTTAAGTTCTTTGACAACAATATAATACGAGATAATGCTGGTTCCGGATGGGCTAAAAAACAAAGCTAAAGCGGACCCCAAACGAAGCCAAACGAACCCAATTATTTCGTACTGCGTTCTGCGTATTGCGTAAAGACAGTAAATGAAAGGTTAGCCCCCAGATTTACTCTGGGGGTTCAAAAACAATGGAAAAACCAGGTACTGCCCAAGCTTGGTACAAGATAATAAGAAAGTCCATAGAATGCCACTTTATAGGTCCATGAGCGGCTCTTACAGCAAAATCCTGTGGATAACAGGTCTGTTTATTAAATCTTATATTTTAGTTGGTCTTGAAAAACGCCGAAAAAAACATAAGCCACCATAGATTAAAGGTCTTATGAATAAAAGAAGTAATGTAAGCCGGTCCGTAAAGCAGCGTTTATTTGAAAGGTAAACTTTAATGCTTTGGTATGTTCTAAGTGGGCTCTTCCTGATTATATGGTCGGCGTTATTGTTGCACTGTCTGAGCCGTCGCGAATTTTATCCGATAATCGACCGGCGATTGGGTACCAAGATTTTCTGGGTGTTTACTTTTATTTTCTTTAATCCGTTACTTCTGCTCATATACGCGGTCTTTGGGGTATTACTTCTCCCGCCTGAAATCAACGAATATACTAAGCCTAAACGTCACGGCTCTGTGATTGCAATAGTATGTGTTATATTTGTGCTGGTGCTTTTCGAATTACCTCTTGGTGGCTTCAAAGACGATCCTATTGTTCTTTCGAGTAATTCTGATACAGGTAATCCGGAAGGCTCTGGTGGTTCATTCTTTGAGAGTCAGCCGCACATCGGGACTATCGAGGCCAGTAATAAAGTCCAGGCTTATAGTTCTTCCTCGCCGGGAACCGCTGCTCGAATAACCATACGCAACGTTATGATTATCAGTAGTAGTCCTAATCGCCTGCTCAATCGTGTAGCAAAGGAGTTTCAGAAATCTTTGGTTCAGTTACCTTATGTTGATACAGTGGCATATTACCCGTATGGAACCTGGCCCCGGGAGGGAGGTCTGCTTCCCGATGTTTTCATCACACTTGATATGACCGAGTTTAATGAAAATAATCTGCTTCATGGCCGCAAGATTCAGGCAAAAATGGAATGGCAGGCAGGCAGCTCAATACTTGGGGATTTATCCGATTCGTTTGAAACAGGCACATCTCCAACGGTTCGTTTCAATATCGAAGGCAAACTCCAGCATGTGAGCAGTATGTTTGGTATAGAAAACCCTCAGACCAAGTATAAGCTGGAGGCGAAAAATATTTCCGGAGAGATTCTAAAGGCTGCCAAAAAGCAGTTTGAGAATTTGCTGGACAAGTACGGCGAACTGCCTGAAATGCCTGATGTGCTTTATGGCACCTATCGCGAGAGACCAGAATTTTCCTTTATAATGAACTCTAATGTTAAAAGTCTGATATCGGGCAGCAGATTATTAAAGGACAACGATACGATTTGGCAGTTCACAGATGATTGCTATACTGCAAAGGGGCTGGAAAGTTATTTTGATGAATTGAAGTCTCTCGGCTGGACTTTAAACGGCCGCGATAATGATTACCTTAAGATGCGAAAAGGCAGTGAGTGGATTCATATATATCGCCTGCAGCGCAACGCCGGAGCGGGTCAAATCATTTCGGATGTTTCTCAAAAGCCGGCATCAGAAACTCTGATGGTTGCACATTATGAGTCTTGCTGGACTAAAGAACGGATGCAGAAGGTGGTAGATAAATTATTGGATATGGGTATCGGCGTAAAAACCCTGCTGATTTTTAAGGAATATTTTCAGACGACGGGACAATACGAACGTTTACGTGCTTTAATCGAACAGAGTCCTGCTCCTTTGCTGGATGGTTATCTTGTACTGGCCCGCTTCTGGATAAATCGCGGCGAGCTTGAAAAAGGCCGTGACGCACTGATGCTCGCTCGGGCGATGCAGTATGCAGAAAAGGATAACAATTCCAGGGCCCAGGAAATAAAGAATCTGGCTGGGATGCTGGGTGATGAGAATTTAGCTCAAGTGCCTGTTAGTGAAGAGGCTTTTAGTGAAACAGGATTTACAAACGTCGATGAAATCGACAGAGTGATGATTGTGGAAAGAGGGCTTGGTGAGCCTGTATTGTTTTACAGATTTCTCGGAGACAGGGAGCTTCAGACTTTAGCTCTGCGGGCTGTGCCTTCGCGGGAACCTTTGCCTTCGGAGTCCTATCGTTTACTGACGGTGGAGAATCGCAAGGGCAACTCAAGCTTCAGTGAAAGGGACGGAACTATAGAGCAGGGTAGTAGCTGGATTGCTAATTACAATCTTCATAGCTTGACGGATAGAGAAAAAACCGTGCATTTGAAAATTGAAAGTCTCAAAGATGAAAGATTCCGGTTTGTTTTCACAACCAAGCCGATTTGATGTGATTATGTCACTCTTTGAACCAATCTTTATTGATTGCAGTGCTGTTTTCGGTTTTTGTTCTTCGTTAAATTTTAATGCTCCGAATATGCGTGGGAGTTCTTTGCTTGCCCGTCCGGAGTGAGACTTCAACTATCATCTGGATTACTTTTATTATATATAATTGTAATCCGTAACCTATCATGTATCTGCTTTTAGTTGATTAGGATAGGCTTACATGTTTTGCATTTTTTCTGCTTTTTGGATGAGCTTGATGACTTTGTTGTTGTATTTGCGGTTGTTGTTGCTCCCGGATAAAATCCATTACAGGTGATATTGAGTTTATTGCCACCTTTTAAGTTCAATGAAAAAACATCCGAGAATATTCTTGTTCCGCTTTTGGCGGTCGGTGGTTTTATCTGTAACTCTAATTCATAGCCGTTACGAATTCTTTTTTTGTTGAGAACTTTTATGGTACCTGCTTGTGAAAAAGCCGAATCGATTTCGAAATCCTCGTCGTAGTTGCTTATGACATGAACTTTTCTTGTTATGGCTTGTTGAGAGTCTGCACGATGAATTGTAATTGTTCTTGGGCTGGTTGAAAATCTTGCAGGCGTATCGAAGGTTCCGCTGACTACCTTGGTTTCGGGATGAGATAGGCCGATCTCGAAACGCCCGTCCATTGTACGTTCCAGTTTTTTCATGTCGACCTTCGGTTGTAGTACAAACTGCCTTGCTTTGACTGAAGGATCGTAGTCGAGAGAAATACAATTGGAAGTTGACTTGAAACTCGTTATTGAAAAGGGCTGATTGTCGAGACTTCGAATTTTAATCGCTGGACAATTTGCGTTTGATTGCATCAGCATAAGGTTCATCGCCTTTGGCTCGTAATCAACCTTAGCCATGATGTTAGCCTTTATGGCCAGCTCGACTTCGGGATTTGTTTCATCGTTGCTGTAAACATAAAGTGGTTTCGTAGTACTGCCAAGCTGTGTATCTGAATAAAATCCAACTTTCAGTGACCCTCTTTCACCGGGGGCATATTCCATTTTCCTGTTCGCGAATTCGAATGGTGTGCAGCCACAGGTTTTTTCGACCTCGATTATTTCAAGGATACCGTCTCCTGTATTGGTAAAATTAAACTCACATATATGAGTTGTTGCCGGGCTGACGTTACCGAAGTTATGAACTACCTTGTCGAAAGTAATTTTCGGAGTTCTTTGAGTTACAGGCTCAATATTTTTGGGCCGGGACATAGGCCGAGCTCGCCAGGACATCTGGTTGAACCAATCAGAATTCAACTCTTGTCGAGGCATAACCTGTTCTTCACAACTAAGTTGTAATAGTAATACGCATGTGGTAATGATGATCGATATCGATTTGTTCGGCTTCATATTCTTACTTCCTTATTTTATTTTACGGAATCTTCAGCCAATACATAGGGATATTCAATTTTGCAAAAAGGACACCTTGAAACGACGAATTCTTAGATGACCCCCTTCCAGTCGTATCGCCGAGTTTTATGAGTAACATTTTACAAAAATCAACCGAAAAAGTCAAATCTTTTTTTGATCGAACTAAGGGTCTTTTATTGAGTGGTTATCCTATAATATTGAATCTTTTTTGTTTATTTTACGTGGATTCGGCAAATATGGTCTTTTCTGATAATATTGAACCAATAGTTCGAATATTTTTAGTTGTTTGTTCTTGACGAATGAAGTTTTTGTTGATAATTGATATTTCATAATTGATAATTGGCCAAAAAGGCTGGTTTTAGATCGAAAGGAGGCCATTATGGCAAAGAGATTTTGTATAGTAATATTCATGGTTTCATTATTGGCTTTGGCCGGCTGCACTCAACCTGATAGCGGGGTAAGCCGGAGATTGCCGGACCGAACCAGACCGACACTTGGCACAGGCAGCCCGGTCAAGTTGACCGAGGTAAGTGAAATTGATATTGTCGAGCAAATAGCAGCGAACCGGCAGGCGTATCGGCAGGGACTTGAAAAGCTGGTCAGGTATTATACAAAGACCGGTAACAACGAAAAGCTGGACTGGGCGAATAAAGAATTAAGAGCCCTTAATGTTATGCCTCAGTATGATTACATTGTTCCTGTTGTAGCTCCGAAAAGATATAGAGCGACTACTTCGATACCGGATGCGGATCTTATTTATGAAGATGCCTCATTACAGAAAAACCAGGCGGAAAGGCTTGGTCAGCTTTTCGTAAATAAAGATTTATATCGAATGGCTCTGAGAAAATTCGAGGACCTTATCAAGAAATACCCGAGCAGTGATAAGATTGACGATGCGGCATACCAGGCCGGTGAAATTTCCGAGTATTTCAAGGATTACTCTATAGCGCTGGATTATTATCAGTGTGCATATACCTGGGACCCTGATACACCTCATCCGGCCAGATTCAGGGCGGCAAAGATTCTGGATAAACACATGCATCGTAATGCAGAGGCGTTAGAGCTTTACAAAAAAGCCATTGAAACAGAAGGAAGATACGGCAAATACTTGGAGTGGAAAAATTTCGCAGAAGAGCGGATTGAAGACTTACAAAAATCCGGCGAAGGCTAACCTTGACAGAAGTTTGGTTCAAAGTCCTTTTTATTTAAAATTAATATACGGGCCTGGATGAGTGACAGGCCCCTTTTTTTTGCAGATCTGCTTTTTTAAAATAATCATTTTCTAAAAGCACTTCTATTGAATAATAATGTTATCCGACTTCGAGAATAAGATAGCGGATTTCATAAAAGCGAATAAGCTTTTTGAAAATACAGCTAAAGCACTTTTAGCTGTTTCGGGCGGAGCTGACTCGATAGCACTTCTGCATGTAATGCAGGCGCTGAAAACACATAATTATTTAAGAGTCGATATGCTTTGTGTTCATGTCAATCATCTGCTGAGGGCGAAGCAGGCCGAAGCCGATGAGGATTTTGTCGTTGCACAGGCGAGTCGATTGAAATTGGCGGTTAAAACCAAGAGGATTAACGTGCGCGATTTTGCGCGCAGGAATAAACTGTCGATTGAAACTGCCGCCAGAAAACTACGATTGAAAAGTCTGCTTGATATCGCCGTGGCCAATAACTGTAGTCATATAGTAATGGGGCATCAGAAAAACGATAACGCTGAGACTGTTTTACATCGTATGCTTCGCGGAACGGGTTTTCGGGGTCTTGCCGGGATTTGGCCGGTACGAAAATTCGATGATAAAGTCTGGTTTGTCAGACCTCTGCTGTGTGTCACGCGATGTGAAATTATTGACTATCTGCAGAAGAACAAGTTGCGGTGGTGCGAGGACCGAACCAATACTGATTGTAGATATACTCGAAACTATATCCGGCATCAGTTGCTTCCTGCTATACAGAAAGACAGTAACGGTTCCCTTGTGGAGCAGTTGTTCGGATTATCTGAATCGGCCCGGAAGTTCTATAATATTGTATGTAAATACGCGAGTGACATCCGGCCGAATGTTACTGATTACAAAAATGGGAAAATAATTGTTAACCTGAAGTCGTTTTTGATACAGCCCAAGCCTGTCAAGGTGGAACTGATTCGGCGATCTCTGGCGGATATCGGCTGTGGTGAGAAAGACTTAACACGGCAACACTACCTGAGAATATTGCAGTTAACCTCTCAAAATATTACAGGCAGAACGATAGAATTACCCTGTGGATTTGTTGTTCGGAGAGAATATGGAGATTTAATTTTTTCTCAATATGATAAGAAGGGGGGGCTTGCCCCACCGGCTTCTAATTGGCCCCTGCATGCAGAGGATACCAAGAGTACGGTTTTAAAAATTCCAGGCAAAACGAAATTCGATAAATACTTCGTTGAAGCAAAGATATCGGAAGTTAATGGCAGAGAATTTGAAAAGTTCAAAACCACAAAGACCAGCTTTATTGAATGGTTTGACCTGGATAAGATTAAACTACCGTTGTTTGTTCGTTTCATACAGGACGGTGACAGATTTATTCCTTTGGGAATGAAGGCTGAAAAAAAGCTCAGCAAATTTCTTACGGATCAGCGAATTCCTTACAATACACGGCGAAATATGCTCGTCGTCACTGATAGCGAAAAGATTATCTGGCTCTGGCCTGTTCGCATAAGCGAACGAGTCAAACTTACCGACAAAATCCATAAAGTCCTTCAAATTCAAATAACTAATGACATGTAGCGTATGGTGTTCATCTTTGTTTTATTTTCATCATATATTATTAATTCATTTTATATCAACTGATTATTTTACATAATATTCCGGAAAAACCGGTAAATTGTATTATAATCGGCAAAACGGATTTTACGATTGATACAGTCAATGATCCAAAAGGAAAGAATTAAGAACCTCAATGATGAAAAGCCACAGGACGGCAAATATGTACTCTATTGGATGCAGGCGGCCCAGCGGACGGAGTACAATCATGCCCTGGAATATTCCATTCGTAAAGCTAACGAACTAAAAATGCCGGTCGTTGTATTCTTCGGCATAACCGAGGATTGGCCGGATGCAAATCAGCGACATTATTACTTCATGTTCGAAGGGCTCAAAAAAGTCGGCAAAGCTCTTCAGGACAAAGGTATACAGATGATAATCCGGCGGCAGTCTCCTGATGAAGGAGTTGTGGAATTAGCGAAGTCGGCGGCTTTGGCTGTTGTTGATGAGGGACATTCGCGAATTCAGAAGAAGTGGCGGCGAAATGCAGTTCGAAAAATAGAATGTCCCCTTTATCAAGTGGAAACCAACTTAATTGTTCCTGTTGATGTAGCATCCAATAAAGAGAATTTTTCCGCAGGTACATTTCGCCCGCGTATAAACAAACAGCTTGATAAATACATGGTGCCTTTGAAACATACGAAACCGAAGCTCTATTCACTTGGTTTGAGATTCAAAAGTTTTGATATCGAGGATATTGACAAGGCCGTTTCAAAGCTAAATGTTGACCATAGTATTGGTAAGGTGACTTTTTTCGAAGGTGGCACAGACCGGGCAAAGAAGCTGCTGCGCGAATTTCTAAGAGACAAGCTGGATAAGTTCGACCGGCTTCGCAACAATCCTTGCGTTGATTATGTTTCTAATATGAGTCCGTATCTGCACTTCGGGCAGATCTCGCCTTTGTATATCGCTCTTGAGGTTAGAAAGAGTTCCGACAAAGGCAAAGATTCATATCTTGAAGAGCTTATCGTCCGCAGGGAACTGAGCCATAATTTTGTATATTACAATAATAAATATGATACGTTTGCTTCTCTTCCGCCGTGGGCCGAGAGGACGTTGAATTTCCATAGGAAAGATAAACGGCAATACATATATTCGTTTAAAGATTTTGAACAGGCCAAAACACACGATCCATACTGGAACGCCGCACAGAAGGAAATGGTTCTTACCGGCAAGATGCATGGCTATATGAGGATGTACTGGGGCAAGAAAATCCTGGAATGGAGTATCAATCCACAGATGGCGTACAAAATTGCACTGCAGCTTAACAACAAATACGAGCTTGACGGCAGGGACCCGAACGGTTTTGCCGGTGTGGCGTGGTGTTTCGGCAAGCATGACAGGGCATGGTCGGAAAGACCCGTCTTCGGTAAGATTCGATATATGAACGCAAATGGGCTTAAAAGAAGATTCGACCCGGATGCTTATGTGAAAAAAATTCAAGCAATTGAAGGAGCATAAATCATAACATGGAGCAAGTTGTAATTACAGGAGCGACCGGTTTTATCGGCAGGGCATTGTGCAGGGACCTTTGTAATGATTACAAGGTAATCGCACTTTCACGAGATATTCGCAGGGCCTCGAAGTCAATAGGTGAATTTGCTGATATTTTCGAATGGGACGGCAGGACAACCGGGACATGGATTCACAAGGCCGACGGTGCTTTTGCAATCATTAATCTTGCAGGCGAGAACGTCGCATCGGGAAGATGGAATCCGTCTAAGAAGGCTGGCATTCTTCACAGCAGGCTCGATGCTACCAGAGCGATAATTTCAGCGATAAAACAGGTCGATACTAAACCTTCGGTTATAATTCAGTCTTCCGCCGTCGGCTATTATGGTTCCTGTGGTGCTCAGCAGCTAAATGAGCAGTCACCGTCCGGAAAAGGATTTCTCGCCGATGTCTGTCGGAAGGTTGAATTCTGCGCCGAGCAAATCGAGAACCTTGGGGTCAGGTTGGTCGTAATTAGGACTGGTGTCGTAATCGGTCAGGACGGCGGTGCGTTGCCGAGACTTGCCAGGCCTTTTAAGTTTTTCCTCGGAGGCCATCCCGGTTCCGGAAAACAATGGATATCATGGATTTCTATAGAGGACCAGGTCGGTGCTATAAGATTTTTACTTGAAAATCAAAATCAGCAGGGCGTTTTTAATCTTACGGCCCCGGAGCCGGTGACTATGAAAAATTTCTGCAAAACTTTAGGCAGGATTTCGCATAGACCTTCCTTATTTGGTGTGCCGGGCTTTATTTTACATTTGACTCTGGGAGAAATGGCAGATGAAATACTTCTGTCTGGACAGAGAGTTGTTCCGGTTAAATTACTGGATGCCGGATTCCGGTTCGAATATGAGAAGGTTAAAGATGCTCTAATCGCAGTTTCAAATTCAGGGAGATAATTATGAGTTTGGCTGAATATTTCCAATCCGCCGAAGGAATAGGCATTCTGGCTACATGTGATTCCGATGGTAACGTTGACTTGGCCATTTATTCACGGCCCTATGTTATTGACGAAAACAAAATCGCTTTCAGTATGCTTGAACGAACCAGTTTCTCGAATATCGGGTCTAATCTGAAGGCTGCGTATATGTTTGTCGAGCATGGTGAAGGATACAAGGGCAAAAGATTGTACCTTACAAAAGTCGGTGAGGAGTCAGATCCGCAGCGGATAGAAGAGATTAAATCTCAGCGGCCGAAAAGGCATAAGAGTTCGCCGGAGTCGGCCCGGCATTTTGTATATTTTTCAATAGAAAGAGCTCGGCCGATTGTTGGCTAAAGTTGCAATTGAAATTTATATAAGGAGCTGGTAAGATTCGCTGTAGATAAAAGATTGTGACTTTTTTCAACTTAAACTCCGGAGATGCGCGGATGTATATTATACCGGCAATAGATTTGATAAAGGGACAATGTGTCAGATTAATCCAAGGCCAATATGACCGTCAGATAAACTACCAGAGCAATCCGGTCAAACAGGCCGAAGCTTTCATCGCCGAAGGGGCCAAGTGGCTGCATATCGTCGATCTGGAAGGAGCCAAAGCCGGCAAACCTGTTAATACCGACTCTATAGCCGCGATAGCAAAATTAGGTAAATTAAAAATCGAAGTAGGGGGTGGCCTGCGTGACGAAACTTCCATACAGCAGTTATTCGATATCGGAGTTGAACGAGCGATAATCGGCACCAAAGCGGTTAGTGATTTCGAATGGTTTGGCAGGATGGCGGAGAAGTTCAGCGGTAAAATCGTGCTCGGCCTTGATTCGCGCGGCTCACGAGTATCCACCGAAGGCTGGACACAGGATAGTTCCGAATCTCTTCCAGAGTTTGCAGTTAGAGCTGCGAAATTGCCTTTAGCAGCGATAATTTATACTGATATCACCAAAGACGGCATGATGACAGGCCCGAATTTCGAAAGAACCAAAGCTCTTGTCGAAGCAGTTCAATTGCCTGTAATTGCTTCAGGTGGTGTCAGCAGCATCGAAGATATAAAAAAGGTAGCCGAATTGGGTGCGGCAGCGGCGATAGTCGGACGAAGCCTCTACGAAGGCACACTAAATCTTGCCGATGCCATCAAAGCAGCAGGGCAGTGAATACTAACGGGTATTAATTGAGATATGAATTACCTCTTATTTATTCCTCCTCGGGTGGTTCGAATTTGTAGCCGATTTCTCTTATTGTGTGAATAAACGTAGGGTCGTGCGGGTCCGGTTCGATTTTGTTCCTTAAGGTTGTGATAAAACGATCGATGCTGCGGGAGCCGACGTAGCAATCATAACCCCAAACCGCATTTAAAATCTCGTCGCGAGTAAGCGCCCGTCCTTGTCTTTTGAGAAAATATTCAAGCAGCCGGAATTCTTTGGGTGAGAGTTTGATTTCATTTCCGTGCTGTGTCAATTTTCTTGCGGGGATATCGAGCTGGTAGTCGGCAAACTCATAGACATCCTGTTCGGTCTGTTTGCTACGTCTAAGGAATGCTGCCGCCCGTGCGAGTAATTCTTTTATGCTGAACGGCTTGGTGACATAATCATCCGCTCCAAGATTTAATCCCAGCACTATGTCTGATTCTTCACCCTTAGCTGTTAGCATGATTATGGGCATTGTAAGGTTTTCCTTGCGAATCAGTCTGCATACTTCATAGCCGTTAATCTTTGGGAGCATAATATCGAGTAGTATCAGGTCAGGTTTCTCATTAAGAGCAAGGTTCAGGCCTTCCTCGCCGTTGGCAGCAGTCAGGACACGATAACCTTTGAATTCAAAGTTATCCTTCAGACCCCGCAGCATCGTTAGGTCATCCTCAACTATCAGGATTGTTTCCATTGGATTCTGTCAATTCAAATTTATAACCAATCATCTTTATAGAATGAATAAACTTCGGGTTATCAGGGTCTGTCTCGATTTTTTTCCTTAGATTATTTACATTATTGTCGATGTCGCGTAAAGTAATAAAGCGAGAATAACCCCAAACGTTATTACGTATTTCATCACAGGTTAAGGCACACCCTGCTTTTTTCAGGAAGAAATGCAACATCTTATACTCTCCGGGAGTCAGCTTTACCTGCCTGCCCTTGCGTGTAAGTGTACCCTTATCGACATCAAGCTGAAAATCGCCGAATTCATAAACTGAGGTTTTGTCTTTTGTTCTTCGCCGCATAAAAGCTTCAGCCCTTGCTAATAGTTCTTTTATACTAAAGGGCTTGGTTACATAGTCATCGGCACCGAGATTTAGCCCGAGCACAACGTCTGATTCCTGATCTTTTGCTGTTAGCATAATTATCGGCATATCAAGGTCCTTTTTACGGATATTGCTGCATACTTCATAGCCGTTGATTTTGGGAAGCATAATATCGAGTATAATCATATCGGGATTTACGGCTAATGCTGCGTTCAGGCCCTTTTCTCCGTCCGATGCCGTCTTGACATGATAACCTTTTAGCTCGAAGTTGTCCTTCAAAGCCCTCAACATGGTTGAATTGTCTTCAATAATCAGTACTGTTTCCATACTTCTATCTCTTAAAATTATAAGAGAGCTTGTTCTTTAAGTTATGTCGAATTCAGGCAAATAGTGAATGTGCTTCCTTCACCGGGTTTGCTGTCGACAGATATTGAGCCTTTATGGGCATCTGCAATAAATTTTGCAATACTAAGTCCGAGGCCGCAGCCTTCAGCACGTCGGGATAGGCTTCTATCAACCTGGTAAAATCTATTAAATATTTTTTTCACTGCCCGGTTTGACATTCCTGTGCCATTGTCTGAAACGCTAAAACAGACGCTATCGTCTTGACTATAAACTCTCAACATAATCTTCTTATCGTCATATGAATATTTATACGCATTGTCCAGGAGGTTGACAAGCACAGTTACCATGGCATCACGATCAGCCATCACATAGGGCAAATCCTCACTAATATTGACTTCGAATTTACATCGCCTGTTGGCAAATTTGGTTTTGACCGCCTCGGCTGCGCCCCTGGCAATAACCGCTGGATTTGTCTGAACTACCTCAAAGGCCTGCTTGTTTCGCTCCATTCGTGAAAAGGTCAGAAAATTATCAATCAATCTGCTGAGTCTCTCGTTTTCCTTGCTGGTTAGCTCGAGATATTCCTGGACTTGTTGCTGGTCTTTATAGTTACCTTCCAGTAAGGTATCCACTAACACTCGCATTGAGGCCAGGGGCGTTTTCAATTCGTGCGATACTGTTGCTATAAAATCATTTTTGAGTTTGTTTATCTTTATCTGCTTGTTAACAGCTTGCCCGGCTAAACCGCCGGCGGCGAGTATGAGCACGATAACGAGCACACCCGTCCAGGTATAAACAGCAATCTGTTTTCTCTCTGCTTTTTCAAATACATCCCAGCCTTTGAAATACAATTCAACCTTCCAGCCGGGGAAATGTCTTCCGACGGAAGTATCCACAAATGGTTTGCTTGCGGGTTTTTCCGTTCCTGTAACGAAACTTCCTGTATCGTCAAGAATTCTATAAACTACATCAGAATCTCTGAAATTCTCTTTGTAGTCAACCAACGCCGATGCGATACTCTCTGTAGATAATAGCAACAGGAGACTACCACCTTTTATTTCGTGATATAGTCCGTAAAAAGTTTCTTTTCCCGCCTGCAATAGTTGGAGTCTGTCTGTTTGCCGGCTTGTCAGGACGGCTGTTTCCGGATAGTACTCAGCATAGCGGATAGAATTTTCTTCAGCGGCTAAGAGTTTACGCATACGTTCAGATGCCATACTAAAATCGTCTTCGAGGAATGAAGTTTTATTTCCTATTTCGAAGGCTTTCTGTGCGAGAAAAAGATTATGGTCGGTTGGCAACATATGGCCGGCTTGATTGGTGGTAAAAACCATAGCAGTTAATTTACGGAAAGTTTCCTCATATAAAGCGTGGTACTTTGCATTTGATTTTATGAAACTCATCAAGAGTAGCCGAGCATCTGCGATGAGGACCAACAGAGATGTATCACCTGTTTGATCTAAAGGACTAAAGGCCACCTGTTTACAGGTTTCAATTGCTTCGTCAATCCTATCAAGCTTTACCATGCATCTGCTTTTACCAATAAGTGCTGCCAGATGTATATAGTCGGGGCTGAATTTTGTTTTTTGCCCGTAAAGCCTTTCGCCAATACTAGCGGCAATTTGAATCAGGTCTGCTCCGCGCTGAGCATTTTGTTCGTATAGCCTGGCGGCTTGTAAGAAATCTCTTTGTATAAATTCCATCTCCCAGGCATCACTGAATATATTGGATGGTTTAGTTATACTATCCTGGCCGGTTGCTAATGAGGGATAGATGCGTTTGCCTGTCTTATCATAGATAATCATTCCATCGCAACAGTTTTTATCCACGGCCGAAATAAACTTCTCATAGGGATGTGTTGTGGGTGTTCCTGTATCTAAAAACATACAGTTTCCCGACCATCTCTTATTAGTTTTCTGGATGGTCTCGGAAAGTTTATCCTGGTATAATGTCACGAGTTTCTGGCGGACAACGAGGCGTTCGTTCTTCACCGCCTGGCTCATGAACCAAAGCAAACACACGGTAGGCAATATTACCGCCACCGCAAGTAGTAATACTACCCACCGCATTCGATCGCGATCTACACCGGGTTTTCCTTTTATTTTCACGTGCTGATATTGTTTTATTTAGTAAAGTGCCTTAATTTCATTTTCCGACAGGGCATAATTGTAAACACGTACATCGTCTATGAGACCATTCCAGAAACGTCCCGTTTGTTCGGCATTTTCACCTATATAAACAGGATAGTCGTTGGTATTAATTGTTCTGGTTGCCTTTGACGAGACATCCAATTCGCCATTGACGTATAAGTAGAGCATCTCTCCGTCGTACACTCCCGCAGCATGGTGCCATTGACCGTCGTTTACATTCACGTTTCCGAGAACGTTACTCCATTGCGTATCGGGTACGTCCAGGCCAGAACATGCAAATTCAAGATGATTAGTATTATTGTCTCTCTGTAATCTCCAGGCGCTATCGCCTTTTGTGATAATCGCTGTGTATTCATAATTAAATTCATTTACTTTAATCCATGCTGTCAGTGTTATCTGTCCTGTTATATCAAATACCGAGTTTGTTCCAAGATTGACGTAATCACCGTTGCCGTCAAGTTCCAAAGCGCCGTCGATTTTACCGCCGGATGGTTGCCATTTGGGCTCTCCAACCAGTTTGCCGTTGATATTATTGCCGGACGAATCGGTGGCACTGTTTCCCTGTGTTTCGTCGAGTTTCCACCAGCCGATTAGACCGGCTAATTCGGCAGTGCCAAAAACTCTTGGGTTCTGCCAGGCATCGTCATACACGTCAGACCACATTAACTTGGTATCACGTTCTCCGCCGTCATCGTCATCATTTACATGAACATCCAGACCTATCTTCGCTCCGGGGAAGGGTTTTGTTCCCAAAGTTGACCAGGGAAATTTTATTTCCAGCCGATAACCGTCGTCTGATGTTACTAACGCATATTCGATGTCGTCTTTCTGGTATAGCTGTCCCCGCTCTTCCATGTTGGGGCTGGTTCTGTCCCAGTTAAAATCATATGTATAATCGTTATCGCCGTATTCGCTTTCCTTGGAATTGTCGGCATCAATGAAAACCTCGATATTGTCGTCATAATAGAATTCCATTGAATCATTATTCAATTCGTCATCGGTGACATCTACAAGCAGATACAGATTTCCCTGGTCATACATAACTTTGTAATAAGCGGAAAAATCCTCATCTGAAGATATGGGTGAATATATTACGTTTTCGAGTTTATACTTAGGGGCGGCGGACCAGATATCTTCTGCCGTTCCATCGATTACAGGACTGCGGTCGGCTTTTTTTACTGTTGCCGTTTTGGTTTTTTGTTTTTCGGCCCTTTGCTGTTCCTGGGCAGATTCGATAATCTGAGCCAGTTTCATTAATGGCACGAGTAAATTATTAAGAGGTGGAATTCCACTGATGTCTGCCCTGATATTTAAATTATTCGGCTTTTCAGTGGTGCATAACTGGAAAAATGTTTTATCGCAGCTTGTTGCAATTTGTGCAATACTTTCTTTTATGTTATTTGCATCTGCCATTGGACCCATATTGGATTCCGCAAATCGCACTGCTCCACCGACGTTAATTAGTATTAATTTACTTGTATATGGAGACATTTGGCCCAGATGTTCCTGCAATGGCCCGACAGTGAGGGCGGACTGATGATTTTTTATCGCTGATATTGAAGCTTCGATAGCATCCGGATTGAATGATACGACATTTACCTTGTTGTCCTGGTCCATATAGCAGAATAGTTTCTGGCCATCAACGAGTTCAATCTGGTATTTGCCATCAACTGGCTCGGAAGCTTCGTTTATTGATTCTGCTGCGATAAGATTAACGGCGGACAAAAGTTGGATTAATATCTGGCGAGTCTGTTGGGGATTGTGGCTTGTAATTGCAAGTCCGAATGACGATGCTGCTGGAGGCATCTGCATGTTAGTTTGACCTGAAGGGCTATCGATTGGTAAGATAAAAATGGTTACCTGTTTGATGTTGGCGAATAGCTCTTTGCCGATATCAAGCCCAGTCATATTTTGAATCTTTTGGCCTACTGCCTGTGCCTGGGCGCTTTCAGCCTCCCCTAATGCGAAACTGATTAGTCCGATTGCCTGGGAGGGGACGGCTTCGAATCCGGACCTGTTAAGGTTTGGTGTGCGAATCATTTCGTATGCAAGGCTGTGTTGTCCGTCATTGAATGATATGTTTGTTTCAACGGCGATTCCGTTCTCGTGGAGTGAGACAAAAGAAATCGTATCGTCGATGCTTGTAAAATTGACCATGCTGTCAGCGGCAAGAATTTGTTGCGGCAATTTGCCTTCCGGAAGTGCTTTTTTAATACCTGCGAAAACCCGGTCCGTATCCATCCAGATAGTTAGTAAATTTTCCTGGCGTACTTTTTTTGAGATTTTTGTAAAAGATTCGTTACTCGACGCTAGTGTAGGCTCTTTTATAAGACCTTTGTATTGTTTGACACTCCATGCCAGTTGTCCCCCTGAATATGCCTTTGGAGTAGCGAGGATGACAACAGTATCATCGTAAACAGCGCATCCTCCCTCGGGAAGCAATAAAGTTTGCATACCTTCGATAGCTTCCGTGGGTTTACCCGCCATGCCGAGTGCCATCTGAAGTAAACCCTTAAGGGCGTCGCTCTTTCCGGGGAATAGTACAATGATAGCCGGTGGTTCATTTTCCATAGGAATGCCTGTGATACCGATTCCCATCCCGCGTATTTTCTTGAATTCCGCCATCATACCTGGATTTAACAGAGCAGTTACTATACCTGCGGGTGAGTTGAATCCCCCAGGTGCTTGACCACCCGGGCCGATAGCGGCAAGGGGATTTTCCAGAGATGTGCCCTTGAGCATATTAAGAATGGTTTCAACCTGCCTGCCTGGGCTGCCTATTTCTGCATATAATAAGGTCTCAGGTGGCATCAGGGCCGCCGGGTCGGCATTGCCTAAATCATCCAGCAGAGGTTTAACCTTACCGATAATCTCGGTTTGGTCACTATATTGGGCTACTAATGTTCTAAAGATTTCCTGAGCTTGCCGGTCTTTTCTTTGTTTGAGGTAGCACATCCCCTCTCGATACATTGCCTGAGCGACGTGAGGTCTTTGAGCCGATTTGTCCTTTATTATCTGCTCATAAATCTTAATTGCGGCATCTATATCACCTTCGATTTCCTCTGCGTACAGAGCTTCCTGCAGCAGGACGCTTGCCGGTTTGTTGCCGCTGGTTTGGCTTGCAAGGCAAAATTGCAGTCCAACCAGGGCAAGCAGGCCGACCGACAGCAAAAAAATGATTGTGATACTTCTGAACCTTTTCATAATCATGCTCCTTTCAAATAGGTTAACATAAAATCTATTGTCTTGATAGAAGCATTTTGCACATTAAATATTACCGTTTTGTTACGATTTTGTCCTTTTTAGAATATTTTTTGTTGTGCCGGTTTCAGGGAAAATTAACGGCTAAGCATCGAAAGCAGTTAATTGGCGGAGGATTTATAGTTTATGGCTTTCGCATCAGCACCTTTGATTATCGGTACTTCGACTGGTTTCTGCTTTGGAATGTTCTGTTGTTATGTTCGGGTTTTTCTCTAATTTAAACGGAGGGATGCCTTTTGAACGAAGGTATCGCATCAAAGCTATAAGCCATAATATTAAAAGCAGTAACCCGATCAGAAAAATGAGAACCAACACTAAAATATCTTCGGTCTTGAAGAACTGAATGTGTGGTTCATATTCTATAAGAGGCGGCGATTCAATTACCATCGTTCATTCGTACCTCTCAAATCAAGCGAGTTTTCATGTTATATGAAGGGATCACATTGATGGTCACTGTTCACGCAGAATATGGTCGATGTCATCACGTAATAGAAAAGGGCCACGAAGTTCATATTTACCGTTATCAACAGTTATTATATTTAGAACAGTAGATATTCGGCCATCACTGTGCATAATCAGAACACGACCTTCCTCATCGGTTTTCCAGGTCGACTCGTTAGGGTGGGAGTACTCACCAATTGTCCCATCGTTCTTTAACAGAAGCACGCCGTTCTTATGTTCTTCTACTCCCTCTGTCCATAAGAACACAAATCGCCGGCCCACCAAATCATTTCTGTTGGCCTTCACTCCTTTTAACGGAGGAATAAGTGATTGTACTTTCTCAATATCTCCCTCAGTTGCAGCCCTGCGAAGTGGCTCGGCTGCACCTACATCTGGACCTTCTGCCCCGTGCCTGAGTAAAAATTCGGCGACTTGCTTATGCCCTTTCTTCCTTGCTAATGATAATGCGGTTTTGCCTTTCTTCGTCTTGGCGTTGATATCTGCTCCATTGGTGATAAGAACTTCCGCTATATCTTTGTGTCCCCTTTCACATGCTCGATGCAGAGGAGCCAAGGCAGAATCCTCTTCTTTTTCTGTTCCGATAGAATCCGTCCGAGCATTAACATCGCTTCCCCTGTCAATTAGCATCACCACTATTGGTTTATGGCCTGCTGCTGCCGCCCAATGCAGAGCAATGCGTCCCTGTTTATCGCGTAGATTAACATCAGCGCCGTTGTCAAGTAGCAATTCTATCATCTCTTCGCTTGCCCCTGTGTCGCCTATGAAGTGCAGAGGGGGCCAGCCCGGAGAGTCTGTCGCATTCACATTAGCCCCCTTTGTAATAAGATATTGGGCTAACTCTTTATGGTCTCCACACAATGCACAGTGCAGCAGGGTGAAGCCGGATGGACCTCTTGCATCGACATGACCACCATCTGATAAAAACCGATTAACCTTGTCCAAGTCTCCGAAGTAAGCCGCTATGTGGACATCTGAGAACTCCGCTCTTTTATCGCTTAAAAGCTTGATTATTTCCTTCTGGTCTTTCCACATTGCTGATGCAACCGGCCCCCATCCGCCTTTTTGAACTTGTACGTTTGCGCCTTTGTCCAAGAGCAGTGCAACAGTGTCCAGATTTCCCTGAGATATAGCTCGCAAAAGCGGTGTCGTCTCACCGTCCGGCATCTTTGCCTCGATATCTGCGCCATGCTCGATGAGCAATCCTGCTGTCGCCGTTTGACCTGAGTAGGCGGCCCACAACAAGGGTGTTGCACCCCATTTACACTTTGCTTCGGTGTCAGCACCGTTAGCGAGCAATAGCCTGGTGACATCTGTGTGTCCTCCTCCGACGGCGCGATGGAGAGCCGTCTCATTGTCGATTCCTCTTGCATTGATATTGGCACCTTTGGCGATGAGTAGTTCTGCTACAAGTTTATTGTCTCTTTTTGCGGCAATATGCAGTGGCGTCTGATCCCACTGGTTCCTTGCGTTGAGGTCGGCTCCT
This sequence comes from uncultured Pirellulales bacterium, assembly GCA_964508785.1. GTDB lineage: Bacteria > Planctomycetota > Phycisphaerae > Sedimentisphaerales > Anaerobacaceae > JAFGPS01. Next base: position 48,068 of record CAZDVE010000002.1, on the reverse strand, counting down.
TTTTCAATAAGATGCTCGGCAACACCGTTATAGTTATGCTTGGCTGCTGTATGTAATGGCGAAAAGCCCCACTTGTCTTTTGTGTTGACATTAGCGCCTTTAGAAATGAGCAACTCAACTACACTCGCTTGATTATGACGTACGGCTGTTTGCAGGGGAGTCCATAATCCGCTGTTTTTTGCCTCGATGTCAACATGTATATTTATTTCTGCGCCTTTATTTATAAGAAGCTCGACGACATCTTTATGCCCTCTGGCGGCTGCATCGTATATTGCGGTGTAGCCTTCTTTGTCTTTGGCGTTAACATCGACGCCCTTTTCTATAAGGGATTTTAACTTTTCGATGTCACCTTCTGCCGCGGCCCTGCGAAGCAACGCCCCAGGTGGTGGTGCTATCTCCTTCGCCCCGTGCTTTTGCAAAAGTTCAACAATTTCTTCATGGCCATGTTCTCTCGCGTACCACAATGCTGTAGCACCATCGTGGTCCTTTACATTCAAATCGATCCCTTCGGAAATGGCCGATTCTATGATATGTTTTATGCCCGTTTCTGCTGCTATAAATAGCGTATCCTCATCAATTTTGGCTCCCCTGGATAACAGATATTTTATTGATTCACCGCTGCCTTGTGACTTGAGTTCCTCTGTCATCATCTGTTCGAATTTTTCTATTTGTTCTTCGTTTAGCTCCTTCTTCTTATTAAATTCTATAAAGTTTATCTCCGGGATATGAGATATCATTGCTCGAATCGATGCTATTTCAAGTGATACTCCTATTAGATCCTTTGTTTTGATATCTGCACCCTTGGCGATTAAGAGATTTATGACTTCCGGGTCACCGGAAAGTGAGGCTGCAATGTGCAGAGGTGTAAATTCTTCCATAGCTATGGCATTAATGTCTGCGCCATTATCCATAAGATATTCTATTATGTCCTTTTGCCCTCCGGCGGCGGCGAAATGCAAAGGCGTGGTATCCATTATATTTTTGGAATTGACGTCCGTACCCTGTTTTATAAAGTCCTTCACAGTGTTGAGGTCCCCTAAATAAGCCGCCAAGTGGATCGTGGAAACATCAGCTCCTTTTTCTATAAGGAGTTCTGCGACTTTTATTCGATCGGGTGCCGGGCTAACGATGGTGCAGTATATCGGCCTGATCTCGTCTTCAATCTTGATATTCGGATTTGCACCTTCATCAATAAGTATCCTTATGATATCTTTGTGTCCCAACAATGCAGCTAAGTGCAGTGGTGTAAAATCCATTTCTTCTTTGGCGTTAACATCAGCGCCTTTCGAAATTAGTGAGCGTACTTGCTCTGCATCGCCTTTGCCTATGGCATTATACAGTAACATGTTAGATTCGGCAGTAGCTTTGGCTTCGGCTCGGGCGGTTAGAACAAGGGCGGTCGGGACTGTTATTGAAGCTAATAGCAATACTATTGTCGCAGCGACTAAACTTGGGCGTTTGTAGAATTTTTTTCCTGGCCTTAGCATGGTCTTTATCCTTTCCTCGATATTTTTCACCGGACCGGCTACAGCCAGGGATGGAACCGGACGGGTGGATTTGTGCTCGGAAATCAATATGTTTACAATCGCCTTGCTGTAATCTTTTGGTGTGGCCCCCATGCGTGCAATGGCCATCTCGTCGCAGCATTTCTCTCGCTCGGCACGGATTTTCTTGTTTGCCCACCAGACAAAAGGATGGAACCAAAAAATAGCTTGAGCTATCACCTGCAGCACGTTGACGGCGGCATCGAAACGCAGGACATGGCTGATTTCATGGCCGAGAATATCCTTGCGATGTTCATTGTCTTTTAGCTTTGTAAAATCTGTTGGCAAATAGATGTCGCCCCGCATCAATCCCCATACAAATGGCTGTGCTATGCCGTCAAGCAGCCAGAATTTTGGTAAAGGCTTCGGATTTAGTGCAACGAGGGATTCTTCGATATCTGCCTGTAATTTGGCCGGAAGGGCCCTCCGCTTCCCTTTGAGCCAGTGATTCGTACGTAATGCCTTTACAAGCGCGACGAACGCAAAGATGACAGTGCCTGTCATCCAGATTAGAGCCGTTATCTGATTTGTGCTTAGTTTTATAGTTCTTCTCTGTTTTACCGGCTGTATATTAGTGACAGTATGCTCGGATTGTCGTATGCCCGGCTCACTTGTAAATGTTTCCACTGATGGCGTCGTTGTGAATGAAATTGGAAAGGTGGGAGTCTTTCGCGGCAAAACGGCAATTGGCACTGCAAACAAAGGCGGTACAAAACACTTGGCAAGGACAATCAGCCAGAGTAAATAGCGAACATGGGCACTTCTGTTTCTAAGCAGCCATGAAACCGCTGCCACTACCACGACTAAAATGACTATCTGCCAGCTTTGTCTGAGCAGATAATTCGAAATTTGGGTCAGGTACGTTTCCATTATTGCACCTCCGCAAATAATTATAAGTTATTATTTATCCACTAATTTCTTCAATTTCTCGATATCCTTAGTATTGATTTTGCCGTGTTGTGCCAAGTATTGCATTAATGGGACAGGGTCGCCGCCGAAGAGTCGCTGGAGAAAATCGCCGACCGACCGCTTGATAACTGCTTCCTGCTTAACGGATGGGAAGAAGACGTGTGCTTTACCCCGAATGCGATGTTTCACATAACCTTTCTTTTCCAATCTACGCAGCAGAGTCTGGACGGTTGCGTATGCTATTTTCCTTTTGTTGGGAAGTTTGTCATATACCTCCTGAACAGTGGCTTTATCGAGCTGCCAGAGGTATCTGAGGATTTCAGTCTCGGAGGGGCTTAAGGTTGGTAGTTCTTTTCGAGTCATAACAATCTCCTTTTACAAGTGTATTTTACAAACGTACAACTAAGATATCGTACATTTGTACAAGCTGTCAACAAAAAAATAAAAATTTTCAAAAAATTTTTTGGTCCTGACTCTCCTTTGACTTGTCTGTATAACAATCAGCGGGACCGATAGTAGATTTTTCGAGGCCATTTTCAAATAGAAACTGCCGGATGCTGGTACAGAGATGGCATTTGCCGGCATAAACTTGAGCTTTTTTATAGCCTTTTTTTCTGCCCTTTCGAGCAAATCCGATTTACAAATAGCTGTTAAGGAGTATCTGCTTATTTTATGGTTTGTTATCGGGAAAAATCACAAAAAAAGGATAATACCGTAATAAAGCTGTAATAAATCTAACATAAATTGTGACTGTGTTGAGTGAATTACTCGGGAAAATTTCTATTTCGAAAGGAGAAACAAATGCGACTTTGTTACTTTGTTATCGCCGTTCTCGTTTTTTCGACCGCACCATTGTATTCACAAGTTTACAAATATCCACAGGAGGACTTTTATAACAGGAATATAGAGCTTCCAATCGATTATGACAATCCTGCTGCGGGGACGTTTTCGCTTTATTATCAATTAACGAGTAATTTTGACTTCAATCGGCCGACGATAATTTTCTTTTATGACGGCCAGCAGAAATACGGCAGGCCGGGCAAAGTAGATGACCTTGCTAAAGAGTATAATTTTTTCGAATTCTTTAACGTAGTCCGGTATCAGTACAGGGGTAGAAAATATTCTTATATTGAACTTAAGAACAACGATGGGACTGTTAACTGGGAAAAGGCATATCGCGTTATGTCTTCAACACAGGCTGTAGAAGATATTGAGCGTGTCAGGCAAGATTTGTTCAAAGACAGGCCGGAGACGAAGATATTTGTCTATGGAAGGTCAGGTGGTGGATACCTGATACAGAGATATCTGGCAAAGTACTCTAAAAATGTAAAAAGGGCGTTTATCGAATCTGCACCCCATCCAATCATTATGAAACAATTAGGTAATCCGGAGTCAAAATATCTCTACAATTTACTTAAGGAAACAGACCCGGCCCTTAACGGCAAACTTAAAGCTGTATTAGACAGAAAAATTGTTCCGGATTTGAAGTTATTGTGGATTTTAAAAGGTATCCCATATAAAAGCCGAAATCCCAAAGATGAGCTGGCAAAACTTATTAATGAATTATACCAAGGTAAAAAAGGCCTTTATGAGCAGTACTTACGAAGACAGGGATTTGATTTCTCGAAAGTATTGGTTCCCGAAAAAAGGATGAGTGCGTGGGAGATAGGGGGTGTTTTAGTGCCCGTCGAATTTATCATGGAATATACGTCCGGGTCGGAGCCGAATTATGTTGACCCTCTTTACGCTTGTCTTAAAAAAGCCAGCGAGCCATATATTCGGCTAATTGAAGAGAAAAAAGTCGATGCTCCGGTGCCGGTTCCACTTGAGAAATTGAAAGGGATTGATACCGAGGTTTTTTGGTTGACAGGAAAAAATGACCATGTTTCTCCCTATCAGATAGGGATTGAGTTTGGGAAATATTTTGAACATTACGATCTTTTTATCGCGGATGATAACCACAATTTGACAATTCACAAGGAGTGCTATCTATTGCTTAGAAATGCCTTCTTTAAGTATGGTATCGGTTCAAAGCAATTGCAGGAAATTAGAAATTGCTCAGAGTGTAAAGAATGGACACCGTAGAAGTGAGTATGATTTGTTAAATCAAAAAATTATGTCGTGATTAATAGTGGAATATTAGAGATGAAAATAAAAATTTTTATCGGATTCATGTTTGTTTTGATTTTGTTGCTTATTTTGATTTTCTGCAATCTTTCTGTAGCGGGAAAGCCAAATCCAAAACCTGATAGAAATAACACAGAGAACGGTAAAGTAATACTTGCGTATAAGGGATTTGAAAAGTTTCTTGGCACCGAACACACATGGGAGAATTATCAGAAGTATGTATTAAACCCATATCCGGCTGTGAATAAACTCCACGAAAAATATGAGGAATGCAACCTGATAAATAAACAAAGATTTACCGAGCAAGTTATTAGTATCTCGGAAAGCAAGTATCGAAAAATTCTTGAAAACATTGATGACCAAAAATTTTGTTCCATGTACGATTCAGCCGTGCAGCGTTGCAATATAGCTCTCTCGCCAAAAAAAGAGATAGATGTGTGTTTTTTCCTAAGCCCGATTAAAGATTGTCAGATGCTTCCGGTTAACGGAAGAAATACTATTCTCATCTCCATAGAATATAAGTTGGAGGATATTCCACTGATTATCGTCCATGAATATGCACATTGCCTGCATTACCAGTACAAACCTCTTGAAGAACCTAAGTCACTTAGTGACTGGATAATTGACGAGGGCATAGCGTCTTATTTTCCGAGAATTGTCAATGAGAACGCATCTATTTATGAAGGATTATGGATGATGCCCAAGCCCGCCGTCGATTGGTGTGTTAAAAACGAAAGATTGATTCTTGACACCATTTGGCATGATTTAAATAAAAGCGGACTCGATATAGAGAAAAAATATATATGCGGCGGCTCGGGATTTGCAAATCCACCGGAGGGATTTCCTGAAAAAACGGGATACTATATTGGTTATCGTATCATTGAAAAATGCTTAAAAGAAAAACCTCTAAGAGGGCTATGTTCGTTGGGTTCTGATGAGGTAATTGCTGAGAGTCAGCTTTTCAATCCTACGAAATCCCAAACCACAGATTCCATAAAATATTCTTACTATCGTATTAAAGCAGATAAGATAGACCTTAAATCTGTTAACTCGTTCCCACAAAAAGTAATTAAAATAATTTCAAACCAGAGCCCCTACGAGGTAGAGATACTGAGCCGCTCGACTAATTTGCCTGCAGAAAGATTTAATTTAATAAAAACACACCGGTATAATAAGGATGCTAATTATCCCGGAGAGGTAGCGATATATTTAGAGCCCACAGAATTAATAGAATCCAAATCTCCTGAAATAAGCCAAATCAACAATTCATTAACAAAGGATATAGTTTATACTTACGATTTTATTGAGGTCGCTCTAAGTTTTGTTTCTTCTTCTGTGAAATATGATAGTGACTTGGCGCGGGAAATTTCAGCCGGTGAGCATGGCGTACGAAGTGCTTTAGAAACTTTACATTTAAAAAAGGGCACCTGCAGTGAATATACGAATTTATTTCTGGCTCTCATTAGAAACGCGGGTATCCCAGGAAGGTTTGTTATAGGTAGAATTTTGCTGCCCGATGGAAACCAAATTTATCATGCGTGGGCCGAATGTTACATCGAGGATATTAGATGGATGCCAGTTGAAGTTCAGAATAGCAATACGTGGGTACCGGATTGGGGCATCAAATTGTTTGCTGGAAGAGATTTTGAGGACTGTAATGTAGCGCTGCCGGATATTCAAGCTAATATAGAGGAAATTTGTAAATAGTACAGATTTTCCCGGAATAAATGGAGTCGATTCAATGCCTGTAATGTTTTTTAAGGTGTACCTGTAATACAGTAATATCGGCCGGTGTTATGCCACTTATTCGTGAGGCTTGGCCAAGTGTGCTTGGCTTAAATGCCGAAAGTCTTTCCTTTGCTTCAGGGCGAAGGTGTGAGATACTATTGAAATCCAAATCTGCGGGAATTATCCTGCGCTCTAAGGCTTTCATGCCTGCAACCAGACGTTCCTGCTTTGTCAGGTAGCCTTCATATTTAGCGTCAATTGTCACTGCCTGGAGTACATCTTCTGATATTTTCATATCACGGATTTTTTTATCCTCCGACAATTTATTAGCAAGCTCATTATTAGGCTGACGAAGCTTATCCCACAGACTTATCCCATCTATACGATTTTCCTGAAGATATATTTTGAGTTTTTTAATTTGTTCAAGTTTATTATGAAATCTCAACCACCTGTCTCCATCGACAAGACCGACAGATTTTCCGATTTGTGTTAATCTTCGGTCCGCATTATCGGCTCTTAATGTTAGCCGATATTCAGCTCGTGAAGTGAACATTCGATAGGGTTCGTCAATCCCCTTTGTTAGCAGGTCATCTATCAACACGCCTATATATGCCTGGTCTCTTCCGAGTACAATCGGCTCTTTGTTCTGTAGTTTTCTGGTAGCATTTATACCGGCCATGATGCCTTGTCCCGCTGCCTCTTCATAGCCGCTGGTGCCATTAATTTGTCCTGCTAAAAACAATCCCGATATTTTTTTGGTTTCCAGATTGGGCTTCAGCTGAATCGGCGGACAATAATCATACTCAATTGCGTAAGCGTAATAAATAATCCTGGCGTTTTCTGTTCCCGGCAGCCATTTAAGCAACTGTTCCTGAACATCTTTCGGCATAGATGTAAAAATGCCGTTACAGTAAATTGTTTTTATATCTGCTTCTTCCGGTTCGAGGAAAATTCGGTGTTGGGTTTTATCGGCAAACCTGACAACTTTGCTTTCAATGCTTGGACAATAACGTGGGTCGGTCCCTTTTATTTGGCCGGAAGAAAGTGGTGCACGATGCAAGTTATCGCGGAGCAGCTTGTGTATTTTCTCATTGGTGTATGTAATCCAGCAGGGCACTTGAGGTCCATTTATCTTTTCGGTCATAAATGAAAACGGTATTGGCGGATTATCACCAGGCTGTATTTGCAGTTTATCAACGTCCACCGTCCTTGCATCTAATCTCGGTGTGGTGTCCGTTGCCATACGGCCAAGTTTTAATCCGAGTCGTTTCAAACTTTGCGAAAGTTCTGTACTTGGTGGCTCATCAAGTCTTCCGCCGGCCCATCGCTCGTTGCCGATATACATTATACCACCAAGAAAGGTTCCCGGTGTTATAATAACCGTCTGTGTATGAAAAACCGATCCATCCTTGCAACCCACCGCTCGCACATTATTTTTTTCTGTTAATAACTGGGTTGCTATCGCCTCTACGATAGTTAAATTTTCTGTTTGTTCAAGCGTCTGCCCCATAAATCCGTGATACTTTTGTCTGTCAGTTTGTGCGCGGGGCGATTGTACAGCTTCGCCCTTGGAGCGGTTCAGCATTCGAAACTGAATACCCGTTGCGTCAGTGGCCAGTCCCATCAAGCCGCCCAGCGCATCGACTTCGCGCGCAATCTGTCCCTTGGCAAGGCCGCCGATGGCCGGGTTACAACTCATCTTGGCAATCGTGTCCTTGCTTATTGTAATCAGGCAGGTTTTGGCACCGATCCTTGCCGCCGCATAAGCAGCTTCGACGCCGGCGTGACCTGCACCTATAACTATACAATCAAATTCGTTTGTTTTCGTTCTGTTAGACATATTTAGTCAGTATAGCTTTCTGAACCTTTTAATCAAGTCTTGACAACTGATGTCATTTTTTTAATAATGTTATAAAAGGAAAACATTGCAGTGAAAATTAAAAATCAAGACCCGAGCCCGATAGACTATAACGACCGAGGTGTTAAGTGGTTCAATAGAGGTGAATACGATAAAGCTATTGCTGATTTCAACCGAGCCATCTGCACTAATCCTCAAGATGCTTTAGCATACATGAATCGTGGTATAGCGTGGGCCCAGAAAGATGAGTACAACAAAGCAATTGCTGATTACAATGAGGCAATCCGCCTCGACTCGAGCAATTCTTCGTACTACCACAACCGAGGGCTTACTTTTGCGGAAATCGGCGAGTATGAGAAAGCCATTGCTGACTACGATGAAGCTATTCAACTGAATCCTGATAATGCTACGACCTATAGTGACCGTGGCGCTGCATGGGCGCGAAAGGGAGAAAAGAATAGAGAATCAATGTGCTACGATAAAGCCATTATGGACTACGACCATGCTATCAGGCTGGATCCAAAGTATGCTTTAGCATATATGAATCGTGGTTCAGCTTTGGATTCGAAGGGCGACCATGATAAAGCCATAGCCGATTTCGACGAATCTATCCGATTGGACCCAAAGAATCCGAACGCCTACTATAATAGGGGCAATGCTTTCTACCAAAAGAACCTTTACGATAGTGTTCTTGCTGACTATATGGTTGCTATCGCATTGAAATCAGATTTTGCACTGGCATACAATAATAGGGGATTAACGTGGGCGAAAAAAGGTAATTATGAAAAAGCTATTGCTGATTACGAAAGAGCACTCACGTTGCTGCCGAACTTCTCTGGGCCATACTACAATCGAGCTCGTATAGAGGCCCTAAACGGAAGTAATGATCATGCGCTGGAATGGCTAGTCAAAGCCATCGAGAAAGACGAAATGTACCGCCAATATGCTAAGAGAGAATCAGATTTTCTTTCTCTACGTGATGATATCCGATTCATTACCATTGTCAAGGATTTGTGATCTACAGGCTATTGCCCTAGCCTGTTGGTTGATTTTATTTGCGACAATCAACAAAGTGCCACTGACATCGTTGGAAGCCTGAATTTGAATAAAATCCAGTCCGCCTAAGGCGGAGCGAACCGCTCGGCAAGTCAAATCCATATAAATATAGGAATTTCTGGTACAAATTACTTGATTCTTAGAGTCCTTTATGGTATCTTTATATTAAAGGTGATAAGAAAATGAAAAAGAACCATCAGTTACCTATATTAATAGAAAAAGACGAGGATGGATTTTATGTAGTTGAATGTCCCGTATTTTCGGGATGCTACAGTCAGGGTAAGACCATAGATGGGGCCCTAAAGAACATTCGAGAAGTAATTGACTTATGCCTCGAAGAAAAGGAAAATAAAGAAGCCCTTAAAAATTTCCATCCCCAGGAATTAAGTTTCTACACACTATCTTATGCCTAAATTACCTGTCATTTCCGGCAATCAAGCTATAAAATCTTTTGAAAAAATGGGTTATCAAATCATGCGTCAACGGGGTAGCCATGTGCGAATGCGACACAAAAGTGATAGTAACAAACAACCATTAACTATACCTCGTCATAAGGCATTGGGTAAGGGTCTTATACGTAAATTACTTCGTGATGCCGATCTTTCAATCGAAGAGTTTTCAAAGTTACTTTAACTTTGCTTTATTTCTGTCAGTGCAACGGCGGATGCTATTGCAAAATTTGCAGTGTGAGTAATACTAATGCTTATTTGTGAGATTCCAAGTTTGTTTGCTATTTTTTTGACCTCCCCGTCAAGTGTGACCTGTGGCTGACCGCTGTGACTGTTTGTGACTTCGATATCTGTCCATGCAATTTTTCCTCGCCAGCCGGTTCCTATTAATTTGAGAATGGCCTCCTTAGCTGCAAAACGACCTGCATATTTCTCCACGCGGTTCTTATTCTTGTCGGCATAGTTCTGCTCGGCAGCAGTATAAACTCGGTCAATGAAACGTTCACCATGCCGTTGTATCATCTCCTCAATTCGTGGAAAATCCACAAGGTCTATACCATGTGCTATAATTTTCATCCTATAGGGCTCCGGAATTGAGACTAACAGCTAATGTATCATAGATTTTCAGTTTTGTGTCTTCTGTTGTTTGCTTAATCGGTGAATTTTTTCCAGGCAAAGTTCAAGGAACGCATCCGTTTGGCCAAGGTTCGCCTGTTCCCGGACAATAGCGTTCAGTTTACTAAGAACTTCGTCCTGACGGTCTGAAAGAACTGCTTTTCTGACGTATTCCTGCACATTTTCAAACGGCTCATAGCCGGCCGATTGCTTATGTTCCAGTTTCATAATGAAAATATGGTCGTCGGTTATTATCGGCTTTGTAATTTCGCCGGGCTCTATTTTTTGGGCTGCTTCTGCAAGCTTGTCATAAGGCCGAGCCAAAGAACTCGGCTTAACCGGTTTCCACAATCCGCCAAAATCACGCATGTTCCCGTGAGAGTATTCCCATTTCTTGGCCAATTCACCGAAATCTTCGCCTGCTTCTAATCGTGCAAGCAGTTCGGAGGCCAATTTTACAGCAAGCTGCTTACTATTCACATTAGGATCGGTTACCTTCAGTTTATTCGGTTGAATATCGATTAATCGAAACTGAATAGTCTCATCTCTGGCGAAAAATTCGTCCTTCATCATTTCGTAACGTTCCTTCAGTTCGCGATAAGTTATGGGCCTGTCGTCACGTAGCTTAGAGCTTACATACCACTCGATTAGAATGACTCTTTTTTGACGTTCCTTGTAGCTCTTGCGGTCCAATCGGCTCTGTTTGAGTACCTCATCGGCTTTTGCCTGGTCACCTCCGAATTGGAGAACAAATTTTCTTAGTTCGGATTCCGCTGCCTTGTCCAGATATTCATCGATATCCTGTCCTGCCTCTCTTTTTGCGTGTTGATAAAGCAAAATGTTCGAAATTTTATCCGTCAGAATTTTTTTCAGTGGTTCCCGCGCCCTCTCTTTGAATTGTTTAAGGTTTATAAGCTGTGCAATTGGTTTGAAGTACTCAGTAGGTGAGATAAACAGTCCACCTAATTCCGTCGGGGTCTCAATTATTTCTTCAGGAGTTACAGATTCACCACCGATCATCAGGACGGGATTGCCGGCGGCTTCGGCGAGCTCGATATTTTGTGCATAAGCGATTCGCTCTAATTCGGCGTTTGTTAAACCCGCCTGATTGTCACTGTTACAGCTACATATTAACAACGGCATTATTATAACGATGAGAAACCTGTATATATTTGATTCATCCCGTGACATCTGGATTCCCCTTTAAACCGATTTGGTCGGCTACTTCTCGCATTCCCATAATAACATCTGTGATTAATTCACTTAATTCCATCCCCAGCATCTCAGCGCCTTTTTCGATGACATCCCGATTAACACCGGCAGCAAATGATTTATCTTTCCACTTCTTTTTAACTGATTTTGCCTTCATGTCCATTACGCTTTTGCTTGGCCGAACTAATGCCGTAGCTGCTATGAGCCCGGTAAGTTCATCAACGGCGTAGAGGGCTTTTTCCAGGTCGCTTTGAGGTTCAACATTGGTGCATATTCCCCATCCATGAGATACCACCGCCCTGATGTATTCAGACGGCCAGCTTTCAGAGACCAGAATCTCCTCGGTTTTTTGACAGTGCTGCTCAGGAAATTGCTCATAGTCCAAATCGTGTATTAATCCAATAACACCCCACTTTTCCTCGTCCTGGCCGCGTTTTCGGGCACAATAGCGCATTACTGATTCAACAGCCAGAGCGTGCTTGATTAATCCTTCGTTCTTGTTGTATTTTTTCAGTAGTGATAAAGCCTCTTCGCGGCTTGGTTTAACCTCTGCCATTATCTGCTCCTTGATAACATGGGTAACATCCATCTACTCGCCCATAAAATAAAGGCAAATTTATCAAACTAATCTAAAAGTAAGCTCGCAAAATTGCAATTCTTATTTTTCTATTCCGGAGATACATTATCGTCCGTTTTAGGGTAATATTGCACCCTTACAAAGTCTCAACTTGTCCGAGAAGGGCGGGAATTATCATGACTTTCAAGTGTGGATTGCATAATTCTGAGAATTTTTCCAGTACAAAAAGAGAATATGCCGAAAAAAATATACGGCAGAAAAGAAGTTAGGAGCAAAACAAATGAACAGATTGTATTGGTTTGTTGGTTTTTTATTTATTATGGCCGCTGCTGGTTGCAATACAGATATTGTTTGTACCGGACGCTTAAAAACGCTTGAGTACAAGTGCGTATATATTACACCGCTCGAAAGTGAAGATCCGCAGGTGGGAAAGGTTTTAAGAGATATTCTTGAAAAGGAGCTGGTCCGAAGGAAAGTTCAGCTCTGTGATCCTGATACAGCCACGGTCTTAATTTCCGGAGCTACTTTTCTTACAGTAAGGGCTACATCTAATGATGATTGGTTTGGCTCCTCGTCGGCTTCGAATGAGGCTATTGAAAGTATATCTGTTGTCGCTAAAGACCGTGACGGAGAACTTCTATTGTCGGCCTCTTATGATAATAAAAAACGATACACTGCAAGTAAGCTGGGCCGGGAATTTGGCTCAACTCTTGCCAACAAACTCAGGTAGAATTTTTTGAGACCTTAGGATTAGTGACTTTTATGAGTGGTTTTTTGCTCGGCGCAGTAAATGTTTCGGCCCCAATTGAAGCAGCGATTTGAAGATTAACTTCTTATATCTTCTCATGATGATTTCCTGTGAAATTTGACCGGTCATATTAGAAGCTCTTGTGTTCGGCCGGTTTGAATAACGGAAAACGTCTACATAATTAAACAGTCGTGATTCGTATAACTTATAAGATTTTTGAAAATCAGCATCTGACTCACAGGGAAAGCCAACGATGATTTGTGTTTTAAGAAAAATGGCCGGATTGGTATGACGGATTTTTTCCATGGCATCGAAAAAGTCTTCGGCATCGTAGCCTCTGTTCATAAGATTGAGAATATGATTGCTGCATGCCTGTATGGGTGACTGGATATATGAAATCTTCCGATTCTTGAGCAGATGACAAAGTTGTGATACGGATGAGATAATCCATCGGGGATTAACGTTCCTTAATCTCAACTGAAATCGGCCGGGTAAATTTATAAGGGTATCCAGTAAGTCTAACAGGTCTGTTCCAAGGTCTTTACCATAGTCGCCTATATCGGTTCCGATTAAAGCAAAATCAACATAGCCTTGATTAAGTCCCGCTTTGAAATCTTTTACAATATCCTCGATTGGCCTGCTTAGTATATTTCCTCTTGATTGTTTTATGGAACAATAAGCGCAGTCTCCACAGCATCCGGTAGAAATCTTGATGGTATATGTTTCTCGATTCCATATGTCTATTTTCGATTCTATGTAGTCAGTGTACTTGTTAGCTATATTTACGATGGTACTTGAGAGCTTTTGTATTACTGGGCGTAACAGTACTGTACAATTAATTGCGTATTCTCGCACAGTATTTTGTCTCATGTGATTTCTTGCGATTTTTATAAGCCCCTGCTGACCATTGGTGAATGCATAATATGAGAAATGCGTATTTGATTCTTTCGGTTTACTTTTAAATTTCAAGATATTGTAAATCTCCTGACGCAACATATCGGATTCTTTATCATTAGCTTGCAAATCCGGTCTTATTTTTTCTATACAACCCGATACAAGTAGCCGGGCGTCAGGGCGTCTCTGCTCTGAAATAATCTTCATTAATTCGTATGTCTGTTCTTCCTTGTTTTGCGAGACCGAGCATCCTAACAAAATGATAACATCGGCATCCTGGATTTTCTCGACCGCATTAAAAGCCGGTGATTCATTTAGATACAGTTCCAGTAACCTGGCGTCAAAAAGACTCTCATGGCAACCGTTTGAGATGATATATATGGATTTTACAATGTCGGTTTTCGATAGTGGAATTTGTCTGTTTTTTATCGGCATAAACTGGATTCATACGCCGTGCGTTTATTTCGTTTTCTTGGAATTTCCCCTATACGTGTCCTTGGAGATCTCTAATCCACCTTATGTAATATGATAACAAATTCGGTTTATAAAGTCAACTGTTACAGGGCGTTATATTTCAGTTATCGGCTCTGTGGCTGGTTTAGAAAGGCCGGATTTTTTGCTCATGGCTTATTGAAGATTTAAGATAGGGTTCCGGTTTATGTTGATTATCGGGATATAAATGAAGATATTGTGTAATACATGCGATATTTTATCGGATATATTAGATAGCGAGCGTTGATTAGCACCTGTGCTAAACAGGCGTATGGAAATCTTAAAAGTAGTATTAAAATAGTTTGTTCGATTAGGTCCGAGTTGATTGTTTTGTTTATAATTTAGAATCTAATGAATAGGCCCAGAGAAATCACCGGATAAAACTTCAACGAATTTAAATCGTTTTCTATATCTCTTCTTTCTTTTTCCAGATTTGCCAGAAAGGTCGAATCCGACGATAGTGACCCACCAATTGAAGTCAGAGCGACATCAGGAGAACCGGCAAAGGCGACGCCAAAATCGCAGGTAAATCCACATCTTTGATTGTGAGTTAGTGGATTGCCCCATCCGATTCCTACATAGGGTGCCAGGTTATCGATTTCAACACTGCCTGACAAGGTGCCTATTTGAGTGGGTGTATATGTAGTACCGCCAATTTCTTCAGACTTAGTTGGTCTTACATCCAGACCGATTTTATTGTTCATTGAAATAAGACCGCCGCTAATTCGAAACGAGTCGTCGAAAATGTGCCAGTCAACTAATGCGGAAAAGGATTGCAAATCTACTCCAAGATCGTATTCAATATCGTTTATTTCTACATCGTCTGGATCTGAATCGAGCATATTCAGACCAACGCGGGCATTAACGTTATCGGCGACACCTATAGTAAAATCCCCGCCAACTCCTAATGTGCCGCCTTTACCTGAAACAGCAAATCTTCCGGTGTCCTGACATCCCGCTACAAAAGAAAATAATACTGATATGATCGACAACAGGAATATATTGCATTGTTTTTTCATAGTGTTCCCTTTCTTTCTGTTTATAGTGGGAAAATTTATTATTGCCATGATATAAAGGCACTATTTATCTTCAGACTTCTTTGTTTTTTCATACATCTTTAGATCGGAAATCAGGATACCTCTGCCGACTCCGGCAAAGTCACCTTTTTTTGCGTACTGAAATGCTATGTATCGTCCATCGTCACTGACTACTGGATTTGTGGCTTTGTAGCCGGGATAGTCTGCAAAGAACGTCAGACGTTCCGTCATACCGGAACCGTCCAGAGCCAGCTTATAGATGTCGATGTAATGGATTCCAGTGCTATAATGTTTATCGCACTCGACGAGCGTGTGTTTACCATCGGGAAAAATTCCTTCCGGCTCATCATACTGATTCGGCGCCAGAGAATAGTTAACAACTTTGCCCGTCTCTATATCCAATCCCATAACTTCTGTGCCCTGGTAATTGTAAGCACTGAAAATCAATTCTTTTTCATCCGGTGGCCGAAAGTTTTGCGTTTCCAGATCGCACTTAAATGGTAAATCGTTCTTGTCCAAAATCTTTTTCTTATTTGCCAGTTCCGGTTTGCCGTTTTTATAAACAATATCCGCCATATAGAACGCGCCACGCTGGGTCCATGCGATTCGCATGTTCTTGCGAGAAACAGCAGGTCCTTCGGAGCATTTTTCACCGAGCGGCACCGGCGGACCTGAAAGGTCCTTATTCAATACCCATAATTCTGCGTTTCTCTCGCTTCGGCTCGCCTGCGGGTCATTGACATCGAATTGCCGTGCTCCGGAAAGCAGAATATCGCCGTTGGCCAGATATAGCGCACGCGTGTAGCCTTCGTGATAGTAGTGGCCTGTCTTTTGGCGGATAGTCTTTGTCTCTAACTCGACTTCATAGACGTCACCAAATGTCTTCTCGATGAACAAAATGCGCTTTCCATCATGTGAGAAATCTGCTCGCTGGCCGAATTGAGTTATCTGTTTTATATAAGCCGGCAATTCGTCCAACGGTGATTTGTCTTCTTTACTCCGGGATTCCCCAGAACAATCAGTTAACAAAACTGCCGCTATAACTAAAATCCAAATTCTACGTCTTTTGTCCCACATTATGCTTCTCCTTTTATTCAGTAATATTTCGTTACACTTAGTTTTTATTACGTGCAAATATTTTTCGCAGGATGTTTATTAATGTTCTCGGCACGAAATAATTTTTTGCCATGTGCAGATAAATAATGTTCGAGTCCGAGATACGAATTTTCCCGGAGACATTTTTGAACAGGGCCTGGGCATTGCTGCTATAGTCCTTCTCGAATTTAAAAATCAAATCTTGCCCTGAAGTAATGATGCTTTTGATTTGATGTTTGCCCGCGTTAATTCGCAGCTTAGCCAGTTCAAGAAGAAGCTCCACTTCTTCAGGGACTGGGCCGTAAACATCCGTAAATTCAGCCCGGATTTGCTCCAGGTCTTCAGTGACCCTTGCAACTGCAATCTTGCGGTAAGCATCTAATCGGTTTCTGTTAATGGGAATATAATTTTTCGGTATATACGTGGCAAATCCCAAATCGACAACTGCTGTTGGTATTGGCTCGATAGGTTCTTTTTTTAATCTTTTAACAGCATCGGCTAAGAGTTCGCAGTACATTTGGTAGCCGACCGTCTGGATGTGGCCTGATTGCTCCGGTCCTAAAATATTACCCGCCCCTCGAATCTCCAGATCGCGCAAGGCTATTCGAAAGCCGGCTCCTAAATGCGAATATTCTTCAATAGCTTTTAATCTTTTTGCCGCCAAAGGTGTAATAGGTCGTGACATTGGCAGCAGCATATATGCATACGCCCGATGTTTGTATCTGCCTACTCTGCCGCGAAGCTGATGCAGCTCTGCCAGGCCGAATCTGTCCGCATCGTTGATAAAAATCGTGTTGGCATTGGGAATATCCAGGCCTGACTCGATGATCGTCGTGCATACGAGCACGTCGGTTTTGCCCATTACGAATTCTATCATCGCTTTTTCAAGCTCGCTCTTGGGCATCTGACCGTGTGCGATGCCAACCTTGGCGTCACTGGCCAGCTTCTGAATTTCCCATGCCTTCTTTTCGATTGTCTTGACCCGGTTATGCAGGAAAAACACCTGGCCCTGTCGGTTCAACTCTTGGTAGATTGCTCTGGTTATTAGTTGTTTGTCGTAGGAGGTCACTTTTGTGACTATGCTTCGCCGGTCTAATGGCGGTGTTCCTAATGAGCTTATGTCGCGAAGACCCAGCAGTGACATGTGCAGTGTCCTTGGAATCGGCGTGGCCGTCATTGTGAGAATATCTACGTTGATACGCAGCTTTTTTAGTCTTTCTTTATGTTCCACACCGAAACGCTGCTCTTCATCGATTATCAGTAGTCCCAAATCCTTGAATTTAACGTCCCCACTAAAGAGCCGATGTGTCCCTATAAGTACGTCGATTTTCCCAGCCTTCGTGTTCGATATAATGTCCCTGGCCTCCTTAGGTGTTTTGAACCGATTTAGAACCTCGATCCAAATCGGGAAATCCGCGAACCGCTCGGTAAAAGTCCTGCTGTGCTGCACACTTAAAACCGTTGTCGGTGCTAGGACAGCTACCTGCTTACCGTTTTCGATCGCTTTGAACGCAGCCCGCATTGCAAGTTCCGTCTTGCCGTAACCCACGTCACCGCAGAGCAGCCTGTCCATCGCCACCGGCTGTTGCATGTCGGCTTTGATTTGTTCTACGGCTGTGGTTTGGTCGGGTGTCTCCTGATAGGCGAAAGATCCTTCGAATTCCACCTGCCAGCTTGAATCTTCGGTAAATGCGATTCCTCCCGCGTCTTGTCGCTTGGCCTGAACTTCGAGCAGTTCGGCGGCCAGGTCCTGAACCGAACGCGCAACTTTTTCTTTTTGCCTGAGCCATTTTTTCAAACCGACCTTGCTCAATTTCGGCCGGGACGGACTTGTGCCTATATATTTCTGAACCAGTGCAATATTGCGAACCGAGACCTGGATTTTCACATGGTCGGCGTATTCAATTGTGAGATACTCATTCGTCCCGGCTTGCTCCTGTATTGTTTCTATTCCCAAAAATTTGCCGATACCGTACGAAGTATGCACGACATAGTCACCCTCCTGCAAATCGCTGAGAGTGTCCACCGGAGCCATTGCCCGTGCAGGCCTGCGTCTTTGCCGCAGTGTGTATTGCCCGAACAATTCGTGGTGACTGATGACGATTGTAAGTAGAGAATTTATGACAAAGCCCTGATTTATAAAACCCAGCAGCAGCTTAAACCTGGATGGAATTTGCTTGTTGATGTCCCTGATAATTTCAGTCACACGTTTGATCTCGGCGGGACTTTCACAGTAGAGCAACACGTTTTTATCCCGTTTGGCTT
The DNA here is from genome assembly GCA_964508785.1 of uncultured Pirellulales bacterium. Taxonomy (GTDB): domain Bacteria; phylum Planctomycetota; class Phycisphaerae; order Sedimentisphaerales; family Anaerobacaceae; genus JAFGPS01. The sequence continues at coordinate 29,462 of CAZDVE010000002.1, read as the reverse complement.
CAGTTACCAACTCCTCCAGCGCAGCCTTATGACCGGCCCACACGGAAGTAGCCTTGTGCTGGAATTGCTGAACACTTTTAATGTCCAGCCTGATGAAATCGCTCGGTTCTGATGTAGCGAATCTACAAATGTGTAATTGTGTGAAATTTTTTGCTGCGTTATGAATATCCGACCAGCTATAAAGCCGGCTCGCATCTTCGACCCTTGCCAAAAAAACCTGTGCAACTTCCTGTATCTCGTTCGGCTCTTCAAAGATTATTATTGTATCTTTGGGCAAGACATTCAATAAAAGCTCCCTTTGCTCAATCGCAGTTCCACATACCGCCGAGATTATCCTTATACTTTCTATCTGCCGGCTCGAACGCTGCGTGTCCAGATTGATTTCGCGGATACTTTCAATGGTATCACCGAAGAATTCTATCCTGAATGCTTCGGTACCCTGCGATAATTCATCGGATTCTTTGCCTGACAGTACCTTTTCATTAATAAGTGGGGCGTAGATATCAACGATACCGCCGCGTCTGGCAAACTGACCAGGTAAATCAATCCTTTCAACACGTTCGAATTCGTTTTCAACGAGCCACTCGACCAAATCTTCAGGTGAAATCTGTTGTTTGATGTGCATTTTCTGACTGCTTGACTCGATAGCCTGCGGCTTTGGAATCGGTTGGCAAAGTGCTTGTATCGATGTTGGAATGAAAAATTCGTTTCCATTTTGAGCAGATTTAGGATTTGAAATACGAAATACGAGTTTTAATCTCTGTGCTCGAATTTCATCGGTTGCATCAGCCAAATCCTCCTCTCCGGCCCAAGCGCTCAGAGACTCAACTTTTTCGCATCCGAATGTTTGAACATCGTCGGCGGCCTTCTCTGCATCGTCAATGTGTGGGCAGACATACAGAATCGGTCGAGAGAGTTGCTTTGATATATAAGCTCCGAGGCATCGGGCGAATGACCCCCATGTACCCTCAACTTTAATCACTCCTGTGTTCTCGGCGGTGCCTTCAAGCCGAGCTATTATCTCTTTGACTTTCTTGTCTTGCCCAAGCTCCATATAGAAATTGTACGTCAAAGCAAACTGTAAAACAATGGTGCATTCCTGTAAAGGCAGATGGGTAAAAATTAGCCCTGGGTTTAGCCCTGGGATTTTCTTTGACTTATTGCATTGAGAATATTCCGTTTATCACTTTCAAGTGCAAGCTTATCCAATCGATTTAGGATTGTTTGTTCACCGGCAGGACAAAAACTCGGATTTTTTATCAGCGTTAAAAGCACATCTTCCTTTGAACTCTCAAGCACAAGTTTATTAAAAACTGCCTTGACGATATGTATCTGAGCCTCCGGGCTAAGATAGTCTCTTCCGGCGATTATTTTATATGCGTCTCTTTTGTCTGACTCCAGAATCAGCTTACCCGCTGCATCTATCTCGGCTATTGTCTGGTCCGGGGGTGTATGTCTCCTGGATTCTCGTGAATGTTTTTCCTGGTCATCGATAACTACAACACAGCTTTGCAGGCAGGTAGCAATAACAAGTAATCCGATAGCCAAAAAGCCTTTTTTCATTGTTTATTCTCCAAAATACTAAATATAAATTCTTACTTTAGATGAGATAACAATATCAGATACTAATAATTTGGTCAAATCTTATCCCCGCTCTGTTTAATGGATAATGGCACTTGATTTTGCAGGGAGGAAGAATATCATATAGTTTCCCAAATACATGTTGAGAAAAACGAGATGATTTTGTAATATATATAAAGTGAAAATGGTGGACTCAATTTACCTGTGGGCCCGGTCTTATCAATAGCATGGTGGTCGATGTAGAATGGCGAAGCTTCGGTTTATAAAAACAAGCACATTCCATGAGTTGTTCGGAAATAACCATCAGAGATTGGCAGTCGCGAAGCGTGACGGAAAACATACCCGGTACGGCACTGGTGCATTTACATTAATCGAGCTATTGGTGGTTATTGCTATCATTGCTCTTTTAATGGCAATCCTTACGCCCGTTTTACATAAGGCAAAAGAAGCAGCAAAGGAAACTATCTGTAAATCCAATTTAAGAGGTATAGGACTGGGCATATTACTCTATATTCAGGATAATGATTACAAAACAGCAGATTCCCACAGGACTAATGAGTTTCAGTGGTACGATTCGTCGGGTAACTTCAAAAGTACCAATGATACAGATGCTTATTGGGGTGTTGCCTACAAGGATTATATAAAAGAAACGAAAATCTTCGGCTGTCCCAGTTTCAGGCATGTTGCTGAATTGATATATCCTGAAGATCCGGCACTGATTCGCGAAGCGGCTTTCGGTCTTAATTCTTTTATCAGCGATACTAAAACGACGAAATTGCCGAATCATGCAAAAATTATCGTCACTCACGACCATGCCGAACCAAAGATGGAACAAGGCAGCCGGGATATGTTCTATAATGACGGCCCAGGTACTGAGAATTTGACGCACTATCGGCAGGGTGGCGACCGGGCGGAATTCTATCGGGGGATTTTCAGACATAATATCAGGAGAAGTGATAAATTCAGGACCGGTGGAAGGGCCAATATCCTATGGCTGGACGGGCATGTTGAGTCTCTTGAAGAAACAACAGGAGATGATGTATCAGAGGAGTGGTACACAGGGGGTATCGAACAGACCTGGGGCTGGGGATAGAAGAGGATTTGTTATATTCTTAATTCTACAATACAAAAGACAATTCTCCCTCTCAGTTCGGGAATAATGAAATAAAAGCTTTTTCCTGTTCATCTTTATTGTAAGTCTCGTCTTACAATATGTGTTTTTCGATAGGCACCAGCAAGAACGAAACCTAAAACAAAATCAAATCCGCAGATGCAAATGTACCTTTAGTCTAATTTGGCTTGAAATAATAGGGCTCTAAGCGTATTATTCTCATATTATGATATCAGGGTACTTTTACGAAGGATGATTGCTAATGTATAGAGAGCAGATATATAACAAGAAACTTCCATTCGCTATAAAACTATGGAGACATATCCTTTGGGCTTTGTGCATTTCCCTAATATTTACGTTTGGCACTATGGGATGTGCTTTAATAAAGGAAAACCACAATGATAGCCGCTGGAAAAGTCTGTTTAATGGCAAGGATCTTAAGCAGTGGAAAATAAAAATCACCGGCCATGAACTCAATGATAACTATGGAAACACGTTTCGGGTCGAGAAAGGAATCTTGAAGGTCTCGTACGATCAGTATGAAGAGTTTGATGGACAATTTGGACATCTTTTCTATAAGGAACCGTTTTCACATTATTGTCTCCGTGTGGAATATCGGTTTGTCGGTGAGCAGGCACCGGGAGGTCCGGGATGGGCTTTTCGTAATAGCGGCGTTATGTTGCACTGCCAGTCGCCTGAAAGTATGAGGAAGGAACAGGATTTTCCAGTTTCAATCGAGGCTCAGCTTCTCGGAGGTAACGGTACGGATGAACGTCCTACAGGTAATGTGTGTTCGCCCGGAACTCATATTGTCATGGATAAGAAACTTATCACCCGGCATTGTATCCAGTCTGATTCAGAAACATATCATGGTGACCAGTGGGTGACGATGGAAATTGAGGTTCATGGTAATTCCAGCATCAGGCACATTGTAAACGGCCGGATTGTACTGGAATATGAACAGCCACAGCTTGATGAAGAAGATTCTGATGCTCAGAGACTAATTAAGAACGGCAATAAGATGCTGCATGGAGGTTACATTGCTCTTCAGGCAGAAAGCCACCCTGTTGAATTCCGAAAGGTTGAAATACTTCCTTTGGAAAATTAACATTTGTTAGGCATAAATATAAGCCGGCGATTTACGGGTGCGAATCCTTAACTTACAGAAAACATAACCGGTCCAATATAGTTTATGAAGATTTGATTTTTCAAAATAGTTTTTACTGTTAATGGCAGAGACTCGAACTATTCATGATATCATCGAACGCTTTCATACGAATTGGCAGAGATATATCCGCCGGTATTGGATATTTCTTGTTCTAACCATCCTTGCGGCAACGGCAGATATGTTCTCGACAGTTTATTTCATGCACGTCGAAGGTGCCCAGATAGAAAGACATCCGACTATTCGTCTGATTTCGTTGTTTCTGGGGCCTATGCTTGGTCCTGTCGTCGGGAAGCTATGGCAGTTGGCTGCAATCTTTGCCGTGACGGTATATCTTCGTCGTTGGTCTGTTTACATCTTCGTGACAGTTATCTTTTTGTATTCATGGGCGGCATGGTATAATATCTGGGGACGGTTTTTGTATTATCCCTTATTCATTCAATTTCTTGATATATTAATGGGCTAAACAGAGCGAATCAGCGGCGGTGGGGACTCTGCTATAGACTACCGTAGATACCTTGTAGTGTTAGTTTGGCTTCAGCCCAGCCTTTTTCTCAATCGTGGGCTACGGCTCAAAACGGCAAGGCAGTTGAACTTATGGATATGGCCCCATTACTCGAACAAGCCCCAATGAAAACACCATCATGGCGTTCCCATGATAGATAAATAATGATAGTTATAGTTGTTTAATGCAAGCTTGACTCATTGCACTAATGCGATTAAACTAACCGGTCAAACACAGAAACATTGTGAGGTTAACAAAGATAAAATATCTATTCAATCTTAAAGGAGGTTTATCATGAAATCATTAAAAGTGAATTTGTTGTGGATAACAATTTTATTAGTATTCGTTATTTCAGGGCAGCTCTGTCCGGGAGCCGAACGTGCAGAGGCTATATCAGGATCTGGACAAGCTGTTGAACGGGAAGCGCCTTCAGTGGTGGCACATTTTCACCTCAGTGGCGAGTTGACAGAATCGGAAATGGTTGATTCATTAGGCCTGACAGCCGGGCAAATAACATCTTTGAGAACCTTAGTTTCACGAATGGAACAGGCAAGCAGCGATGATGAGGTTAAAGCTGTAGTATTGACTTTTGACAGTATGTCACTTGGATTTGGGCAGTTGGAAGAGCTCCGGGAATCTATTGCCGGACTCAAGGCGGCCGGAAAAAAGGTCCATGTGCATGCCGAGGGGATGAATATCTTTGTTTATAGTTTGCTATGTGCAGGTGATAATCTCAGTGTAGCACCGCAATCAGCGCTATGGTTTATCGGTATCTATACCGAATCTATTTACGTAAAGGATTTGCTCGATAAGATTGGGGTGCAGGGGGATTTTATGCACATGGGAGATTATAAATCCGCTGCGGAGATATTTACTCGCTCCGAGCCGAGTGAACCTGCTGAGGAGAATATTAATTGGTTGTTAGATGGTTATTATGAGTCTCTGGTAAAAATGATTGCACAATCACGTGGGATGACCGCCGAGCAGGTTAGAGAGCTTATTGACAATGGCCCCTATCTTGCAGAGCAGGCGCTGGAAATGGGATTGATTGATGCGGTGGAAACGCGCGAGGAGTTTCTTGCCCGGATTAAAGATGAAATTGAAGGGCGGATAAAAATCGATAATCGATATGGCCAGGAGAAGAGGGCACAAATAAACCTTTCTAATCCGTTTGCGTTTTTTACTCTTCTGTCGGAAATGCTGAATCCTCCACAGGAGCCACAAAAAGAGGCGGTAGCCCTGATATATGTTGAAGGTGTTATTTTGCCGGGTTATAGCCAGCCAAGCCTGTTTGGACAAACCGGCATAGCTTTCAGTGGTGACATACGCAAGGCGCTTGAGGTTGCTGCCAAAGACGATTCTGTCAAGGCGGTTGTGATGCGTGTGGATTCGCCCGGGGGATCCGCTGAAGCCAGCGAAGTTATCCTGAATGCCACAAGGCGGGTTAAAATTAAAAAACCATTTGTTGTTTCAATGGGCAATGTCGCCGGCAGCGGCGGCTATTATATATCGTGTGCAGCCGATGCTATATTTGCCGATGAGGTAACAATCACCGCGTCTATCGGTGTGGTAGGTGGGAAACTCATTACTGCAGATATGTGGAATAAACTCGGTGTCAAATGGATCGGCTACAAACGTGGTGCCAATGCTGATTTCTTAAGTAGCCTTCAACCATTTGATGATTCGCAGCGAAAGTTGCTTGGGGATTACATGCAAAAAATTTACGATGTCTTTAGGGAACATGTAGCTAAAGGTCGGGCTGAAAAACTTACAAAGCCGATTGATGAGATAGCGGGGGGGCGTGTCTATACGGGTAAGCAGGCACTGGAACTGGGATTGGTGGATGAAATCGGCGGGCTTAGCCAGACAATCGATTATGCCGCGGCACAGGCGTCACTCGATGATTATGAGGTTCGTGTCATTCCACGTCCCAAGGATTTTATAACGATGATAATGGAGGAATATTCAGGCCAGGGCAAAAGGCCGACCGATATTTCAATGCCTGATGAGACGGTTTTATTTGGCGGTAATCAAAGCTTCAAGAGTCTTTTCGAACTCTTGCAAAAGGCCGAGCCACAACGTGCCAAGGCTCTCTATCAGGCCTTGATGCGGATTGAATTAATCCGTCGTGAAAATGTTATAATGATGATGCCTTTTGATATGGTGATTAACTAAGCCTGTTAGATAATATTGAAGACGCTTTTAGTTTTCGATTTAATGGGGCAATTGTTGTATTTCAAGAGATTTGGGTATCTCACTTAGAGATTGATTTGCTGGCTTCGGCAGTGCCTCCGTATACACCCATATTGATGATATCACCGTTTGGTAACGGCTCATCACCAATGTAACTATTAATATCTCCTGCATCGATACAGGGGCTTGTCAGGTCATCTATCACCCAGCTTTGGCTTTTTGAGTTGTATCTTCCGGCCTGAGATTTTAGGTGTAAATCGCCGTTATCGGCATCTTCAAAATAAGGGTCGGCATAAATATTGCCTTCGCCCGACCATGGACCGGTACTCTGGCTGTTTGGCACATTACTATAGGTAACAGTAGTTTTTGAGTTGTCACCATTGAATATCTCATTTCCACCATCGTAAATTATGCAGTTAATAAGCTGGAAACTACTCGGTGCTTGTTCACCTTCATCATCGACTGTGCATGCAAGGGAACTTCCGAGGTTTGCCGAATTTGCACTGAACGTACAGTTGGTTATTGTGACATTGCTGTCGTTGGAATTCCGTATGCCCCCGCCGTGTGTTTGAGCCTGATTTTTATAGAAAATGCAATTAGTTAAGGTTGGATTTGCCGAGTTAGTATTTCTCATTGCACCGCCGCCACCTGATGATGTGTTTTCGGTGAATACACAGTTTGTAAGCATCGAATTAACCTGTCCATTATTATATATTGCTCCGCCGTTTTGGATTGCGTTGTTACCTTGAAAAAGACAATCATCTATGATTGCATTGCAGTCTGCTGCTTCGGCGAAGCTATATATAGCACCGCCGGAGTCGGCCTGATTATTACTGAAAGTGCATTTAATAAGCCTTGGGCTGGCATTATTTGTGAAAATACCGCCACCGAAGGACGCCCGATTATCACGGAATATGCAATTCGTCACTGTGGGTGTGGCACATGATCTACAGTAGAGCCCCCCTCCAAACTCGCTATATCCGCCGGTAATAGTTAGACCCGCAACGATGGATTGAGGCGTTTCGTAGCTGTGAAATATGAATCCGCAGTTTGGGTCGGATTCGGATGCATCGCAGTTGATTATTGTCTCAGCAACAATAGCAGGGTCATTTGGGTCTGTGCTTCTGACTGTGATTTGTTTGCCTTTGAAGTCGATTTCCCTGTTACCTTCGCCGGTATAGGTTCCACGCAGGACAATTACAATATCACCTGGTCCGGCAGTATCAATAGCCTCCTGTACAGCGTCGAAAGGGTGTTCTGCCGAGCCGTCTTCTCCGGGATCGGAAACGGTTGTATCATTTGGGCCGGGGTCACCAGGAGCGTCATTATCTACATAAAGCGATGAAACCGGTGGGGGATCCAGTATTATTTGAGGATAAAAATCGATGCCCCAACAATTGCCGGAAGTTTTATATCCATTTTGAGAATTTCCCGTGGCAACTGCTCTTCTTGAGAAAATAAATCCGTCCTTTTCCACCCATACTCTATAAGTTGTGTCGGATTTTAAACCTTGAAGAGCATAAATTCCTCTTTGATCCGTTAAAGTAGTACGAGGATTCTGAGTACCTGATTTTGCGAGGACACTGGCATTAGCAATTGGATTGCCTTCCGGATATAAGACACGTCCGCTGATAATTTCGCCTGCATCAAATGCAGAGATATTGTACAGAATTGAAGTAATTATTTTAAATTCCGTTTCGACATCAATAACAGGCAGGTTATACCATGCATCATAAATTCCATTCCAACCCATGTTCACATGGTGATATAACGTTGAGGAATTATACCCATATCCATCGCACAGAACGGCGTGTCCCATATCTTGATCTGTATTAGTTAGAATGCCGAGAAGAGCAGGTAATTTTGCATCGAGGTTGGGATTAATCATTTCGTAGAGTCCGGTACCGATATCATTGCCAAGGTTATACCCCATGATGGCGTTTTTGTAATTGAAAGTTTCTAATAAAGCGATCATTGTATCAGGCATTAGGGCACCGGATCCCTCCGGGTAATACTGCATGTGCATCGCAATACCCACATCATGGCATAGTGCCCCAATGGCCTCTCGTTGTGTTGTTGTGAGTTTGTCGCAATTTAAGTGCGGCTCGAATACCATATCACTCCAGTTATACGGCCCGCCGTTCTCGTCACCTCCAAGCGTAGAATGTGTTTCCACACTGTCATCGACAGCAATTATAAACTCTTGCTGACCGATTCCATCGGTCGGATACTCGAAGTAACGCATCAACTGAGCCACGGTTGTCGCCAGACATCCGCAGGGATAGTTATTTGGGCTATAGTAATTAAAACAATTTTCCCCGCAAACAGTAGTCTGTCCCCATTGGCTTTGCACAAATGGTACCACGCGAATATCATTCAGGCAGCTCAGCCCCATTAGTTTATAGCCGCCTTCATCGTTATCAGCGAGGTTAATAAAATGTGCCCACTTGCGCCGGGCATCAGAGAAATCCGAATTTTCTATTGATGCCGGCGGACCTGTGGCTCTTTGAGTTGCAGCAGTTCGACCGTTAAGATCGTTGTGTACCAGAGCCCATAATGGATTATCGGGTGACGGTTCAAATGTCCCGTTTTCTGCAAATCCAATAATCGGCTCAATCAAATTATCTGCAGAGACAATCACAAATCCCGAAGGATTGATATAGACGATGTAATAAATGACCTGGTTGTTATCATTAACAAACGTTTCAATTTTTGACACTGTCCTGCCAAGGTCGGTACCAAGAGGTTGATAATCGGCTTTCAGCCAGCCGTTAACTAATTGTTCAGCTTCATACGCTGTTGTGGGCCGGGCTAAAAGTCTGCTACATAACAAGGTAATCAGAATGGTTATAAAGACAGTGCTTCTGTGTCTCATTTGTCTTGTTTCCCCAGAATTATGGATTGTATGAAGCATCTGTTGCATTCCTGTTTTGCTGTTGTGGGAAATGCCCCATTTCAAAGATCATTGATATTACACCCTTTCACTCTGTTAATTCCCCTAAGAAGCCTAATAACCTAATATTATTATAGCCTATTAGAACGTATAGTCAAGGAAATAACGCTCCGGACATTTATTCTCCGAGTTTCTTTTCTGGTGGATAAGCAATCGGAGAAATCGCGATAAAGAAAATCAATGCTCTAACGAGACGGAGGTTTATTATGGGCTTGAGCTATTCGTTCTTATAATTCGAGAGAAGTGAGGCCGCCGGAAATTGCATATTTGACCAGATCTGCAACGCTGTGACTGTTGAGTTTTTCCATTATCTTTCGACGATTGGATTCGATTGCCTTTGTGCTGACATGTAAATCTAAAGCAATTTGCTTTGTTGATTTTCCTTCCGCTATAAGTTGAAGCACTTCTCGTTCTCGTTCCGAAAGAGTTTCTAATGGTGAATCACTTGACTCAGATAAGAGCTGTATATAATTGCTGACAACCGCTTTTGTAACTTCCGGCCCCAGATATCTGCCGCCTTGACGTACTACATTTATGGCCTCGAGGAGTTCATCAAATAAACATTGTTTCAGAATGTAAGCTGATGCTCCGGCTTTGAGCATTCCCATGATAAAGGAGTTGTTAGAATGTCCTGATAGGCCGATTACCTTGACTTGCGGAAGCATACGAGTAATCTGACGTGTTGTATCTACGCCGTTTAGATTTGGCATAGTGACATCTGTAATGACAATATCGGGCTGAAGTTCACGGACAAGCTCTATGGCACTTCGTCCATCCTCAGCTTCTCCTACCACTTCTATATCCGGTTGGCAATCGAGCAAAGACCGAAGACCTTGACGAATAACGCCATGGTCGTCAACTAAAATAATACGAACACCCATGGTACTTAACTTTCTTTAGGCGGCAACTCTGATAATGTCCAATACTCCATTATTGTCCTGATTGTAGATGGAATCTGTGAAATGTCCTGAGGCTTTACAACATAACCTGCAATTCCGAGTTCAAAGCCTCGAGTGATATTCTGATCTTCACTGGAATCTGCAATAATAACTACAGGGATGATTCTGAGACGGTTGTCTATTTTGATTATTTTAAGCAAGTTAAGACCGTCTGAGCTATGTGAATTGAGCCCTAAAAGAATTAACCATGGTTTTTTGTTGTTCTGACTTTTAAGGTAATTTAAAGCATCCTCGCCAGTGTTCGAATGAATCAACGGGCTTTTCACATCCGTAGCCTCAAGTGCGCACATAATATTCTTTGCGGATGCAGGATCATTTTCAATTAACATTATTGGTTTGGTTCTGAACATCTTTTACTATCTTTCATTTTTTGACGGCATAAAGACAACCACACATCCAATTGGTATTTTGAAATTACTCTATGATGCCGGATAAACCTCGCAAATGGAGGCCATGACCTGTCCCACCCGATCTGCAAAGTAAATCTTGGGTAGCTTAAACATGAAAACACAACTTTACAGGAACAGGTCTATGGCCTGATAACAAACTCTATCTATTTATATTTTCGGTTATAAAATTTATATGGAAAGAAGGATATTCCTTGATTTGCGATAGGAAATTCCTTCTTAATGTTGTGGGACAATATCAGTTTCGATGCGGTTATAAATTAATAGGATATTTTGGTTTTTATCGGAAGATATGACTTAAGAATGCTTGTTTTTCTGCGGTTTTCTGTCTTATAAAGACTCAATCAGAACTCCAGCGAAGTTAGCCCCTCTCGGAGAGCATACTTTATTAGTTCTGCGGTATTGAAAATTTCGAGTTTATTCATAATCTGACGACGATTCGCATCGGCGGTTTTGGGACTGACATGCAGAATTCTTGCAATTTCTTTTATTGTTTTTCCCTCTGCGACAAGTTGCAGGATTTGCCGTTCTCTTGCGGTGAGTTTGTTTGGTTCCTGTGTCGCACCTGCTGCCTGCTGGGTTCTGTAGTTTTCCACAACAACTCCGGTAATTCGAGGGCTCAAATAGAAACCATGCGTTTTAACTGCTTCTAAAGCGTTTAAGAGTTCATCAAAAAGGTTCGACTTGAGTACATAACCCGAAGCTCCGGCTTCGAGGCTCTTTTTCACTATATGCCTGTTTATATGCATTGATAAAATTATTATCTTGGCGTCCGGTTTTTCCTGAAGGATATAACGTGTAGCCTCAACGCCGTTGAGATTGGGCATGCTCACATCCATTATTACAACATCAGGAGAAAGTTCTCGTGTTAACTGTACGGCTATTTCTCCGTTTTCAGCCTCACCGACAACTTCCATTTCGGTTTGTTGTTCTATCAAAGATTTCAAACCTTCTCTAACAATGCCATGGTCATCTACAATAAGTATCCTCATGGCAACATCTCCTTTTTTTGAGTTGCTTTATTTAATCTTAATGGAATGCTCATAGTGACACAAGTCCCCTTTTTAGGTGTAGATTGAATATTTAGATTCCCACCCAAATACTCTAACCTCTCTTTAATATTGAAAAGGCCGAAGCCTCTCTTGCCCTTTTCAGATGAACCATGTTTGGATATTTTCATTCCAGTGCCATCATCTTCAACAGTGATACTAATCAGGTTATAATTTTTCACAATACGCACTTCTACTTTGCCTGCATTAGAGTGTTTTAATACATTTATTAATAGTTCTCGAACACCTTGATACAAAATGACTCTAATATCCTCATCAAGATTTATATCCGGTCCGTGGGATGTGAATTTACATTTGATCCCGCGTTTTTCTTGGATTTGCTCTATCAGGAATGATTCAATGGCTGCTTCGATTCCGATTTCATATAAAAGAGGATTGCTCAGTTCGAAAGTCAGCATACGAGCGTCTTCCATAATCTTGTCCATAATTTCACACTGGCTTTCAAGCGACGTCGACACATCAGTATCGGATATCGTATTTTGAATTGATTGCAGTTCAAGTTTGGCAAGTGCCAGCTTTTGGGCGATGTCATCATGGATCCCCGCTGCAATCCGTCTTCTTTCTCGCTCTTCGGCAAATGATAATTCCGAAGTTAGGGATTTAAGTTGTTCTTCATGCTCACGTAGTTTTTCCTCTGCCTTTTTGCGTTCGGTAATATCACGGTCAACGCCTCGAAATCCAATCAGATTTCCCTCTGTATCTAAGATTGGTACTGCATTGCTTTCCAGCCAGCGCCAGCTTCCGTCCTTATGCCGCCATCTGAGGACAAGATTTTGCCAGCCATTTTTTTGTTCTATCCACCGGGGTAGTTTTGCTTCTATGGCTTGTCGGTCTTCATCATGCATGAGATTTAAACTTGATTTTCCAACCAATTCATCCGGAGGGTAACCTAAGATATCTTCTACGGCCGGATTGGAATAAGTATGGTTAGCGTGCAAATCAATAGACCATATCCAGTCCCGGGAGGTTTCCACAAAAGCACGAATTGTCTCTTCTTTTTCACGCAAGGCTTCAATTGCTGCTTTGCGCTCTGTGATGTCCTCTCCTGAGCTTAACGTACCAATATATTTGCTGTTCTCATTTGTCAATATTATATTGTGCCAAGCGATTTGTCTTTGTTGGCCTGACTTGGTTAGAACCGGATTCTCATAGTACGCGGCCGATTTTAATTCGCCTTTCGTAAGTTTTTCAAAGGTATTCTTTGCTCTTTGTTTGATACCTTCTGGTAGGAAGTTATCAAACCAATTTTTATTGATTATTTCTTCTTCCTTACGCCCCAAGACCTCGCAGCCTTTGCGATTTATGAGTGTCACATTTCCCCTATTATCGAGGGCCACGAATATCACTCCTGCGACATCAAGGTACTTCTGAGCCTTGTCTCTCTCGTGACGTAATACTTGCTCGGCTTTTTTACGCTCGGTAATATCGCGATAAAAAGCGAAGAGATGTTTACCGTCTTGTTTTAAGCTATTGACACTAACTTCGAGTTCGATGGTAGTACCGTCTTTATGTCGGTGGCGTGTTTCAAACCGATGCCAATCCGAAGTTAAAAGCTCTTGAATGTGTTTTTCGACCTGATCTGATGATTCCAGGACTTCTATATCCGCTAAATTCATGGACAAGAGTTCTTCTCGGCTATAGCCCACCAAATTACAGTACGCATTATTTACTTCCAATATATTTCCATCTATGCTGAAGACTCCAAAACCATCCATTGCTGTTCCCAGAATCGTCTCATATCGTACTTGTGCCTGCTTTCGTTCGGTTATGTCTCTGACGATTGCCTGGATGAACACATTTCCTAAAAGTTCCATTCGATTCAATGAGACTTCCACCTCAAACGTCGTACCGTCATGCCGCAGATGACTCCATTCGAAGGCTTGTGGTTTTCCCTCTTGGGCAAGACCGATTAGCTTTAGTGCTTTTTCTTTGGAACTGCAGCCATCAGGTTGGAATTCCGGTGAAAAAGTGTCATACGGGGTGTGGCCTACAATCTGCTCTTTTGTGCAGTTGAACATTTTGAGAGTTTTTGGATTGCAATCAATAAATCTATCGTCTTTCATTAGGAAAATAGCGTCATTGGCATTATCAAATAAGGCACGATAACATGCCTCTGAGCCATGTAGTTCTTTCATTAGATTTTCAATCTCAGATTTATTCCGGTGGATTTGTTTCAATGGTTCTTGAGCTGGACTGATATCAAATTTGCCTTGCTCATCTTTTAATGTTTTTTTTCCATCTCGCATAGCTCTATTTCCAATATATAGACGAGCCATTCAATTTACGTAGATGAATAACGATGAGGCTTTTGGTAGTTCTGGTATTATTTCTATCGAAAATAGATGTTATTAAGAGGAAGGGAAAAAATCAATCAAATTTATCGAGATTTATCGATTATTTTATTCGGTGCAAGTTTGAGATAGCAATTAATTAGGCTGTGGGTGGAATTGACAGGTTTTGATTATCTCTCAAGAAATTCAGTGTTGAACAGGTTTTGTCACAAAAAGATAAAGCCAGCGACCTACCCCCCCTAAAACATTGGGTGTCGCGGGGCTTCCATACCCCTAAACTTAGAATTCGTGGTTCAGGTCGTTGGCCTTAGGCACATGCCGAATGTATTTTCGGTTGTAAGACCTGTAAAAGCAATGGGGATAATACTCGATTTTGAGTAGGAAAATCCTAAGTCGTTATAGTATTTTTGAAAATATGCACATTTCTCACTTACAGGCAGAATCTGTTGGAAATATGGCTCGCAGACTAAGTGTCAGGCTCTGTCGTGTACTTGTTGTAAGTCATCAACAATCCTTATTAAACATTTGACAATCGCTCTGTTCATCCTTTAGCTAAAGTTTGCCCCAGCTCATACGCTTGTTGCAAATACTTCGTTTTCTGGTTGATTTCTCCTTTAGCGCTGACTCCTGGAACGATAATTTTACCGATCAGTCTGACCTGTAGATATTTGAAACACTTTTCAAAAAAATCAACGACTGGCATAGCCGTATCAAAGGATTCTTCCTCAAAAGGTACTGCTATGACCGCCGAGATACCCTGTATCTTCTCTCTGTTTTCCGGACAGTTAAAGTACACGAATCGGTCAATGAAAGCTTTCATCAGAGCAGTGGGGCCGTACCAATATACAGGTGTACCGAAAATGATAACATTGCTTTGTATAATTTTTGGATAAATACTTTGCATATCATCTTTCTTACTGCATTCTTTTCCATTCCAGCATATATGGCATCCGTCACACTCCCTAATTGTTAGATCTCCTAAAAACAGTTCATCGACAGTAGCTCCGTTAGTTCTTGCCCCATCTGCTATTTTTGAAACCAGGATATGCGTATTTCCATTTCTGCGTGGGCTTCCGATAACTGCGAGTATTTTCTTCATAATCATTTCTTCCTATTGGGTAAACAGACTCGTAGATGATATCGTAAAATCTTATACTCTGCTATGGACATCGAGGAATGTCTCTAATAATTTAGGACAAGTGTTTCATTTATTTATCTGTTATGGAATGCTCTTCGAGGGTATCTACCTTCTTACGAATAAGCTTCCCGGTAGTTGTTTTATCAGGCCTTTGAGCCGAAGTGAAATCAAACCCGCGTTAACGCTTCCAGCAGTTATGTCCGCATCTGTGATGATTTGCTCTATATGTAAAGGCTCTTTGTCAAGGCAATCATAAATCTTTTTTTCATGGTCACTTAGTTTCAGTTGTTCAACATCAAATAAAGGCTTTTCTATTATGTCGTTGGCCTTTTTCGCAGCTATGCTCGCGTGCTCAGTTAACTGCTCGCCGTAATATCCGAGGGCCTCCATTACATCCTCTACCGATTCGATAAGTTTCGCTCCTTGTTTTATCAAGCTATGCGCTCCTTTGCTCAATGGTGAATCAATTTTTCCGGGCACAGCCATGACTTCACGATTGTAATCCATTGCTGCATTGGCTGTTAGTAATGCTCCGGAGCGCAGGCCGGCTTCGACAACAATTGTACCAAGAGACAATCCTGCTATGATTCTGTTGCGAGGTGGGAAATTCACCGCCAGCGGCTCAAATTCTAATGGCAATTCACTAATGCAGGCCCCTGATTCGGTTATTAGCTCGAATAATCGTTTGTTCTCCGGTGGAAATATATTCCCCAATCCGCAACCCTGTACTGCAATTGTTCTTCCACCGGCTGAAAGGGCGCCTTGATGGGCGGCGGTATCTATCCCGCGAGCCATGCCGGAATAGATTGTGAAACCTGCTGAACTAAGAAAATGTGCAAGTCTCGAAGATTGCTCCTGGCCATAAAAACTGCACTGACGGGAGCCTACAATCGAAATCGCTAAATTATCCTGTCGAATCAAATCGCCTTTAATGTATAAAACAGGTGGAGGATCGTAAATCTGTTTCAAGGCAGGTGGATAGCGACTGTCCTGGAGATTAATAATCCATACACCGAGTTTCCTGGCAAGTTCCAGCTCAGCGGCCGTGTTGAATTTGTCACGAGTTGCGGCAATTCTTTCAGCAGTTTTGAAGCCCACCCCGTTAGTTTTGGCCAGCTCACTGACAGATGCACCTAAGATTCTATCCGGTGAGCCGAAACGCTTAAGGAGCTTAGTAAAAGTAGTCGGACCGACACCATCGGCTCGGATTAATTTAAGCCATTTTTCAATCCCAGCGGAATTGGACTGTAATTTCGGCATTGTTCAAATATTGCAGCAAAGAGAGAATAAATCCTCCGGTACGCATCTGGATATATGAATATCTCAGACGCTAATATTTAACCATGAAGAAGTGTAATTTGCAAGAGAAAAGAATTTCGTAAATAGTAAAGCAAGAAAATAACTGATGTGGCTATGCTGGAATAATTTGCTTGACGATAAGGTATCTGATTTAGTATAAAAATACCATAATAATGCAGTCTTTTGACATCGGAGCAGTTCTTTGGATTTAAGTTGTTACGCTAAAAATTTTTCTGAATGTATTGTCTTATAGCTTCAAAGGGCAGATATTAAAGAAAAGTAACCTCAAATAAATACAGACGAATTCTGTAAATTTTTTTGTCACTTATATGATTTTTAAAGGAGGATATTATGATTCAGGCAAAAAGTAATAAATTCAGGATTATTTTTGCAGTTGTGTTTACGTTCCTGACTGTACCGGTTTTAGGGCAGTTGACTTTGGAAAATCCCGGTTTTGACGCAACTCCAATGGCAGACGGGGCCTGGGGAGGTATTCCGGCTGATTGGCAGGGCGATGGTGCGAATGAGCAGGATTTAACCGTCTCCTCACTGAATCCACCGGCTCAAAGCGGTGAGAATATATGTGCGTTCAATCAGAATACCTCAATCTACCAGGACATTATGGAGGATGGCAACCCTCATCTCGTTCAGGCCAATAAGACCTATAAAGTTTCCGTATGGGTTGGACGCAGGGGAGGTAATGAAGGTACGTATGGGGGAATTCTTGAAGTCTTTCTTCAGGATTCGGCTACCTCGACAATGCTCGACCATGCTATATACGATATGGATAATTCGGACCAGCCTCGAAATTCCTGGACCTTTCAGACGTTCTATTTGTCGACCGGTGCCAATCCGGCCGGTCTTGGCAGCATGTTGCAGGTTGGTTTTGGAAATATAAGCGAGCGTGCTCCTGCGAACCAGTGGTGGTTTTCACAGGTGATTTTAGATGATGTCAGTATCGAAAGCGTCAATCCAATTGCTATTAATCCGGTGCCGGGTAATAACAGCCTGATCAACACAACGAGTGTGACCCTTCAGTGGCAGCCGGGACCATTTGCAACCGAGCATGATATTTATTTATCCGACAGCCTCAGCGATGTGGACACTGCTACAAGCAGCGACCCAATGGGACCGGAGAATGTATATAAAGCTCGGCAGAGTGCCGATAGTTTCACAGTCGATGGTCTTGCTCACAGCACGACTTATTACTGGCGGATTGATGAGGTCAGTGGAGCTGAAATCTATAAAGGGGATATCTGGCAGTTTACGGTTCGTCCGCCAACCGCCTATGATCCTGTTCCGGCAGATGGCGCTCCGTTTGTGGATGTTAATGTGGAATTGAAATGGGATTCGGGTACCGGAGCGATTGCTCATCATGTATATCTCAGTGATAATCTGGAAGATGTGCAGGCCGGAAACAATCGTGCTGATAAGGGAATTGTTGATGTCAGCAGTTTCACTCCTGAACCGCTCGAATATGAGAAGACCTATTATTGGAGAATCGACGAGGATGATGGGACCAGTTTCCATACAGGCGAAATCTGGACATTCGCAACCGCTCCGGAACTTCCGATTGTCGATCCCAGTCTTGTTGGCTGGTGGAAGCTCGATGAAATCGAGGGAATCGGAGCACTTGACTCGTCCGGCTATGGTAATCATGGCACATTGTACGGCGGTCTGGCATGGGTACCGGGCAGGAATGAAGGTGGTTTGGACTTTGACGGTGTGGATGGCAGTTATGTTGACTGCGGCAATCCCGGTAGTCTAAATATAACTGATGGTATCACTTTGTCGGTATGGGTCAATATGAACGATGCCGGTAATAGCGAAGATGATCCCTTGCTCACAAAGGGAAATTCTTCTTATGCATTAAGACATAATGCCGGAAATAATATAGCGTTTGATGTCAATGATGGTATGCTCTACACGGCTGCTTATCCTGTGAGTAGCTCATTCAACGGCTCCTGGCACCATTTGGCGGGGACTTATGATGGAAGTGGGCTTAATTTGTACGTTGATGGCGAGCTACAGGCAACGGAGTCTCACCAGGGATCCATATCGGTAAATACATTCAATGTCAGCTTAGGCTCAGATACTCAGCAGACATGGATGTGGTATGACGGCGCAATCGATGATGCCAGAATCTATAGTAGGGCACTGACCGCCGAAGAGGTCACGGATGTAACGGCAGGTGATACCTCGATTGCCTGGAATCCCAAACCTGCTTACGGTTCAACAGTGGATTTAGTGCATGCCTTTCCTCTTACCTGGTCGCCCGGAGAAAATACAGTTCAGCATGATGTGTACTTAGGTTTCGATAAGGTTGCTGTTGCTAATGCCGATACATCGACCGGAGATATAAATTGGGGTCGTCAGGATGCTAACAGCTTTTATAGATCTCCAGGATCTGTAAGATGGAATCAGAGGTATTATTGGCGTATCGATGAAGTCAGTTCAGATCAGACAATCAGTAAGGGCAGAGTTTGGAACTTTACGATATCTGATTATCTTTTAGTGGATGATTTTGAATCTTATAATGACCTCAATCCCGACGAGGAAGGCAGTAAAAGGATATTCTTTACTTGGATAGACGGATTTGATAATCCTTCTGTAAACGGTTCTACTATAGGTTATCCTGCCCCCGATTTTGCAAATGGTGAGCATTTTGTCGAGACCAATATCGTCCATGGAGGTGATCAGTCATCACCTTTATTATTCGATAACAGTACGGCTCAATATTCAGAGGTTACTGTGAATCCGGCGGCCTTGCCTATCGGTCAGGATTGGTCTATAGGTACACCTGAGACAATATCGATATGGATTTATGGCGATCCGAATAATCCGACCAGCGAGCAGATGTATGTAAAGATTAACAGTGCTAAAGTGACGTATGATATTGACCTGACCCAGGCAACCTGGCAGGAGGTTACTATTGAGCTGGCGGATTTTGGTGTTAATCTGAGTAATGTCACGACGTTTGGTATTGGTTTTGAGAGGGCCGGTGCTACAGGTGGTTCAGGTATGGTGTTGATTGACGATATTCGCCTGTATCTGCCGGAACTGCAGTAGTCAGAACTGAAGTTAAGATGTGAGCTGTTAAAATAGCAGATAATGTAGTTAATGTAACAAATTTTTGTAATTTTTAGGCCTATGCCGAGTTATTTTGGTATAGGCCTTTTTTCATGGCTAATTCAATAAAACAAACAGTAAAAAATCGTCTTTTTACAATTTTTCCCGGCTTATTAAGACGGTTTATGCAAAGTATATGACCAACTCGGGCAGCATATCAGCGATATTAATATCTGATGGTGATTGTTTTGTCATATCATTTAAATTTCGAAAATTCCTTGTTTTTTAAGCAATAACGTACGAAATTCGCCGAAAAATAAACTATCTTCAAAATTTGTGGTTTAAAAATCCACTTTCGGGGGGATATGTTTATAGACGAAGGAGTTATATGACAGAATCTTCCAAAGTAAATGAATTTCTGCGCCTCATCATGGCTAACCAGAAGCCAATTTATGCATTGATTCTGGGGATGATACCGAACCGTGATGATGCAGAAGACATATTTCAGGAAACAGTTCTTGTGATGTGGTCGAAGTTTGATAGCTTTGAACGGGGAACGAGTTTTACCGCCTGGGGTATTAAGATTGCTAAATATAAGATTTTTCAGGCCCATAGACGAAATGCCAGAAATAATTTTCGGTTTAGTCAGGCTGCTTTTGAATCTCTGCAAGGCAAATCGGATAATTTTGTTAAGAATATCGAAAGGCGCATGCAGGCATTACGAAAATGCATCCGTAAGTTGAGTAAGAGGGATTACGATTTGATTCAGATGCGATACGAGAATGAACTTGCAATTAAAACGATTGCCGAACGGCTGGGGCGAACCGTACAAAGTATTTATAAGAGGATGGCTCGAATTAACGATTCGCTGATTCGGTGTATCCGCAGGATGTTGGCTATGGAGGAACTAACTTGAGCCGGGATGGTCAAATGTCATTGGATTTTACTGAATTGATAGATCGTGCTCTGGATGGCACAATCACCGCTGAGCAGTTCGCATTGCTCGATCACCAGATTGCTACCAGTGAGAATGCTTGTAACTACTATCTGGAATTTATTACAACTTACGTTGGCCTGATGGATTTGCAGGGAGTACTGCCTAAAACTTTTGATATTCCCTGGCAAGAAATGCTTTATGGCCCGAATGAGGAAGATGCGGCGTTTCATGCAACAGAATATCCCGATATTTACTATTTTGAACCTGATGTCACCGAAGAAGAAAAAAAGCGTCAGATTGAAATCTATGCCAGTGAACAGCTTGATGCGTATCTTAAACAGCAGTATAAGGATATTATACAACAGGAAGCCAGGAGAACCGGCTGGGACTTACGGGAGGCTGTAGATGGCTTTACCACGACACTCGGAGCTTTTCTCAGAACCGGGTCGAAGGTGGTCAAGATAACCGCTATATGTTCACTGGCTATGCTATTATTTATCGTAGTCGTTTCTTTATTTTATGGAATGTTCGTCCCCGGCGAAATCGCCACGCTCAGAACGTCACTTAATGCCAGATTGTCCGACAATCAAAAAGTCGTATCCGGGGCAAGACTGACCAACCGTAAGTATCCTTTGTTTCTACAAACAGGATTGATTGAGATTGTCTTCGACGGGGGGACAAAAGTATTGCTCGAAGCCCCTGCAGCGTTTCGATTGAAGTCTGACGACCGTATGGTCCTGCATACCGGGCAATTATTTGCCTTTGTACCGGATTATGCAAAGGGATTTACAGTTGATACGCCTAATTCACGCATCGTGGATTTGGGTACTGAATTTGGGATTCGAGTCGAGCAGGATGGAACGAGCGACTTGCATATGTTTAAAGGTAAAGCCGAGTTAACCTCGAGTTCCGGAAGTATGGAAGAACGAAGTCTGACTTTGACCGCAGGTCAGGCCAAGCGCATAAATACAAGCGGGCAGGTCGGAGACATCCCTATCAGAGAACAGGTATTTGTAAGACATTTTTATTCAGAGACGGGATTTGTCTGGAGAGGCCAGAATCTATCTCTGGTGGATGTTGTTGCAAGAGGAAATGGATTTGGGACCGGCGGAACAAATGTCTATGTGGATCCAATTGAGGGATATAAAGAATCGCTCTATTGTGATGGGAAAGGCAGTGAATACCACGCACTGGAAGCCAATCTGTTTATTGATGGACTTTTCATTCCGGATGGAAGCAGGGAGCAGATTATCAGTTCTCTTGGACATGAGTTTGTAGATTGTCCGCAGACCAATGGTGAATGTTATGCCAACCTTGGAGCCAATTCGAACCAGGGTGCATGGGCAACAGATATGAGGACGGGAATAGTACGGTTTGATGGGCAGGATTATGGAAATCGAAAAAATCCTTGTTTTGTAATGCATGCCAACCTCGGCATTACCTTTGATTTAAATGCTATACGAGCCATGTGCCCGGGCATTAGGTTGACCCGTTTTGTCTCTAAAATCGGAATAGCTGATTTTGAAGAGAGTTCGGGCTGTAATGCGGATTTTTGGGTGCTTGTGGATGGAAAGGTTCGCCATAGCCGTCGGAATGTTAAACAGAAGGATGTTTTGAGTAATGTTGCTGTTGAACTTGTCCCCTTCGATCGTTTTCTGACACTCGTGACGACGGATGGAGGAGATATTGACCGTCTGGGAGCCTATCAACGAGCTTACACGTGTGATTGGTGTGTATTTGTTGAGCCTGAATTAGTCCTGGAAACAACAGATGATATCAATATACAAGCAAAATAGCTAACGGATGCTATCAAAGATAAGGTGTTAGGGTGTTTATTAATATCAATTATGAGGAGGAATATTATATGTAAAAAATCGTTTTGTTTCAAACTACCAATCCTAATTTTTTTGGAAGGAGAATTATTATGAAAACAAAAATAATTATTGTTTTGTTGGCTGCGATAATGAGCCTGTCGGCTCCTGTCCAGGCGTTGACGATTTCTTTCCACACAACAGAACCAACACCTGGCCCGCACGATGTATATAATTTCGTCGGCGCAACAAAAGATAGTGATAACGTAGGAACGACTTCGATAGATGGTGCTACTAACGATGCGACGACTTATGTGGCATTCGATCGCGGTTCTCAAGGACAGTTTTTTGTCACGGGCGACAGCGCGCCTGCATATCAGATTACTGGCTTTTGGTACCAGCAATGCGGATACACTGAGAACACTAATCAAACATATTGGAACTTGACGGCTGGGAACACGCTGACTGCTCGCGCAACATTTTCACCTGCTTCGGGTACCGAAGATTTTGTTATGACAAGTGAAACATACACGGTAACAGGTGAAGAGACGAATAATATAGGTACGGGCCCATCTACCAACGGGACAGGCACATGGATTCACGCCGTCTTTGACACACCGGTTCCTGTCGGCCCCAATACTGAATACGGCATCGATATGACTGCTGCAAGTGGCGGTTTCTATGAGACACTTGGTATTAAAGATACTGCTGCTAACGGCAATCCCTATCCAGACGGCACTGCTTATGTGAGCGGAGCCGCCGGTGAAGCCGGTAATACATACACCATAGCTCCCGGTGACCGTGTATTTATTGTTGAGCTTATTGCAGAGAAACCCCTTAAGGCATCTGTTCCGAATCCCGCAAATGCCGCGGACAATGTATCTCAGAATCCAACTCTTAGTTGGGTGCCGGGACAGCGCGCAGCCGAACACATTGTTTACTTCGGTGAAGATTATAACGATGTAGCTGAAGGTGCTCCAAGTACATACCAGGGAACCGTAACCGAACCCAGCTTTAACATTACATCTCTTACGATAGGCCAAACCTATTACTGGCGAGTTGATGAGGTAAACGAATCAGATACCTGGGTAGGCGATGTATGGAATTTCAAAGTTGCGCCTATAAAAAGCTGGAAACCTTCGCCTTATGATCATGAGATTGCCGTTTTCACCGATCCGTGCACAATCCTTAGCTGGAATCCCGGTACTGATACGAGTGAAAGCCAGTTGTACTTTGGTAGCAGCCCGGATTCATTAACTTTAGAGACAACCATAAGTCATACAGGATTGATACGTTATAGTTACGACAAAACAGGTCTTGTTAATGACCAGGATTATTATTGGCGTGTTGATCAAGTAATTGATGGTAACACCTTGACGGGCGATGTTTGGCACTTTACAACGATACCTGACATTCAAATTACCAATCCTAATCTTGTCGGCTGGTGGAAGTTCGATGAAGGCCCCGGCAAAGCGATTGACTGGTCAGGTCTGAACCAGCACGGGACTGTTTTTGGTGATGCCCAGTCAGCTCCCGGCTATGATGGAGATGCAATACAATTTGATGGATACGACGACCTTATACAACTTCCCATAGGTTCCACTATAGCTACATGCGATAGTATAACTATATCGACCTGGATAGACTTCTCAGGCGAGGGAGGTACAGATCAGCGAATATTTGATTTTGGAAATGGCAACGAGTCCGGGTATATGTACCTGACGCCTGATAACGGCACCACCATGATTTTTTATATAAGAACGAACGCTGCGGACGTTGCTTCTCAAATTGATGCCCCTGATACATTACCGG
The DNA here is from genome assembly GCA_964508785.1 of uncultured Pirellulales bacterium. Lineage (GTDB taxonomy): Bacteria > Planctomycetota > Phycisphaerae > Sedimentisphaerales > Anaerobacaceae > JAFGPS01. Next base: position 5,161 of record CAZDVE010000002.1, on the reverse strand, counting down.
CCGGATGGCATCACGTGGCTATTACAATAGATAGTACAACCATGATTGTACAGCTTTACCTCGACAGTGAGAGCGTTACCAGTGGTACAACAGATGTCCTCCCTTCGGACCTTGGTAATACTACCGACAACTGGATTGGAAGGTCGCAATGGGGCGCACAAGCATACTTAGATGCTTCTCTGGATGAATTCCGTATCTATAATTATGCCCTGACGGCTGATGAGATTGAGCAGGTTATGAAAATAGATCCGTTACGTGCCAGAGGGCCTCAGCCGGAAAACGGTTCAACCGTTGATATCGTAGTTACAAAGACACTGAGCTGGACCGCCGGAGATGATGCTGTTCAACATGATGTATATTTAGGCACTAATGCAGAGGCCGTAGAAAATGCTGACACAACAACTGCAGAGATGTATCGCGGCCGACAGGATGCCAATACATATACATTGCCGGAAATCCTTGAATGGGATCAGCAGTATTATTGGCGTGTTGACCAGGTAGGTGCTGATGCGACGATTGGCAAAGGCCATGTCTGGACCTTTATAGTTGCTGATTATATTCTTGTGGAAGATTTTGAATCTTATAATGACCTCAATCTCGATCAAGAAGGCAGTAACAGGATATTCTTTACGTGGATAGACGGATTTGATAATCCCTCGGTAAACGGCTCAACAATAGGTTATCCGAATCCTGATTTTGCTAACGGCGAGCATTTTGTTGAGACCGATATCGTCCACGGAGGTGCTCAATCAACACCTTTATTCTTCGATAACAGTACGGCACAATATTCAGAGGTTACTGTGAATCCTGCCGACCTGCCCATAGGTAACGATTGGTCTGTTGGTACACCTGAGACAATATCGCTATGGATTTATGGCGATCCGAACAATCCGACCAGCGAGCAGATGTATGTAACGATTAACAATGCCAAGGTGACGTATGATATTGACTTGACCCAGGCTATTTGGCAGGAGGTTACTATTGACCTGGCGGATTTTGGTGTTAATCTGAGTAATGTCACGACGTTTGGTATTGGTTTTGAGAGGACTGGCGCCACTGGTGGTTCAGGTATGATATTCATTGACGATATTCGTCTATATCTGCCGGAACTGCAGTAATTAGGACAGCAACAGTAATTAGCATAAAATTTATCAATTAGAATTTTAAGATTGATATATTGGATTTCGTATTATTTTGGGGCCTATACCGAATAAATTGGGTATAGGCCTCATTTTTTTCTATGAGAAAATATAGTTGTAAACTGTCACAGCGTGAGATAGTGAATATAAAGCAAAGGAGTTATACGCTGAATGAATCAAGGGCCATATAAAGTTTTAATATTACAATAAAACCTGCTTTTTACATCAACAGGGCTAAAAGCAGACCATTTTTCTTGACGGCAAGAAAGCTGATTTAGTATTAAAAGTATATTATTATAATTTTTGAGTACAAGAGTGGCCGTTGTATTTAAATATTGCTTCAACTCATTTTTTTCTAAGTATCATTATATGGCTACTCGAAAGATTTTCTTTGAATGGATTCATACAAAATCATTCTATTAATACAGGAATATTTTCATTAACTGATTTTTATTCTACAAGGAGATTTACAATTAGAAATACAATGCGGATTATACAATTTAAAACACCACTTGGGGCAATTACCGCTGGCATTTTGCTTCTAATGGGATGTGTTACGGCCGCCGAATCACCGCGCGAGCGAATTTCCATCAACAATGATTGGCGCTTTACCAGGAACGACCCTGTCGATAGAACTGCGGGTGCTGCAGACGCAGCGTTCGCTGACAACCTCGATTATCCTATTAATCCCGGGCGCGGAAGACGTGGTGGCCGCCGTGGGAACATTACGCCAAGTATTGATCCTAACTCCGGCATCGCTGCATTTATACTTCCAACCGGCAACGACTTAATTGCAGATCCGGCCAAGCGCTATGTCCGACCCAAAGGAAACTTCGGCGCAAGTGTTCCCTACGTTAGCCCATCTTTTAACGATGCCGACTGGCGGAAACTCGACCTCCCCCACGATTTTGCCATCGAAGGCCCGTTTAACAAATCCGGCGGCGGCGGAATGGGGCGTTTGCCTTCGGCCGGTGTTGCCTGGTACCGTAAGCATCTTGCTATTTCTGCTTCCGATTCCGGCAAACAAATCCACCTCGACATCGACGGCTCTATGTCTTATACCGCTGTCTGGTGCAATGGGCAGATAGTCGGTGGCTGGCCTTACGGTTACACTTCCTGGCGAGTTGACCTGACACCATATATTAAGTTCGGCAGTGACAGTGTTCTGGCAATCCGCCTCAACAATCCCCCCAACTCATCGCGCTGGTATACTGGTGGTGGCATCTACCGCAACGTGTGGCTTGTTAAGACTGCGCCCATTCACGTTGGCCATTGGGCCACCTACTTGACGACACGGCAGGTTTCGTCGTCGTCCGCCACCATCGATCTGGAGGTCATGATCGACAACAATTCTGAAAAAAATGCAACTGTTAGTGTCGCCACCCAGATCTACGATTTGGATGCCGAGGGCTGGAAAACAGGCGACGCCGTGGCCAGCTTTGAGTCTGTGGAGGCCACGGTTGCAGCAGGGGCGAGCGCCACGGTCAAAGGTTCGGTTTCCATCACCAATCCCAGGCTCTGGGGGCCGCCACCCAACCAGCGACCCAACCGTTATATAGCGGTCACGGCCATATCACATCAGGGCAAGTTAATTGACAGCTGCGAGACCTGCTTTGGCATCCGCGATGTGCGGTTCGATCCTGATCGGGGAATCTACATAAATGGTGAGCGCATCTACCTAAAAGGCGTCAACATACATCATGATCTGGGTGCGCTGGGTGCAGCGTTCAACTACTGCGCAGCGCAGCGCCAGTTGCAGATGCTCCGGGAGATGGGATGCAACGCAATCCGCACGAGCCATAATCCACCTGCTCCCGAGCTGCTTGAGTTGACAGACAGGATGGGCTTTTTGGTTATGGACGAAGCCTTCGATGTCTGGATTCGACAGAAAACTCCCTTCGATTATCATTTGGTCTTTCCGAACTGGCACGAACAGGATCTGCGTGCGCTCGTCCGTCGGGACCGGAACCACCCCTCGGTGATTATGTGGAGTATCGGCAATGAGGTCAGTGAGCAATACACGGGCGAAGAAGGGGCCGCGCTGGCGAAGAAGCTTTGTGACATCGTGCATGAAGAGGATCCCACTCGACCGGTGACCGGTGCAATGAACTATGCCAAGCCGGGTATGCCGATGCCAGCTGTCTTGGATGTCATCAGTCTGAACTATCAGGGTGAGGGTATCCGCCAATCGCCGGAATTTGAAGGAACCAAACGCATCCGAACCAAACCACAATATCCGGCATTTCATGCGCAATTCCCCAATAAAGTCACTCTCAGCAGTGAAACCGCCCACGCAATGAGCAGCCGCGGTATTTATCTATTCCCCGTAGTGCAGAAGAATAGTGATATTTTGCGGGATGGCAGAGGGGGCGATTCGAAGCTTCGCCAAGTGAGTGCCTACGAACTCCACGCCACCGACTATGGCTCCTCGGCAGACAAAGTATTCGCTTCCATAGAGCGTCACCCTTACGTGGCCGGCGAGTTCGTGTGGACCGGATGGGATTACCTCGGTGAGCCGACACCATACGATACATCCCGCAGTTCATACTCTGGCATCATCGACTTGGCAGGATTCAAGAAGGACCGGTTCTACCTCTACCAGGCGCACTGGCGACCTGACCTTCCAATGGCCCATATTTTGCCGCACTGGACATGGCCGGATCGTGTTGGGCAGGTCACGCCGGTCCACGTCTTCACTTCTGGCGATGAGGCTGAGCTGTTCCTCAACGGCGAGTCACTCGGTCTAAAGAAAAAGGATCAGTATGAGTATCGTCTGCGCTGGGACGACGTGAAATACGAACCAGGCGAACTCAAAGTTGTATCCTACAAGGATGGTAAGGAATGGGCTACCGATATCGTGCGCACTGCCGGTGACGCTTCCCAGATGAATCTTAAGCCTGATCGTGCCATAATAAATGCCGACGGCCGTGATTTGTCGTTTGTTACCCTCACAGTACAAGACAGCAGTGACATAATGGTACCCCGAGCAAATAACCTGATCCGTTTCTTCGTCAGCGGCCCAGGTGAAATTGTCGCAACTGATAACGGTGACCCCACCGATTTCAACATATTTTCGTCTCACGACCGCAAAGCTTTCAGCGGCCTTGCCATGGTCATCATTAAAGCAAAACCCGGCCGGACCGGCCCGATTGTCGTCACCGCCGAATCCGACTCGCTCAAAAGCGCAACTGTCACTTTGCAAAGTTTCGCTCAAAAAAATAATACGAGCGTTATTCAACACGCAGACAGCGAAAACGTGTCGAAATTAAAACCGGCTAAAAATCCCGTTATCTGGGCCGATGTGCCGGATGTGGCGGTCATTTGCGTGGGTGACACCTATTATATGAGCAGTACCACCATGCATATGAGCCCCGGTTTGCCCATCATGAAGTCGAAGAATCTGGTCAACTGGGAACTGATCGGCTATGCCTATGACCGACTGGTCGAAAACGATGCGATGAACCTGGAAAACGGGAAGAGTTGCTACGGCCGGGGTTCCTGGGCCAGCAGCTTGCGTTACCACAAGGGCACATACTACGTGTCGACATTTTCCAGCACGAGTGGCAGGACCCATGTCTATACGACCAAGGACATTGAAAAGGGCGATTGGAAAGAGACTTCATTTGCGCCGTCATTGCATGACCATTCCTTATTCTTCGAGGACGACGGGCGTGTCTACATGCTCTACGGTGGCGGCAACCTTCGACTCGTCGAGTTGGAACCGGATCTGTCGGGTATCAAGGAAGGCGGCTTCAGCGAAGTGGTCATAAGGAACGCCAGTGCCGTAGCCGGTCCCAATATCGGTTTACAGGCCGAGGGGTCGCAATTACGCAAAATCCATGGCAAGTACTATGTGATGAATATCACCTGGCCGAAGGGTGGGATGCGCACGCAGATCGTCCACCAGGCGGACAAGATTACCGGCCCCTACGAGGGCAAGGTTGTTCTCCAGGACCAGGGGGTCGCCCAGGGCTGTCTGATCGACACGCCGGATGGCAAGTGGTATGCGGTTCTGTTCCAGG
>CAZDVE010000001.1:20441-156579 GCA_964508785.1 uncultured Pirellulales bacterium | reverse complement strand
ACGCAGTACTGGCTGGAAGTGATTGTAAAGGTAAAATGGCTTTCCTGGGCAAAAGTAAAATGGGAATATGAAGAATGTGGTGAGCTGTTGGGTATCTTCACATCCGCCGCTAATAAGTAAATTCTTAGAAGGAATTTGTATATTGATTTTTGAAACTTTAGACACTTTATATTTTAGTTCACCCCTAAGGGGTCAACTTAACAATTTTCCATGCCTTTTTGGCCAAAGGAATGAGTAATGATTTTTGCTCAAACATTCGGATTATGGAATATACTTGCCGCAGGCTTGGTAATGTTAGGACTGGGCGGCGCTTTTGCAGTTGTGCTTTTAATTGCAAGCGAAAAGTTGAAGGTCACGGTGGATCCGAAAATAGAGCAGATACACGAAGCCCTGCCGAACCTCGATTGCGGCGCCTGTGGATTTGCCGGTTGCAGGCAATATGCCAAGGCTTTATTAAGCGATCCCGGTTTGCTTGGTAAATGTGCACCGGGCGGTCCGCAAACCTCGGCAAAAATCGCCGATATATTAAACCTGCAGTTAAGTGACTCCGGACCGCAGAAAAGACCTATCGTACACTGCCGCGCACACACCGAAGATAAGACCGTATTAGCTAAGTACGAAGGTATAGAAAGCTGCACCGCGGCTAATGCCCTGGCGAACGTACAGGCGTGTGCCTTCGGCTGTCTCGGATACGGCGATTGTGTGGCGGCTTGCAAGTTTGATGCTCTGAACATTATCGACGGCTTGGCCACCGTTGACTATGACAAATGCACAGGCTGTACCGCCTGCTCGAAGGCCTGTCCGCGTAACCTGATTGAAATGGTCCCGTTCAGCCATGAAAATATGATGACAGTCGCCTGCAGCAGTAAGGAGACGGGTAAAAGCACACGCGCTTTTTGCAAAGTCGGTTGTATAGGCTGCGGCTTGTGTGCCAAGCAGACCGATATTTTTGTAGTGGAGGATAATCTGGCCCGGTTGGATTACGCGAAATATCAGCCGAACGAACAGACCGAAACGGCAATGAACAAATGCCCGACCAAAGTAATTGTCTTCCGCGGCAAATCCGCATTATAATTTGTGTACCACCGATGCCGTTACGGCGACGGCTAAACATTAATATATATATTTTTCGGCGCCTGTACTTTTTATGGGTTGGGGCTTTGGTCCCGAAGGCATTAATATCACTTCGGTATTAGGCAATGTCTCGATTAAGGCAATGCCTTTTTCGGCCCCCATTACGCTCAGAGCCGTCGCGAGGGCATCGGCGTCGGTTGCATTGTCCGCTATGATTGTTACGCTTGATAGCCCTTCATTACTCGTGCCAGTTTGACGGTCTATTATGTGACTATATTTTTTGCCGTCGATTAAAACAAATTGTTGATAATCACCACTGGTTGCAATTGCTCCATCGGATATTCTTAGTTTTAACACAAGATTGCCTTCGCTGTGATCCATGTTTAAGTTCGGGTCCTGCAGGCCAATTAGCCAGCGTTTTTTGCCTTTGGCCGGTACGCCGAAGCATCGAATGTCACCACCGATATCGACCATTGCTCCGAGCGCACCGGTTTTCTTCATTGCCTTGATTGCCTTATCAATAGCGTAGCCCTTCGCTATGCCGCCGAGGTCCAGCCGCATTCCCTCGATGGTAAATTGTACCGTTTTATTTGTCCGGTCGAAGATGAGTTTCTCGTAGCCGACTTTGGATTTGGCCATCTCGATTTGCTCCTGAGTCGGTGCGGTTTGACTTTCCTCTGCTGCACGGAACAAATCCACCAAAGGCCCGACGGTTATATCAAAAGCTCCTTCGGTGAGCTTGCTGAACTCTACACTTCTCTGCAAGACCTCGAAAGTTGATTCACTGACCTGGACCGCTTTTTTGGCTGCGTTTGTATTGACAAGGCTTATTTCCGAATCGCTTTTGTAATCGCTCATTAATTCGTCAACTCTGTCGATTTCGCTAAAAGCATTCTCGATACATTTTCGGGCCATCTCGGTATCTTTTGCCACGACAACTACACGAGCAAATGTTCCCATGACCGGCCGATAGCCGCTTTCAAGCTCGAACGGCCGATTTTTAGCAATGGAGACAAACAGTGCCATAACCAAAAAAACGGCCAGAACAAAGATGACAATACTTCTGGCTCTTGTATCCATAAAAACCTTTCTAAATTCAAGATTTGATAATCCATATTTAGCAGGCAATCAATAGAAAATATTCAATAATATATTTATAATGTCGGTATGAGAAAAAAGGAAGTAGTAATATTGACCGAATGTGTTGAGCGCGAGTTTCTGCCATTTGTTCGCAGACCGGGTAGATACATCGGCGGAGAAATCAACCAGATTAAAAAAGACTTGTCGCAGTGTGACCTGACAGTTGCGTTGTGCTTTCCTGATATTTATGAAGTGGCAATGTCCCATACCGGCCTTGCAATTCTTTACGATTGTCTGAATAAACTTGATGGAATTGCCGCCGAGCGCGTTTTTGCACCATGGATCGATGCAGAAAAAATCCTACGAGGAAAAAGTATCCCTTTATTTAGTCTTGAGTCCAGGGCGTCACTGGGCAGCTTCGATATCGTTGGTTTTGGTTTAACGAACGAGCTTTGCTATACCAACGTTCTTAATATGCTCGATCTTGGCGGTATAAAAATCCGAAGCCGCGACAGAAGCGAAGATGAGCCGCTGATAATCGGTGGCGGCGGGATGACAAATTGCTGTGAGCCGATGGCGGATTTTTTTGATTTGTTCGTATTGGGTGAAGGCGAGGAGGCTATTGTTGAGCTTGTGAACCTGATTAAAGCCGGGAAACAAGCCGGAGCCGAAAAAAAAGAAATCCTTGCTGAAATAGCGGAAAAATTCGACTGGGCCTATGTCCCCTCCATTCATACCGAAGGAGTGACAAGAAGGACACGGCGAAACGCAGTTGTCGAAGATTTTGAAAATTCGCATGTACCTCTGGCTCCGATTGTACCGTTTGTGGAGGCGATACACGAGCGGATAAGCATTGAGATTATGCGAGGCTGTCCCGGCCGATGCCGATTCTGCCAGGCGAGTTATTGCCGCAGGCCGATTCGCTATCGCAGTGTAGAAAAAATTATCGAAATTGCAAAGGCCTGCTATCGTGCGACAGGATTCGATACGGTTAGCTTGTTGAGCTTATCGAGTGCCGATTATCCTAATCTCGAAAAGTTAGTTGCCGGCCTGCATGAATATTTCCACGACAAGCACGTGGGCATTTCTTTGCCGAGTCTGCGAGTGGACAGGCAGTTGAAGCTGCTGCCGGAATTAGTGAAATCAGTGCGTAAAAGCGGCCTGACTATAGCCGTCGAGGCGGCCAGTGAGCGACTCCGGCGGATTATTAACAAGCCTTTGAGAGATGAAGATTTATTCTCCGCGGCAGAGGCTGCGTACAGGGCCGGCTGGCAGAAATTCAAGCTGTATTTTATGGTCGGACTACCCGGTGAAACTTTAGACGATATCAGGCGAGTTGTACAGCTCTCGTACGATTTGGCAAAACTGCGTAAAAAAATCGATAATAAGACCGGGCAAATTAACGTTGCTGTTAGCTGGTTTGTACCCAAATCCCATACGCCGTTTGGCTTTATTGGCCAAAAACCGGGAGAATATTTCGAGCAGGCAAAGAAAATCATTCTCGATGAAAAACGAAATCTTCGGGCGAAGTTCCTGCAGTTCAAGTTTCACAATATAGACCGCAGCGTTTTGGAATCGGCTATCGGCCGGGGTGACAGGTGTTTGAGTGACGTTATTGAGGCGGCCTGGCGGGCCGGGGCGAAATTCGATTTGTGGGATGAATGTTTAGACTTTGAGATTTGGCGGGGAGCGTTTGAAAAATTAGGTCTCGATGTGGATGAGCTTGCACAAAGACAATTCACTCCCGACGAAATCCTGCCCTGGGAGCACTTAGGCGGCCAGGATAAAAAGTATTTGCTAAAGCATTTTGAAGATTCTATGCAACTTGTCAATAGTGAATGATGAACCGTTTTTTTATATGAAAAAATGAATATCTCGTATTTATGACTATAAACTGATTATAGGTTAACGCCGGAATTTATAGAAAGATCGCATGAATTATTATTATCATCGAAATCCTCTGGATATAAAACGACTTGCCGAATTCGATGCATCGATTGCACACTTGACGCAGAGTGAGCAAAGGCGACGGCGTCTTATTTATCTGCGTGACGCGGCACAAAAAATCAAGACCGACCAGTCTATGCTAAGAGGTTATGGCTGGCTTCTGATTCCGTTTGCGATTGTTCCGATTTTCTGGCCGTTCTTTATCTTCTTATGGTTTATTCGAAAAAAAGCCGTTTCGGCGACGGATGTGCAACTCAGAAACGCACTGGATTACTGGGGCATACACGAGGTGGAAATCGATGAATACGTCTCTGACGATACGTTCGATTCGGATGATTTTATTCCCGGCCTTTGAACGCTTAACGGTAAAGAATATTTTAAAGAAGTGGAAGTTTTTCAAATCTGTATGAGTTTGGTGTAAGGGTGCTCGGGAAGGTTCAGAGTTTTGAGGAATTTTTTGTAGAGTTGTTGTTCAAGTTGTGCTAATGCCGTTTTTGTTAAGCCGTTCAAAGGAATCTGCCCGCCGGCATAAGTTTTGTGTCCTCCGCCGGTGCCGTTTTTGCCAACGATGCTGAGAATCATCTTGTCCGCTTCCAGATTTTCGTTGGCTGCTCTGATTGATATCAGAATTTTTTGGTCACCAAGACCGTAGCAGATTGTACATATCACATTATCGTCACGTAGCAGCAGGTCTGCTACCTCGCTAATCATGTCGGTATTGTTTAAGTGTCCGAGGCCGGTGATAATGATGCTGTTTTGATAGACTCGGGCGTTTTTCAATGCATTCACCAGAAGCTGGAAATATTCACGGTCGACACTTCCCCGCTGGATCTGGCTGAGCATACGCTTATTGGCTGTAGGATAGAGAAAGTAAATGGCATCCATATCTGCCTTAATGGTTTCCCTTCCTAAATCCTGTGTATCGGAACGGATGCCATAAAACAGGGCTGTGGCCAGTTGCGTATCGATATTTATTTCCATTTGTTTGAGATATTCGCAAAGAATTGTACTGGTAGAGCCATAATCCCGTCTTATATCGGTGAATATGCACTGTCTTGTTTCCGGATGTATAGGATGATGGTCTATCACTATATCCGGGATAAAATCCTCAGGCAGCGAGTTGTTGCCTGTTTTGGGTTGCGTGTCCACCATGCAGATAAGATCAAATCTTGTCAGGTTAATATCGCTTAATGGGCGCAGGTTCACACTCAAATATCGTACCAAAGCTTTGTTTTCTGCCCGACCAATCGAGCCGCCATAAGCGAGGGTGCACTGAGCCTCTGTCTGGCTGTTTGCGATCTTTCGAAGGCCGAGAGCGGCGGCAATAGAGTCCGGATCAGGATTATCCTGCATGACTATCAGGACGGACTGTGATTTTTTCAGGAGATTTACAAGTGATTCTGCTTTGGTATCGGTTTTTGGTGATATATTCATATAGTTGAATCCTCTTGGTTATAATGGTTTACAATAGTTAACATGATATCCACAGGGAAGCATAACCTTTTATAAGATAACATTTAGTTCTTTAATATCCAATATAATCTTGAGGATAAAAAGGATTATTGATAGTCTGATGTAAATAATTGGGTAATTTCAGTTTGTATTTCGAAGGGTCGGGAAATTTTAACGGGATAAGCAGTCAGGCGAGCGGGTGTTTTTTTAATAGTCACGTCAGTGGAATTATTATGATTGTATGCATAAGGCCTGATTGGGAAGTTCGACAAGCCTGGATAGGAGTTTGGATATGAAGCAGAAGAAGACGAAGCGACGTAAACGCATCAAAAGGATTCTTCTCGGATGCCTTCTTGCGTTTGTTCTTGTTCTGGTAATTATTTCGTACGGACCGGTGAGAACGATGGCATCGCTGGAGCGGGTGGATGATTATCCGCTATTTGTTATGCGATATCACGGGGAATATTTTTTCGACTGGTTCTCGGAACATGGCATAGAGTGGCCTCTCTTTAAGAAGATATATGAGGCTGTGAATCCGGATGCTTGCGCGAGTTTCGCGGCCTTTGGTGACGTTAACAACGCCGTATTCGGCCGAAACTTCGATTGGATACATCGCTCCTCTTTACTGCTCTTCACAGACCCACCGGGAGGTTATGCTTCGGTCTCGATGGTGGACCTCTATTATTATGGTCTGGAAGGGATGCAGGACATTCCATGGCCGAAGCGATTTAATCTGCTGGGAACTCCTTATGCGGTTATGGATGGTATGAACCAATGGGGTGTTGCCGTCGGTCAAAATGCCGTACCGAAGCGAGAGCTGCCTTATGACCCGAACAGACCGACGCTGATTTCAAATCAGTTAATGCGCGCAGTTCTGGATCATGCCAGGGATGTCAATGAAGCGGTGGCTTTAATTCAAAAGTATAATCCTTCCTTTCCTGCTGTTTACTGCCATCTTCATATCGTCGATGCTTCGGGAGCCTCCGCGGTGGTCGAGTATGTTGACGGCAGGATGGTTTTAGTTCGAAACGACGAACCATGGCAGGTTTCGACCAACTTCCTGCTTTGCGAAGCTCCGGAAGAATCGGTGACATCAGGCTGCTGGAGGTATGGTTTGGCGAGTGAGTACCTCAGCAAAGCAGGGGGACGATTAACGCAGGATGAGGCTATGAGCTTGCTGCAAGGTGCATCGCAGGATGGAACTGTATGGTCTGTCGTCTATAATCTTAACACAGGCACTATTCAGGTTGCCATGGGAAGAGATTACGAACAGGTCCACACATTCAAGCTCCGGATGAAAAAGCGAGATAAATAGAATAGCGATATGGCTATGAATATATTGGATAGTTTTAATACCGAGAGGCTTTCCGCAGAGCGTTTGGAGGCGGACCATTTTGAATTTATATATCAAATGAACCAGGACGAGCAGGTGATGGCCTATCTTGGCGGTAAACGTTCCCACGAGCAAACATTGGAATATATGGAACAGAATCTGGCCCACTGGAAAGAATACGGATACGGCATTTGGATATTAAGGGAAAATGCAACTGGAATCTTTGCCGGTCGCGGCGGCCTGCGAAACGCGGTAATAGATGGAAAGGACGAGGTGGAAGTTGCGTATGGCTTGATGCCTGAATTCTGGAATAGAGGTTTGGCGACGGAGTTTGTCAGGGCTGTTGTGAATATAGGATTATTAAAACTAAGGCTATCGGGCCTGGTTTGTGTAACAAATCCGGATAATCTTGCTTCTCAGCGTGTTGTGGAAAAAGCCGGATTTGGATTCGAGCGCGATGTAATTTATAAAGATGAACCACATTTGCTCTTCCGGCATGACAGTGGCAGGCACTGATGTTATAATCTGAGGACGTGCCGGTTTGAATTAATCCCGGTCTCGATTAAGTCTGTTGTTTCGAATTTTAAGGAGAGTCAAATGCAAAAAAGCCAGGTAGGAGATTTTTTAATCGCGGCTGTTATCGTTTTTGTACTGTTGATTGTACTGTCGCTATTTTTAGCATTGACTTTACGAGCAGACGCCCCGTCATTTCTTGAGATGGCCATAAACTTGCTTCTTAGGTTAATTGGCCTGACAACAGTGGTATTTAGCTTAATGAAGCTTTTAACGGAAGGGCTTGTTTCTTTTGAGCTGGAAAAATTTTCAAAGTGGATTGTACTTGTTTTACTCGGTCTGTTGATTATCCAGCCAAAGGGGTTTTTGAGCCTCGGCCTGGCAAGTCTTTTGATAGCCATGTTGATTGTCGCTCGCCTGAAACCTTCTGGCGGAATTGCCGAGAGCGGGCAATAGTGTTCGGTTGTTTGATTTGTGTCTGATTGTATGGCCCGAAGTTTTATAGCACCTCAGATCGCCGGACAAGTCTTAAGAATTTTATGTAGATTACCCATAAGCTCTCGTTAAGGGAAAGTAGAAATGTGTGAAAAGCAGAAGAAATTGTGCTCGAATGGAATTTATTTTTTCCTTGTCTTTTTAACTTTTTGCTATCCGCCGGTTTGTAATCGCGCATTTGGTGGTTCCGGGACGGCAAATTCATCAACCATAACCGATTTGCCGTTTGATATGCCGGCGATTCAGGAGCCGCAGATTCCCAATCGGACGTTCAATATTACCGATTTTGGAGCGGTGGGGGATGGCCATACGAAAAATACCAAGGCTTTTGCCGATACTATCAAAGCCTGCACTGAAGCCGGCGGCGGACGTGTGATTGTGCCCGCCGGAGTATGGCTGACAGGGGCGGTTGAACTTAAAAGCAATCTGGATTTGCATCTCGAACAGGGGTCGGTAATCCAGTTCAGCGAGGATTACGACGATTATCCCCTGATACAATCCACATGGGAAGGCAGACCGAGAGTTCAGTGTATGTCACCGCTTTATGCAAAGGATCTGGAAAATATCGCTATTACCGGTCAGGGAATCATCGACGGGGCCGGGCAGGCATGGCGGCCGGTCAAGAAATTCAAAATGACGGACCGACAGTGGAAAGAGCTGATTGCATCCGGCGGAGTTTTGAATGGGGCGCAGGATATGTGGTGGCCGACCAAAGAGGCTTTGAACGGACCACGTATTTTAACCTCGCTGCGGCGCAGGGACAATGTGACACTGGAGGATTATACTCCCGTGCGTTCGTACTTACGTCCGGTGATGGTCGCACTTATTCAGTGTAAGAATGTTCTGCTGGAAGGCCCCACCTTTCAAAATTCTCCCGGCTGGAATATTCATCCACTTTTATGTGAGAACGTGATTGTCCGTAATATCAATGTCCGCAATCCATGGTATTCGCAAAACGGCGACGGGCTTGACCTGGAGTCCTGCCGGAATGTTATTGTAACCGACTGCCGCTTTGATGTAGGGGACGATGCCATGTGTCTCAAATCCGGTCGTGACGAATACGGCCGGCGTAGAGGCAAGCCGAGTGAGAACATGGTGATAACCGATTGCACGGTTTATCACGGGCACGGCGGTTTTGTAATCGGCAGTGAAATGTCCGGCGGAGTGCTGAACATTTTCGTCCGCAACTGCACATTTATCGGCACGGATGTCGGCTTGAGGTTCAAGAGCACTCGCGGACGCGGCGGGATCGTTGAGAATATTTTTATTGAAGATATCCGGATGTCGAATATTGCAACCGAGGCCATTCGCTTCAATATGTATTACGGCGGCCAGGCTCCCATTCCGGAAGACGGCGAACAACAACAGGATTCGAGCGCCCGGCGAGAAGTTTTCCCTGTCAATGAAGGGACGCCACAGTTCAGGAAGATATATTGTAAAAACATTACGTGCCGCGGGGCTGCCGGAGCCGTTTTGTTGCAGGGACTGCCGGAAATGCCAATCCGGGAAATCGAATTGGAGAATGTTTTGATTTCCGCCGATACCGGCCTTGTTTGTGCCGATGCTCAACAGATAAAATTGACAAATGTAAAAATACTGCCCGAAAAATCCCCTGTCTATTCGTTTTATGACAGCCAAAAGGTGGCATTACAGAATATCAGCGGCTCGGAATCCGAGGGTATTTTCATAAGATTGCAGGGTGAAAAAACTAAGGAGATTCGTTTGGCAGGCTCGAATATTTCCCGTCTTGTGGACCGAATTCAATTAACAGAAGGCGTACAACCGGATGCCATTACAATGACACCTTTGTCGCCGGAAAACAAAACCCGTTAGTCTCGTTGAGTATGTAGTGAGTGTGTCAGTTAAATAAAGTTCTCTGGGGAGGTTGAAAGGATAACAAATGAGTATTGAAGATATTGCCAATCAATTTATAGAGGCAATTAACAGCCATAACGTCAAGGCTGTCTGCGGATTGATGACCGAAGACCATACCTTCATAGATTCGGGAGGGGATGTTTATAAAGGTATTGCAAGTATGCGAAAGGCCTGGAGCGATTATTTTAAGATGTTCCCGGATTATACGATTGATGCTCCCGAATTTGTTGTTTCCGGTGACACTATTATCTTGCTGGGCAAGGCTTCGGGAACATATTCTGTCGATGGGAATCTGAAAAAGGAAAATCACTGGGAAATACCGGCAGCGTGGAAGGCCGTTGTTGCCGACGACAAAGTCAAACTCTGGCAGGTTTTCGCTGATAACGCTCCTGTAATGGAAATCATGGTCAAGATACAGAATGATTAAAGGGTAAAGGCGTCTATTATAGTTTGTTTGCTTAATTTAATGTTATAATCTTATTTTTCTTGGATAGCTTGTTAAATACAACGGAAGGTGATTTTATGAAGTATAGAGAATTAGGACGCACGGGCTGGAAAGTTTCCGAAGTGAGTTTTGGAGCTTGGGCCATCGGCGGGGCTTGGGGCAAGGTGGACGATGACGAATCGCTGGCGGCTTTGCGAAAGGCTGTTGAGATGGGTGTTAATTTCATCGATACCGCGGATGTTTACGGTGACGGTCGAAGCGAAAGATTGGTTGCGCAAGTCCGCCGCGAGCATAAAGGTGAAAAGATATACGTGGCTACTAAGGCCGGCCGGCGGCTTAATCCGCATACATCAGAAGGTTACAATCGCAAAAATCTCACTACCTTCGTCGAGCGGAGCCTGAAAAATCTCCGGACCGAGGCGATTGATTTGCTTCAGCTTCATTGTCCTCCTACCGAGGTTTACTACCGACCGGAGGTATTTGGTGTCCTTGATGATATGGTCGAAGCGGGAAAAATCCGCTACTATGGCGTGAGTGTTGAAAAGGTCGAGGAAGCCCTCAAGGCGATTGAATATCCGAACGTGCAAAGCGTGCAAATAATATTCAATATGTTCCGGCATCGGCCGGCAGAGCTTTTCTTCGAGCAGGCTAAAAAACGCAGGGTGGGAATTCTGGCTCGTGTACCGCTTGCCTCCGGGATGCTTACGGGCAAATTCAAACCGGATACTAAGTTCACCTCCGACGACCATCGAAAATTCAATCGCCACGGCGAGGCGTTCGACAGGGGTGAAACTTTTTCAGGTGTCGATTATGATGTTGGACTAAAGGTGGTTGAAAAACTCAGAGAAATATGCCAGGCCAAAATGAGTATGGTACAGTTTGCCTTGCGATGGATTTTAATGTTCGATGCCGTGACATGCACTATCCCCGGGGCCAAACGGCCGTCACAGGCCGAGGAGAATTTCTCCACCTCTGATCTGCCGAAACTCTCTGAGAAAACAATGGCACAGGTCCGTGATATTTACGACCACCAAATCCGCGAATTGGTCCATCATTACTGGTAACTATTCGCACAATTAATGAAGTATTGCTCGATATAAAATATGAGTGACTTTCTGATCCGACAATTTTGTACAGATGACCAGGAAGATGTAATCAGGCTATGGTCAAATTGCGGCCTGATTGCGCCGCAAAACAATCCGGAACGTGATATCGAAAGAAAGCTTAAGGTAAATCCGGAATGGTTTCTGGTTGGTCAACTCGATGGCAAGATTATCGCAACGTGTATGGCCGGTTATGAAGGCCATCGAGGCTGGATCAACTATCTGGCTGTATTGCCACAGTATCAGAGGCAGGGTTTTGCAAAACAAATCATGCAGGAAGCGGAGAATAATTTAATGAGTGCCGGTTGTCCGAAGATCAATATTCAAATCCGGTCGTCCAACACAGGAGTCATTTAATTCTATAAGACGATAGGTTTTACCAGAGATGAAGTTATCAGTATGGGTAAGCGGTTGGTACAGGATAATCCCTCTGAATCTGGATAAGCAATTGAATTGGACCGCTGGTTAGCATGTTTCCATTGAACTTGAATCCTAAATAAAAGGAGTATGTAATGCGGACACAAAAAATTGCGTTGCTGAGCTTTGTATTTTTTGTGGGGATCACAGCGTATGGACAATCTGATGATGGAAGAATACGGCTTTGCGATGATGTCGAGATTAGACAACTTGCCGAAGGTGTTTGGCAGCATACAACTTATTTCGATATCGAGGGGTATAAACACGTCCCTGCTAACGGGCTGATTGTTATCGATAACAAAAACGCGATGATGATTGATTTGCCCTGGACGGATGAGCAGACGGGTGTTCTTTTTGACTGGGTAGAGGAAAAACAGGATGCGACAATCAAAAAAATTGTCCCGACGCACTGGCACATAGATTCCTCTGGAGGGCTGGCCGAAGCGCATCGCAGGAAAGCGGAATCGTTTGCATTTGTTAAAACAGTCGAATTACTTAAAGCCGACAGTAAGCCCGCCCCCGTGAACTGGTTTACAGATCGATTGTCTCTTAGCTGCGGTGGGGTTCGTGTGGAGCTGGCATATTTTGGCCCAGGCCATACCGTTGATAATATTGTAGCCTGGATTCCGACAAAGAATATTCTGTTCGGAGGCGACCTTTTTAGAACTCGAAATGCCAGGAATCTTGGTAATCTCGCCGAAGCCGATGTAAAAAGCTGGCCCGAGACCCTTAAAAAGGTAAAACAGGCTTACCCAAAAGCAAAAGTGGTTATACCTTGTCACGGCCCTTATGGCGGGATGGAATTGATTGACCACACAGTCAGGCTCTGTAATAAAAATTAAGCTGTTGCCAAGCGTATTCATGGGATTTTGATTTTTAAAATATTATTGCAGAGCTAATTGCCAGATGAAATCATTGGGGAAAACGAATGGACGACTTATCACAGAAAGATTATAAGAAGTATCGTAAAGATTATGAGCCCCCGGCGGTTATCTCTGAATACGGCTGGCGTTTCCACCACATAGGCATACCCACCAAAATTCCGCAGCCGGGCGAGCAATACTTAAAGCACTTGAAGATGTACGTCTCAGGTTTCGAGACAAGTCCATACGGAATCGAATGGATGCGTTTCGAACAGGGCTGTCCCGTGTCAGAACTTTTGAGGACAGTGCCCCATGTTGCCTTCGAGGTGGATAATCTCGATAACGCTTTAGAAGGAAAGGAACAAATAGGTGAAATAAGTTCACCTTCGGAAGGAGTTAGAATTGCGATGATTATTGATAATGGTGCTCCGATCGAATTGCTTGAGTTTTCTAAAGTATCCAGGAAATAGAAGGCGATAGTTGGTTTGGAAAGTCCCTTTTTACTAAAACGGTGTTTTGTAAGTCAATCTTTGAGTAGGTCATATAATGTATTAACAATGAACGGAGGACAGATATGGGAGTTCTTTGGGAAGTCGTACAAACGGGCCTGATGTATGGTCAAAAGCGAAAATCCGATACGATTGATGATAGAGTCCGGGCGATTGAAGAGCAGCTTCAATTAACGCATAATACACTACGAAATCTTGTCAAAAAGATTGAGGAGATTCACGGTCTGGATGTCGACGGCGATGGAAAAATAGGTTAAAATTTCCCTAACAGAGCATTTAACCGTCACCGAGATACCTAAATCTGTGTTCATCCGGCAATGATACCTGGTTGTTAAGCCTGTTATTAATGTCTGAAAGGATTGTTATGCATTCCAAATTAACTGTATTGATAATTTTAGGTTGTTGTGTGTTGACCTCCTGCACGTCTATGAGCGGCGATGGCTGTTTACTATATGATGATTATCATGGCTTAAAGAGAGGCTCTCTGAGCACGGACCTTGGTGCTCACACTGAATATCACTATCTGCCGGAAGCGGCACCGAAGGGGAACTGGGCCGTATCAAATGACCGGGGATGGTGGAGTGTTCACGAAGTCGATGGCGAGAGATTTATCTATCAAAGCAGGATGGACCAAATCAATTATTCCCATCCTATGATTGTTACCGGAGATGAACTCTGGGAAGATTATAAATTTGCCGTTCGTTTTGTGCCGGAATCGAAAAAGTACCAAAGCGGTGTTGTCTTTCGCTACCAGAACGACCGTTGCTATTATTTCTTCGGCGTGGTGGGTGACAGAGCCGTTTTGAAAATGGTCAAACATGCCGTCGGGTTTCACAAGCCATACGAGAAAATCTTATCCGAGGCTGAATTCAAATGGCAGCCGGGTGATATTTTGAAGGCGGAGGTTTCAGTGCAGGCAAATCAAATTCGTGCCCGGCTTAATGGAGGCCTGCTTCTGCAGGCGACGGATTCTACATATCAGAAAGGAAAAATCGGGTTAACGGCGAACGTGACGACTAAATTTTTTGCTGTTAAAGTGACAACAACTCAGAAGAATGAAACACGTTATAGAGCTACCAGGGATGAATTTAACGAATTGGAGAAGAAGCTTCAGGCGAATAATCCCAGGCCGGTTCTCTGGAAAAAAATCAAAACAGAAGGTTTTGGAGTGGGCAGAAATCTGCGTTTCGGAGACCTCGATAACGATGGTTTTATTGATGTGCTCATCGGCCAGGTTCTTCATCACGGCCCGAAGGACAGGAATAGTGAATTAAGTTGTTTGACAGCTATGACCTTTGAGGGTAAGCAATTATGGCAGATTGGAAAGCCTGACCCCTGGAAGAATCATCTGACTAATGACGTGGCTTTTCAGATTCATGATATTGACAAAGACGGCAGGAACGAAGTTATTTACTGCATGAATTTTGAAATTATCGTCGCCGATGGCAAAACCGGAACAACGAAATATAAGGTACAGACGCCTCTGACTCCCGGTAGCAAGCCTTATAAATCGGTTTATAATATTTTTCCTCGAATACTCGGTGACTGTATCTACTTTTGTGACCTTCGCGGCAAAGGTTATGACAGCAATATCATCATAAAAGACCGTTACCGCTACCTTTGGGCATTTGACGACAAGCTCAGACTATTATGGCGCTCCGAATGTAATACCGGCCACTATCCGTATGCTTATGATGTCGATAGCGACGGCAAAGACGAGTTAATGATGGGTTATACTTTGTTCGATGACAGCGGCAAACAATTGTGGACTCTGGATGATACTATAACCGACCATGCCGATGGAGTAGCTATTTTGAAATTCCAGCCGGATTCGGATTTGAGACTATTATGTGCCGCAAGTGATGAGGGAATATTTTTCACAGATATGAAAGGGAACATATTAAAGCATCTATATCTCGGCCATGTTCAGAATCCCGCTGTGGCTAATTTCAGAGACGACCTACCGGGACTGGAGACTGTCACTATCAATTTCTGGAGGAATCAGGGGATTATTCATTACTTTGACTCTGATGGTAATCTATATTACAGTTTCGAACCCAATCAATATGGGAGCATGTGTCTGCCGATAAACTGGACCGGGCGCTCGGAGGAATTTTTTGTACATAATCCGAATGTGGATGAAGGCGGGATGTATGACGGCCGGGGGCGGAGAGTCGTGGAATTTCCCGATGACGGCCATCCTGACATGTGCAACGCCGTTTTGGATATCACCGGTGATTGCAGGGACGAAGTGGTTGTCTGGGATCCGAAAGAGATTTGGGTATATACGCAGGATGATAATCCCAAAGAAGGGAAACTCTACAAACCTGATAGAAATCCGTTGTACAATTATTCGAATTATCAGGCAACTGTGTCACTTCCCGGCTGGTCTGAATAAATTTTTTTTTGACAATGTTGATTTTAATGTAATGAATTTTAGTGTGAGGCATTCGGTTCCGAAGCTGTACTATACGATTACGCCCTTATTCATTCTGCTCGATTATGTCTGGGGTATTAATGTTCGCACGGTGGTCCTGGACTCAGAGCCGATGTATAAGGGGCTCTATTATGGTTTCTGTGTTCTATGCGGTGTCGTTATCTATATTGTCCCGCGACTTTCTCCGGTTGTTGCTCTTGTTGAGAGTTCTATTATTTTTATGATGACGGTATTAAGTGTTTTCATACCGTATGTCCAAACGATTGTTCAGATGGACAATATTCTGGACGCAGATATACAATATATAAGTATTTTGGCCCCCTCATATATTGTGAATCTTGTCCTTTCCGGTGGTATGGCGGCTTTGACTTTTAATAAAAGCCTGAATGTTCTCGGAATATCAGGAAATTAGCAGATTATAGACTCTGGAGTGATTTGAAATATAAGGTCAGCCATTTATATAAAAGGGTTGATTAATTTGTTCAATTAATGAATAATAATTGAGATATTATGCAGATTGAAAGTCAAAAAAGATATCGAATGTTTCTGATTTTGCTGGTTTATATCTTTATGGCATTAATCGGGATCAGATATGGAATTCATCCTGAGGTTAGATCGTTCGATTTTATCAATGCTATTGTTTTAGCCCTTTTATTGACGCAACTGTGCATTGTTGACAGCAAAATTGTTGGGAAACCGTTGTCGATATTTTCTTATTGGGTCGTATTTATATTCTATGGTGTTGCTGTGCCGATATGTATTATCCGGGCGCATGGTTCGAAAGGGCTGTTAATTATCGTTGCTCACTTGTTCGGTTTGCTATTGGTTTTGGTTATGTCTTCGTTTGTTACATTGTTGTTTTTTGAAAAGTTTTTGTCCAAAAGTATCTAATCATACACTGAAACGGACATACTAAAGCACGTATCAGAGTCTAATTTCCTAACATTTTTTTGGTTAGTTTAATTAGCTGTTCTTGAGCTTTCTCTTTTTACTGTTGTCCATCCGGCCGATAGTATGTGCTACAATGTTTTGGGATGGATGTCTTAGGAACAGGAAACAGATGAACTGTGCTCGAAATCGAGGATGTTGTAGAACATTAGTTTGGAGATAATACCAATGGGAAGTGACAGATGTCAATTGTTACCGATGGTAGTGTTAACTCTTGTTGTTTCCGCCTTGTTATCACATTTTTGTGTAGCCGACGACAATATAGAACTTGCAGAGATGTATGTCCCTAAGCTGGAAAAAATGTTGAATGATAATATTGTATCTTTTTGGCTCTCGAAGTCTCTGGATCACAAAAACGGCGGTTATATTATCAATTTTGGTCCGAAAGGCGAAAAGAAGCCGGGCGGGACAAAAATGATTGTCACCCAGGCCCGTACGCTGTGGTTTTTTTCGAGCCTGGCGAGGGCCGGATACGGCGGGCCAGAGCATTTGAAAGCTGCTGAAGTGGGATATAAATTTATGACCGAGAAAATGTGGGATAAAGATAATGGCGGGTTCTATTGGGAAGTCGATATGACCGGCGAAAAAAAACTCCAGCCCCACAAACATTTATATGGGCAGGCCTTTGCACTTTACGGCATATCCGAATATTACCTTGCCTCTAAAAATCAGCAGGTTCTGGATTTTGCCACACAACTTTTTGACCTTATCGAGACAAAGGCCCACGATGATATATATGGAGGCTATCTTGAATCCTTCGATACCGACTGGAGCCCGTTGCAGGCAAATGTTTCATCCTCTATGGGTTCACGAGGTGATGAAAAGCTGATGAATACTCATCTGCATCTTCTCGAGGCTTTTACAACCTACTATCGCGCAAGCAAATCGCCGCTTGCATATAAGCGTCTGATGGAGTTGATTCTCATCCAGAGCAACACAGTTGTAAGAAAGCCGTTGGGAGCCTGTACGGACAGATATGAACGTAACTGGACGCCGAAACTGGGAGCGGGCTATTCGATTATATCTTATGGTCACGATATTGAAAATGTCTGGTTGTTAATGGATGCCTGTAATGGCGTGGGGCTGTCGAACCGGCCGTTGCTGGATTTATATAAAACGCTGTATGACTACTCATTGAAATACGGATATGACGAGACCAACGGTGGTTTTTTCGACAGTGGGCCTTTCAACCAGCCGGCAAGCCGACGTACCAAGACCTGGTGGGTCCAGGCCGAAGGGCTTGTCAGCTCCCTGTATATGTATCGTATAACAGATGACCCGAAGTACCTATCGGTATTTGAAAAGACATATAATTTTGTGGACAAATACATGGCAGACTGGGAATATGGAGAATGGCACAGCGGCACCACAGCGGAGGGTGTAGCTCAGGCGGGTGATAAAGCTCAGCCCTGGAAATGCGGCTACCATAACGGCCGTGCAATGATTGAGTGCATCGAAGTCTTGAAGGCTATGAAAGCTGAAAGTAAATAAGAAATATTAAAACAGGCGGATATTAAGTTGTGTTCTTTCCATAATAATTTCAAAGAGGTCAGATTATTTAATAAAAGAGGAGTTATAACCATGAAATTCAGGCGAATAACTTGTTGTATATTTACAGGATTATTGTGCTTTGGTGCTACATCGCTCCTTGGCTCTGAAGGCTCAATCAAGCCGGTTACCCCGAATGCTTCGCGGGAAGCAAGGGCATTGTTGCAGTTTATATACGGCATTTCGGGAAAATATACTTTAACCGGTCAGCACAATTATCCGAATACGAAAGATGCTACCACTTTGGATGCGGCAAAATATTCCGGCAAGACTCCTGCCGTTTATAGTCAGGACTGGGGTTTTGCAAAAGATGGTGACAAGGATGCGGTCTCCGCCAGGCCGGATATTGTCAAAGAGTGCATACGACAGCACAAACTGGGCTCGATTATTACGATATGCTGGCATGCGGTGCCGCCGACGGCGGATGAGCCGGTCACTTTCCAACCGAGACGGGACGCAAATGCACCAAAGATGCTTGCAAGTGTGCAGGGGCGGTTAACTGATGAGCAGTTCAGCGACGTGCTCACACCGGGTACGAAGTTGCATGAGCATTGGTGTGCCCAGGTCGATACAATTGCCGTTTTCCTGAAGCAACTCCGTGATGCAAATGTCCCGGTATTGTGGCGGCCGTACCACGAAATGAATGGTGACTGGTTCTGGTGGGGTGGCCGGCGAGGCGAACGCGGCACAGCGACACTCTATCGACAGATGTTCGACAGACTCGTGAACCATCACAAACTCAACAATCTAATTTGGATTTGGAGCGTTGACAGGCCCGAACGCGAGGACAGACAGTTCAAGGACTACTTTCCCGGCAGCAAGTATCTTGATATTGCATCGCTTGATTGTTACGGGGAATTTAAGCAATCGTATTACGAAGACCTGCTCGAAATAGCCGGAAGCAAGCCGATTGTTCTCGGCGAAGTGGGAAGGCCTCCTACGCTTGAGATTCTGGAGAATCAGCCGAAGTGGGCATTGTATGTGATATGGGCCGAGATGGTACGAATGACAAAGCAGGAGCAATTGCAAAACCTGGTCAACGACCCACGCATGCTCAGTCTGGAAGATGCAGCTTATATTGAGGCAATAGCTCCGTACCGTGACGCCTGCGGATTGCCCCCGCTAAAGGCCGCAGATTCAAAGCCGATGTAACTATTCTTATCGACATAAGTGGTTGATTGTTGTGGTTGGAACTCTCATTGGTAAGTCATTGAGTTCAATAGAAAGCCAGTAAAATGAAAAAGCTTGCAATACTTGTTGTCTTGTTAATAACACAATCATGCTGCATTAATAGCCGGCTCAAGCCGGTGAATCAACCGTCTCTTTACAAGCCGGACGATAGGAATATTCAATATACAGGTCGAATCGATTTTACTAATCCCGGCAGACCAAGACTAATCGGAGCGGGCGCCTACTTTGAGGTTAAGTTCAGCGGCACCGCCTGCGATATTTTGCTTGAGGCTCAGAATTCAAACGATAATCACGGCTATATTGCCACTGAGATTGATGGGAAATATCAGGGGAGAATAAAAGTCACCAAGTATAAAACGCAATATGAAATTGCGAAAGACCTGGAAGATACAGAACACACGCTTCTTATATGCAAGGCCACGGAGGCGCAGAATGGTTACATTGATTTTTTAGGATTAATGTGTCCCGAATTGTTGCCTCTTGAGAAAAACAAGGAACGAAAAATCGAGTTTATTGGAGATTCTATTACGTGCGGCATGGGACTGGATACATCGGAAACACCCTGCGATTCTGCCCAATGGTATGACCAGCATAATGCCTATCTCGCTTACGGCCCGCTTGTCTGCCGTCAATTGAATGCCGACTGGCTTTTAAGTTCGGTCTCCGGAATCGGAATGATTCGAAACTGGAACAGCCCCGGTCCGACAATGCCGGATGTCTATGATAATACTTACCTGAATATGGATTCGGCATTGAAATGGGATGCTAAAATATTTATCCCTGATTTGGTCTCTATTTGTCTGGGCACGAACGATTTTTCCGACGGCGACGGCAGTTATGAAAGGGGTGAATTGGATTCGGCCGGATTTGTTGCCGAATATATCCGGTTCGTAAAGCGAATCCGAAACCGGTATCCCCATGCACAAATATGTTGCCTTAGCAGCCCGATGCTCTCGGGACAAAAAAGTGCACAATTACAGAAAAATCTTTCACATGTAATACAACACATGAAGGATGTTGAGAATGATAACAAGGTTCACATGTTTGTTTTCTCGCAAGTCAGTGCAAGTGGATGTTCGGGGCATCCCGACGAACAAGAGCACCGCGAGATTGCGAAAGAACTCCTGCCTTTTTTCAGGAAAGTTATGGATTGGCAGTAAGGTAAAAAGTCGTTTGTCGTCTTCTCGAATATTATCGATTTGGAGGCTAAGGCATGAATAAATCAAAAATGAACCGTCGAAATTTTTTGAAAGCTGTGGGATTGGGCGCTGCAACTATTGGACTCACGGCGGATATCGTAATGGCCGGAGAGAAAACTAAACCTGCTCAGACCAAGATTCCACGCTGGAGGGGATTTAATCTTTTGGATTATTTCTCGCCGTTTTCATTCGGTCGTGGCCGAAATACTACAACAGAAGATGACTTCCGCTGGATGTCCGACTGGGGCTTTGATTTTGTTCGTTTACCGATGGCCTATCCTCGATGGATAGAATACGACCAGTCGCAGGGTGACGTTAGGGCGGACGATGTTTACAAAATCAAGGAAAGTGCGGTCGAATATATCGATGGTATTGTGGGAATGGCTCACAAGTATGGAATGCATGTGAGTCTGAATCTCCATCGTGCTCCCGGATACTGTGTGAATGCAGGATTCAACGAACCGTTTAATCTTTGGAAAGATAAAGAAGCTCTGGATGCTTTCTGTTTTCACTGGGAGATGTGGGCAAAGCGATACAAGGACATTCCGTCGTCAAAAATCAGCTTTGATTTGGTGAATGAGCCGAGTATGCGTGAGGATATGAATGACCAGCATTCGGCGCGCGGGCCTGTGCCGGGCGATATATACCGTAAAGTGGCTGAAGCTGCTGCGGAGGCGATACGTCAGGCCAACCCAAACCACCTTATTATTGCCGATGGCAATAATGTTGGTAACGATGTGATACCGGAGATTATCGATTTGAATATCGCCCAGAGCTGCCGTGGCTACAAGCCGGCGTACATTTCCCATTATAAAGCGCCCTGGGCTTTTGCAGATGTAGATAATTTACCTGAACCCGTCTGGCCCGGCAAAATGGGCGGTGTATACTGGGATCGCGCAAGACTAAAAAATTACTACGAGCCATGGATTAAGTTAGCCCGAAAGGGTATCGGCGTGCACTGCGGAGAATGCGGGTGCTGGATAAAGACGCCGCATGAGGTCTTTCTTGCGTGGTTCAGCGACGTGCTGGATATATTGACTGATAATGGAATAGGCTATGCCCTGTGGAATTTCCGCGGCGAATTCGGTATCCTCGACTCTCGCAGAAAGGATGTCGAATACGAAGACTGGCACGGCCATAAACTCGATAAGAAGCTGCTAAATCTGCTTTTGAAAAGTTAGTTTAGCAGATGGATTTTATTTCATGCCAGCTTCTTCTGTATTATTGGACGCGTTCGAATTGTACACGGTCAAGCTGGACGTTCGATTCGGCAAAGCTTAATGAGATGTCGCAAGGGCCATCGGCCTCTTGGTTGTAAGTGGCAGTTTCCAGGGTCGGCACAATATTACCCGGACTTTCCATCCACATCCGCTGTACTGCCTTATCGCCGACTTTAAGGAAGAAGGCATCCTCATCGGGGGATGGTCCCAGGCCGTAAACTGTTATCTCGTAATTGCCCTTGCTTAATTTGATAGTTGCTTCTGCCTTGCCGGACTCATCCTGAAGCACAACGACCTTTGCGCCGCTGGCGCCTTCAAGCTCCTGCACCTTGGCATTGGTCAGGTTGAATTCTTCCACTTCCACGAAGAACGTGTCTTCTCCTACATTATGTATCCTCGGCTTACTCATTCCTGCACAGCCGGAAAGCAGTAAGGCGACTGCCGTAATTAACATCCACTTTGTTTTCATAATTTTTACTCCTTTCTCACGTGTACGCTCTTAATAACTGTATCAACCGCCCAGCGGCGGCAGTTTGCAGTTGGTAATTCGCTCTAATTCATATCATGTATCCTTTAACACTTAGGCCTTACTGAGTTCTTGAACTCCTTAAGGAGTGCAGGCTAAGCTCCGGATACTTTGGTTCCCGTTTATGCGTGCAATATTATTGCCGATATTATTTGGAAAAGGCAAGAAATTTTCAGTTATAACTATATGACTATGAGAGAATTAGTTTGCCCTGTGGGTTCGGTGGAGAAGGGAGGATTGCTTGGCATGAGGTTACCGTATAATTTTTGTTTGCTGTTATCGAGTGACGAATCTATATTTTCTTCATACCCGGAGGTAAATCGATTCCGACCTGTCCCTTTGCTTCTTTGAACCGCTTGATAATCTTGACTGCGGCTTCAGGATTGTCGGCCATAGTAAAAACATCAAGGTCTTCCTCAGAGATATATTTGTGTTCGTCCAGCATCTTGGCTTTGACCCATTTGGTAAGCCCTTCCCAGTATTCTGTACACATTAAAATTACGGGGAAGGAAGCCTGCTTAAGTGTTTGGATTAAAACCAGTGATTCGAAGAACTCATCCATAGTGCCATAGCCGCCGGGGAAGACTATGAAACCGTGAGCATACTTGAGAAACATTACCTTGCGGACGAAGAAATATCGAAAGTGCAGGGACAGGTTCTGATATTCGTTTGGGACCTGCTCCATCGGCAGCTCGATATTAAGGCCGATACTCTGGCCTCCGGCATCGGCGGCACCTTTATTGGCCGCTTCCATTATCCCACCTCCGCCGCCGGTGATTACTGCAAAGTCGGCTTTTGCCAGTTCAAAAGCGGTTTGTTCGGCGAGCTTATAATATGGCTCATTAGCTTTGGCACGGGATGAACCGAATATTGATACTGCCGGGCCGACCGTGGCAAGCTCCTCGAAGCCTTCGGTGAATTCGGCCATTACTCTGAATATCCGCCAGAGGTCTTTTACCGGGCTATCGGTGCTCTCTATCATAACAGGTGTATCTCCTTTGAGTATTGTGTTTTACCATAAGGCCGGGTCGTTTGCCGAGGGACAATATTTTGCAATCGGACAATCGGGGCAACTCGGCTTACGCGCTTTACAGATATTTCGACCATGGTAAATCAGCAAATGACTAAACAATGTCCAGTTCTTCTTTGGTACTATTTCGGCTAAATCGAATTCCAACTTTACAGGGTCGCTGTTTTCAGAAAGCCCTAATCGCCGGCTCAGGCGTATAACGTGCGTATCGCAGGTTATTCCCGGGATGCCGAACGCATCGCCGAGGACGCAGTTGGCTGTTTTTCTGCCCACACCTGGTAGTGTTAAAAGCTCGTCCATTGTCCCCGGAACTTTGCCGTTATATTGCTCGACGATTTTCGTGCAGGCTCCCTTGATATTCTTAGCTTTGTTGCGGAAAAAGCCGGTGCTCTTGATATCGGATTCTATTCGTTTTAAATCAGCTTTTGCCCAATCCCCGGGCGATTTGTATTTTTTGTACAGGTCTTTTGCCACCATATTGACGCGAACATCCGTACACTGCGCTGAGAGGATTGTTGAGATCAGAAGCTGGAGCGGGTTTTTGAAATTCAGCGCGATTTTTGCATCGGGGTACTTTTTTTTCAGTATCGGCCAAATCTTTTGAATCCGCTCTTTGGCCTGCTGTTTATCAACTTTAATCGTCTTTTTCTTCACGAACTATTCCTTAGTAACTCAAATTAACTGATTCTCGTTGTCATACCCGCCCCTGTTTTCACAGGGGCAAGCTTGTCCCCGCAGAAGCGGGGAGCGGGTATCCATTTATGATATCGTAACAATAGATTCCTGCTTTCGCAGGAATGACAATAGTCGCAAATCTTAATTACAATTAGTATTATTTATTTGTGAAAGTCTAAAATAAATCTACCAAATGAGCAATCAAAAACTGCCTTCAAAATTCGCTTAAACGAAACAAACAAGGATACCTGTGGCATGAATAAACACAGAAAATGCAGTTTGGAAATAGCTAGCTCAAATAAAAAGTAAAAAGTTCCCTTTTCCACAGTCTGGCCGTCATTCCTGCCTATGGCACACCCAAGGCGGAGCGAAGTCGAGGAATCTAATTAAACATGTCATTGCGAAGCCCAAAGGGCTGCGGCAATCTTCCATAGAAAAAGCAAATTAATTTTGTTATTATTCGAAGATTGCTTCACTGCATTTGCTCTGTGGTTGCCCCCCGTCTATTATCCAGAAAATGCTGGTGATACTCGTGGTACTTTACTATAGAATCTAATAGCTTGGCGCTCTTTACCAAAAGCATCTTTTTTATAAAAAAAAGAATATTCTAATTTGTTTATATTAGCCCAATTTGCTAGTTGGTCTTCAAAGGATAAACCTTTTGATAAATCCTCACTGAATGTGCAATTTAGTAAAATTTCAGTAAATTCTTCATGTTGTCCTTCTTTTTCGACGTTAGTAGTAATTTCATGCAAAATATAATCGCCAGTAAAGCAGCTTGTGACATGCTCATACCAGATATTGTCACATTCGGTACATTCAAACATCCTTCTTCCATCAACAACTTTTGCTTTAATTTCTCGACTTGTACAATTTTGACATCCAAGTTTTTTTTCTGTAGAAGTCTTCAATGTTTTTAAGTATTGATTGACCAATTTTTCCCATTTTTTATTTTCAATATCTTTTTTTGCTAGTTTCACTAACTCTTGAATTGCATCAATATTCATTATGTTCTTGATGTCAAAACTGGTTGGTAAATCCACAGTATACGAGTAACCATTAGCTGGTCTATCATCTAAATAAGCACGAATATTAAATTTCCAGCCTTTTGAATATATCCGAATTTCATAAGATTTCCCTTCAAATTCGAATGGTATTGTATGATTAAGCTTCACGATGAATCTCCTTTTATTCTGATTTTTGCTATACAAATACTTTCAATATTACGAAAATACCAATAATATATTAAAAGCATATCTGAAGTAATTAATCAATCACAAATTACATCCAATCTGTATCATTTCCGAGAGCAGGTGTAAATGATTGCTTTCATTGAGCGATTATCAAGTTCGGCAAGGTCTTTTTTAATTCATTTTTCTGTCCATCAGTTATCTCTTTACAGCCTTCGATACAAAGAACTTCTAGTTTCTTCAATTCAAAAAGCGGTGTGAGATCACAGATAGGATTATTGGATAAGACAAGTTCTTTTATTCTTTTAAGTTTTGCAAGTGGTGATATATCGCTGATTTCATTATTTGCCAATCTCAGTTCTGTTAAGCATATCAATTTATCCAGTGATATTAAGTCGCTGATATTATTATTATCTAACCATAGTCTTTTCAATCTCAACATCTTTTTTATTGGTGATACATCAGAGATATGGTTATAACTTAGATCAAGATCGTTAATATTTGTCTGCCTACAGAGCGCTTTAATATCGCTGATTTTATTATCTTCCAAGTTAAGTTCGGCTATTTGGCAAAGTCCCTCCAGCGGCGATATGTCTATGATTTCATTGACACCCAACCGTAAAAAAGTTACATTTTTCAGATTTAACAACGGTGATAAGTCGCTAATTCGGTTATTTTCCAACTCAAGTTCAGTTATTTTTGTTAGTTTCGAAAGCTCTGTTAAATCACTGATTCCTTTATTTGACAGGTTTAGAGAAGTTATTGATTCGCAATCTGCATTAGTTAAGTCGGCGGGGTCTTTATTAAGCTGGCTGGCTACTGCATTGCGGATAATTGTGGCATCATCAAGTTTATTTGATTGTTTGTTGTTGATGTTTTTGTTCATGACGGTATTCCTTTAATAAATCGAATTAGTTTTCTTCGAAAGTTTATATGTAAAACAATCAAAAACATCTCGATAAAACCTCATGCTGATGAAATCCCTCAAAAGTAATTAAGACTATACTATATTAAAGACGGGTTCGCAGCAATTAATCAATATAAATTTAAAAATAGGACATACTATTTTTTGGCTTTGTAGCATTGATGGAAGATTGCCGCAGTCAGCCTAAGGCTTCCTTCGCAATGACGTTTTTTGTATATTGATGTGAAACTTTTGTCAGTGGGGCTATGAAGTTTTCAACTTTAGATCACTTTAGTCACTTTTAACTTTAGTCACTTTAGGTGCTTCTATTTTTTCCAGTTGTTGTTTAAGCTCGTCTGCAAAGAGAATTCCTCTCCATCTTATTGGTTCTTCATTGCCGGTCTTAAAGAGCATGCTGACTGGTACGCCGGGTTCGTTGTAGATTTCCTGCAGGGCAATTGTCGCCGGAAAGTCCTTTTCTGTTGTATCAGCTTTGATGGCCAGAACGTTTTTTTGTTCGATGAGTTCTGCGATGTCCTTGCGGGAATAAACAGTTCTTTCCACCGTATGGCAGCTCAGGCACCATGCGGCGGTGAATTTAATCAGGACTGGGCGTTCGTTTTCGAGAGCGGTTTGAATCGATTGGGCGTCGTAGCTTTGCCAGTCAATCAGCTTATCAGCAGATGCGGGTAAAAATGTCCAGCCCGTGCCGAGTGCCAGTGCTATCGCTATAATACGTACGAGCCATTTACGAACCGGCTTTGTGCCGAAGCCGACCCATGTGCCCCACATCCAGGTACAGAAGGCGAGCACGACGGCAAAATACAAAACTCCGCTTATGCGCGCTTCCGGCAGGGCAGTAATAAGTTTCACAGCTATAATCAGCAGGACAAATCCAATTCCCTGCTTGAATAACTCCATCCATTTCCCGGGTTTGGGCAGGCGGTTTAATAATCCGGGCATCGAAGTCAGAATCGCATAAGGTAAGGCCATCCCGATACCTATAACCATTATCGCAATCGTAGCCGACAGCAGGGCTTGTGCCTGGGCCCAGGCAAAGGCTGCGGCTAAAATCCCAAAACTGCACGGTGTGCTTAGTATCGCCGCCAAAAATCCCATCCCAACCGATGCGAAATAGCCTTTGCCGGAAGTTTGTTTACTGGAAATAGCGGACGGCACGGTAATTGTGAAGAGCCCGAACATAAATAGCGCCAACAATACCAGTAATAGTGACATTCCCGCAACTAAGGTCGGATTGCGAAACTGGTCACCCCACTGCAGGACTGTTCCGTAAAAAATCTTTAATACGATATTGGCGCCGGCGAGAACAGCAAAGAATAATAATATTCCCAGGCAAAAAGAAAGGCCCAACGCGATAGTTGCACCCCGGCTTTGCCTGGCCTGCCCGACGATGCGCATCACGATAAGAGGCAGCACCGGCCAGACGCAGGGCATAATATTTAGAGCAAGGCCCGCCAAAAACGCCAGAGCAAGAGCAAACCATGCCGGTTGAGTTACCTTTTGAGCCGCTATGTCCCGGGCGGCGGGTACTTCTATATCGATCTGCGCCCATGAATTTCTTGCATTCCAATCTATATTCGTGTGCAGTGTATGTTTGAACGGCAGCAGGCAGATTGTACTCGTGCAGGCCTGACCGGATATAGTGACATCCACTTCGCCGGTGGTCTTTGTAGATTCTTTTACTGTTTTAATTGGGATAAAGATAGTGAACCTGCCGACATAGACTTCGACCTGTTTGCCGAACGGGTCGGTAAAGGTGCTCCATTTCGAGAAAATCGCCTGGCCTAATTCAAAATCATCGGACTTGGCACTTACCTTAAGCTCAAACCCGGGCGCTGTTGCAGTCTCCGGTTTCGCGTAGTAATGCAGGTCGTCGGTGCCTTCGAATATGACTGCTGTACCGGATTCTTGGCCCAAACGGGCCGGCTTGATACTTGCTGATGAAAATTCCTGCTCATATCTTGCCAGTTCCATGCCGGTAGTGATATCGCTTGTGATTGCTGAGTTTGGTTCGGCCACTTCCTGCCCACGGACAAAAGAAGCCATTACGAAAACACTAACAATCCATACGGTGCAAGCAAGCAGCGCACTTTCTAATTTTGATAAAGTTTCTTCCCGCATGGTAGTCCGGAAGTAATTCAGATAGAAAAAATATTAGTTTGCCGATTGCTCTTTTTGCTCGGGTTTCGATTGCTGATCCTTGGCCTGTTCGGCGGCCAATAAATCTGCGACAGTGGGTTTGTCCAGAGAGCCACCTTCTAAAATCAATGTTACATCATCAGCATCAAGGGTTTCGTATTTCAACAGGGCCTGAGCAATTTGCTCGAGTTTGTCTTTGTTTTCTTCTATTAGTTCCTTTGCTTTTTTATAGGCCTCATTGGTAATCATTTTCACTTCGGTATCGATTGATTCGGCTGTTTTTTCCGAATACTCCTTTTCGGTTGGCATCATATATACCATATCTTTGAGGCCTGTATCCTGCCCATAATTGATTAAACCAAGCTCATTGCTCATCCCCCAGGCCAGAACCATTTGCTTGGCAATGTTAGTGGCCTGCTGAATGTCGTTTTGTGCACCGCTTGAGATGTCATCGCAGAACATTTCTTCTGCGATTCTTCCACTAAAGCAGACCTGTAAAAGTGCCATACAATATTTTCTTGTGAATATGGTCCTGTCTTTTTCCGGCAGGGCAAAAGTTGCTCCTCCCATTGGACCGCGTGGAATAATACTTACCTTATGCAGCGGATCCGCATCTTCCAACATTGATTGGACCAGTGTATGACCTGCCTCATGATAAGCGGTTATTTCTCTTTCTTTTTTATCGACAACTCTGCTTTTTTTCGCTCTTCCCCATCGGACCTTATCTCGTGCTTCTTCCAGGTCCGCCATTTCTACACAGTCTTTATTTGCCATCGTTGCCGCCAGGGCAGCTTCGTTGATAATTGCCGCCAAATCCGCTCCGCTGAACATGGGTGTCCCGCGTGCAAGTCTTTCAAGATTGGTGTTTGGTCCTAATTTTACTTTCTTGGCGTGTACTTTCAAAATATCGACTCGACCTTTCAAATCGGGCAAAGGCACATAGATTTGTCTGTCGAATCGTCCGGGACGGGTTAGCGCATGGTCTAAAATGTCGGCGCGGTTTGTAGCGGCAATCACAATTACCTGGTCGTTGGTATCGAAGCCGTCCATCTCGACCAAAATGGCGTTGAGTGTCTGTTCTCGCTCGTCATGGCCGCCGCCGACGAATCCGGCGCCGCGTTTTCGGCCGATGGCATCGACTTCGTCAAGGAAGATAATACAGGGTGAATTTTCTTTTGCCTGTTTGAATAAGTCGCGAACGCGCGATGCTCCGACACCGACAAACATCTCGACAAAATCGCTTCCTGATATACTAAAGAACGGGACATCGGCCTGGCCGGCTATGGCCTTTGCAAGCAATGTTTTTCCGCAGCCGGGCGGGCCTACGAGCAAAACGCCGCGAGGAATACGCCCGCCGAGACGCTGAAATTTCTTCGGATTTTTCAAAAACTCGATTATCTCGGCAACTTCCTCCTTTGCTTCCTCTACCCCGGCTACATCTTCGAATGTCACTTTAACACGGTCTTTTCCGTGTAATCGATGTTTACTTCGGCCGAAGGACATTAACATTCCACCGGCCCCGCTTCGAAGGTTTCGGATAAAGAAAAAGTAGAAAAAACCGACTATTAACAGAAGCGGCAGCAACCAGTTTAACAGCATATAGAACCAGAGGTGTTGCCTGGCGAATTTGACCTCTATGCCGCTTCCCTCCAGCTTCTCAAGATATTGGTCTGGAACCCATTCCTGTTTGTAATCTACAGTGAATGATAGGGGTGCTTTCTGGTCTCTGTTGGGGATGCCGGTCCTGAATTTGCCTTTGATTTCGGTTTCGCCAATTTCGATGCTCTCTATCTGGTTATTCTCCGCATATTGTACAAATTCGTTCCAGGCTATATTGTCGGGTCGCTGCAACTGTTGAACGATAGTCCATAATATGAGTATCAGAATGAAAATCACAATATAACTGTAGGGTCCTCGCTTATATCGGGGCAGGGGTGGTTTTTGGCCGGGTCTTTTTTGTGGGTCACGAGGAGGTAATGTCGGCCTTTTATTTTGCTTGTCGGTCATATTCGGCATTTCTCAATCAAAATCGCTATACTACCACTTTCTTTCCATCAGTTCTACGATATTTCTGGCAAGTTTGTTTGCCGCAAGAGACGAGCCATACTTAAAGTCCTGCATTTGGTACTCAGAATAGCTTGCCGACGAGCTGACAGTTTGGTTGTCTATAAGCAGTTCGCCCGTATTTAAATTTTTCCAGTTCACTACCGCCTGCAGTTCCACTTCCTTTTCCAGAATCCGGCCGGTTTCGCGTTCGGTGCTGAGAGCTATTTCCCCTATCGATACTATTCGGCCGCTAATTATCGTATCGGCATGATTCCGGTTGGAGACTATCTTATATGGCGTCTGAGCCTCGATGCGTTTTGATAGGGCATCAGAGAGTTCGTATTCAATCCCACGCCGGAAAGTCTGGTTATCAAACATTTCCAGGCAAACGCTTTCAACGTCTCCGGGATAAAGAGATTCATTAGAATAACCTTTCATTGCAGCACATCCACAAAAGGTTAAACTTATGAACAAAATAACATAAGAGTATAAGAGCAGGAATACCCCGGTAGCTTTATGTTTATGATTTAAATACTTATATGTATGTTTTGGGCTTGTCTTTTTCATTTTTTATTTAATCAACGATGAGATTATTATCGAGTATCTCCCTTGCCTTTTCTGCGGCGTAACTATTCGGCCAATCGCTTACTACCTCGTTAAAATAAAGATTGGCTGATTGTTTATTCCCGGTCCTTTTATAATATTTTCCTATTGTATATTCTTTGTAGGCTAATTGCTCAGTTATTTCTGTTAGTATTTTACCGACACCTAATGCTTTGGCATCATCAGGGTATAAAAGTCTAAATCTTTCGTAATAGCTCTTTGCGCTTCTAAGACATGATGCGTCATAAAAAGGTCTCTTGTGTTCAGGGTTTTTGTTGTATATGGCGTGTTTTGCTTGAGCCATGCCAAGCAGGGCGTCTCTGCCTATTAGACCTTTCTGCCATTCCAAAGATATTTCCCACCATTTAAGATATGCTTCCTGGAATTTCTTCCTTTGTTCGTAATTTCGAGCAACTGCAATCGCGGCCTCTGTTCCCATTGTTGTATTTATGCCGGCGTGGTCGGTAACCTTTTCCATGATTCTGATGCCCTCGGCATATCCTGAGAATTTGATAAGGCCGAGAAAACTTTTCTTCCGGCCGCCTAAGTATGCTGTTCCAATAGAAAACTGCCTGTCCAGGGCAGCTTCACGAAATCTGGTTTGTGGGAATTTAGTGAGCAGCTTGTCATAAGTCCTGGCCGCTTTAGTAAGTTTTCTTTGAGATAACAGTAACTCAGCCTTGATGAAGATATCCAAATCACTCGCGGCAATTTTAGGGAAGTCTTCTTTGATTTTCTTGAATGCTTTGCGGGCGGCCTTTGTTTGCCCTGAGTTGACCAGCTTTTTAGCTTCGGCTATTGCCAGAAGTAGTTTATCCTGGCCTTGGGTGGAAATCGCCTCCCAACTTTTTCCATCTTCCAGGTGCCACGTATCCGCCGAGACGGTTG
Source organism: uncultured Pirellulales bacterium (assembly GCA_964508785.1). GTDB lineage: Bacteria > Planctomycetota > Phycisphaerae > Sedimentisphaerales > Anaerobacaceae > JAFGPS01. Next base: position 124,908 of record CAZDVE010000001.1, on the reverse strand, counting down.
TTAACGCTGCCGGCATGATTACTAAAGTAAAAATGAAAAGTCGTATTCTATATTTTAACATACTTCGGCCCTAAAGCTGGTTGTATAGCTTAATGGTTTAATATTCATAAAAGGCCGATTATAACCGATTCCTAAAACTTCTGCAAACATGCAGTTCAAAATAAACTATACCTTAGATTTGTCAGGTTGTAATCATAAAAGAACTTCCTTTTTAACATCTTCGCTGGTTATCAGCCATAATGTTATCGACTTTTAGAGAAATTGGTGAAAGTGGGAAATGTGTATGAATTATGCCTTACACGTCAACGCGAACACATAATCTTATTAACATCTCTGCCGTCTTTGGAACGCTCAGGGCTCAGGTACAAATCCCCATATACCTTTCTGTACCCATTTCAAATCCTCGTTGTCCTTATGTTCCACACTGGCAAAGTCGGGGTTGACATTTTCATAAGGAGGACGCAGCAGAGCAAGGTCCATGGTGCGATTGTCAACCCATTTGTGGTAAATACTATGCCCGTCTGCAAAAGACCAGTTAGTTCCGTTGCTGTGTCGCACGGTGGGAATGTCCCACCACATCGGCCTGTCGTGCCATACTCCCCACGGGCTGCCGGGCCATTTGCCTTCATCGAGAAACACGAGCCTTTCGCCCGGCCTGTCAATCTGCGACCTCTTTTGAATATATAGTTCATCGGGAGTTTCTATAAAAGAAAGAGGAGGAATATTACTGCCCCACATGGAGTCAACAATGGAGTATGTTACCATCTCTCCTCGGATACCTGTCGGGCACTTGTAAAGCTTTACATTTTTCACAAACGGAAACAGCACTCCTGACTCCATAGCTTTTCTTTGCTCAGTCTCAGAAGCACCGCGCTCGGCTACATCTACCCAGGCACCCGGCATGCCCACCCAGGCCGTACAAAGTTTGTCGTCGTTCTCATCTGCATACATTATCCACCCGGTCGTCAACTGCCTCAGATTGTTAAGACAAACCGCTCGTTTACCTTGTTCTCTGGCGGTATTTAACGCAGGTATCAGAATAGCCATCAGAATTGCAATAATGGCAATGACGACCAGAAGCTCTATTAAAGTAAAACCGTTTTGCTTGTGCAATTTCTGCTCTTCCTTGGGGACGCCTTTCGGTGCTTTCATTTCATGGGTTGTATTTCCAAGGTGTCGTTTTCTATTTGAATCAGACAAATTTCATAGTTGTGTTCTTTTATTGTACTATAATTAACCGTGAGTATGCAAGTGATTTGAAATTATTATCCTATTTTACCTTATCTTGACGATTTGTTGCTAATCGCTTATAGTGTTTCAGGATTGTTTGAATTAAAAGTAGTGTGATTGGAGTTTTTTAATGGCTAAAAAAGGACAATGTGACCATTGTACGGGTCTTTGCTGCAGGTACTTTGCACTTCCGATAGAGACGCCGGAAGACAAAGATGATTATGATGATATAAGGTGGTTTCTCTGTCATAAGGATGTCACTGTGTTTGTTGAGGACGGCGATTGGTACATTAATATAAAAAACAAGTGTAGGCATTTATCCGAGAAGGATTATCGTTGCCGGATATACGATAAAAGACCGAATATTTGCAGAGGGTACAATCACTCGGATTGTGATTTTGTCGAGGGTAGTTATAACTACGAGCTGCACTTTACAGATGATAAGCAGATGGAAGAATATATAAAAATCAAATTCGGCAATAACATCAGCGAGAAAAAAAAGGCGAAGAAAAAGAACAAAAAGAGAAAGAGATGAAAATACAATCCGTAAAAGGAACGAGAGATTTTTATCCGCAGGAGATGGCGGTTCGGAACTGGATTATCGACGGCTGGAAAAAAGTGTCACTGCGTAACGGCTTCGAGGAATATGACGGGCCGATATTTGAATATTTGAAGATGTTTCAGATTAAAAGCGGTGAGGAGATTGCCGAACAGCTTTTTTCTCTGACTGACCGCGGCGGACGAGAGCTGGCGCTTAGACCAGAGATGACACCCACACTTGCACGAATGGTCAATCAGCGGATTAATTCACTGCCGAGGCCTATTAAATGGTTCTCTGTTCCCAGATTGTTCCGGGCGGAGCGTCCCCAAAAGGGCAGACTTAGGGAATTTTTCCAGTGGAATATCGATATTATCGGCGAAGATAGCGTTTTAGCTGATGCAGAAGTGATATTCACGACGATAGACTACCTGCGAGAAGCGGGTTTGACCTCAGACGATATAGTGTTGAAAATTTCCAGCAGAAAGATGTTGGCCGCGATACTGGGAGAAATTGGAGTCCCGCAGAAGAATCTGGATTCGTTGTACGCTGTGCTTGACAAAAAGAATAAACTTCCGCCGGAAACCTTCGAAAAAATGCTTAACGAGCATCTTCCAAACTCCGCAATGGCTGATAAAGTCAGGCAGTTCATGGAGCTTGAGGATATTCAGCAAGTTGCGGACAAATTTGGGAATCGGGAGGATGTCAGTGAGTATTTAGAATTGATGGCATACCTGGATCAGATGGGTATTGGTGCTTATTGTAGATTTGATCCCAGTGTGGTCAGGGGTTTGGCATACTATACCGGCATCGTATTTGAGGTTTATGATAAGGCGAGCGAGCTTCGTGCGATTGGTGGTGGCGGGCGTTACGACAATCTTCTTAAAGATTTTGGCGGACCGGCCATACCCGCTACCGGTATGGGAATGGGTGACTGTGTACTGGAAATTCTGCTGAGAGAGAAAGGACTTCTTAAGAAGCAGTTGCCAAAGGTTATGTGGGACTATTTTGTTGCGTATGTGGATGACGATTATAAAGATAAGGCTGTTGAGGTTACTATGAAATTGCGTTCAAGTGGTTTTTCTGCCAATTTCAGTTACAAATCTGCCAAGCTGGGAAAACAGCTTAAGCAGGCCTCGGAAAGTAACGCCGGAAAATGTGTTATAATCGGCGAAGAATTCAAGGACAACAAGCTTGTTATCAAGGACATGGCTACGAGTCAGCAGAGCACCATAAATGTTGATGAATTCTTCTCCAAATTGGATTTGGATTAACCGTATATAATTCAGTTTTCAATATTTTCTTTATACTTTTACAAAATAAAAAATAGATCGATTCGTTTTGTTACAAGTTCTTACTATCGGAGATACGGAAAATGAGAACTATTAAAATCCATTGTATGAGTGTATTTTTATTCCTGTTGACTTTTATAGTGTCGCCTTTGTACGCTGGTTTTGGCAGGCCGGACATCAAATCCCCGGAAGTTCACAACGACCGTAGAGTGACATTTCGACTGCTGGCTCCTAAGGCGGAAAAAGTGGAAATTAATGTCCGGTTCGCAGAAAAAAATCAGCCGATGCAAAAAGACCCCAACGGTTTGTGGAGCATAACACTCGGTCCGGCTGAGCCGGAAATTTATGAGTATATTTTCATCGTTGACGGCTTGGAAGTCACCGACCCGTCCAATCCCTGGCTTAAATTATGGATGAGCACAGCAAAGAATCTTGTTGAGGTTCACGGCGACGAGCCGATGTTTTTCCAGGAGCAAAAAGTCCCTCACGGCACAGTCCACGTACACAGATATAACTCTAAGTCACTTGGTGTCACAAGGGGGCTTTATATATATACTCCGCCCGGGTATGAAACGAGTGGAGAAACGAAGTATCCCGCACTTTATCTTCAGCACGGACTTGGGGACATCGAAGATAAATGGACCGATGTTGGTCGCGCACATATTATTACGGATAACTTGATAGCGGGCAAAAAGGCCTTGCCGCTTATTATTGTAATGCCTTACGGACATACGCCGAATACGGCCGGGTTTAAGAATTTCGGGAACTGGGATGAGTTAGAGAAGGATTTAATTGAGGATGTGATTCCTTTTGTACAGGAGAAATATCGAGTCCGCACGGATAAGAAAGACAGGGCGATATCGGGCTTATCAATGGGTGGTGCCCAGGCATTGACGGTAGGACTGAGTAACCTGGAGTTATTTGGATGGATAGGCGCCTTTAGCTCGGCATTGGTGGGCCGACAATACGACCAATTACTCGCTGAGCCTGATAAAATAAATGAGGAGCTTGAGCTTTTATGGATTGGATGCGGCAGAGATGATACTCTTTTTCGGGTAAACCGGAGTTTCATTGAACAGCTTGAGTCCAGGAAAATCAAACATATAAGCAGAATTACCGACGGTGCTCATGAGTGGTCGTTATGGAGGCGGTATCTGAATGAGTTTATTCCGCTGTTGTTCAAACGGAATTAAAAGTCTTCATAATATAATGAAGAGTGCAGCTTTTTGAAAAGGAGGAGGCTCGAATCGAATGAAGGAAGCTTTTCCCAATCATTACGAGCGGGCGTTCGAGAATTGGCTGATTGACAACCATATAGAATATGTTGCGGTAGATGAGCACAAAAGGGCGACCTTTGGACATACGGATGTTAAGAGTTTTGATTTCCTGTTATATCCTCCAAACGGGCAAATCGTAATTGCTGAAGTCAAAGGCAGAACATTCAAGGGGACATCTCTGGCTAATTTAGCCAGCCTCGAGTGCTGGGTGACGACCGAGGACGTCGATGGCCTGACGAAGTGGCAGCAGGTTTTTGGGGCGGACTACAGGGCTGTATTTGTATTTGTCTATAAGATAGAGAATGTCGATGTTGATTTTGACGGCAGAGATGTTTTCGATTTCGAAGCAAACAGGTATCTTTTCTTTTGTGTTAAGCTGGATGATTATCGCCGTTTTATGAAACGCCGCAGTCCTAAGTGGCAGACTGTGACATTACCCGCAGATAAGTTCCGGCAGTGTGCCGTACAGCTTGCTGAGTTTCTCTTTTGATATCTGATAGTATCTAATTCACAAGATGGTTCTGGCTTTAATCTTACCTGTATTGCTGCTGGTTGGAGCGGGGCAATTTCACAGGATTTTCAATAGACGTCGAGTAATTTTGAATGTAAAATCTTTGTCCAAATAAAATTGGGAATGTACCAACCGCTGATTGATTAAAGAAAATCAGATATAATAAGGAATTTTAAAAAGGACGTGTTATGAAAAAGGTTATAATTCTGTTTGTAGTTGTAATGATTATTCTTTTTGTGACCGGTTGCGGGCCGGGCCAGCCTTTTGAGATAGAGGGCCGCCATACGCCTCAATCTGTAACGCCGACACTTTTTGCTGCAAAATAATTAAATTCCGTCTCTGGGTAGGGGGGGTATAGAGCCAAAAAAGTCGAAAAATCTGGAAAACGGCGAAAAACGCTAAAAATCCCAAAATCGTCACAAAACGGTAACATTTGATCGGCATAATTGCAATTGCTGGGTGCTCTCTGATTAATCAGACAAAATTGAAGGGAAAAAAGATGAAAAAAGATTTCGTCCCAAGAATGCTGCCTTTTTATTTGCTGTGTATTTGTATAACTGTTGCAGGCTGCAATATCCACATAGGGTGCTGTGTTCCTTTAGCAGAATATAAAAGAACTGTAAATCTATCGGAACCGATGGCGGCCGGTTCTTTGTTTTCGGCAAAGAGCCATGACGGTCGGATTCCAGTTGCCGGCAGAAATATAGCCGACTGCAATGTCACGGCCACAATTATCGCCAGAGCCGGTTCGTACACACAGGCAGAGAAAATAGCTGAACGGACAAAGCTGAGTCTTGAGAGAGTTGAGAGCGGCTTAAAGGTAAAAGTCGAAAAGCCGCTGCTGATTTGCCAGAATATAGATGTCCAGTTTGATGTCAAGGTGCCTGCAAACTGCAATCTGGAACTTGTTACCAGAGACGGAGATATTACGATCGAAGATGTCAAAGGGATTATAAATGCAAAAACCGGCGATGGTTCAATAGCCATGTCACGAGTCGGCGATAAGATAAAGGCCAGAAGTTTCGATGGTACAATCAGGATTCAGGAAAATATCGGTGACATTATTGCGAGGAGCTTTGATGGGAGGATTACGGTTGCATACTCCAAAGACGCGGACGGTGTTTGTGATGTTTCTTTAACTACAAACGACGGGACTATTGATTTCAAGACGCCGGAGAACTTTTCCGCGGATGTTGAGATTTCGACGAATGACGGCTCAATTGAGTCGGACCTTCCGATAGAGATAGCCGGAAAACTGAACAAAAAAAGAATAAAAGGAACAATTGGAACAGGCCGGGGCAGGCTGTATGTCAAATCAGGAGACGGCACAATAAGAATTAGATAAAATTCTAATATATCACGATATGAAGCATATTTTTTTTCGTAAATCCTTGAGCAATTCCGGATTCAACCCTTTTTTCTTCTTGAAATAAGGATTTATTCGAAAATACCGGCATAAGTTTTTGAAACTAATCGATATCCGACTATTTTTTTCGAAAACTGCGCAACGTTTCAGGGATTGCAACGTCTATATGTATGTAATTGTCTGTATTTGTGTTTTTTGAACCGAAAATATAACGTGAAAGGGGATAGTGTGAAGAAATCCCGCGTAATTATTATCACAGTGGTAGTCACTCTTGTAGCTGTCTTTGGGCTCGGCATGGTCTTTAAGGCCGGACACGGCAAATCGGACAATGCCACAGTTGTACAAATCGAAGAGACCAGGTACGGGGAATTGATAGAGATTGTAAGTGCCCCCGGCGAGATTGAGCCCAAAACGAATGTGGAAATAAGTGCCAAAGTATCAGCTCGGATTATAAAACTGCCCTATGATGAAGGAGATGTTGTCACTTGTGGCGACCCGAATGCGAATCCTCCTGTACCTGCTTCGGTCCTGGTGCGCCTTGATTCGAAGGATCTGGAAAGCAGGCTGGTATCGGCCGAGGCCGGCCGTGCCGCTCAGGCCGCCCAGATACAAGTTGAGAAGGCCAGAATTGACGGTCAAAGGGCCACTCTAAAGGGGCTTGAAGCTTCTCTCAAACAGGCACAACGAGATTTGCAGCGCCAGAAGGAATTGCTGAAATCCAAGGATATAAGCCAGGCTACGTTCGACCAGACGAAGCTGAAGGTTGATGAATTCCAGTCACAATATGATTCGTCCGTGCATCAGCTTGAATCGGCCCAGCTTAATCTGGTAGTCTTACGGCATAACCTTGAAGTTGCTGATGCCGGTATTGCTCAGGCTCGTGAGGCTCTTAGTCATACAACCATATCCTCACCTATAGACGGTGTAGTGACACGTCTGAACGCCGAAGTTGGGGAAATGGTTATGACAGGGACAATGAATAATCCGGGAACCGTAATAATTGAAGTGGCGGATTTATCTACCATGCTGCTTGTCGCTCAGGTGGATGAAGCCGATGTGGGTAAAATAGCGGTTGGCCAAAAAGCTACCGTTTATGTCCAGGCCTTCCCAGACGATGAGTTCGAAGGTGTGGTTGATTCTATTGCTTTGACACACAGTATATCGTCAACCTCGACGAAATACTTCAGGACCGAGATACTGCTTAAGGGCGATGTGGAAAAGTTATATTCCGGCCTTACGGCACATGTCGATATAGAGACACTTAAACACGAAAATGTAATAACCGTACCGAGCCAGGCCGTGCTGGGCAGGCCCATCGACGATTTGCCTTTGGAGATTCGGGACGAATGTCCCGAAGTGGATAAAGAGAAAACATATACACCTGTGGTCTATCGTTATATCGATGGAAAGGCCGTGGTGACACCGGTCAAGATTGGCCCCAGCAATCTGACTCATACCGTGATACTGTCCGGGATTGATGAGAACGAAAAAATAGTAGTAGGACCGTATAAAGTGCTCGAAAATCTGAAGCACGATAAGACGATAAAAGATGAGCGTGAATCGGAAAAAACAGAAGATAGCAACGATGTCGAAGCCAAGAGTGACGCTAACAATCTCGAAGCCGAGACCGACAAATAACTCTGGTAATGGTAAAACAAGCTGGTAAAGTAATAATCGAGCTGCAGGACGTCAAGCGGATATACAAAGTCGGCGTCGAACGCATCCATGCGCTTGATGGAATCGACCTTCAACTGCACGAGAATGAATATGTCGCCGTGATGGGACATTCGGGCTCCGGCAAGAGCACTCTTATGAACGTCATAGGCTGTCTCGACCGTGCCACTTCGGGATATTATGAGCTTGACAGCCATGATACGACGAAGATGTCCGATGCGGCCCTGGCTCGCGCTCGAAATGAACGGATAGGATTTGTTTTTCAGTCTTTCGAATTGCTTGGACAATTGACCGCACTTAAGAACGTTGAGATGCCGCTTATTTATTCACGAGATGGCTGGATTGCTCGAAGGAACCGCGCAAAGAAAGCCCTGCAGCGTGTCGGATTAAGCGATCGCATTAAACACAAACCGAATCAGCTCTCAGGCGGTGAAAAACAAAGGGTCGCTATCGCCCGTGCCCTTGTCTGCAATCCAAGCATTCTGCTGGCCGATGAGCCGACCGGCAATCTCGACAGTAAAACAAGCGAGGATATACTCAAATTGTTCGACCAACTTCATTCCGAAGGCCAGACGATTATAATGGTAACACATGAAAATGATGTGGCCCACCATGCTAAACGAATCATCAGTATGAAAGACGGACTTATTCAGAGCGACCTGTCAACAAAGGAATTCAACAGGAACAGACGGGTTACAGGCGGAAAATCGAAGGAGGCTCTGTCATGAGATTTCTGATTCGTGTGCCCATCATGTTCGTTCGGCTTTTATACCAGAGTGTATATCTGGCAATCGGTCAGATATGGGCCAATAAGACCAGGTCTATGCTTACCACCCTTGGGATTATCATAGGTGTCGCATCGGTTACTGCGGTCATTGCCGCCCTTAGCGGCCTTAAGGCAAAAATACTAACACAGGTCGAATCTTTGGGGACCAACACAATATTTATTTCAGCCAGGCGTCCCGACAGAGGGCCTTTGCAACATGCTTCGTGGTGGTCTATTCGATTTCAACCTGAACAGTTTGAGGGTCTTCTCGAACATTGTCCATCGGTGGCGAGGTATGGTCGTCAGACCTGGGTTGGAAGATATACGGTCAGCCATCGCGACAAGTCGTCCGAAAATGTAACGGTCCGCGGAGTAGAGCCAGCCTGCCATCAGATCGACAGCCGGCCGGTAACGATTGGAAGACCGCTTTCTGTTATCGATGAAATGCAGGTGCGGCAGGTTTGTTTAATCGACCCCAAGCTGCGTAACGACCTTCATCTTGACCGTGACTGCATCGGCCAATCTGTCCTGGTTGGTCACGATACGTTCTATATTGTTGGTGTGGTTGAACCTCGCCCGGAAAACATATTCGGCGGCGGGGACCAGGAACGTTCTGAGATATTTATCCCGTTCAAAGTCGGTCTCAAAATGCAGAGGTATCCGTCCATCTGGGCCCTTGCTGAAAGCAAATCCGCAAAGGTTTCCGATGATGCTCTGGCCGAGATGCGATTCTTCCTTCGTCGGACACGTCATATAAAACCCGGCGAGCCCGATACTTTCGAGGTCCAGTCGCTGCAGAACGAACTGCAAACCTTCAATGAAATTACCGTTATAGTGACACTGGTCGCAGGGGGTATTGTTGGTATTTCACTGCTGGTCGGGGGTGTGGGCATTATGAATATCATGCTGGTCTCTGTATCGGAGCGAACCAGAGAAATCGGGCTTAGAAAAGCGGTAGGGGCCAAAAACTCCGCAATCCTGACTCAATTTATGATTGAATCTATAGTGTTATGCTGTATGGGTGGTCTAGTGGGGATTGTCTGCGGCCAGTTGCTGATAACAGCGATTGACAATATAGTAAGGGCGGCATTTCACGTGGCAGTGCTTGATATGGCATATATCCCGGCATGGGCGATAGCGCTTTCATTTGCTTTTGCCGGTTCCGTAGGTATCTTTTTCGGAATGTTTCCGGCAATCAAGGCCGCCAGGCTCGACCCTATTGAGGCACTTAGACATGAGTAGTAAATTTTCGCTTATAAGATATTGGTATCGGTTTGTCGTTTGTATTGGATTGGGACTAATTGTCTCTGCCGGCTGCGAGCAGTTTAAAGGCAGTGACGATTTTTACAGTATACAGATTGCACCTGAGAAATTGCGACAAATAGAAGCCCTCGATTTACATGAGGCTGAGGGCCAAGAAACAATTCGAATGGATGTAAATGAACCGGCACCTGCTGAACTTGAGCTTACGTTGGAACAATGCAGGGCGTTAACGTTGGAGAATAATCTTGATTTGAAGGTCGAACTTATCAATCCTGCAATCGCCGCTGAACGTGTCAGTCAACAGGAGGCACAGTTTGAGGCGGCATTTTCCGTCAATACGTCCTATACAAAGACTGACACGCCTGTGGCTTCAACTCTTGATATCAGCGGCTCAAACGTAGAATATTTCTACACTAATCTTGGTGTCGATGTTCCTTTACGCACAGGTGGCACCTTATCATTCGATGCAGTTGAAAACCGTACGAAGACGGATTCGGTTTACTCGATATTCAATCCTTCCTATAGCTCGGATTTATCTGTTTCCATAAGTCAGCCGCTGCTTCGTAATGCAGGCAGGCGTGTGAATACTTATGCTATCCAAATCGCCGAATATGACAGGCAGATAACCGACGCCAGGACAAAACTTGAGGTTATACGCGTCATTGCTGCTGTGGACCGTGTTTACTGGCGATTATATGCCGCCCTACGGGAGTTGGATGTACGCAAACAGCAGTATGAATTAGCAAAGGTCCTGTTCGAACAGGCTCAGCGTTTTGTCTCTGCCGGTGAGATGGCGCAAATCGAGGTCATTCGTGCTGAGGCTGGCATAGCACAGCAGCTTGAAGCTATAATTGTGGTGGAAAATAATGTCCGCGATAGAGAGCGGGAGCTTAAGCGAACGCTTAATAAGAGGGGACTGGAGATGGAAACAGATACGGTTCTTATACCGGCGACCGAGCCGGACCCTGTTCGTTACCAGCTCGAAAAGCGGCGATTAGTGGAAATAGCTATTGAACAACGCATGGAAATGCTCGAGTTAGAGTTGCAAATTGCTCAGGATGTTAGTACTCTTAACTATATGGAAAACCAAACGCTGCCTTTGGTAACGATGGATTACACATATAATATAAACGGCCTGGGCTCAACGAGGGACAACTCGTTCGATTTGCTGTTCGATAAGAGGTTTGAGGACCATCGTCTTGGACTGCAGTTATTGGTGCCCTTGGGTAATGAATCAGCTAAAAGTCAGCTACGTCAGGCTTTTTACCAGCGCAGGCAGCGACTGGCAAGTCGCGATAGCCGCAGAGTACTCGTAGAATACGAGGTGCTTAATGCTATTGACCAGCTTGAGGCCAACTGGCAGCGAATTTTAGCCAGCAGGCAAAGTGCGATTCTGGATGGTCGGCTGTTTGAGGCTGAGAAGCGACAGTTCGAGCTCGGCCTTGTGACATCAACCGATGTGCTTGAGGCGCAAACAGATTTTGCCGATGCGCAAAGCTCTGAGATTCTGGCGCTGGTCGAATATCAGATAGCGCTGGTTGACATGGCCTATGCAACTGGTACACTATTAGGCGCCACGAAGGTACAATGGGAACCGATTGTACCACAGGAATAATATTGGCTGATATGGGAAAGGATATGTCATGTCGGAGCAAAATATTCGTGAGGATAAAGGTGCCGGTAGCGGAGGAAGTTTTCTAACCAGAAACTGGAAGAAATTAATTGTAATTTTTTCTATTTTTTTTGTGGTCGGGGGCTTGATTTGGGCTGTCGTTTATTCGGTTCGGAAAGTGGAGGAATTTTCATGGTTTTCAAATAAGATGATAGCCTTATATATTGCTCTGGGGTTTATTGTTGCTGTTGTGGTTGTATGGTTTGTTCTAAGAAAAACAGTCAGGACCAGGTTGAGAATGGAGAAAGCACTCAGGGAAGATCCAGATATTAATGACTGGTTGGTTATCTATAACTGGACTCCGAAAATACTTTATGTCCCTACTATTTTAGTGTCATTATTGGCTGCAGGATTGCTGTGTGTCCCCTGTATTCCTCCGGCCGCAGTAGGGGGTCTCTGGTTTGTAGTCTTCTTTCTGAACTTTCTTGTGGAGGAATATAATATCAGTATCAAGATACTCCTGATTACTCTGATAAGCCTCGGTTTTTTTATGTTGTGGCTTCATCTGCTCGGCCGTGTAATGAGTTTTTTGAGGCTATTCAGGCATATTGCCATATCTATGAATGTCACAGTATATCTTCTTGTGGGTATAATAGGGCTGCTTGTAATTTTTGTTTCATGGCTCAAGGGATTGTTCTACTATATGACTATTACACCCAACTACATGAATCTTCAGGAAGGTCCGACCGAGTCGGGGGAGCAGATTGGCAGAGAGGACTACAATTCTCGGATTGATACGAGTGATTTCCTCGAACGTCTTATGGGGTTTGGCAGGATTATAATAACCTTCAAGGAAAGAAAAAGAGAGCCCCTTATTGTGCTCGTCTGGAGAATCCAGAAAAAAGCACAACAGTTGGAAAGCGTGCGTGCGAAATTTGCGATTGACCATCTCCAAAAAGCCCAATCTCCGGAACTGTAAAGAAAGATTGTTGTTTTTGGGAGCTTGGGTGGTGGTCGTAAAGTTGTTGGGGTATTTTTTTATCCTTCCGGGCACGACATAAGATAGTCGAGACAATCGCTTAATCTGGCTATAGCAACCGCTACCGTACTGTCGGCTGCACCGTAATAAAGGTAAAGCTGGTCTGTTTCTTTATGCACGATAGCACCGTTTGGAAAAACCACATCGCCGACGTCACCAATCCGCTCGTAAGAGGCCCTTGGTCCCAGAATCCATTCGGCACTTCTACGCAGGACTTTCCATGGTGCGTTCAAGTCTAATAGGGCCAGTCCGACACGGTATATTGCTCCGGCCGTCGTATTACGAACTCCGTGATAAAACAACATCCAGCCCTGTTCGGTTTCTATAGGCTGGCAGGCCAGACCGACTCTGTGACAATCCCAGTATGCCGCCCTCGTCATTATCAGCGGTCTGTGGTCGCCCCAGTGCTTTAAATCCGGCGAAAAACTTATCCACATGTGGGCTTCACCCCGGACAATGGGGCGGTGAATCAGTGCGAAACGTCCGTTGAACCTGCGTGGAAATAGGCAGGCATCTTTATCTTCCGGAGGTAAAAGAGTGCCCAGACGGGCGAATGTTTTGAAATTCTTGGTAATAGCCAGCGAAACAACAGGGCCGCCCTCGCTAAAGGAGACGTAAGTAACGGCGAACTGCTTTTGTTCCTCCAGCCAGATAATACGAGGATCTTCCAGACCCCACCTTTCCTCCCGGGAGCTTTGGTCGGCCATGAGGGTCGGCTCCGAATCGATTTCCCAGTTCGTAAGTCCGTCGGCACTGCGAGCCACCGTCAAATGTGAAAAACCGCGCATATCCTCGACTCTGATTAGCAGCAGTGTTTCGGTATTCAGTTTAGTTGCTGCGGGATTGAAAACCGCATTTGTCGGATAGGGCCAGTTCGCCGGCGTCATTATTGGATTTCCCTGAAATCGAGTAAAAAGTATATGTGCTTTTTGTTCCCGTGAAAGCTTGTACATGGCTTTAATTCCCCATAACTCCAAAAAATATTTCTAAATAAAGGTGAATAAATATAACTTAAAATTAAGATTAAATAAAAATCAAATTACAATTTAGAGAAATTAATTTTACTTTTTTACAAACCTGCCGAACTTAATCGGCCCGGTGTACTTTATAATTTGAATCGAATTACATATTTTAGCTATCACCCTGCAGGAATCTCCTGTTCGGTTATTCATTTTTTTCATGCCTGCACTAACTGTGTTTCGTACAGGCTTTGATACAGCTGGCAGGTACGTATCAGTTGGTCGTGTTGGCCCTGAGCGATGATTTGCCCGTCATCCATTACAACAATCACATCCGCAGTGATTACGGTGCTGAATCTGTGCGCTATTATAATACTGGTTCTTTCCTGCATAATTTCCTCGATGGCCTTGTGAATTTTTGCTTCACTCTCAGCATCGACCTGACTGGTTGCTTCATCGAAGATCAGGATTGCCGGATTTTTCAAAATCGCCCTTGCAATGATAATTCGTTGTAACTGCCCGCCGCTCAGGCCGGTACTTTCTTCACCTATAATGGTATCGTACCCTTTGGGTAGCGGCTCAATAAACTCATGGGCGAACGAACGTTTGGCGGCGGTAATGATTTCTTCTTCGGTGGTGTTGGGCTTGCCGTAGGCGATATTGGCTGCTATTGTATCGTTGAATGTAACAACGTTCTGGGTGACCATGCCGATTTGATTTCGCAGGCTGTTAAGTGTGGCCTCGCTTATATCTTTGCCGTCTATCAGAATCCGCCCGGAATCAGGGTCATAAAATCGCGGTATTAAATTAGCCAGAGTCGTTTTACCGGAGCCGTTTGGCCCGACCAGGGCGATATTGTGTCCTGCTTCCACCGTCAGATTTATCTGTTTTAGTGCGGGCCTGTATGAGCCCGGATATGTAAATACTATATCTTTGAATTCGATTTTATTCTGCAAAGGCGGCAGCTCGAACGCTCCGGGCTTTACGATTTCAGTCGGCGAATCAATCACGGCGAATACCCGTTCGGCGGCTGCGTTTGCTTCCTGGATTTTGTTCCAGACGTCGCTGGTTTTGCGTGCCGACTCTGCGGCCGCTCCAAGTAAAATCAATAGTCCGAAAAATTCTTCGGAGCCGTCCATCTTGCCGGTATTAATCCAGTATGCCCCGGCGATTAATGCCGCTGAGCCTGCCAGCATTCCGAAGATTTCCATTACCGGTGTCGTAGCGGCATCGACCTTGGATATTTTCAGCAGTTGTTTAAGAAGCCTTTTATTGATAATCCTGAATTTTTCATTCTCATAGTCATGGCGGTTGTAAACCTTGACAATCCGCAGTCCGCTCATTGTCTCCTGAAGTTTCGATAGCATCTGGGAACCGGCGACAAGCGATCTGCGGGTTGCCTTTTTCATCTTTCTGCCGAAAATCACAACCAGCACCATGACAAAAGGAGCGCCGAACAGGAAAATCAGCGTTAGTTTCCAGTCAAGCCACATCGCCCAGGCTATCATAAACAAGACGTTGAGCGGCTCTCTCAGTGCTTTGCCCAGCATGACCTTGATGGCCTTTGCCATCACATCGCTGTCGCGAATAATCCGGCTGACGGTGTCACTTGGACGTTCGCTTGCGAAAAAGCCGATTGGCATCTCCAGCACATGGGCGAAAGTGTCCTCCCGCAGGTGATTGATTGATACCTGGACGACTCTTTGTGTCATGTATTCCTGGCAGAATTTTGCCGTACATCGAATAATCGTAATCAGTCCGATGCCGATAATAATATAGACTACTGTTTTTGTTTTGTTTTCCGGAGTTCGCTCCCTTGGCAGAAGATTCAGTATTTTTTCAACGGTGTCTAAGTAAAAAGGCTCTCTGCCTGAATATAGTGTTAAGTCTGATGTCGCGGCGACGTTTTCCGTAACACGGCTGACCTGGATAGTAACTTCGGTCTCCGGAGCTGTGGTTGCCAGGGATTGCAGCAGTTTGTTTCGAGGTATATTAACGTCCTGATTTTCAGTCTCAAGCTCGTTAATGTCGGTAACGATATCGAATTTTTGCAGTCCTGCTTTCTTGGCGAGGCTGTCCTTCTTAATGCCTATGATTACGAGGCGATGGGCGGTTTCCGATTGACTGATACTGTCGTGCTCGGAGAAGATAATGCCGTAGCGTGCAGCACAGATTTTCCTTTCCACCCAGCCGTGAATGCCTTCATCGCCCATCATGACTTTCAGCAGCGGTATAATTGTTACAAGGCTCAGAGATAAAAAAGCTGCAATAATTACCGCACTGAAGACAATCACGATAATTTGTGACCATTGCGGCCACACATATTTGAATATTCGTTTAAAATGCTTCATATTTTCGTTCTGAGTCCTTCGTTCTATCCTCTGCATTGCTTCGTGGCACGCGGAACAAAAACAAAAACACTAACAAACTTACGCCCTCAGGTCAAGACTAATCCGCAGCGGGGGCTATTGACCTTCGATGCGATTTTTGTTATCCTGCCGTACTTTTACCTGCCGTCCTCCATAGGATGCCTTACGGCAAGGCTTGTTTCGTAGTGCATGACGGCGGAAAGGATACTGATAATGAAGATAGATTGCTTTGCATTAGGCGCGTATGAGACCAACTGCTACGTATTACGGAGTAGCGAGCAGGCTATAGATTGTCTGATTATTGATGCGGGGTTTGATTCCGAGCAGTTGGTAAGTTTTCTACAGGAGCAGAAGCTAAATCCGGTCGCGCTTGTCCTTACTCACGGCCATATAGACCATATCGCAGGTGTGAATCTGTTGCGTGACAAATTTGCGAATGTGAAAGTTTATATCCATAAATTTGATGCCGAAATGCTCGAAGAGCCGGCCTCCAACTTGTCTGCTATGACAGGTTCGGCGTACACTGCCGCACCGGCCGATGTGACTTTGACTGACCGGGATGTGATTGAATTGGCCGGCTTGAAACTTGAAGTCCTTCATACTCCCGGCCATACTCCCGGCGGTATCAGCCTCTATGCAAAAGAGCAGGGCGTTGTCTTTTCCGGCGATGCACTTTTTGCTGATTCGGTCGGCAGAACGGACTTCCCCGGCGGCAGTATGACGCAGTTGGTAAGTGGTATAAAAGATAAGCTTCTTACTTTGCCCAATGAAGCGAAAGTTTATCCCGGCCACGGCCCGGCCACTACAATCGCCCGAGAAAAATCATACAACCAATTCCTGCGGTAATTTAGATTTTTTAATCGTTGTAAATTACGCATAAAAAGTATCCACTTATAGACAAGCCCTTGATTTGACAAACAGAAACTTTTAATTCCTCGCTCTCTTTGTTTTTGTGCCCTCTTTTATAAATTTAGGTTCATAGTCCTTTTGATTAGTCAAAAGGACTACGAGCATCCTAAAACAATATTACTGTTGTTAGACTTCGTAAAGTATCATGAAATACTATATAGTTGCTTAGAAGGAATCCTCAAGGGAACTAACGGCAGGATGGGCAGGTTACAATCCGGCAACTACAATCGCCCGAGAAAAATCATACAACCAATTCCTACGATGATTTATCTTTTTCACTCGCTGTGGATTGCGTACAGAAATCTATCCTCTGCGGGAAAAGCCCTTGATTTGACATAAGGAAGCTTGTGAATTCCCCGCTCATTTCATGTTTTTCTCTGTCTCTTTTACTATTTAAGTTCGTAGTCCTTTTGATTAGTCAAAAGGACTACGAACATCTTAAAACGATATTACTGTTGTCAGACTTAATAAAGTATCCTGAGATACTAAACGGTTATTGCGAAGGAACCCTTAAGGGAACTAACGGCAGGATAGGAGGGTCACGATCCGATCCACGAAACGGCAGATTTTCATCCCCCCTTCTAATCCCTACAACCAGCAAAAACCCACTCTAAATACCTTCTAGCATATCTCAACATCTCTGTCAGGCATAGTAATTCTAAACTAATCATATTTGGTTCATTGCCGCTCCTATCCCATAATCCATATTTTTTATTCTTCTGTCTCTTTTTCCCTCATTAACCAGTCATTAATCTGTTCTTCAGTATCCAATATACCTTCCTCATTGTGAGGCAACACTACAATTCGTACAAAATCTGCCAACTCTTTATAGTTTTCCTGTTCACTAAACAATTTGCTAATGTCGCGTTTGACATTCTTAAGAACCTTTCTTATTTCTGGTTCTGCTTGTTCGATTTGTGTTTCATCAATCAACGCTGACATACACCGGTTTCTCATATTGATTGGCCAGTTATGCAAGAACTCCTGCCAGAACAACATTCTTAGAATATCAAGCGAATCATATCCACTTCCTTTCCCACGACTAAAACCCTTCAAGAATCGAAATGAATTATGCAATCGCAAGAGCTGGCGTGGATTACTAAACTCAAACTTTCCTGCTAGTATGTAAAATTCATCACGTTCACTTTTTGTATCCTTTATAGCTTCGCTTATTTGCTCCTCAGTTACTTCTTGTTTTGCAGCCGGTTCCTTTGTAACTTTGTCTGTCCGTTCCACCTGCACAACATCTTCAAGACCAATTCCATCAGAAGGTGAAACTTCTAATGGTTTTTCGTCAAAATCTTTTTTCTCCGATTCCTCAATAGGCTTGTGCTCATCTATCAAGCTCTTTTCGTCAAACAATCCTTCAAACACAAATTGCTTAAGTTCGTCATAACTTGCCGCACTTAATTGCAAAGGAAGCTGGATTATCTTACCTAAATAATCCCTTGCTATTTCTGCAGGTCCTCTTTTGTCGTCTTTTTCCCCAACCTGCTTATAATGGTTCCGAATTGCACTGAATGCTATCCGATGGTCAATACCAATCATTACTATTACATTCGGTATAGTCATAACTAAACGTGTCGCATCAAGAACCTTGGCAATATGGTTCACATTACAGCGGTCAAGATCATCTACAAATACTACTAACTTCTTTTTCTGATCTAATAGAAAATCGCAAAGAGCTATTATATGTCTTTTTAGAACAGGGATTAGACCAAGGTGTTCACCGTAGTCTGGGAGTTTAAGATATGTCTGCAATTGAGTCGATAGTGGGTGCTCAAATATTTTTTTCAAGTATCTAAAACTCGCCAGAGGCCAACCTATGGCACTTAGACCAAAGATAGCTGGGATGAACTTGTACCAGCTCGGTATATTTTTCATAAGTAGCGCTATATCCAAGGATATAATTGATATATTGAAAGCGATTAGTGTTATTGTTACAAGCCTTCGTAATTTTTCATTATACTCTCTCCACGCGAACTTAAAACGTAATGGGAGCTTTTTCCATTCACCTATGTTACATGTAAGCCCCTTTACCACCTCTTGGGCGATTCCAGCAGATACATTCTCAGTTTGCTCATATTCCCATGCATTATATGTGACAAACTCAAACTCGTCCTTATGTTCCTTCTTAAGCTCTGTTTGTAGCAGCCCCATCATCGTGCTCTTGCCCTGACCCCAATCCCCTAATAGGGCCATAGTAAATCCATTGTCATAGTTTGTGTGTATAAACATTCCTGCCAAAGTCTTGACTAATATGTCACGTCCAAGCCTATCTACCTCACCAATACCCTCAACACGAATAGTTGCAATGTTCCCCCTTGAATATGCTTTCTGCATCGGGTGCTCTTCTGGTTCGGCTGGCCCTTTTTTCTCTGCATTTTCCTTTGCTAACTCAAGTAGTTCGTTTACTCCGTCTTTTATCTTATTACCGACAAGAACTTCAGGACTCAAAATATAAACACCAGCTTCATATTTCAATTGTTGATGTCCTATATTGCCTTTAAGCCAATTTATCTCTGTTTGTACGCCAGATTTAAACCCACTAAGAAGTGAAATCACTCCTGATTCTATATTACTTGATTCCATATTTGGAAAATTTTCGATGTAACCGGCAAGAACAAGTCCTACTCTTGAATCAGGCTCACCATATCTATGAATCTGTGCAGCCGTATTCTTATCTTTTTTTATTTGTAGATTAATGTAATCCTGAGAAGTGGTTTGTATTTTAAAACCATGTCGGTATTTTGCAATACGAATAAGTTCCCTATAAATACGCCTTCCATTTTTATTTAACGGATATGCAAATAAGAGTTGAGTAAAAGTTGGGAAATCTTGATGTGATATTATTTCTGAATTTTCATCATCTACATCCTCGAATATCACAAAATCATCATTTGATTCTTCAGAAGGTGATACTCTGTATTTGAACGGTTTATATTTTTCGCCAACTCCAACTTTTTGAACCTTGGTTGGAGTTTTAAAAGTCTCACTAATGCTTCCAATATGTTTTTCTGATTTTACTATGAAATCAACCAAAATATCTTCCGATTCTGGATAAGTGACCGAAAAATCTACATAAGTATCTTGTGCTAAAAGAAGGATGAAATAGTTACTAGGAAACTCTTTCTCATTGATTAAAAAGTCTTCCAGATTCTTAATTAGGCTCTTTTTGGTGTTATCACCACTATTTTCCTCAGATGTTTTCATTCTTTTTTTCAAATTATGTTTTAAATTTTCATAGGAAGGGAAATCCTCAAAGTTAATCTGCTCTAAGTCACCTTTATCAGTTAACCTCAGTATCCCAAACTCAGACATTGTAAACGATCCATATAGAATATCGCTCGCAAAAATGACATAGTTCGGGACGTCCCTAATCCCCTTCTTCCTCTTGTATGCCTGAATCCCATCAAAGGCCTTGCCTGCTCTACTCCTCTCAAGACAAAAGGTCATTAACGCTAATATCTTCTGCTCATTATCCCAAATCCGCGTGACAGCTAGCTCACCTGGTTCTTCATCTGTTGAGTAGTTTTCGGGTGTATAACCTTTCTTATCAACTAAATTCTTCTCAAAGTCTATTCTCAAATCTTCGTCTGTATCAAAGACCTTTTGTCTTTCGCTAGATACCGGAAGCATCTCAAGGTCGATTCGCACGACATTCGGTAATTCCATAAATTTTTCATTGGTTGCCAGAATATCATCAGGCCTCTGTGTAAAGATAAATTTCACTTTGTCAGGCAATTGTGGAATAATTTCTAACCACCATCTTAGAAGTTCCCTTGGTTGTGTATGATTGGCATCAATGCCAACCACTCTCCGGTGTAAATCCCCAAATTCTTCAACTGAATTCGAAAGTCTTTCAATGATAGATCCCACACTTAAATATGTTAATGGTCCACCAGTTCCTTTTCCGATGGCCCCAAGTATGTTATTAGGATGATCACCGGGTCCAATCCTATGAATGTTGCCATCACATTGGAATTCTTTAACATTCTTGGCATGTTTCACTAAAATCGTCAAAAGAGCGCTTTTTCCGCTTCCCTCTGGCCCTACAATTACAATAGCCTGCCCAGTTGGGTTTGCAAGCAATTCCTGGAACTGCGCTAGTTCCTTCTCCCAGCGATTTTGTTCTGAAATTTCAGCCATTTTTCAGACCTCCAAATAACTTTGGCCACAATTTGGGCTTTTCAAATTATTCAGTGTCGAAAGCCTGCTTTATAGTAAATAATTTATTGAAGCACCCGCATATATATTTCCCAGATGTAAAGCTAGACCGCGTAAGTATTATATATTTGAGGATTCTATAATACAAACAATGTTTGAGGTCGCAATTTGCGACCTCAACGGCGAAGCAGTAAATCATTAATAGGGTTTATAGTTTAGCGTTTAGGGTATAGCGTTTAGGGTTTAGGCTAAATACAAACGACAAACGAATACCTACCAATTTAAAGGCGTTTGCATCGAGTCGAAAATTGATTCATCCTACTGAGATAATTTCATATCTACCTTATGGCATGAACAAGTCCATAACGGGATTCACCCCATGAGATAATTTCATATCTCACGGGGTAAAAAAACAGCACAAAAAGGTGCAAAAACGACAAAAAACTACAAAAAGTTACAAAAAGCGCCAAAAAGTTACAAAAAATGACAATTTTTCATATTTTTAGGGATTAATGTTACTTATTTGTGGGGAATATTACAATTCACTGGCCAGATGCTTCGACTTCTCTGCGCTCCGCTCAGCATGACAAAATCGAGCATCGTGAATCTAGCATCAAGCATCGAGTAATAATTTCCGTAAAATCATAAATTTTTATTGCAACGCGACAGAAGGTTTGTAAAATACATAACGAACTAAGGATGGTTCGTTGCGAGTAGCGGATAAAGTAAAAAGTTCACCCCATGAGATGGCGGCTTTCAGCCTATCTCACGGGGTAAATCAAAATGGGGGCAGCAGAGCACACAAATCGATAAAAATCCTAATCACTAAATCCGAAATCCTAAACAATATCAAATGATCAAAATCCCAAATTTCTTAAAAACATATTTTTCGATTCCTGTCATTCTGAACGGAGCGCAGCGTAGTGAAGAATCTCTTTTTTAAGTACAAATCCCAGATGTTTCGTTGCACTCAACATGACAATATATGCAGAGTTAAACACTTTGTGCTTATGTTCCTATGCTCTTATGCACTTATGTTCTTATACGGCTACAAGTTAGCTCTACGAAGGATTACGTACGAAATTTTCAGCAAAAAATGCAAAACGAACCCAATTATTTCGTACTGCGTTCGGCGTTATGCGTACAGCGTAAAAGGATATAAGCTCTTTGAAATAAAGATATTATGAGAAATTGCTGGAATTCGGATGAGCCAATCCGGCGTCGTTTTCAACTTCGCCGGGACAAGAAAACGAACCCAAAACGAAGCCAATTTCAAAGGCAGAACACAGAAGGCAGAATACAGAATGAAGAAACAAAACCAATTTTGTTTAGCCCCCAGAGCAGGTCTGGGGGTGGGTTGAAATCAGAAGTTGTTATTGAAATATTCGGGTTTGCCATCGTCGCTGTCGTAGGTTTTTGCCTCTTCGGTCTCTGCGTCAACCCTGATTCGCTCGATGCGTTCGGCCTTTTTCGTATTGCTGTCGATGGTAACCAGGATTGCATTGAGCTTCACATCGCCGGTTGCTATTTGGAATGGAAACGGCATTTGTGTTCTAAACGACTTGAGGACGCTTTCGGTGTTCCTGCCGAGCACCGAATCGTGAGCTCCGGTCATGCCAATATCGGTGATATATGCAGTGCCGTTCGGCAGAATTCTTTCGTCGGCGGTTACAACGTGAGTATGAGTGCCGAAGCACAGGCTGGCCCGGCCATCGAGATGATAGCCCATTGCGATTTTTTCACTGGTTGCTTCGGCGTGAAAATCGACAATTATGATGTCGGCCTTTTGCGAAAGCTGGGGCAGAATTTTGTCGGCGGCGTTGTATGGACAGTCGGCCGGTTTCATAAAAAGACGTCCTATCAAAGCGACAACAGCTACGGTCGGCCCTTTGCCGGTTTTATAGACTGCGGTGCCCCGGCCGGAGGCATGTTCGGACATATTCGCCGGACGAACAATATTATCGGCAGATTCAAGAATCTTAACGATGTCTCTTTTGCGATAGGTATGGTCGCCTAAGGTAATCAGGTTTACGCCGTATCGCAGCAATTTATCGTAGATTTGCGGTGTCAGACCAGAACCGCCCGCGGCGTTTTCGGCATTGGCTATTACGCAGTCAATGTCGTGCTCCTGAACTACTGATTTAAGTTTTTCGGCAATTATGCGTCGACCGGGTCTTCCAACTATGTCGCCTATGCAAAGGATGTTTACTTTCATGATTCGTATTTCTTATAACGAGATTTATTCCAGACATTTAGGTCTGTATATGTTTCTATTTCCTTGCCCATGTCCCGATCTTGAAATCCGACATACGATATCCGGCATATTAGACCAAAGCCTATTTGGCGTATTCGATGCAGCGGACCTCACGCAGCAGCGTTATCTGGACTTCGCCTGGGTAGGTCATTTCTTCTTCGACTTTTTTGGCAATATCTCTTGCGACTTTCATTGCAGCCTCGTCGTCTATTTCTTCTGCACTGACAATAACGCGGATTTCCCGACCGGCTTGAATTGCGTATGCGTTTTCAACGCCCTTGAAGCCGCCTGCAATTTCCTCGAGTTTCTCGAGCCGCTTGATATATCTTTCAAGCGTTTCCCTTCTAGCACCGGGTCGGGAGGCGCTGATTGCATCGGCGGCGGCGACCAGGGGAGTGTAAGGATTATCCGCAGGGATGTCACCGTGGTGTCCTGCGACGGCATTAAGCACGATAGAGGATTCGTTAAATCTCTTGAGATAATTCGCACCTATCGTGGGGTGATTGCCTTCGACTTCGTGGTCGATGGCTTTGCCGATATCGTGCAATAATCCTGCCCTCCTTGCTGTTGAGCCGTCCAGGCCAAGCTCATCTGCCATGACCTGGGAGAGGAATGAGACTTCCACGCTGTGACGCAGGACGTTTTGGCCGTAACTTGTCCTGTAGCTCAAGGCGCCAATTAAACTGAGGACCTTGTTGCTCAAACCTCTTACGTTTGTTTCGACAGCGGCATCCTTGCCGATTTGTAGGAGCTTGTGGTTTATGTCCTTTTTGGTTTGTGAGACGAGTTCTTCAATACGCGACGGATGGATTCTGCCGTCCTGAATGAGCCGTTCCATTGACAGGCGGGCGACTTCGCGTCTGACGGGATTAAATCCGCTTACAACCACCATTCCGGGAGTATCGTCCACGATGACATCCACACCCGTGGCTTTTTCGAACGAGCGAATGTTGCGTCCCTCACGGCCGATGATTCTGCCTTTCATGTCGTCATTGGGTATCTCGACGGTTGATACGGTAACTTCACAGGTCTGCTCGGCGGCATAACGTTGAATTGCAGTGCTGATTACCTCCCTGCTTTTTTCTTCAACGGTTTCCGTTGTTTCTTCTATCTTGCGTTGAATCAGGGCCGACATTTCGTGCTCGCACTCATCTTCAAGACGCTTTAAAAGCAGGTCTTTGGCCTCGGATATATCCATTGAGGTGATTTTGAGCAGTTGGTTTTTTTGCTGAGCTATCAAAGAAGAAAGTTGTTTTTCCTGTGTGTTTATATTATGTAACCTTCGATCTAATTCCTTTTGTTGTTGTTTTAACACTTTTTCACGTTGCTGAAACAATTCAGCCTGGCGATCAATTGCATCCTCACGTTTGGTTAATCTCATTTCCATTTCGTGTAATTCGGCACGTATTTTATTGGCCTCGGATGTGACCTGTTCGCGTTTTTTGATAGCCTCCGCTGCGGCATCAATTTGAGCGGATTTAATGATGTTTTCCGCTTCCTTTTTAGCTCCATCAATCTGCCGTTGTATGTCCTGTTCGAATGTTTTTGACTTTGTTCTGGTAATTATCTGATTGACGATTGCAACCAAGGCGCCCCCCAGAAGAAGGCCAATAACGACAGCGCTAATGATTGATATTGGCTCAAGCTGCATCAGAATATTCATAACTACTACCTTTCCCTTGCAGTTCTCATAGTATTAGAAAATCTTAAGCAAAAGGATAGATTGCAGGATTGCAGGCAGGAGAGTTTCAAAGAAATGGCTGTGAGTTCCGAAATCCTTTTCGCCGGAGTATTAAATCAACTGCTTGTAGTCGAAAAATCCAGTAGTTGTGGCACCAATGGCATTAATAAAAATATCTTTTCTAACAAATTGGCTGATTTTCTACTCAATTATCAGTGCTCCCTCGCTGTTAGGCGAACACTTATTCAAGCAAATTTCGTTTCACATTTATTCACTTTTCAGTGCCATATCGCAATTATTTCTCTTATGATGCTTATAACCGGCACTGAAAGTGTCTTTGTAACTTAACTACCTTCTTAAAAAAGACTTGTAAACCTTATCTTTTTCTCATTCGTCCCTAAACAAACTCAGGAGTAAAATCAGTGATAGCACGGGACTACCCACAATCAAGCTGTTCATCCATTGCTTTCCGAGGTTTAATGATATTGGATTTTTTTAGGTGGGTCAAGAATAAATCCGGCATATTATGTGATTTGTTAATTTTTGTGACATTGATATATTGTTAAGATGTAAAGCATGAACATAGTTTTTGGTGACAAAGGATGTAATTTGTAAGTGTTTGTGAATAAAGATAATAGGTTGATTTAAGGTTGTTTGTAGAGTCGGTCGGGAAGTTGTATGTTTTACGGAATTACGGGTTTTTTATAGGACTGATTTGATATAAAAAAACTCTGTGTATAAGATAATTCCTCTGTTGATTTATTGCAGAGATTTTGATTCCGTTAACATTGTGGGTCGTGGAGTATAACAGTATGACGTTAGCGAATAATTATAAATGTTTTTTTGTGTTTTCTTTATGAATTTTTTGGCTTGGTAAATTGATCAGCAGATTCCTGGATATCGATGAAAGTCTTTTTTTCTCGCGTCTTGCTTTAGGTGAAAAAATACTCCGGGATACTTTTTTGGGAGCTTTTTTAGGAGTTCTGGTTTTGACCTTTTGAGGCCATTTTTCCAGCTCAAGCGGTTTCGGATCAATATAGGTAGCAACTCCTGGAGAAGATGTTTGAATAGATTGCTGGATATTATCTATTTGTGGAATCCATACACCTTCAAATATTCTTGCTACCTCCTTGTGCAAACCTGCATTGTGCTTTGCCATTTTTTGTCCTTTAGGATGAACAGGTTCCTTCGCAGTTTGCACTTTGTGAGAATCATTTTGTTTGGCGAGGAAAAACTCAAATCGAAGAAAAACATCCTATTGTCTTCTCACCAATCCTTCTCACAATTACAGTATAATTAATTAACTCAAGGCTGTCAAAGATATTTCGAAATATTTAGTTATTTAAAAATTAAACAAAATATGAATAGGGTAACCTAACAGGTTTATAAAATAACGCGTTCCTGTATAGAAATCGACTTTTTTAATACCGATAACCTCAATTCATAGAGAATAGCAGTCTATCGTTTTCTGACTTAACCGAAATTATTGAACAGGCTCTAATTTATATTCAACCAATTCTTCCTGTACACTTGGCCAATCCCATTCAACTACTGCATAGATATAATCTATTAATGTTTTTGTTCGATTGGTTGTATTTTTATTCTCAACTTGTAATTGTAAAGATTTCAATTTCTCAGAGGTTTCTACGAAACTTGTCACATCCCAGGAATCTAATGATTCGTTTTCTTGTCCAATGCGTATAGGAGCATCTATTGAAAACCAGGTCACAGGCTTCTGAGGCCAGCCCGTCCCTATATTCCATTGTAATTTTCCGTTAGGAAACTCCTCTTGTTCAAAATGCTCCAGGTATAAAGTAACAGATTTTATTTTAGTGCCCTGCGGAACCGAGACATCGGAGAAATTATAGGCTATATATGAGCCGGGATTGATTTCCAGCCGTTTATCGTCACTGACCTGCACTTTGTTGATTTTGTCGTTTGTTGATAATGTATTTTTATCTGAATTATCATAGCCGTCGACTATCGTGATTGTAGCTATCCGGGGAGGAGTCGGATTGATTTTGATAGTAAACGACTGAGTATCTGTGCATGGTACTGTATTGCTATCGGCGACCATAACGACCACCTCATTTGGTTCTACATAAAGACTTGTCGGCGTCCATTGTATTAATCCCGTATATGGATTTATAGTCATACCTTCAGGTTTTGATGTTAATGAAAAGGTTAGTTTATCTTCTGCATCAGGGTCGATGGCATTGACATCATAAGTGTACATTACTTTGAGCATTGCAGTAGTTATTGGTGTTGAAGTGATTACAGGCCTATCGTTTAGTGGCTCGACTGTTACATTTACGACGGCGGTATCAGTTTGACCTTCGCGGTCACTGATTGTGTATGTGAAGTCATCTGTGCCATAGAAATTGGCATTAGGTGTATAACTGAGGGTATTATCAGTATTAATTAAAATTAAGCCGTGTTCACTCTGCGTAACGCTGCTGATTATTATCGGCTCATTATCAACTTCGACATCATTAGCCAGCACATTTATATTTTCTACCGGTGTGTCTTCCAGTACGGATATGTTGTCATCGTTCGCTGATGGGGGATCATTGGTCGGGTTCACTGTTATTAATACGGCTGCTGATTCGCTGTCTGTCGTACCATCGTTGACCTTGAAAGTGAAGCTGTCCAGCCAGTTGAAATTGTGTTTTGGAGTATAGGTCATTTTTGGTGCCGTCCCGCTTAGGGTTCCGTGAGACGGTTCTCTTACAATAATGTAATTTAATGTATCTCCATCCGGGTCATTACCCTCAAGGATAATAGTTGTGGATGTATCTTCCTCTACTGTCGCATTGCCGGGATTGGCTATTGGTGGATCATCGACAGGAGTAACATCAATAGAGAACATTGCTGTAGGGCTGTTTGTATTACCATCGTTAGCCTTGAAGCTAAATTTGTCCGGTCCATTGTAATCAGTATCGGGAGTGTAGATCAAATCCGGCTCTGTTCTGCTTAGGCTGCCGTGGGACGGATTTGTGACTATGCTATAGGTTAGCGAATCTCCATCCGGGTCACTGCCGATTATGGTGATTGGCGTGGGTGTGTCCTCCTGAACCGTTGCTGTGCCGGCATTGGCGGTAGGTGCATCGTTAACCGAGGTGACAGTAATTGATACAGTTGCAACGAAGCTCTCGGCTATACCATCGTTAGCTTGAAATGTAAAACTGTCCGGCCCATTGAAGTTTTCATTCGGTGTATAGGTGAGGTTTGGTGCCGTCCCATTTAATTTTCCATGCGAGGGATTTTTTATTACAGTGTAATTCAGTGTGTCTCCATCCGGATCATTAGCCTGTAAATTGATCGCTATTGGTGTATCCTCCGCTGTTGTGACTGACTTGAAATCCGCCACAGGAGGATTATTTGGAGTAATTTCAATGGCTACTTTTGCTGGTTTACTGTTAGCTGTACCGTCGTTCAACTTGAATGTGAAGCTGTCCGAGCCTGTGAAACCGGACCGGGGAGTATAAAATACTTTTCCATTCGTGTTGAAGTTTCGCACAAGGCTAAGTTTACCGTGTTTAGGTTCGCTGCAAATGACAAACTGCAACATCTGACTGTCTGAATCACTTCCGGTTAAAGTAATTGGAATCGATTTGTCCACTTTTGTCATTGCCGACTGTGGTATTGCTACCGGAGCGTCATTGATTGCCTTGACGGTAATTGATACGTTGGCCGGATTACTATCCAGTTTTCCGTCGCTGGCAATAAAGGTGAAGCTGTCTGGGCCGTTATAATTCGGAGCCGGCGTGTATGTCAGCTCTGGGGCTATCCCGCTGAGAGTTCCGTGTGAAGGCTCTGTTATTATTTGGTAAGAGATTCGACTTCTGTTCCGGTCTCTTGCCGTCAGAGTAATCGTTGTCGGCACGTCCTCGTCAACGGTAGCTATAACGGATTCGGTTGTCGGCGGGCTGTTAATGATGAACATAGCTGCGACTATAACTGCGGTTGCCAGTAGGATCAGCAATAATAAAAACAGAGCGAAGTTTCTTACGGGTTTCAGATCAGAGCTTTGCCGGGATTTGGTATCTATTATTATAGGTTTATAGTGAACTGTTTTTTGAGCTTCGGGCTGTATCTCTGGTTCGGAGATTTGTTTTGTCGGGCTCTTGAGATGCTCCGGAACAATTTCTTGTTCCGAAGCCTGTATTTTGTCGGCGATTGCCGGGACTTCCGTCGGTTCTTTAGCTTTCTTTTTGTGCTCGGAGTCAATGACCTCCTGTGCCAAAGCCCTGTACTCATCCGAACCTTTGCTTTCCGGAGCATAAATTAGTATAGGCTCGCCGGCACTTGGTGCTTCTGCCAAAGAGATTGTCCTGTGAATAACCGTATTGAACACAAGCTCTTTGAAGAAATTTCTCATTTGTTCTTCTACCTGCTGGCTCAATGCGGCTCTGTCTTCGACGAATGTCAACAGCATGCCCAGGATTTTTATTGGACAAGGGTAGAAACGCTTCCGGGCCATCTTCACGGTCTCGAGTAACTGTTTGAGCCCTTCCAGTGCATAGTAATGGACCTGGACAGGCACAATAATATCCGTACTTGCCACAAGAGCATTGAGAGTAAGAAGGCTTAGTGAAGGCGGGCAGTCAATGATGCAAATGTCGTATCTGTCACTGACCTTCTTAAACTGTTTATCCAGAATGAACTCTTTATTGGGCACAACAGTCAGTTCAAGGTCTGCTTTTGCGAGCTGGATATTGCTTGGTGCAAGATGGAGACCTTCGATTTTAGTATCAATGATAATTTTGGAGATTGGGATTTGATTGGTGGCCAGAGAATTGTAAATGGTTTTGTCCAGAGTCTCGGGGTCATAGCCAAGTCCGAGTGTTGCATGCGCCTGTGGATCGAGGTCAACTAACAGCACTCTCATGCCTGTTTGAGCAAGAGCAGTTGCCAGGTTCAATGCAGTTGTTGTTTTACCACAACCACCTTTTTGATTGGTTATAACTATTATTCTCATATTATCGCATTATGTATTATGTGAATTTTTAAAACAGCCGCTTTTGGGTTAGTTATTCGTAGTCTATTCCGATAAGTCAGGATAAAATCATAACCCGGAACAGCGGCGTAAACCATGCTGTGAATATCGACCTTTTTGCCTTGCCTCTGTTCAATTAAGTTATCGATCCCTGCCAAATTTTATGTTATCGGAAGTCCGCTTAGCAATGTAAGGTATCTTGTGGAGAATGTCTTTCAACGGAGTTTGGATATCTCACTCCGGCGACGTTTCACCACAAATGAATCTATAAATACGATATCACAGTTGTTATTAATATTCAATAGCTTTTATTGCAATTCATCCTGGTATGGCGACAGGGAAGTTGCGGTATCGATTGAGGATTAAATTTTTTTAGATGAGCACTTTTATCGAGTTACCAGTAAAATGATTTTAGGACCAAAATCAGCGTAGATTCCTGCTTCAAAGTGAAGTAATATTATTATAAATAGGCGATAATATTCATGGATTGTAGTTGTTTATATATGAATGATGAGTTGTTAACAAAGAGTGTAATTAAGGGCGGAAAATGCGACTTGAACACATTGCGATTAATGTTGAAGACCCGGTAGCTATGGCTAAATGGTACTGTCGGAATCTGGGGATGAAGATTATTCGTAGCGGTCCTGCTCCGGCCAACGCCCGTTTTATATCCGATACCGAGAAAAATGTCTTATTGGAGATTTACAATAATCCGCCGGACGAGGTACCCGATTACGCTTCGATGAATCCGCTTTTATTTCATATCGCATTTATGGTCGATGATGTAAGGGAAATTTGCCGAAAGCTGATTTCTGCCGGGGCAATGGTAGTTAATGATTTTTCGACAACGCCGGATGGCGATGAGTTTGCCATTCTTCGTGACCCATGGGGTGTTGCAATCCAGTTTGTTAAGCGAGCCGAACCGATGTTATGAATGGGTGGTTTCCGGACGGAGGCTCTCAATTCGGACTATTGTGAGCTTGTTGCTTTAGCACGTCTGGCCCGTTGTTTGCAGGACGGTCTGCCACAAGTAACCGTTAGGATCGATTTTTTTCCTCTTTAAGATAGTCAATGGCAATGGAATATGAACGAAGTGTTGATTCCAGTAGCCTATGACCATATTTGTTCGGCCTGACATTCCTGCATGTACGGCGTTTTGGCCGAGCATTAAGCAGAAAGCAGAGTCGTTGGAATCAGCCGGTAGAGAACGAATCATGTAGCTTGGGTCGATGTATTTTAGTGACATGGGCTTTTGCCTGGCTTGAAAATATTTTTTGATTCTCTCTTTTAGAATCAGGCCGATATCTTCATGAATAATGTTGCCGGAGGCATCTGTTACGACCTTGGAATCCTCGGATACATTTTGGCCGGCGCCTTCGGCGACCACAATAACAGCATGATGTTTTCTATCCAGGCGTTTTTCAAGAGCGTGTAGGAAGCCGTTTTCTCCATCCAGCAAAAGAGGCACTTCGGGAATTAGGCAGAAGTTTACGTCGCTGTTGGCCAATGTGGCATACGCGGCGATGAAACCGGAATCCCTGCCCATCAATTTCACAAGTCCTACGCCGTTCCAGGCGCCTTTTGCTTCGGCGTGGGCACTGTTGATGGCAAAGCGGGCAGCCTCGACTGCGGTAGAAAAACCGAAAGATGTGTCGATGCCACATATATCGTTATCAATGGTCTTGGGAATACCAATCACCGAAATTGCCTGCCGCCTTTTTCTGATAGTACGAATCAGCTGGTCGGCTCCGCGGAGTGTGCCGTCTCCTCCGATTACAAACAACAGTCGGATCTGATATTTGAGCAGATTGTCCACCATATCATCCGTATCCTGTGGGCCGCGGGAGGAGCTTAAGATGTCTCCACCCTTTGTGTGAATTTCATCTACCAGTTCCGGCGTTAACTGCATAGGAGGCTGCGGTGCTTTCGATGAAAGACCTGCATAGCCATATCGGAATCCGGTAATATTTGTGATTCCATATTGCCAGAAGAGACTCAGGGTAATAGTTCGTATTACATCATTGAGTCCGGGACACAATCCACCGCAGGTGACGATGCCGCAGTTGACTTTTTCTGGTTCGAAATAAATTTTTCGGCGTGGGCCGGCCAGCTCGAACATGGGAAGTTTTTCAGGTGAATCCCTGTACAATTGCAGATTTTCTGAATGTGAGTACAGAAGAATCTTTTCATCGTCTTCGGTAAATTGGCTCTTGCCTCGGTATAATGGAGAATCTATCATCGCCGGCCCAAGATTGTCAATCGAAAGATCGGGCAATTCATCCGGCTTAAGACAATATATATCCATTTATGTTTTTCTCCAGAGATAACTATTTGATATATGGTTCATAGTCTTAAACAATCCTGGTTCATCGGGATCTACAATGTACTTGTAAAGCAATCTTTTAGGAATTATCGCTGATTAAGAGTTGTTCTGTCAAAAAGTTTTTACATCTAATATGTATCAGGGTAAGAATCTTTTGCGGAGTTTTTATCTGATATCTGTTAATAAAAAACCAGCCCCGTTGGATGTGGCTCCCATACCTTCTATTCGATAAAAAGCGGGGATAATCAATATCGTTATAATCAACCCGGGACCGGCGGTTATTTATGTTTGTTGCAATGTTATTTTAGTTTACATCTTCATTTTCTTAAGCCCTTCCATAGTGGTATCTAATTCTTTACGTATATTTTCAAGTTTTTCCCTCGGGATGTCTATTTGCTCTTGTGTCTCTGGAGTATTTTCACCGGCGTCATTTATTACATACGGTGTGATAAACACAATCAATTCGTTGTTGGAAAGCGTCTTTTCTTTGTGGCTGAACAGGCCTCCTAACAAAGGTATGTCACTTAATCCGGGAACTCCTCTTTTTGTGACACTATCCTGCTGGAAAAGGATGCCGCCAAGCATAAGGGTCTGGCCGTCTCCGACGATCATATTAGTTTTTGTTTCCATCTCGGTTCTTACCGGCTGTCCGTTTTTCTCATCCGTGGTGAGCTGTGAGAGGATAATATTGACAATCATATCCACGTCTTTATTGGGAGTAATACTCGGACGGACTGCCAGGTTCATGCCAACTTTTTGAAATTCGAAGTTCTGTACGTTGCCGGCCGTCGCCGACGTAGATGCACTTGTGAAAAATGCTACCCTTTGCCCTTTAAAGAAACTCGCCTCTTCATTGTCTTCGGTCCATAAAGTTTGTTGATTGAGAATTTTTGCATTAACTTTCTTTTGTAGGAAATCAAGCAGTCCGTAGACATCCGCTGTAATTGTATTTTCGATTTGAGTTCCCTGATTGCCCCCGGCGCCAAATACAACCGCTCCATGTCTGTCTAATTGTTGAAAAGCATTCAAAGCGAGTACTGCGTTTTCTTCCAGAGCACCGAAAGCGCTGGAATTCGAGGCCAGTTGGACTCCGAGTGAGCTTAGATTTTTATGGTCAATTTCCACGATGACCGCTTTTATCATTACTTGTTTACCCGGTACGTCGAGTTCTGCAATCAAATTTTCTATATTCGGTAAAAACTCCGGAGGAGATAGAACGAGAATTGATTTAGTGCGAGATTCCGGTACGAAACGTATCTTGCCGATGACATTGCTAATGGGCCTTTCAGTATCTGTTGTTGTGCGAGCACCGGCCGAGGACCACCAGGGAGTGTATCCTTCCTGGCTGGTATCACTTTCTTCGCTGCTCGATTCATCCATTGAGTACTGGCTGAGTCCTGTGGCACTGCGGAGAATTTCAACTGTTGAGCCCGCCTCGCAGAACATTGCATTAAGTATCTCGCAGAGTCTTTCCGGATCCGCAAACTTGAGAGTTACGACTGTCGGCACCTCGGCCATCTCTTCTTTGTCGAGTTCATGGACTAAAGCCTCAACAACATCGTATGCTTCGGCAATGTTGCTTACCACGATAATTTTTTTCGTACCGGGGACATCTTCAAAGGTCAGTTGCCCGTAAAGCGGCCCAATAATTTTTTGCTTGTCTTCCTGAGAACCGTAATAAAAGTCGTAATACGACATGCCTCTCTCGGCTTCTTCACTGAAAAGCGTCGTAAGCAAATTAGCCATCTGTGCCGGGTCGACGTTCTTAAGCTCGATTATTCTTGGCTTGAGTGATTCGACATCGATGGGGACGTCCCATTCCGCTATCTGTTTCCTGATTTTTTCCATATTCTCGGCGGAAGCTATAACCGTAACCTGCCTTAGTGCAACATATGATATTACTTTTACCGTATCGTTAGACATTGTTGAGCTGCCCAAACCTCGATAAATATAATAATAGGTTCTGGTTCTGTAACCGCTTCCACCAGCGCTTGAATCACCGTAAAGTTCGTCTAATTTCGCCTTGATCTGGTCAGGGTCGGCATATTTTAACTTGAAAGGTTCCGTCTCGAACTGGCCTGTAGGGATATCGACCTCTAAAATTAGTTTCTTGACCATCTCACGAAGGTCCTCTCTGCCGAATATCATAATTTGTCTTGCCTGCTGAAGAGGCTGGACAAGAACGCTCTTGGTAATTTCCTGCCCGGGCATCTCTGTCAGCATGTCATTGATGCGCTGTGTTACTTCGCTAACATCCACGTATTTGACAGTGATTGTTTCGTATTCTTTTTCAATAGCTTCTTTCTGGTCAAGTTTTGTAATCCATTCTTCGATTTGTTTCATTGCTTCAGCCGGTGCCCTTGCAATAATCCATTTTCGCTGTGGCAATGGAATGAGCACTACCGGCATGTCACTGGTGCCAACCATGGAACTCGATGTTGTGACTCTGAGATTGCCTCCGAACGATACGTTGCTTGCGCGAATGTTGCTGGTATTTCGAGAACTGGTCCGACTTGAGCTTTTATTTCGTGCGGTATTCCTTGAACTGCCTGATCCTGAGCTTTCTTCGCTAATAAGTATCCTTATTAACTGGACAATCTCTGAGGGGTCGCCGTAACGAATTTCAAATATCTGCGGAACTGTCTGCTCGGCTTCAGGTACATCAAAAGTATCGATAATTCCCCTGATACGGATTAGATTCTCAACCGTATCAATCACCAACAATGTGCGAGTACTTTCCTCTGCGCTTAAGTAACCGGACTCACCCAGCAAAGGTTCAATCACCTGGGCCATCTGAGACGGGCTGTAGTTTTTTAAATGAAAGAACTTTTGCACGGTTTGATTCTTGTTTTCAAAGCTTTCGAGCGGAGCGTCAGAAACCAATATCGTACGAAGTGGTACGTCAAGCTTGGTAATCCACTGGCGGATTATTTCCATATCTTCAGCCGTTGCTTTTGCAATTATCCAATTGTTCCTTGGCTCTGCAATAAGAATGGGTTGTGTTCGAGCGGTTCCGATTGTGACCGTAGTTGCTGTTCCGCCGCTGCCGTTTCTTCTTTCCGAGGAACGGTTGCGGTCGGGTCTTTCTGAAGATTGCTGCGGTCGGTCCGGACGACCTTGTTGGGCGGATTCCCTTGGCCTCCTGTTAGATGTCCCGCCCCTTGTATTTCTGCTATTGGAATTGCCGGTTATGCCGCTGTTAGCTAATAGAGTCTGTAAAATTTCAATTATTTCTGAAGGATTGCGGTGGCGAATTTCAAATATCTCTTCCAGCATTTTCTCCGATGCGACCACATCGAACTGTTCAATAATCAGAGCTATACCCATCAGATTCTTGACCGTATCGATTACTAATAAACTGCCGGTTTCCTCATCTGCGCTTATATAACCATATTCACCCATCAATGGCAGGAGAATCTGGCCCATCTGTGCGGGACTGTAGTTCTTTAAGTTGAAGAATTTTCGGACTACCTGGTCTTTATTTTCTATCATCGCAAGTGGATAGTCAGCCAGTATTGTAGGTACTTCTCCAAGTCTTGAGTCCGTTAATGGTTCCAAATAAATTGCATCTTCTGTATGTCTGGCAACGAACCCCTTCATCTTAAGAGCACTATATATCAGGGCCAGAGCCTTACTTCGCGGCAGCCTCTCTGGTGCGTATATAGTCACTTTCGCTTTCATTGCATCGTCTGTTGGGATTATAACCTTACCTGTCCATTCGGTTAGCGTTTTAATGAGATTCCTCATATCCGTGTTGTTCAGGTTCACAGCCACCAACGGATCATTGGGATCTTCAACCTCGTTTGGTTCTGTTCTCTGGCGCGATTGGGCGAGCATATCATCTGTTTCGACCTCATTGGGATCGATGGCTACCTGAGGCTCATTCGAGTCAACCGGACTTTCTGCCTGTCTGGGTTCTGTAGATTCGGCGGTTTCCTGGATTTGTGTCGATGTCTGTTCCGGTTGCGGTACCGGCGGATAAAAACCTACCCTCCAGACAATTAAAATCGCCGCAATGCCTACCACGGTTAATATTATTGATTTTGATTTTTCCATGTAAATCACCTCATTCTATATCATTGTCTTCTGGACTGGCGTCATCGGAAGTTTCACCTGTTCCATTGTCCTCTTGGCTTCTGTCGTCTCGCTCTCTGCGAAATTGGGCTCTTTCTTCCTCTGTCATGTTCTGGAATCTTTCCATTCTCTGCCGTCTTCGTTCTTCCATAGCTGCTCTTTCTTCTTCTGAAAGATTTTCGAATCCCATACCCCCTCGGCCTCTTCTTCCGAATCTTTCACGCATTTGAGACATTTCCTCCTCGGACATGTTCTCAAAAGGCTCTCTTCTGCCCATTCCTCTGTCTTGTGTTCTGTCTCCGGGTCTTTCTCTTCCTGAGAACCTTTGCTCTGGCCCGCTGATCTCATTAGGAGCGACAGGAGGCATTGCTCTTCTCTGTGGTGGTGTTTGAGCTTGAGTGGTTTGTTTTTTAGTTTCACCAGGCGTTGATTTTTGATTCGCAGCGTTTCTGAATCTGTACCCTCTTATACCAAGTCCGATTCCATAGGAGGCAAGAAGTAATGCGATACATACCAATATAAACGTTATTGTTGTACCTGGCCATCTCATTTTTGTTTACCTCATTTAATAGTATTATTGCTCGCCGCGTTCGTCGCTGCTTTCACCGCCTTGTCTTCCACCGAAAGAGCCTCTGCCGCCAAAGGCTCTGTTACCACCAAATCTTTGGCGCATTTCATTTCTTAATCTCTCCCTTTCAGCTTCACTCATGTTTTGAAATCTCATTCTCATGTCCCGGAAGTCCATTCTCATTCTATCTATGTCCGGCATCTGCTCTGGTCTTTGCCCGGGTGTTTGTCTTGATGTTTGTCCTGTTTGGGAACCAACCACAACCATTTCAGCACGTTCCCTGCTGGTACTGTCGGCCCGGGCAGTTTCTCGTTCGGAAGGAGTTTGTTCAGAGGATGAAGCGTCAATCGGGCTGAAGAATTTTTGTCTGCCGTTCCATTCTATACTGACTTGTGTTGGCTCAATTGACAAAATTTTCGCATTCCCCGGGATCGATTGACCTTCACTGTACCATTTATTATTAATCAGTACCTGATTACCGAAGATGGCGCGAACTTCCTTGACGGGGTGTTCTATCGGTGCAGGTGGGACGAAGAGATTATTTTTGGTTAGACTCTCGGCAATCTCACGGTCTTTTGTAAAATACTGTTCGATGTCTTCGACTTCGGTGTCGGTTTGTTCGAGAGCGGTTTTAACCACATTTTCTGCTCTTGCCGAGACTGCAAAAAAATCCATCACGAGATATAATATTAAGACAGCTATCAGTGCCGAAACTCCAAGCAGAGCAATTGAGAGTAGTTCCTTTTTTTCTTTTAAAAATTCAAGTTTCATAATTCGCCTCTGTTACTTCATTAATGTTGATACTGTGAGATCAAAATCTACCCGCTGCTTGTTTTTGGGATCCACCTTAATACGCATCTCTTCTACCCCGACCAGATATGGATTGTCTTTCAGGTCGGCGAGCAAATTAAGTACCTGTCCGAAACTGCATTTACCGCTGCATTTCAAACGTAATAATTCATACCCCGCTACCGGAGATTTTCCTCCCGGCACTTCCTGAATGGGCTGGCTGTTTATCCTGGTGTTCCTGAGTTGCTCGTTAAGCTTGTCACGGAATAAAAATCTTTGTGTTTCTTTTTCGACCGGCATCTGGAATACAGGTACAATTGACGTCAGCCCGCTACGTTTGGCTTTGTTCAAGTCGATATCATCCAATTGTTTCTCCAGTATCTCGGATGATTGTCTTGCCTTGTCCCAGCGTTTATGTCCCTCTAAGACGAATACAAATATCAGGATTGCTGCTACACCCACTGCACCAATCTTTAATGCTCGTATATCTTTTTGGTTTAATTTGCTTATCATGGTCTCTCTACTTGTTTATTTTGTAAAATTCTTGTAGTGAAAAGTTATAGTAAATTTAGTCCCTCTGTTTCTACTGTTCCCGGCGGAACCAGAGCCTTTTGCAGTGGCATTAGAGCCTATGATGTTTTGGGTCGTGGAGCGCTTCACTTCTTGTATATCTGTTCTTTCTTCCAGGTTTTTCTCGAAACTATAAAGTTGGTCGTTATTGGGGGCCTGGCCGGTTATAGTGACAGGCTGGCCTTTTTTAAAGTGAAAGCTTTCAAGCTGAATACTACTGCTTTGACCTCTTCTGCTTCTCTGTGGTCTCTGGTTACTTTGGCTGCATGAGGTGATTTCATTTAATAAATCTAAAATGTCGGGTCTTTGTTGAGCGATTACCTTTTTCAATTTTTGCCGCTCCATAATCATGTTGATATCAGCCTCCGCTCCGGATGCTTTAATATGTTTTTCGATTGCGCCCGGCCGGGCTATTGTCACGGCGTAAGAAACTATTATGAACAACACCAGTATTGATGCCGCGGTTGTATAGACGAATTTTGGTGAATATAACCAGTGTTGATGTTTTTCTTTGCCTGCAGGATTGTATAATCGCTCAAAAAGATTAAGCTTATCGGTGTTGGTATCAAGTGCTGTCAGTGCCAGGCCTATTGGTACTCTATATTTATAAATATCATCATTACTAAGTTTGTCCTGAGCCGATAGCCTTGCAGGTTCCGGTGAAGCCACTTGTGCATTCATGCCCGCCGATTTAAGGGCGGAGGCCAAACTAACGTATGTCACACTGCCGTCCGAGAGTACCATAACCGACAATTTCGCTGTTCGCTCGCTACTAAACAAATCCACAATGCTTCTGATATCCTGAACAAATCGCTCGGTAGTTTCTGTTGCTTCTTCTGCTTTGCCCTCAACGAAATCTTCAATCCCCATGTCCAGGGCCACCGAATTACTCAATTGCCCGTCTTCAACGAGGCAGAGCTGTGTATTGCGGGCCGAGGCATTGATAATAACTAAATCTTTTTTACTTTTGGAAAATAGTGTTTTCCATACGTTTACTACTGCCTCACAGTCTAAAAGTATTTGTGCCGGTTGCAGGCTGCTGACTTTATCCACAAACACCTGCACGTTCTGTTTTCTTGAGGCGGCCATAGTTATTGTTATTTGTCCGTTTTTTATCTGGTCGGTCCGCCAGGCGAGCTCCATTTGCTCTGCAGGCAATGGCAATCTACTCTCAGCTTGTAATTTCACTATTGCTTCGATTTCTTTCTTTTCAACTGCAGGCATGTTAAAACGGTAAAAAGCAGTTCCCGCAGAATCAAAGCCGACTACGATAATTTTGTTATTTCCGTTGTTGAAGTGTTTTTGACCGATTTGACCGACGGACAAACCGCATTCCGCTGCAAAAGCCTGCCAGTTTGTTTCGCCCGCTGCGCTGCTTTTAGTCCAAAGAACCTTCAAAGTGCCGTTATGTTCTGTAAGTTCCACCGCTCTTAGCTCGTCGTCGGTTTTTACTATAGCAATTACAGACGGTTGTTCCTGACTGTTGTATTCATTGTTATTCATCAATTACTTGCTCCCTGATACCAGTAGAGTATTTTGTACGGACTCGTATTTCTGTCCACCACCGCCTCGGTCTGTAGTTTTGTTCCGTAAGGGCCGTTTCTGTCGGCAGTTGCAACACAGCGGATAGTAAAAACGTTTGATGTTATGGTTATATAATCCTGAATCAGTTGAAGGTCGTCATTGCTGATTATGCCTTCATCGACGAGTTCCGAAATATCTTCTATTCCGTACATTAAAGTGTCACGATACTGTATGATTGCCTGGGCGGTACGCAAGGCTTCGTCTCCACCGCCAAGCAAAGCGGCCAGCACTATATCTGAAGCTGTGTTGACATTTACCTTCGCTATCGTTTGTTGTGTGCCTGCGTTTGATTGTTCGTTGGACTGGGAGGTCTGTCCTGTTGTGCCGTTGGTTTGGTCGGATGTTCCGGTATTTTGCTGCGTACCTGTGTTTGATTGTCCGGTGTTTTGGTTTGATTGTCCTCTTGTTCCTGTGTTTTGACCTGAATTTTCGGTATTCTGGTCTGAAGTTCCGTTTGTTTGTCCTGTGTCGGTGTTTGTCTGACCAGTGGACTGGGAATTTTGTCCGGATGTGCCACTGGTTTGTCCGGATGTCCCGGTGTTTTGACTTGAGCCTGTGTTTGTTTGTCCTGTGTTAGTTTCGCTGCTGTCATCCGTATAACAGGTTAGGTAAGCGGCCCATCCGTGGTCTAAAATGTCATCTCCATTGTCCGAAGGAGGATTTACATTACCGTCCATTTCGTTATAGTCCAAACGGCCGTTCAGATTGGTGTCTTCTCCGTAGAAAAGGTCCTCGGTAACATCTCTGATTAAAAGCAGTTCGCGTATTGTTCTAAATGGGCCGTTGCGAGCCAGATATCCATAAGGCAGATTCTCGTAATAGCCGCCTTCTACGCCGACCTCACTCGGCATCTCGTCACTGTCTCGCCAGTCAATTATCGCATCTGCGATTTCCTCCATCATGTCCGGCAATCCTAAAAGCTGCTCTCTTGTGGCAGTATTTATATTTAGTTTGCTCGCTTCATCAATTACTTGTACTGTAAACCAGCACCGTTCCAGGGGAATATCATTAAAATCTATATAGTTATCACTCCAGAGGTCCGTTAGACAATCAGTTTCTCTTTCGTCTTCGTTTAAGATTGCGATAGCCTTTTCAATGCCCGCCCGGCTGGCCCATTTACACCTTATTGATTCCATCCTGGCCAGGCATACTTTCGAATCGAGCTTGCTCTTTCGCCCAAGGACGGCAACAATCACCGTGAGCACTACTACTATCCAGAGCACTGCTACAAGAACTAACCCTTTTTTATTGCCGTTGGTAATCATTTTTCTTGTTTCAATTTTCAGCCCAAAGTCTTAGTATTATCCGGCTGTTTTTATTCACTGTTTTGTACAGCCTCGGCCGTACTGGCTACAGACCTTGTGAGATTCACGATAAAAGATTCGATTATAGGGATTCCACGATTTTGCAGCTCGGCCATTATATTAACCTCAATCATGTCCGGTAATGCCTCCATATCCTCCGGCCATTCGGCGTACCATTCTTCTCCGTCGAAGTAGCGAACTTCGAAAAGGTCGATGTTCTCGGAAATAGTCATTAATATTCCGCCGGGTTCGAATTCATCGTTGGGATTCGGCCAAACCCGCCTCATAAGCGACGATGTTTCTTCGTTTTTAATAAGGTAGTATTCTACTTCATATATGTCAGCTTCCGGCTCGGAAGCTCTGGCTTTTGACCTGTTGTTTGTATAAAAAATGAGATTGCTGGTACTGTATTCTGAGAAATCTTCAATCGTTCCGATTAATTTGGTGTTTTCAATGCTCTCATCGCGGTAAATATTAACAAGGTCTCTTGCAATTATGTTCGAAGCAAACCTTACCTCAGAAGCGGCAT
Source organism: uncultured Pirellulales bacterium (assembly GCA_964508785.1). Classification (GTDB taxonomy): domain Bacteria; phylum Planctomycetota; class Phycisphaerae; order Sedimentisphaerales; family Anaerobacaceae; genus JAFGPS01. The sequence goes on along the minus strand of CAZDVE010000001.1, from coordinate 83,261 downwards.
TTATATTTATGTCCACCTGTTCGTTGCTGGCTATCACGGCTTTTAGCGTTCCCACCGCTACCAATGAAATAAACGCCCCTATAGTGGAGGCTACCATAACTTCTACCAATGTAAATCCAGCTTTTTTCGAATACATATTCTTTATCACTCTTCTACCGTGCCGGTACTTGTTGCCGCTCCGGCCTGAGCGTATATACTGAGACCATCTAACATGGTTTCTACCGTCACGCTATATGGACGATTGTGCTCAAGCCAGCTCACAGTTATTGTTACCAGATAAAGACTATCAATATCTTCATATTGTGTTACTACCGACCAGCTATATCCTGGTGCATAATTTTCAAAATTCCCTTCCATTTGTCCTATTGCTATGAATTCGTCGATTCCAACATAGTCAATCAAGCTTAGTTGCCTGTCAATCAATGTTAACGCCGTTTCATATCGCCTGTTCAGTCTTGTACCGGTAAGGGATCTTGAGCAAATGGCTCCTATCGTTAGCACGGCCCCGCACAGGATGGTGCTTGCAACGATTGTTTCGACCAGCGTAAAACCACTTTTTCTTTTTATACACATCATAATTCCGCATCCAGGTCTATAGTACTGGTTTTTACATTTTCAATCGTACCGGGAAACAATTTTGCCTTACCGGTCGCCGCATTAATACTCAGGGCGTAGTGCGTTTTTTCATTTCCAATCTGGACTACAGCAGATTGTGCGGTACCATCGGGCAGAAAAAAAATTGTTGATAAATCTTCGGTCTCGTCTGCCGTTCCTAAACCAATTGGCGTGATTTGTACATCCTCGAATCTTATATTATCTTCGAGCATAACAGGCCTGCAGTAAGGGTCTTGTACTATTACTTCCTTGGCTTGCCCGGTTTCTTCATCAAATAGCGTTGTCACTAAGTAAAATTCGTTATTGAGTAAATCTAAACATAGCGTATATTGCCTTTGTTGCTCAATTGCCATCATTCTGGCATATTTGGCGGTTAGGAGGAGATTGCTTGCAGCTTTATCCACCTTCAGCCTTTCATACGTTCCGAATAACATGCCGCCACCGAGGCTTGCCACAAGCGATATAATGGCTATTACGACCATTAATTCTATGAGCGTAAAGCCGTATTTTTTTATCTTATTATTAAATTGTAACCTTCGTTCCGGCATTTCGAACAATTCGTCTGAAAAGGTGTTGGTTAATTTATTAAAATCATCGAGCGATATGTTCCAAACATTCAGTCGTTGTATATGTCTGCATTGTCACCTTCACCGCCCGCTGTTCCGTCGGCTCCATAGCTTATCAAGTCGTAGCTGCCCGGATTGATTGAACCTTCGGGAATATAGATATAAGGATTTTTCCATGGGTCGTACAACTGGCTCGCTTTTAAATAAGGCCCGGACCAGACATTCTCAAGTCCTGAAGGACAAGTTATTAAATCGTCGAGAGTACTTGGATATTGGCCGGTATTTAGAAAGAATGCATCTATTGCGGTTTCGATAGGCGCCATCTTGGGCTTTGCCAGGTCCCTCTTGGCCCTGCCTATTTGCCCGATGTATTTAGAGCCAACAAGTCCGGCAAGCAATGATATAATTACTATTACAACGAGTAATTCTACAAGCGTAAATGCCTTTCTTATATTCTTGTTCCGCTTCATTGTATCACCTTTCTTATTAGTTGTTTTTATAAAATATTTCTCACTAAACCTGGCTCAGGCCGCTAAAAAAGAGGGTATCGTTTTACTATCAAAATGCACCTCCACTGAGTGTCATCATCACAATAGGCAGTAGTGTTGCAGCTATTATAAAGCCTATAACCAAAGCCAGAAGCAATATCAAAAGTGCGGGGAAAATCGCCATAAATCTGTTTAATGCTGCATCAGCCTCTGAATCGAATGTTTCAGCGGCATTGAGCAGCATTTCGTCAAGTTTTCCTGTCTCTTCACCTATGGAAGTGATTTGTACGAGCAGGGGGGGAAAATATCCGGATTCGCCCAGTGGCTGGGCTAACGATTCACCTCGCTTGACCTTTTCGGCTACGGTATCGATTTCCCTGCCTAACAATTCGTTGCCAAGAGTGTCGCGAACTACGGACAGCGCTTCCAGAATAGTGACGCCTCCTCTGGTTAGTGCCCCGAGCGTTCGTGCAAACCTGCCCACAGCTATCGTTCGTAAAACCGAACCTAATATTGGTATTTTAAGTTTGAAACTGTCCCATTGGAGCCTGCCCTTGGTTCTTATCCATTTGAAAAAGTAAAACAATCCCACTGCTATTAAAACGAGAAAAAACCATCCGGTTTTCGTCATAAGAACTGCTTTGGTAAAGGAACTGGCACCCAAAAGAATTCTCGTGGGTAATGGCAGCAAGGCGCCTGTCTCGCTGATGGTCCCCAATATTGTAGGCAGTATCCATGTGATTATGATTACCACTGAGACAAGCCCGATGAAAAGTACAAAGATGGGATATGCTGAAGCATTTTTCATGTTTGTTTTTATTTTCTCGTCTCTGGTTAGTATGCCTGACAACTGAGATGATGTTTGGTCGAGAATTCCACCGGTTTCTCCGACCCTTATCATTGACAGGTATAATGGGCTGAAAATTCTATCATGTTTTTCCATCGCTTCAGAAAGTGATTTGCCCGAACTTACCTGTTCAATAATATCTCCGAGTACTTCCTTCATCCCAGCCTTGTGTTGCTGTTGATAGATAAGCTTAAGTCCGTTCAACAGGGGAAGTCCCGCCCGCAAAGCTGTGCTCAACTGAGATGTCATGGCTAAGATATCTTTGCTGCTGACCTTTCTTGCTCCCAGCTTCAGGATTTGGCTTAAATCCAGTCCCTGGGATAAACCGCCCTCGGTTCTCGAAGATTCAGACTTTTCGTCCAGCTCTATTACAAAATGACCCTTATTTGTCAAAGCGACAACAGCGTTTTTTCGGTCAACCGCTTCCACTGAGCCGGTGACGTGCTCACCTGCTTTATCAACCGCCTTGTAAAAAAACTCGCCCACTTTTGGTTTCTCTTACTTTATATACACCGAATCGTACCTGAGATACTTATCATGTATTATGTTTTACTGTTCATCCTCGCTTATACTTTTAGCTACTCTTAGCACTTCTTCAAGGGTAGTGACACCTTGCAACACTAAGTTCATGCCGCTGCGCATCATACTTATATGATCCCGGGGTGCAGCTTTTATGAGCTGGTCGGTTGTTGCTTTTTGCGATATCAGTTCCCGCAGCTTAGTAGTCATTCTAAGCAATTCAAAGATACCTTTTCGTCCCGACATTCCGGTCTTGCTGCATTCATTGCAACCCTTGCCGTGATAAAATAACGTCTTTGGGCCGACTTTTATTGAGCCGTTGATGCTCTTTAGCATACTCTCGTCCGGTTTGTAGGACTCTTTGCATTTCGGACAAATTTTGCGAATGAGCCTTTGAGCCAGCACTCCTTCCAGCGAACTGGCTAACAGGAACGGCTCAACGCCCATATCTATTAATCTTGTAATCGCCCCGGGTGCATCGTTAGTATGGAGTGTTGAAAAAACAAGGTGTCCGGTCAGTGCCGCTCTGATTGCTATATTGGCGGTCTCTGTGTCGCGTATCTCACCAACCATTACGATGTCGGGGTCGTGACGAAGTATGTGACGCAGACCTGTGGCAAATGTAAGCCCCCGTTTCGGATTCACCGGCATCTGATTAATACCTTCAAGCTGATATTCGACGGGATCTTCTATTGTTATCATTTTGACCGCGGGGGAATATATCTCTTGTAATGCAGCATAAAGTGTCGTTGTCTTGCCGCAACCGGTTGGGCCTGTAACAAGCACAATACCGTGCGTCTTGTGAAGCAAATGATTGAAGCCCTCCATGCATACAGGATCCATTCCCAGTTCTTCAAGTTCCAACAATGATGCGGTTTTATCCAAGAGCCTCAGTACTACCGATTCACCATATACCGTCGGGACGGTTGAGACACGTATATCGACCCTGCCTTTCCTGCCGGTAAATTCAATATGTCCATCCTGAGGTACAAATCGCTCGGCAATGTTCATATCTGCCATAATCTTAATTCTTGAAGTAATTGCCGCCCGGAGCCTTTTTGATGACGGCGTTCTTTCCTGGAGAATGCCGTCGATTCTGTACTTTATCTTTACTTCGTGCTCAAACGGCTCAATGTGAATATCGCTCGCACGGGCATCAATTGCTTCAAGTATTATCAGATTCACAAGGTTGACCAGAGACGGTTCTCTGGCCATTTCCTGTAACTTTGCAGGCGAGAATTCTCCGTTGGTAATTTCCTCTCCAACCTCAGCCCGTTGGTCAGCCGGGGCAAGATTGTCCATCATTCTTGCTACATTACTGCCGTAAAATTTCAGAATCGCATCTTCCAGTTCTTTTGGGTCTGCGTAATATCGATAAACCGGATAGCCGGTTACAAAACGCAGGTCCTCAATAACCTGCGGCTGGAATGGATCCGTCATCGCAACTGCCAACAACTGATTATTGCCGGTGTTTTCTGCCTTTTCTCCGGAAAACCGTTTTTCAAGCCTTAATGGTAAAATATTGTATTTGCTTACTAATTCCGCAGGTACTAATGAAATGATTTCCTTGCCGATTGTAATATCGTTCAAATCTACCTTTTCTATTCCAACTTGGAGTGCAAGTGCTTCATTCAACTGAGCTTGTGTTACATAGCCAAGCTCTAATAAAATTTCTCCAAGGCGTCGATATTGAACTTTTTGCTCAGCGAGGGCAATATTAAGGTTTGATTCGTCTAAATATGATTTTTCAAGGAGTAATTCGCCTAATTTAATTTTTCGCCGCAAACCCATTTCTTCTAATCGCCTAAAAAATATTTATTCGCACAATATGTTAATGTACTGACTCAGCTTAGCTTACATCTTATTTTACACCAAAATAAGCTGATGATTTACCGCTGTATTTTAAAACCAAGAAGGTATCCGCTTATTCAGACGCCTGTGAATAGTGTTTTGTTACAAAAAAATGCCTTATTTTGGCAAAATATCTTATCTTCTGCAGACTCAAAAAACGGGAGGTGTGAGGACATTCAGTTTTTCAGACTTTTTGCTATTACATTAAAATCATAACTTATTATTTGACAATACTATAAGTATAATAGATTAGATTTTGTAAATAAAGTTTTTTTTGGCCAGTTTCTTTTTTTTATGTATTTTTGGGACAAATTAGCAGAAATAAAACTTTTAACCAACACAAATTAAGGGATATCTTGGACAGCCAACCTCAGCTTCTGTGCTGTTTTCTTTGATTTCTAATACTTTTCATTGTTATAGTTCCTGTTTCTGTTTAAAAATTCAGAACGGAAATTGATAGTATGCCCTATGATTATTCAACTAAGATGCTTTTCCCGAACCTATTTAGAATGTAGTATCAGGTGTTATAGTTGTTTTTCCTGGCCATCCTGACCTGATTTGGAGGATTTTAAGGATTAATCTTCGAGCGGTGGTTTATTCAGCTTCAGGAATAATATAGTCCGCCGGATCAAAACTCTCATCACTTAATTCCATATATGTAATCTGGGATGGCTTGAGAGCTAACAAACGTTCGCCAACATCGGCCTCAAGGTCCCAAAAGTAATAACATTTGAAATCTTTTTCCTCTTCAGAAGCGCAAAACTGGACAGGTACACACAGTCTGGTCAGATATAGAAATTGTTGGCCGCTGAAGTAAGTCAATATAACCTTCTTTCTGTTTTTGACTGCCTGGGTGAAGACGTCCTGATGTACAAGCATGAGAATTTTACTCCCTGGTACTTAAAAAACGAATCCGATTATAATGTATAAGACATTAAGCGTTTTTAACGCATACCACCTTCCTTTACTTAGGCGTGTGCAAACTGTGATTTATTGATTTCTTTTTTTAAAAAATTCAGATTTTTTTTTAAGAGCCCGGGGAGCTCTTTAAAAAGAGCTTGATATTTCGTTAGTGTGTGGCTACCGTATTGAAAGTTCAGTCGAGTGATACGTCGCAAATGTGTCGTTTGCTCAATTATTTGACGAGGATCGATTATAATTGTGTGTGAAAATCGGTTTGGCGGGACATGAATACTAAAGAGCTTGAAAGATACACATCTGCAATAACGCTTTCAGATATGGAAATTTTTGTGTTTCCGGAGCTGATGTATAGCCTGGTTCTGGCTAATATTATGAGTCCTATAATCTGGCAGTGGCGCGAATTGGACTGTTTTAAAAAGCTGGAGGGGAAAAGCAGCTATAAGAAGTTGATGCGGCTCAAGCAGTTTATTATTGATGAATTTGAATTTAATCTCGACCTTGAAACCTGGGGTCTGACAAGTCAGGCTACAGAGCTTAAACGATTCGAGAATTTTATTTCACCTGATGATATAGCCAAAAGCAACGCTTTGTTCGGCTACCAGGGTGATAAATATTATTTTGATGTGGATATTCGCCGTCACTTCGGGCTGGATAAATACAATAGCGATATTATTCCTTATTGGAAGACGGAAACAGTCGAGGCAATGAACGCTTTTCGTTTGAAAGAAGGCTACAGTAAAGCTGCCGGTGAGTGTGTATCGCTTGCCGCCCTGTATGCAGCAGCGGCAGTTGTCGTATGCGAGATTCCTATCGATGATATATACATGATACTTACGCCTCTTCACTCGCAGAATTTCATAGACATACAGGACGGTGCTCTAACTAATAACAGAAGACTTGTTACCAAAACAATGTGGTTTAACGGAACCGCCATCTCCAATAAGGCGCAGCGGGCATTACGTAATGAAAACATCACGGTTGTGGCGCATCGCAGTGGTTATGTGCATTGCTTTTATAAAGATGCTACTATAGACAGGCAACGGTATTTGGATTTTTGCGGCAAGCTTGATTCATACCTAACGGCGGAGCTAACACTTTCAATTGTTGCGAATTTTCTTCGTTTCAATCAGGATTATCAAAAATATTTCCAGATCTGTCGTGATTGTCATGGTCAACCTCAGTTTTTAAAAGCAGAAGTTCTTTTCCATTATGAGCACGGCAGCAATTATAGAATAGCCGACAGTACATTTGAAAAGCTGCTTGCCGAGGTTTCTGATGAGGATTTTGTTCCATATCAGTTTCCAGGCAGGATTCGATGTGATGAGCTTGACAGATTTCTTGAGAAGAAAAAACCGGACCTGAAGAGCAACGAAGGCAAAGCACTTTTAAGAAGAACCATTGAAAAGATTATACCCGAAGCTGAGAAGTTTGTGCATGAATTAGCTGATTTTGTGCACGTCGAACCGAAGTTGCCTTCTTCAGAGAAGAATTTTCTACCGACGGAGCCGATTGAGATTTCCGTTGAACAGGGCAGGGAGAAAATCATCAGCTATCTTCAACAAGTGCGCCGGAAAAATACTACAGTTGATCTTGCTTTTTATGCGTATCGTGATATGGAAAGTTGTGACTGGATTCCGTTTGTTAAAGCGGCGATAGAACGCAATCCGGTTTCTTTGCGAATGGCTGAGTCGATGACAATCGATCAAGCATATTCCCAGCTTGAAAAAATGAATAATAATTCTATCTATGGCGGCAAGCGACTGGCGCAGCCTGATGAGATTGTGAATTACCGAACGGGCGATGGACTTGAGAAGGCTTTTGTCCTGGCTAATGTGATGACTAAGAAAGAGAATTTGCAGGATATTGAAATAATAGTAACCGGTAGCGGAGTGACTATAAAATCAAGGAATGAGTACAGCTTCTTATCGGACAAGGGCCTTAAAAAGAAAATCCATATATCGCGGGCAGGAGATATCAACGTAACATAACCGGGGGGGATTTTCATGAGAAGTTTCTCAGGAATCATAGTGTTGTTGTCGGCTGTGTGAAACTTGATGATGCCTGATTTTATATCATAAAGCTTGGAAAGATACAAAAACCGGTCAAATAAACACTCTCAGGCTAATCCATATAGGGATGCCTTATTGCAGCGGTCTTACTCAGATTGTGCCAAAGGTGATTTCTAAAAACAAAATTGAAATGACCTTCGAAGATGTTACAATTGACCCGCAGGGTAATATCAGCCGAGTTGAATTGAGACAGACTTTGTACCCGATGATACGAAATAATTGTCGACAGAGTAAGGAATAGAACATGGCTAAATCTTCCGGAAAAAAGGGTAGCGGCGGCAGTAAGCAATCTATATTCACCAGGTCTATCCATGCCGGCGAACCCAGAAGAAAATACGCCGATTCGATAACGACCCCTATTATTCAAACTTCAACGTTTACATTTCAGAATTCCAAACATATCGAAGATTACACAAGAAAGGGCAAGGAACATTTCGAGTATGGCAGATACGGTAATCCCACGGCGAAAATAGCTGAGAAACGTTTGGCCGACCTTGAAGGTGCGGAAGATTGTGTTGTCTTTACATCGGGAATGAGTGCGATAACAACGACCATTCTGACTTTGGTGCAGTCAGGCGACCATATTGTTATCACCGATGACAGTTATAAAAAGACGCTCGAATTTTGCCGTTCGTATATGAAGCAGTTCGGCGTCGAATGCACGATTGTCCCGTTCGGAAACTATGAAACTCTCGAAGGGGCGGTAAAGAAAAATACACGTTTTATATTTTCCGAGTCACCGACTAATCCTTATTTGAATATTTTTGACCTCGCAAAAATTAAAAAGATTGCAGATAAACACAATGTTCTTACGTTAATAGACAGTACTTTTGCCACTCCTTTTAACCAGAGACCTATCGAATTCGGGATGGACCTTGTACTACAGAGCTGCACGAAGTACCTTGCAGGCCATAACGATATTTTAGCAGGTGCCGTACTTGGCAGAGCGGAGCTGGTTGATAAGATTCGGAACCTACATAAGTCAATGGGCGGCCTTATCGATCCTCATTGCTGTTATCTACTTCTGAGGGGTCTTAAGACGTTTCCTTTACGAGTGAAAAAACAAAACGAGACCGCTTTACGAATTGCTGAATTCCTCGAAGGTCATCCACGGGTCAAAAAGGTCTATTATCCTTTTCTTAAAAGTCACCCTCATTATGAAGTGGCTAAAGAACAGATGAAAGGCGGCGGGGGTGTGGTTACATTTGATATCAAAGGCACTTTGAATGATGCAAAACGGTTTTTGGATCGCCTGAAATTATGCTACATTGGGCCGAGCCTTGGTGGTGTTGAAACACTTATCACGCATCCGGCGTTGGTGAGCTACTACAATTATTCGAGAAAAGAACGCTATCAATTGGGGATAACTGATACGCTTTTCAGACTTGCGGTGGGGATAGAAGATGCCGAAGACATAATTAATGATCTACAACACGGATTGAAAAAATAAAAGAACTCAACTTATTCCGGTTTACGGGGGCTTTTAATCTTAAATAAGAGCCTATTCGCTCGGAAAGACCTTTCTGGTGAGCTTAAAAGACAAACATAATCCATAAAATTTGCGTAGTAAACTATGTGAACTAAGTTTAGGGTTATATAGTTTTTAAGGTTGAGTACCAATGGTTCTTGAATTCGCCAGGTCTATAATCGTGGATTTTTGGGCTACGGTCTCTGAAATGTCGCCGTATCTGCTGTTTGGTTTCTTCGTGGCGGGAATTCTTTCGGTTCTTGTCTCGCAGGCCTTTGTCGAGAGGCATCTCGGCGGCAGGGGGCTTTGGCCTTTATTAAAGGCATCGATTTTCGGGGTTCCACTGCCTTTGTGCTCGTGTGGTGTTATTCCTGTGTCGGTGTCACTGCACAAACACGGAGCGAGCAAAGGTTCTACAATCGCATTTCTACTGTCTACGCCTCAAACCGGAGCCGACAGCATCCTCGTAACGTTGAGTCTTCTTGGTCCTGTCTTTGCCGTTTTCAGGCCGGTTGCAGCATTGATTACAGGTGTTATAGGTGGGACTTTCGTTGATATACTTGAACCTGTCGGAGAAGCCGGGAATCACCCACGGGAAAAATGTACGGATGAATGCTGTAACGGTGACAATAAAACCGGCAAGGTTCGTAGAGGTCTGAGATACGGCTTTGTCACTTTACCCCGGGATATCGGCAGGGCAATGTTGGTCGGTCTGGTAATTGCTGCTTTTATATCCGCTTTGGTTCCGGAAGGCTTCTTCGCCGAATACTTGGGAAAAGGTATATTTGCGATGGTTGTAATGATGTTTTTGGGCATACCTGTTTATGTGTGTGCGACTGCCTCGGTACCTGTTGCCGCCGCATTGATAATGAAAGGCCTGACGCCGGGTGCAGCTTTGGTTTTTCTTATGACAGGCCCGGCCACCAACGCTGCCTCATTTATAACCATCTGGAAAGCAATGGGCGGCAGGACAGCGCTTATATATCTGGTCACTGTGGCCGGCTGTGCTCTGTTGGGCGGCATCATTCTCGATTGGTTTGCCGCTGGTATGAACTTTGAAATGGTTATGCGACATGGCTGGATGCTTCCGGACGTTGTCAAGTATGCCTCGGCGGTAGTTTTATTGGCTGTCGTGGGATATGCAATATTCAGCAAGACAACACATTCCGGGCATGGCGATTGAACAACTAATGATTTGATTCAGTTAATAAAAAATCCAATTTTGTCGGTATAAGTGAGAGCTTCATTGAACGAAAGTAACCACACCGAATGTATCGGGTGACCATTTCGGGAACAGACCATCGCCCCAGTTTATTTGGGCTACACGGCTGTTACCATCGTTGTCGTTTAATTGAATCGATAGTCCAATCTTCGTACCAAGATTCCCAAATATACCTATTTCCGTTAAAGGGATTCGCAGCTCATAAGTGCAGGTTCCCTGTCCTTCTGTAACTGCCATATCATATACTGATGAATCTTTGAACAAATGCCCCGATTGTCGGCCACCGCTATACCGGCTCGGTCTGATGATTGTGTGTATGCCGCTGCCGCCGCCAGGGGCTTCTGAGGAAAGATAAAAAGCGAAGGACTTCACATCCGCATCAGGCCCACAATGGGTTGGGTCCACACCCAGAATCAAGCTGTCACCTTGAATGAATTCCTCTGCAATTAACTGGCCCGAACCGGTTGTGTAGTGCACATCGTCTTGTACTCTAAAGGCCACATAAAGATTAGTCTCGTCCCACATCAGATATCCGACCGCACTGAGATTTTCCGGTGACCAGGCATAAGTCCCTGCTTTATTGGTGATTTGGTTGCTTCCTATCAATGGAATGGGACATTTTTTCACCCAATCATCGAGATTGCCATCGATCTTTGGTGGTACTTTTATCTTGTGTGCCTCGGCTGAATAATCTGTTCCCTCGAAGAGAGTTACACGGATATTGTCCCACATTGCCCAGCCTTTACCGTTGGCCACTGGTGTAAAACTGACACGCTCTGTGCCGATGGGCATCTGTTTACGGCATGTGAACATCTGCCAATGTGGGTTGTTGGGGCCGCAGGAAAACACTTGGACATCGAATAGCTGTTTCCGACTCCCATCCGCGAAATATATAGTCATATTTGAGCCGGTTCCCATATTCTCGTTGCGCACCCAGGCTGTATAGAGATATGTCTGGCCACTTCGCACGTTGATTGTCTGGTTGATATATTCCCATCCGGAGGTGTTCTCGAATTTCAAAATGTTCTCACCCAGGCCGTCGCCCATGCCTTCTGCGCTAATCCACTTTTTCGTGATGTTGTTGGCTCTCCAGCCTTCGGGAGCTTTTCCTGTGGAATTAGGTGTCTCGAAGTCTCCATTTGGCATCAAGTTGCCTAAAGACTCCGGCGATATGACTGATAGTACAACAAGCTTGACGATTTGAGGGAGTTTTTCCCAGTCGAAATTAAAAATTGCTTTGGCGTTGTAATCCTTGTCCGAAATGTCCTTCGGGATAGACAGCTCGATTTCCTGAATTTCAGTTTTTTCTTTATCGAGTCTAAAGGGTATCGGCTTGACCGCAGGCCAGTCGGCGGGAAGTATAATATTTATGTTTCCGGAAAGTTCTCGATTGTACAGGTTGCGAAGCTGTACCAATATTTTATTTTTCGTACCTTTGAGCATGTTCAGATGTGGAGTGATCCGTCTTGCTTCTGCCACGCTGGAGGATGTACCGGTGCCCACACGAGAGATATTGATTTGGGCTGTGACATAGGCTTTCAAAACATTGATGTCCATGTTTTCGATAAAGCAGGGTAACGGTTTTAATTGCAGTTCCGCCCGACCATTGGTTGTTGATAGAGAGCTTTCGTTGCCCTGGTAGTTGGTAATAAGCACTTTTTCAGTGCCGACTTCGAGTTTGATGTCCTCGCCTTTTTTTTCATAAGTCGATGCAACTAATATCGGGTTACCATCTCGTTCGAATAGATGGAAGAGCCCGCCTTTACCAAGCAGGAAAGTTCCCAATGGTTTTGCCCGAACCATTTTGCTTGTGAAGACGGCCAGTGTCGCTGTGACGGGGCGGGGGCTGTAGTCATCGAGGAGATACCCAAAGGCGCCGACCGGATTTGGTTCACCTCCGAAATAAATTATCTTTTCACATCCAGCGGCGAGCTCGTCCGTCCATCGGTCCAGTACCCATTTGCATTGCGTGGTGTTTGTAAGTTCTTCAAGTGGTGGTACCACCCATGCATTGAGACGTTTGGCCGATTCGTTCTCCCATACGGCGACATGTCCGCAACCGGCGGCATCGAGGTCTTGACGTGCCTCAATAATACCGTTACCATTTTGGTAGTGCACGGGAAGGGCGTCGATGTACTTTCCCACTCCGGCGGTTAAAACCTGGATTCTAAAACTTCGCGGGTAAAGCCCTCCGGCTAATATTGTAATTATATTGGGGTCTATTGCCTTGGCGGTCTCGGTGCCGATCTTGCACATTTCTACATAAGTCGCAACCGGGTCTTCGCACCCACCTGGAGTTATCTCATTAAGCCATTCCCACCCATAGAGTTCGTCTTTAAGTTGAGTTGTCACTGTTTTGACGAATTCCCGCCAAATTTTCCAATCACACTTAAACGCCTTATAATTAAATCTTTGAGCTTTTTCAGGAAATGCAAATGGCGGTGGTTCAATAATGCAAAGCCAGACTTTTATGCCGTATTTACTTGCAGTTTTAAGTTCACTCTGTAATTGCTCCAGATTGTAAAATTCCGGTCCGGGCTGTAAAGTGTACCAGCGTGTGGACCGCCTGCAATTTGTGAATCCCAGCCGTTGTGCAACCGCCCAGACTTCCTCGCCGGGGGTATTCCAGTGGGTAGTCATGCCGAAGCGGGTCGGCATACCTTGAGTGATATCTTTTAGGTCGGGGATCCGTGCAAAAGTTGTGTGGCGTTTTTCCCAGCCGGGCACATCGAGCTCAATTAAAAAAACACCACGTTTGTTAATGTTCAGTTCTATCCTTACTTCCTGACCTTCATTTTCAACCGTAAAGCTTTTTGAACCTTCGGCGGCGGATACGCCTGAGGTTTCGTAAACTTTATAATAGAGAGTTTTCTGTTCACCGGGTCGCTTAACATTCTTGAGTTTTATTGTGAGTTGAATGGCCTCATCGTATGTGAAAAGATTTCCCGGTACATCTGTTTCAATCTCGAAGTAACCTCGATTGCTAACGAAGCTTCCCCCGCTACGAACATGCCACGGCCAGTTTTTCCCGTTGGCATCCCTGAAGCCCGCCAAAAGTAGCACAGGATTATTCCTTTTGACTTGCTCAAGGCCTTCCGGAACGGTGAAAGTGAAGAGATGGAGTCCTCTGCCTGCTTTGGTTAACTTCACTTGCCGGCTCAATCCTGGATAAGAGATGTGGCCTCGCCTGGTTGTGTACTTGCCATCGGGAGTATCAATCCATGGACCTGTGCCCCAGAGGTAAAGTGTAGTGGTTCCAAAATGCTCTGAAGGATCGAGGTAGTATTCGACCGGGATATGCCAGCTCTGACCGGAGACAAGCTGTTTGTTGTCGTTGGATGTATTTATGAAAATCCAGCTTTTATTATAATTATATGTTTCAGTAGTATCACCGACGGCCGATACGCAGCGCGACAAGAACAGGCATGATATTGAGATTATTATAATTATAAGTTTTTCGCTTATACTCAAACTCATTTTGTGTCTTTCATCAGATAAAGTCGTACTTTTACAGATCTGTTTTTAAGTGTATATTATGAATGATATGGCTTATTATATGAGATTCATTGTGACAAGTCCAAGTTTGCTTTGATTTACTCTGATATTCTTAATACTCCTGCTCCCTGGATTTTCCCCTGTTTAAGCAGAATCAGTGCTTCGTTGGCTTGCTTTAGCTCGAATTCCCTCACTTCTGGAATAATTGGTATTTCCGCGGCCAGAGGCAGAAATTCCTCTGCGTCCCTGCGTGTAATATTGGCAACACTTTTTATTTCTTTTTCCAGCCAGAGATGGGCGGAATAATCCAACTGGAGCAGAGATTCCTGATCCTTGCTTTCCTTTCGAATAGCATTAATGACAATTCTTCCAGCCTTTTCCAGCACTTTCAAGGCTTCGACTATTGGTTTCCAGGCCGGCGTAAAATCAATTGCGTAATGTATTTTTTCCGGCGGGACTTCTCCGGTTGCTCCGGCCCAGTCAGCGCCGAGTTTAACAGCCAAATCTTGGTGGTCTTTCTGTCCGGGTCTTGTGAAAACAAATACTTTGGAATTTGGGTATTTGTGTTTGACTATCTGAATTACGATGTGAGCGGAAGCACCAAAACCAAACAGACCGAGAACCTGACCGTCATGCAGGCCGGTCAGTCTCAAAGCTCTGTATCCTATCGCTCCGGCACAGAGCAGGGGAGCCGCCGATGAGTCGGAAAATCTATCAGGGATCAGATAAGCGAAGTCTTCTGAGACCACGGCATATTCTGCGTAGCCGCCGTTTACGTCACAACCGGTACCGAGAAAGTCGGGGCATAAATTCTCATATCCACGCAGGCAGAGGTCACATTTTCTGCACGCAGAATTTATCCATGCGATTCCCACCCTGTCTCCTGTTTTGAAGTGACTTGCTCCGGTTCCGAGACTATCGACTTTTCCGACAACCTCATGACCTAAAATCACAGGTAATTTGGCTTCAAGTCTTCCTTCGATTTCGTCGAGCTCGGTATGACAGACGCCACAGGTGGTGACTTTCACTCTGATTTGTTTATTTGACGGTTGAGGGGTCGGCAGATCCTTTAGTTCCAGTGGATTATTTTCAATCGGTCCGGTTTTTTGAAGTACCATTGCCTTCATTGTATAGTCCTCTTTTATCTAAGGCTTACTATTTATGTCAGTAATACAGGAATTAAATTATCAACATTTTTAGAGAAAATAAACTAAAAATTGCAGTGTAGTTTTATTGAAGTCCCGTAGGCACATCTCTAATAAAATTCATAAATCCAATTTGTTGTGTTATCGTAGATTTTCATCTTCGATACATGATGGAGTATTGACATGCTTATTGCTTTTATGTTATGATTTAGTATAGAATAATATTCATCTATGCTATAGCCACATTTAGTGTCGCAAGCATACGATTGGGGATGGGGTTTAAAGGGTGTTATGATTAATGAAAATCGCGTTTTTTAACCTAATATTAATTGTTTGCCTGGTTAATGTAGGGCAGGCCGACATTCCTCTGGTCATTAATGAGTTTATGGCGTCCAATCGCAATAGCGAGCCGGATCCGCAGGGACAATATGATGACTGGATTGAACTATATAACTATGGTTCAAGCCCTGTCCATATAGGCGGGATGTATCTTTCTGATGACTTATCTGTTCCAGCCAAGTGGCAGATTCCCATTGGCACCACTGTCCTGGCGGGCGGCTATCTGTTGATATGGGCCGATGAGGATACCTCAGATACCACAGATGCAGAACTTCATGCGAATTTTAAGCTAAGTGCCGACGGCGAAGAAATCGGCCTTTTTGACAGAGACGGAATTACTCTGATTGATAGCATTATTTTTCCTGAACAAACTACTGATATTTCCTACGGCCGCGATCCAAATGCTAATGGCAACTGGCACTTTCTCACTGTTCCTACTCCGGGGATGGAAAATGTCGGAGGTTATTTGGGCCAGGTCGAGGCTCCCATGTTCAGCCATAGTCGTGGCTTCTATGATGTACCTTTTACCTTAACAATCGCCACGGAAACCGAAGGTGCTGACATATACTACTCACTCGATGGCTCTAATCCATCTGTCATTGGTCCACGTGATGTAGTGTTCGGTACCCTCTATACAGGGCCGATTTCAATTACTGGAACTACATGTCTGAGGACGGTCGCAATTAAATCGGGCTGGAAGCCTTCGAAGATAGAAACACATACCTATCTATTTTTAGATGACGTGATTGCTCAGCCGAATGTTATAGACGGATATCCTGCTGTGTGGGGGCCATATACGGATTTGGGTGGCAATGCTATTGCAGATTATGAGATGGATCCGGAGATTACAGAGGATCCCTCCTATGCAAGTCTAATGAAAGAAGCTTTGTTATCGATTCCCACCATGTCGATAGTGACCGATAGGGATAATTTATTTTCTTATAGTACTGACCCGGTAACAGGCGGCATTTACATCTATACAGGTCCTCCTCTTGGTAGTACTACCTTTGGTTTGGGCTCTGGTTGGGAACGCCCTGTTTCGGTCGAATTTTTTAATCTAGATGGCTCTGAAGAGTTCCAGGTGGATTGTGGTCTTCGACTCCAGGGCGGGCACAGCCGTCGTCCTGAGAAGTCACCCAAACATTCTTTCCGGTTTGTTTTTAAGAGCAAATATGGACCACCGAAGCTAAATTATCCCCTCTTTGGAGATGATGCAGCGACGGAATTAAATACTATCACGTTACGTGGAGGATTCTGTAATTCATGGCATCATTGGAGCCCTGACCAGCGAGAGCGTGCCCAGTATCTTCGTGACACCTGGGCCAAAGATACACAACTGGCTATGGGCAGTCTTTCCGGACGTGGTCTTTTCGTACATTTATACCTCAACGGATTATACTGGGGCCTTTACAATCCTACCGAACGGATAGACAGAGAATATGCAGCGTCCTATCTTGGTGGTGACGATACTGATTTTGATGTTATTAAGGACTATACTGAAGTTGTCGATGGCAATAATGTAGCCTGGAACAGAATGATGTACATGGCCAATGCCGGTCTGGTAAGTAATGAAGCCTATCAGCGCATTCAGGGAAATAATCCGGATGGCACGCCGAATCCGGACTATGAACCTTTGCTTGATGTTGTAAATCTTATCGATTATATGATTCTGAATCTTTATGGGGGCAATACCGACTGGGACCATCACAACTGGATTACCGTGCGAAGTAGAGTTCAACCGGGCAAAGGGTATCAATTCTTTAGCTGGGACGCGGAACATATCCTGGAAAATGTTAACCATAATATGATTAATGAAAACAATTCAAATTGCCCCAGCAGGGTATATCAAAAGCTCCGCGAGAATGCAGATTTCCGTCTTTTGTTTGCAGACAGAATCCGGCTTCATTTTTTCAACGGTGGCACCTTAACACCCCAATCAGCTAAAGAACGCTGGATGCAAAGGGCTGAAGAAATTGAGTTAGCTGTTATTGCGGAATCCGCCCGCTGGGGTGATTATCGAAGAGATGTGCATTCCTGGCAAAATGGTCCGTATTTCTTATACACAAAAGATGAATTTTGGATTCCTGAGAGAGACTGGTTGCTCAACGTATATTTTTCTGTCAGAACACACAATGTACTATCACAGTTTCGTAATGATGGTTTATATCCAAGAGTAGATGCTCCGGTCTTTCATATAAACGGTTCACATCAGCATGGTGGCCAAGTTACTAAGTACAGTTCGTTATTAGTGCCCAATATAACGGGGACAATATTTTACACTCTTGACGGCACCGACCCACGACTTCCGGGGACATCACAGGAATACGGCGAGAGAGTAGTTTTAATCTCTGAAGATGCCGGCAAACGCGTTCTTGTTCCAACCGGCTCGGTTAGCGACAGTTGGAAAGGCGGCCGTTATTATAGTGACATTAGCTGGCTTTACGGAACTGGTGGAGTCGGCTATGATACCGGCTCAGAATACATGGACTTCATCGATATCGATCTTTACGACCAGATGTACCGGGGCCAAACCAGTTGTTATATACGGATACCCTTTACTACACAACAGCCGGAACAGTTTGAGGTTATGACACTTAGAATTCGTTACGACGATGGCTTTGTTGCATACATCAACGGCACGGAAGTTGCCAGACGCAATTTTGAAGGCACGCCGACCTGGAACTCCAGCGCTGAGACAACACATACCGACTCCGAGGCCGTCAACTTCGAAGATATCGATATATCTTCTTATATTGACGAACTCGGTTCCGGCAGCAATATCTTAGCTATCCACGGCCTGAATGCTTCTCTTACAAGCTCAGACTTTCTTATCTCTGCAGAACTGGTTGCCTATGAAGCCCTCGAAGATGATTCCTCCTCGCAGACGAATGTCTCACAGGGCGTCCTTGAATATACCGGCCCGATTACATTAACCGAAAGCACTCATATCAAGGCCAGGGCGCTGAGTGGCAATACATGGAGCGCACTTAATGAGGCAACTTATGCAGTTGGTCCTGTAGCGGAGAACGTGCGTATCACCGAGATTATGTATCATCCTCAAAACGACCCGAACGATGAGTTCATAGAACTGACAAATACAGGAGACGAAACAATCAATTTGAATCTGGTCAAATTCACCAACGGCATTGATTTTACCTTCCCCAGCCTCGAACTGGCTCCCGGCGAATATGTGGTGGCGGTTCAGGACAGAACAGCTTTTGAGACCCTATATGGCACGGATATTACTATAGCCGGTAAGTATACCGGCAGATTAAACAATGCCGGTGAAAAAATCGAACTTGAAGATGCCATCGGCCGGACCATTCTTGAGTTTGACTACAAAGACGGCTGGCGTTCAATTACCGATGGCCGGGGCTTTTCCCTGACCATAATAGAACCTGCAAATCCCGACCCCAACAGTTGGGACGATGGAAACTACTGGCGAGCAAGCGCAGATACTGGCGGCTCTCCGGGCCGGGATGACAGCGGTATTGTTCCCGATCCAGGCTCTGTTGTTATCAGCGAGCTGCTGGCCAACACACCCGATGGTGAGCCGGACTGGATAGAATTATATAATACTACCGGGACCCCCATAGATATCGGCGGTTGGTTCCTAAGCGATAACGATTCCAATCCTGCCAAATACGAGATTTCCACAGGAACGGTAATTGGTCCCTATGGTTACATTGTATTCTATCAGGATACTCATTTCGACAATCCCTCTGATCCTGGCAGTCTGGTTGGATTTGCCCTTAGCGATGATGGCGAGAGTGTATATCTAAGCTCAGGTCGGGATGGTGTTATTACCGGTTATCGTGATGTAGAAGATTTCGGAGCGTCGGCTACAGGTGTGTCATTTGGCCGTTACTTCAAGAGCAGTACAGGCAATTACAATTTTGTAGCTATGTCCGAGACTACGGCGGGTTCTGCTAATTCTTATCCTAAAGTAGGACCTGTTGTAATAAGTGAGATAATGTACAATCCCGACTGGCCGGTAGGCGGTTCTTATACTAACCAGCAGTATGAATATATCGAGTTGTGCAATATCAGCTCGGAGCCGGTAACGTTATACAGCGAAGCAACGGGTCTGCCGTGGCGGTTTACCGATGGCGTTGAATATACATTTGCTGTTGATGAACCTGTGATAATTCCTGCCGGTGGATATTTGTTATTGGTCAGGCATCCTGCTGCCTTTTCCTGGCGTTATCCTGATGCTCCTTCTGAGAGTATTCTTGGTCCTTATGATGGCAATTTGAGCAACGCCGGCGAGAGTTTAGAGTTATCTATGCCGGGTGAGGTCAACGGCGTTGGTGAGGGTTACTACATTCGTGTTGACCGAGTCAATTATAGCGATGGTTCTCATCCTGAGAATTGTCCTGGCGGCGTCGATTTATGGCCTTCTCAGGCTGATGGTGACGGCTATAGTCTTACTCGCAAAGCTCTTTCCGACTACGGCAATGACCCCGGCAACTGGCTCGCCGCTTCACCTACACCTGCCGAATAAATCCCACTATTGAATTCAAAACATACCCTACAATTGCGATAGCACTGTTATCAACAATGGTTTTTTCCGAATGTCGTTATTAATGTAATGCCGTTCTGAAAGAGCTTCGCAGTTAGAGGTAATAAAAAAAGGGCTATAAATAAGGTGTATTTACATAAAAAACTTTAGAATTATTGGGTGTAATATCATGATAAATGTTATATCTGCTATAAATGTCCTATAAAACGAATTTAAATGTGTTATAAAATAGCTATAGATGGCACTTTTTTATAGGGATGTGTCGTTCTTTGAGAGGACGTTGTTTTCTTATTGACAAATATATATAAATAGTGTATACTTATAAACATGGCATTCGGAGGTGTGTGGTGAAAACTGTTCATTTTCTTTATCCTACAGGTTTTCTCCCACTAAAACTGTCACTCTATGCCAGAAATGTGGCAAAGCTTCGGGCGTGAACCCTTTTTTGCCATAAACGCAAGGGGATGTATAAACAAATTTTTGTGAGATTTTAACCATGAAAGATAAAAGCAAAAATAACATTTTCGTAGCCAAAACTATCCTCGTTTTTTTGGCATTAACAATACTGATAGCAGCTGCCACGGAGACGGCCTTAGCCAAATCGCTCTTTGTAATTGCTGATATCAATGCCAATCCTCAACCTTTACAAGCTTATGACATAGGGCCTGATGGCACTTTAACATTTCAGGCTGAATATTATATACCTCGCAGGATGCTTGGAGGTGTAGGACTGGCGTTCGATTCGGACAACGAGCAATTGTTTGTGACATATGAAGCGTCGGAAGATATTGGATTAGTGGATGCTAAAACGATGATGTTTACAGGCCGTGTGACGGCTCCGGATGCCTCTAATCTGGCTGGTGTAGTTTATGATCATGATAAACAATTATTGTATTGTGTTGACCGTCAAAGAAGTCGGTTATACGTTTATTCGTGGGATCCGAGTTCGAAAACGCTCTCTCATGTGCATGGTTCACCTTTCACATTACGAAGGGCTACTGCATACGGGATTGCTCTTGACGAAATTAACGATGTTCTCTACGTTGCTAATAGTACAAAAAGTATTTATGTCTATGATACCTCCACTTGGGCATTGTTGCATACAATCACAGTTAGTCGCGTAGCTATCAGTATAGCTGTAGATGTTCGGAATGGCTATCTCTATTTTGGTGGAGGTTATGCAGGTAATCAATACCTTACTCAGTACAATCTCGCTTCGAACACTGAAAAAGAGGTCCAGGTTGAGACCGATGCAGGTGTGATGGGGCTTGGAGTTGATACAGACACAGGTTTCATTTATATGAGTACGGGTAACGATACCATACCTGGCGGGGACAATCTTCTTGTTTATGACGCTTCACTTAAGCGAATTGATAAAATCTCTGCTATCGGGAATCCTACCGGTCTGGTAGTTCCAAGCACAAACGTTGGATATAATCCACTGAATCTGACAAAGCAGGTTACTGAAGGTGTTGTTGGAAATAATGAGCTTGATCAGATTCAGTCTTTTGGTGCAGGTGGTCGTATAACATATACTATTTGCTTTGATAACTTTGGTGATGACACCGTGACTGATTTAGCCATCGTAGATACACTCCCAAGTGAGGTAAGCTTTGTAAGTGCTGACGAAAATGGAATCTTCGGACAATATGATCCTGTAATGCGCACTTATACCTGGTTATATCCGTCTCTACTAAAGGGAGCTACCGCCTGTCTTAATTTAACGGTACAGGTTAATGAGGATATTGAACTCGGTACGAGCTTTCTTAATTCTGTGACTATCAGCAGCGGTCAAACACCACCTACTACAACTGGAGTCGAGGTTTATACGACAAGCAATCCTCTTCATATCAAAAAGAGCGTTGTCGGTGCTTTTGCTGACGAGGTTATGGTAGTAGATCCGGGTGATAATATCAGTTATAGAATACACTTTAGTAATAATGATAATGATTTCCGCGCATCCGGGATACTCATCGTTGATTATCTTCCCGAGGAATTAACCTTTGTAAGTGCTGATTACGACCAGGTTCTTGGGCGTTACGATGCTGATACGCATTCATATATATGGAGATACCCGGCTATGCAGCCGGAAGACGCCACGCATATTATTTTAACAGCACAAGTTAAACCGGATGTAATTCCCGGTACAACTATTACTAATTCTGTTGTTATCGACAGCAACGAGACATCGGAATCTGTTTCAAGTGTTGACATTATTGTATCCGGTAGCAGTGCTGTTAATCGTTTTAATCTGAGCAAGAGTGTTGTTGGTGCTATTGATGGTATCAAGAAAGTAGGATTAAACGGAGAAGTTACTTATCGTATTTGCTTTGATGGTAACGATATTGACAAGGCAATTGCTAATGTTTCTATTAATGATTTCCTGCCGGAAGAGGTTAGCTTTGTTAGTGCCGATGGCGATGGAATTATCGGAAAATATGATGAAAACAAGCATATGTACAAATGGTCGTACCCGTATATTTTACTTGGTGATGTAATATCCCTGGATATAACAGTAAGGGTGAATCAGGATGTGGCCCTTGGTAAGACCATTACAAATGAAGTTGAAATCAGCAGCGAAGAGACACCAACGGCAAAGGCAAGTGCTGATGTTATAATAACAGGTGAATGGCAGGTTGAGAATGTGCTGGTAGTTCCCGATACAATCAGACGAGGTGGTACAATAACAAACATAATTATTGTATTGGAGTTACCGGAAGGTATTAGTAAAGACGATGTTAAAAACGAGCGTATAACGCTATCAGAGCGAGATCCAAATCAATATACCTTTAGCATCCCGGCACATGAGCAAATTGTGAGAGAAAGAAACGGCAAAACAGAAGTTATTGCCATGTTTGATGTAGTTCAATTTTTGGATGCGATACCTGATTATGGCCAAGTATCATTTGACATTAAAGGCCAGCTCAACTCAGGCCAGTTTTTCTCCGGAGAAGGGAGCATTACAATAACCAGATTTGCAAATTAATCTTTTGCTGTAGAACTTGATTTCTTAATTAACGGCTTATATATACTGCTATATACTTATTAGAATTTCCAGGTAATGCCCACACCAGCGCCCCAGGCATCATCGGTAAACAAGAATTCTGAAAATAAAGAACTGCTTTCGTCAAGATATATCTGTGCGCCGGCATAGCCGCCGAATTGCGATTCTTCCTTGATATCATGTGAAGTTTTCTGAATAATTAGATCGTAAATGCCCGGTGGATTGACGCTTTTTCCGTTGATGTCAAGGTCTCCATTTACAAAATGTAAAAAAGGTCCGCCGTATATACGGAAATAATCGGATTCCACAGTTGGGCCTATGGCGATTTGGACTTCCCAGTAGTCTATCTCGGCTTCGCCGGAATAAGTTGAGTCATTTTCGATAGTAACATCACTTTTATCAGGATTGGCCCAGGTTATTTGTAACAATCCACCCCAGGTTGTGTCTGCCTCCTGATAGAAGGTTGCTCTGGTTCCAACACCCCAGGCAAAGCCACTGCCGCCGTCAAAATCCTTGTGTTGGTCACCAATAGAACCATTAGGCTGGATCTCTGTTATTTCATCCTGAGCGTCAGTTGCTCCGAAGCGCACGAAGAAGTCCCAGTTTTCCCACGTTCCAACACCTAAACGAGCAAGAAACATATTCGACGCAAGGTTTTGTATTTTGTATTTTGTGTAATCGGAAGCGGTGTTTGAAAGGGTATAAATTCCGCCACCCACATGTATATAATCGTATTCTTTAACAGTTCCGAACGTTTTTAAGTCCATTTCGCTGTGCCCATATTCAAGGCCAAAGGCCCACTGACCTTCCTGGAGAGTAGCTCTTGGGGGACCCATCGGCGGCAAAGCTATTGCTATCGAACTCCATACACCCACCACAATTAAGGCAAGAGTTAACAATGCTATTCTCTTTTCCATAATTATTCCTTTCTATATATAGCGCTTTTGACTTTTTATGGTCTTTCGGTTCTATAGGAAATATCGACTCATATACGCCAAAAAGTTTTCTTTTTTTTGAGATTTGCTGCCAAGATGCCCTTTTCAGCACCACTGCGTTTCTTGGCTTCGAATACTATCACATCTGTTTTAAGAAAGCAAATTTTAATCTTAAAATTATTTTTCCATTTAATGAGGGCGCCCAACGTATAGATAAAGCCCGAACTTTTGTTAAAAACTGTATATTTGGGATTATTTAAACTTCGTCGCGCATGTGAATAAGGTTGAGGCGAAAATCGGCTGTAAGAATTAGCATGGTTGTGGATATAGACATTTGATTTTTGTAAATCGACTATGTGCGCAATTGCGATTTATAAATTATCGAGTGCTTGCTATAGATTGCGGCTATTGCGTCGGATAAAAAATGCCCTGCTTATACGCGAAATAATCTATATCTATGGCTCCACTTTGTGGAGTTGATCCCATGCCCATTAAAATATAGCTGTCTTCGTAGTCGTTGCCGTCCCCGGCGGTAACATAGAAATCGTTCGACACAGTTGAGCCGTCGAGATAAATTTTGACAAGATGAGTACCATACCCGGTGACATCCTGTTGGATAGTGATCCAGTAATCATGCCATGTTGTCGGGTCAAGCTGCAGGATATTCAGCAATCCGGGCTCATCGCCAATGATATCCACGGCATTAGTCGGTGCAGCTCCGTTTAGCTTGTTCATTACCAGGCCACTACCCGGCAGCTCGTCATCGTCTGAAGCAAGGGCCAGGGCAAAAGAGATAATCATGTCACCTTCAGACTGGCGGACGCTGAAATTACCCTTACCACCATCGTGGATGACATAGCCATTGCCGCCGGCCGGCCAGGTAGTAATATCTCCTCCGCCGTCCGGATGCATATTATCCAGTGGGGCACCTGTCGCCACACGGGCACGGAACGAGATGGTCAGACCATTGAGAATTTGTGCTGCAGAATCACCGATATCGTTGGTAATACTGTGAGCGAATGCCACCTTGCGGTTGCTGCCCGGGTCGGTTATACCATGGTCGCTTGGGTCACCGGTTTCCTGTATTCGCAGATACCCATCTATAACAGATGCTCCACCGGGGCGACCGCTGCCTATCTCGGTTTCGTCCCATTCATCGGAACCGCTGTTATGGCTCCATGTGCCGTCCAACGTGGTATAATCCGCGCCACCTGCGGCCACATCTCCGTTATAAATGTACGTCCACTGTCCGTCGAAAGGCTCTGGTTCCGGTACTACCGGAAGCTGTGGGTGCAAGCGAATATCATCAAGTAATATTATACCTTTACCTCCGGAAGCTTCTGTTCGTTCAAAACCAATGCTGAATGTGGTAACATTACTGAGACTAACGCCGAAAAGCGACAGGTCGATACTCCAGGGTCTCCATACGGCAATAGCTATATCATCGGCATTGCCGTCATATAATAACTTAATGCCGTTAAGCTTTATGTACATCTGTTCGGTTGTAGCGTTATTTGGGTCGCCATAAAACCACAACACCAGTCTGCTTGGATTACCTGTGGTCCAATCCCGGCCGATCGGCAGGTCTGCGGGGCTGACTGTAACCTCAGAAAAGCTTGCAGTTCTGTTATCGTATGTAATGGGCACCGATTGAATACCGCTGTGAACAATATCGGTTTCAATAGAACTGCCTGTACTGTAACCCATAGTAGAGCCGTTTACTGTGGGATTATCATACCCATCAATCCATATTTGATAGACCAGGTTGCTGCCTTCTTGTCCGAACGCAATGTCATTGTAGGACTCAAAATCATCCACAACAACATATTCTTGTGTTTTGAAGCTCCAGATATTGCTTTGCCAGGTTGTAGGAGTCTCGGCATTATTAACCTCATCCACTCGCCAGTAGTAATAACTATCCAGATCAAGTGATAAGGGGCCGTAGTTGGCCTGAGTCACGGTAACAACGGGTGCGGTATTGCTTAATATAACCTGCCGGTCGGCACTAAAATAAACGTTATGCTCAGCAGCCTCTCTGCCTGTTCTCCATCCGAGGATCACATCTATAGCAACATCAGTTGCTTCGTCTTCCGGATTAGGCTCTCTTGCACTGAGCGGTATGTACAGGAACCGCACTTCGCTAAGGCCGTACTGATTCAGGAAACTGCCGCTCCAATTGCTGTTTGCTGTAATCTTAACATACTTCACCGCTGCACCATTAAAATCAACGATGGTATCGTATGCGTAACCATTCGTTCCGGGAGCCTGGGTGAATTCGGACACACTATTGATTCGTGTCCAATTATTAGCGTCTGTTGAATACTCGACAATTACATCCTTTATACCGTATCCGACAAGAAATGACTGTCCATTGTAGTTCCAGACCAACATCTGATGTATTTTATAAGTTTTGTCGAATTGGTATTGAATCCAGGCCGGTCCGGATTCGCCCTGGGCTGAGAGCCACATATCTGTAGTAGTATTTGTATGTAGGTCGTTAACGTCCAGACCTGAGTTGTTTACGGTATTATCCGGTTCTTTACCTTCTGTCCAGCTGGAAGCTGTAGTTGTTATATTTTCACCGGGTAGAGTGTAAACGAAAGTTTCGCTCATAAAGCTCCATACATTGCCCTTATAAACTTCGTAGCCTGGCGGAGCATTAACTTCGTCGATCCGCCAATAATAAGTTTGATCCAAATTCAGGCGAAGTGTCCCGCTTTCGGGATAAAAATTGGGATCGAAGCGACCCATATAGACACCGTTGGGATCGTCTGTTGTTGTAGCCTGATTGACGTCTTCGAAGTTGGTTCCTATGTAAAGGTCATGTTCGTTTGCAAAGATCCCCGGTGTCCAACTTAGAACTACATCACGAGGCACATCGCTCGAGCCGTCGGAAGGAATTGCCTGGGAGGCCTTCACGCGTGGACCACGCTGGCTTTCAGGGGGGCCGTCACCTGTCGGCTCGTAATCCGGATTAGTAGTCAGAATAATTTTATCTATAATAATACCATCTTCTCTCATCCAGATGTTCAGAGTATGAAAGCCAACGCTACTAACCTCGAATGTCGAGGGCGGGACATCCATTGTGCCGTTGGACCATGTGTAATTACCGCTCCAGCCGCTCATTCTGTCACAAGTATCTATTTCCCGGCCATCAAGGCCGACGTGACAGGAGTCATCGTTTCCGCCGGAACCCCATGCGCGAATCCATATATAGTGAGTGCCGGTTTTTACAAAATCGACCTCAAAATCAAGGCGTGGACTATTGCTCGCGTATCCTGTGTCGTTACTGGAACCGCTGTTGGGCAGGGCTTGCATACCACTGGTTCCTGTAAAGCCGTCCGCTGGTCCAGCCTCTTCCCAATGAGAATTACCTTGAGCAATATTATTGTCATAGTGCTCAGCTTCGACGCAAACGATGCCGTCCGGACTGTTGTCTTGCTGAAGTGTATCGGCATTGGCAATTCCTGTTACAAAAGCAAGAATTAGAACAAATGATATTAAATCCTTTAATTTCAAATACATAGCAGTCCTCCTCGAGAATTGTATTAGAACCGAAGCAACTTGTTGAAAATTTGCTCTCCCTGTTTATAGTGTTTGCTTTTCCGGATTAATATTGTTTGGATTAATACCTGAATTTTCTTAAATGTTATCTTAATAAAAAGTGAAAATTACACTTTCATTCTCCGAGACCGAAACTTATCAGTATGCTTTATGAGAATCTCCCTATAGGTTTCAGTTTAGTCCGTGCCAATATGAAAACTCTGGATTTGGCATATTTGCAGGCACAACGGCCTGTTTGCTTATTTATATCATATTTTGTTGTAATGTCAATAGGATATTATAAAACCTGCGGCGGACTAACAGTTAATATTGATGCGATAATGGTACTAATATTTACCTAACGGTCTGTCAGGAATCCAAAATCTTAAAAACATCTTTACATCGGATTATTATCGGCTTTCCCGGTCTGTTCATAGATTTGAGCAATTTCGCAAAGTAATTTTTCAAGTTTGGAAAAATATTCATCTTCCGGAAGAGTATCTTTTGTGTCACGTAATTTAATAACCTCAAGCTCGAGCATGTCGCGTTTGGCACGCATTTGTGAAGGCATTTTATTCTCAGCTTCGCTGAATATTAGGTAGAACTGATGTGCGCGATAGCCATCAGGAGAAGCGTTGTTTCCGGCATTTTTGACGGGTCTGATACCTCGAAACCAGTCTGCCGGAGTACCTAATCCGTCACCATTATCGTCCAGCAGGGCATGTTCAGTGGCAAGCCTACCGGCGGCTAAGTAGAATTCGGCAACTTGATTTGAGGCGGTCAGAAATGCTTCGAGAAGGGAAGTTTGGCCGTCTTTGTCAAGGTCTGCTTGCGGATCGGTAATCGCATCTGTGAAATATTGACAGAATCGTGTGTAATTTGATTCGTAGCCGCTCTTCGTTGCCGTAATCAATACACGATTTTGCGCCGACAGCCTGCTGAGGAATGGGGCGCTCGATGACGAGGTGTTGATTACAGCGACAGGTCTGTGGAAAGGCTTAAGCCATTCGGCCAAATCTTCTGCAGAGAAATCGGGACCTCGGAGATTGAACTTTGCTGTCCTGCCATCGAAGGTGCCATGTCCTATCAAAACCAGCCACAAGGCCGTGTTAGTTTCTTTTGGCTCGGTTTTCAGTATTTCTTCGAGCATCGTACGGTCTTGCAAACTCTCAACTTCATCCAAACCAATTACTACGGATTTAACATTGCCCTTAGTGCAGGCTTCTTGCCACATACCGGCAAATTTGGTAAACTGAGCTGTGTATTCTTCAGTTCCTGCGGCACCGACAATAATTATTACTGTAAATTTTTTATCAGCTTGTTCGGATTGACTGTATGCGGAAAAAGCAGCCGCATTTAGCAAAAAAACAACCGTTGATAGTTTTATTATTAATCTCACGGCATCCCTTTCCAGCGGCGCAATGTCCACTCGCCGGTTAAGCACATCAGAATAATTAAGAAGACTACCAGGGAAAGTCCTCTTGTTTCCCATAAGGGTCTGATCCGGGTTTCTGCTACTGGAACATTTTCTCCGGGTAGGCTGTTCACAAATTTCCCTATTTCGTTAAGTTCGACAATCCTGCCGCCGGTCTGCTTTGCAAGGATTTCAAGAAACGGACGGTTAGTTTTAATTGACTTGAATTCCTGGGCATCAAGATCGACGGACCATCCCGTCCGGGCACTGCCGATTTCTGAGTTCTCTACATTCGTCACTGAGACCTGAGCTAAGTAACCGCCGTTGATATGGGGAATGTAAGTAGCTTCGTAAAGTCCTGTTTCATCATAAACAGGTTCGGCAGTTAGTTGTGTTTTTTTGCCAAGTGGGTCGATTATTTCTATGGTGACAGAAGTATCGTTCATAGGTTCGAAATCTTTATCGCGCACATGGACTTGTAATAAAACAGGCCGGTTTACTCTGTCATGCTTTATTGAAGCCTGAAGCGATATCCTTTCCGGTACGTCGGCGACAAGCCACCGTAAGGTTTGTCGCCAGAATTTATTCATGTTTTCGCGCATTTGGGATTCTTTCAAGCCCCATCTCCAGAAGTCACCGATGGTTAATGCCCCGGTACGCCCGTTGCCGAACCGCTGTACGATTAGAGCGGGGAATTGTTCTCCCCAATCGTTGCCGATAGTTGCCACTACACTTGCTCCGGGTTTTACAGATGGTAAGCGATTTAATACACGAAATGCAGGCATTTCTGATATTCTTTGTTGTTCATCGATTTCATTTTCGTATAATCGAGCCCAGGCTTGTAACCAGCCTTCGCGAGTCAAATCCAGACGCATTTTGCCCGCAGTTATTTTCTCTGGCAGCCGGTCCAGATAGACAGGCAGAATTTGGCCGATTGCTGTGCGTGTGAAATTGCCCTGTTGGAACGATTCTTTACCACCGAGCATCAGGAAACCGCCGCCTCGCTCGGCTACGAACCTTCGCATCAAATCCATTTGGAAGGGGGAAAAGAATTCCGCTTCGACGTCGTCAAGGATAATTGCATGATAGGTGAACAGTTCCTCTTTGTTTGTTGGAAAACCGTCACGGAGTTCCTCCTGGTCGCGTGTATTAAGACGGACCAGAACGGGTTGATCGTACTGCTCGGTTTGTTCCTTATTTGTATTATCGAATCCTCGATAAAGCGGATTGCTTTTTTCACCTCTGCGTCCTATCCAGTTAAATTTCGGCTCACGTCTTGCGACACGCATTAATGCGACCAGTTCAAGCTGCTCGTCCTCGCTTATGGCTCGTCGAAGAAACTTATATTCCCAGTTTGGTCTTCCGGTGACATACAGTATTCGGTATGGCCCGCCTCCGCGGTCCACGACAAGTGTGCGCTGATTATTAACCATCGTGGCTTCCGGAGGTGAATCTGATTGTTTTGAAGATTCCGCCTCCGCTCTCTCTTTGACTTCGAGCTTGTAGAACAAGATACCGGTTTCGTCCGGGCGTAAACGGAAATTAAATAATCTTTGTTTCTCCTTTCTTGTTATGTTCTGGGTTTGACGTTCGACCAATTGACCTGAAGAATTAGTTAAATCGACTGCTATTGTCTTGCCGGTGTAACCGAGGGTTTCAATGTCCGCCTGAATTGTCACCGGGGCGTCTTCGAAAGAACTCTGACTAACGGAGACATTATTCAGAGAAATGTCTTTCTGCGGGCGAGGGCCGCCTATAACGACCGGATAAACGGGGGGTAGATCGGAAAAATCATACGATTGAGCAATAATATCCGTGGCATTACCGTCACTTAGTAAAAGCACACCGGCCAAAGGCCTGTTTTTGTAGCGCTCGGCGATGGTTCGTAATGCTGTAACGACAGAAGATGCCTTGCCGTCAAAGGTCAACTCTGAAAAATCCGTTGTTCTGCTAACGCGGGAATCAAATATATATTGTCGCATCTGGAAATCATCGGCAAGTGTACCGAGCCATCCGGAGTTGTTGAAATCAGTTATCTCTCGAAGAATTTCTCCACGGGTTTGGGTCATGTCGCGATCAAGAATGTTCATACTACCGCTGTTGTCTGCCATGACTACGAATAAATTAGCTCCTGGTCTGGCACGTCTGCTAATCCATAGCGGTTCCAAAAGGCACAGTGCCAGAGTTAAAACTCCCAAAAGCTTAAGGACAAAGGCTGTTTTATTTCCCGGATTGATTGCCTGTGCTCGTCGGTATGTCCATACTAACGATGCGAATACTGCGACCAGAAATCCGACGGAAATCCACATCCAGCCGGTTTTAGGGATGGTGAGCGAACACAACAAAGCCATCAATCGCCACCTCCTAAATTTTCATAATAGCTTCGAACCAGTTCGGCGTAACGGTTGGGTACCGGGTCGCGGTCGATCGGGACTAATGCTTCCCTTGATTCAAGCTTAGCCAGTTCCTCGTCCACACGGGCTCGCACTTCGGTCAAAGGTTTTGTAATCATCATTTCAACCATATCCCAGTTAGGCTTCGTCCCGTGACGTGTAAACTCCGCCCTTATCGCTCGAGCGCGGTCCCGAACTGTAGCGATTTCCTCGCGAAGCTCCTGTTCACTAAGTATCTCTTCCACATCGCGCAGCCCGTCGGACCACTGCAGGAAATCTCTGCCTGTAAGCGGGCCGTTCGGGTCGAATCGGCTCCATTGACCTGTAGTTTCCTGAAGACCTCTTATACCGTTTGGATCAGTGCGTTCACTGTTTTCCGCTATTCTTATGTCACTTTGCGCTTGTTGATTGTCCGGTTGATTTGGGTCACCTGCTTGTTGTTGGCCTATGCCGTTGGCACGTGCAGCTTCGTCATTGACCTGCTCGATGAGTTCATCGATTTGCTGTCGTGCCAGACGTAGTGACTCGGCCTCGTCACCCAGCACGCTTTGTGCGGCCTCTTCGACACCTTCCCTGAGATTTTCGATGCCCTCACCGGCCTGCCGTTCAATCTCCTGCGCCTGTGGAAGGAAGTTTAATCTGAGGGCTTCGCCGGTTGCTTCGAGAGCCCTGTCGATATTTTCGGTACTCGCCTGACGCAGTGTATCATAGAGCCTTCTTGAAAGTAACGGCTCGGAATTTTCCGCCTGCTCGCTGATATCTTTCATCCTCTCCAGCAGTTCTTCCAGATTTTCTCTTTGCTGTTCGATTCTGTCCGCTGTTTCACGATTCGAACCGGAATCATCAAGAGTTTTTTGAGTCGTTTCTGCCTGCTGTTTTATCTGTTCGGTAATTTCCCTCTCACGCTCGTCCAATTGTTGTGCCTGCTCGCGCATGTTGCGCATTTGTTCCGAGAATTGGCCCGAAGTTCTGCGCTGGAATTCATCACGCATCTGTTCGAGCTCTCGCTGTGCGCGTGTCGTGGATGTGGTCGCATTTGAAACCATGTTCTGCTCTATTTCCTCGGCGGACTGCTGGATTCTCGAACGTGATTCGCTTAGCTGTTCCGCCGCATCTGCCATGCGCCGGCGGTTTTGGGGACTTTCCATCCGCTGTTGGAGTTCATCGACGTCTCTGAGTGTTTCGATTTGCTCATCTCTGAGGCGTTTTAGCTGGCGGCTAATTTCCTGAATCTGCTGCTCGGTCCGGGCCTGACGCAGTGCCGCATCCGCTTCTCTTAGTCTCTCGGCCATTTCGTTCTGCCTTCGTGCCAGCTCGCGAAGCCGATTAAGAACCTGGATATCCTCGCGTTGGGTTTCCTGTTGCTCCGACTGAGCTAAACGCTGAGTCTCGTACCTATCCTCTCGTTGTCGTAGTTCCAGTTGCCGCAGTTGCTGGTTGGAGCGAGCAGAACCGGAGTTATTGCCTCTTTGAGCATTGCGGCTCCGGGCAACTTCATACTCACGCTCTCTTAGTTTCAGCAGCTCCTGATAAGCGGACTGTTCTGCCGTCAATGCCGGTGACAGTTCCGCATCGGAGTCAGATTCGGCTGCCTTTGTTAAATGCTCGAGCGATGTTTCCATATACTTCGAAGCTTGCTCGAGTGTTTGAATCTCAGTCGGACCCTCGGCCTCTGAACGAGCTGACTGGGCCTGCTGTAAAGCGTCGGCCTGCGACTGACGGACCAGCTTGATATCATCTTTTTGCTCATCGGCGTTTTCCGACCGGTCAACCTGACGTTTGATATTCCAGGTGGCGCTGATAATTTGCTTTTGCAACTGGATTAGATCATCGACATGATTTCCCTGTTGGCCCTGTTGCTGATTTTCTCTTTGTTCCATGAATGACTGGCTTTCACGGAATATTTGTTCAAAGGGACGAATCTCGGTAAAGTACAAATCGGTAGAGGTCCTTCGGATGTTACCGTCGGGCCCGATATCGTCGGCCCAGAAATAATATGTCAGTAATTGGTCCGGCCGGGCGCCCAGCTCTTCCAGTTCCAGTAAATAATCCATGGTTTTCTTCTGGTTCTGGGTGACTGAGTCACCGAGTTTGACGTCCTTGCTTTCTGTGCCGGTCAGGGTGTAACTGAATCCGTGAGCGATGACACCATAATCATCGGAAACATCGGCCTCAAAAGTTAGTTCCTCTAAAGGGGAGGCTTCCATGTCACGATTTGGAAATGTCGGCTTTAATTCCGGCGGCAGGTTCTTGTACACATCGATAACGAAACGCGGCGGGACCTTATTCGCTCGGCCCTGGTCATCAACCAGTTTTACTTCGTATCGCCTGCTTCGAGCCGGTTCGAGGAAAGCTGTGAAGATGTTTGGTTGTTCGGTGTCTTTGCTTAGCTCAAGTTCCGAGCCGTCTCTTGCCGAAAGTCGGGCTGTATCTACCGGTTTATTAACGGTAAAAGTCAAAGTGACTTTCGAGCCTTCCATTACGCCGATCTGGCGCGTGTCTTTGATTTCCTTCTCAGGAAGATTCGTGTATGATGGATAGACAATTTTTGCATCTACTTTTTCCAACAGAGGATACTTGTAAACTGTTATCTTATAATCTCGTGTGCGCCGGTTTGCATATTCGATATGATAATACATATCGGAATTGACTTCCCGGATGATACCGCCAAACACCGGGTCCTCCAAATTTCGTTTTAGCTGTATTTCCTGTATCTGTTCCGGGGACCCGCCTATCAGAAGCTTTACTTCCTGGGGCGGCTTCCCACCGAATCTTGCGGTTATTACTACGGCTGTACCCGACTCCACGGTGGTATCTCCGGGACTGACACTGATTTGAAAACCTTTTATCGAGTTATCCGTATTGATTGGCAGAAAGGAAGAGAACTGCAGCAACTGTGACATTATGAACATAAAGAACAGCAGGGCGGCAATTTGACTAAAACCGGCCAGTACGAAGCTCCTTTTTGAAATGCTCTGTGTCCAGCTATGATTTTTCGCATGTGCGAGTGCTTCGCCGACGACTCTTTCCTGCAAATAGCCTAATTTCCCAAAAGGCTCTTGCGGTTCTTGTTCCATAGCTGTTAAAAGTGTGGCCTTTAAATCGGGATTTTGCTCTTCAATAGTTCGCGCGATGGATTTATAGTCCGGTTCGATATGACGTAATCTATACCAGATTATAATAGAGACCGACACAGTTGCAAAGCAGAGTACATAATTTGCAAACGGCCAATACCAGCCCCATAGATAATTTGCGGCAATCAAAGCAACGCCGACAAGTGCGGCGATTAGCCAGGATATTGCTAATCTTCGCAACAGCATCAGCTTCTTTCGACGACTGACAACCGGCCAAAGCCATCTTCGAAGACTTATTTCAATCATTTTTCTTCCCCCTGTGTTAGTACCGCCGGACGGGTTAGCCATCCGGCCAGCCAGGTCTCAAATATTAATACGGCAAGCAGTATTACCAACAGCCACCGCCAGAGTTTTTGTTCGGATTCCATTTCGATTAAACTGCTGTGACGTTTGACCTGCTGCGTTCGTTCCGGCCGAATGCCGGAGGAACTTTGAAGCGGTATTCCTAACTGCTCGAAATCATCAAGTGACATGGGAGCCGTACGGCTTTCCTGCACCGGCAGGTTGACGGCAAAAAGATGATCGCGTGTTTGTGATTCAATGGAATAAATACCGGGCAATTCCGTTTCGTTAAAAATTTGCTGTCCCGGTTCGAGCTGGGCCAGTGAATTATCAGGCT
This sequence comes from uncultured Pirellulales bacterium, assembly GCA_964508785.1. GTDB lineage: Bacteria > Planctomycetota > Phycisphaerae > Sedimentisphaerales > Anaerobacaceae > JAFGPS01. The sequence continues at coordinate 48,152 of CAZDVE010000001.1, read as the reverse complement.
TGCGAATCTGTGGATTCGTTGAAGTTCCCTGATGTGGTATGCGAATATTGTCACTTATAAAATACTGCGATTGCTGTCCTTCAAAAACGCCGTTATATTCAAGTATAGAGTATAAAAGGGGCACAAATTTGGATGAAAGTGCAAGCTGGCTGTTCGTCGGCTGCCAGGTGGATGTGAGGACCAGAAGTGAGCCTCTGCCGAGAGGTATCTCGAATAAAGCCGGGTCGTTATTATCGAATCGGGCCAAAGAACGAGCTTTGGGTATGTCTTCGATATCGATTTGTCGGTACTTCCAGAAGTGAATCTTTGTGAAATCTCCGAAATGAGGTTCTGCAAAAAGCGACAGAAGCGGATGTCCGAACTCAATCGAACCGAGCATTGCATATTCGTCAACTTTTGCTTCTTCGGTTTTTATATTGTCAAATCCTGTCATAGCCGCAATGGTTGAAGCAGCTTGAGCCGACTTCATGACTAAAAAAATATTTTTACCTGATTCTATCTCCCGGTGAAGGGATTTTATGTGCTCTTGAAGGAGCGTTTCGGTAACAATGATAAGATGCGCAGACTTAATATCTTCATCCGTTAGAGTATTATCTGCTCGCCTGGAAACTAAATTAGGTATAAGTGTTCCGGTCGGTTGAAAAGCACGCTGAATATAATATAGCATTTGCTTCGGGTCTTTTTCGTCATCGTTGCCTATGTAAAGGATATTAACCTGCTGAGTCGGATTCGGCGCCAGATAAAGAGTATTGTCAAAGTCATGGTCGTCACCTGTTAGAAGAATTTTTTGTCCTGTTAACGATTTCGGTCTGCCTGGGATATTGGTGACAATGCTGTGTCCGGGCGGGACATAAACGTCAATCGGTTTGCCGATTTCCGTCGAATCGACATTAACCTGGTTTAATTTGAATTGCTCTATGGTTGCATCGGCCGAATTTGTGATGCGAATGCGTAGCTGATTTTCGTCATCGGTTTTGGTGGGAAAATCCTGACTTGCAAGCAATTGCATAGCGGCGTTGGTATTGCCTTGGGCCTTAATCGGTTTGATAATAAGTTTAATCTCTTTCGACCATTCGTAGGTATGCAAAGCATCGAGATTGCTGCCTTGTTGCAGGTCGCTGATGAGCACAATATGACTTTGGCCGGATATTTGTTGCTGGTCGTTGATTTCATCGTCCTCGATAGCTTCGGCGGCGGCAACCAGCGCATTACCGAGATTGGTCGAGGCCCAGGTCGGAGATAATCCGGATATTTCTTCGATGGCTATCGGAATACGCCTGTTTGAACTCAATTCGCTCCATGATTCGAATCCTATCAGGGTTTTTGCATTTTTATCGAAACTAATAACACATACACGATCCATCAGCTCTGCATTTTCCAGTACAGAGCGAGCTTCATTAACGGCCTGTGTCCACATTCCGGTTCGCTGCATGGATGCGCTTGTATCAACTAATAGCACTATACGTTTACCAAAAGGTATCTGGTTGCCTTCTACTGCCCGGAGAAAAAAAGGACGCGAGAAAGCGAACGCAAGCAGGCACAATATCAAACATCTGAGAATCAAAAGTGGCAGGTTTTCCAGTCGGCTGCGGTTTCTGAATCTTGGTACCGTTGTGCGTAAAAACATCAGCGAACTAAACGTTACGCGTTTGCGCGTGTGACGGCGAATCAGATGCAGTATAATCGGCAGACTGATTGCTGTGATTCCTGCCAGGAACAATGGATAAAGAAAATTCATACTGTCCTCCTGGCTTTTGATGCCTTTACGTGTCTTATCTTTTTCCTGCGATGCATTCTATCCTGTAGGAATTCCAGCAGAGCCAAATCGTACGGACGGTCTGTAGCGAACAGGTGATAGTCGATTCCAAGGCTTCGACATGTTGTTTTTACTGCGGATAGATGTTTGTCCAGCTTATGTTCGTACACTTTTTGGACGACGGAAGGTTCGATGTACATGTTGCGCCCGGATTCAATGTCCTGGAAAAGTGCCGGACTCTTGAAGTTGAAGTTCAGCTCAGCGGGGTCCAGCACGTTGAAAATAACTACGTCATGGCCGCTGGCTCGTAAATAGTTCAAATCCGATTCGAGGCGTTCGAGTGACGTCAGCAGGTCAGAAATTAAAACAATCATGCCCCGTTTGGTTATCATTTCCGCTATTCGTTTAAGCGGCGGCCCCAGGTCCGTGGCGCCGCCTCCGGGATGAGCTTCCAGTGTCAGCATTAGTCGGCGCAGGTAACCCGGTCGATTGCGGGGCAGCATGTATTGCCTGATTTGGTCGTCGAAAGTTGCCAGACCTACGGCGTCGCCCTGGGTGAAGAGAAAATATGCCAGAGTAGCAGCTAATGTGCCTGCGTATTGTGATTTAGTGTAGGCGCCTGAGCCGTAAGCCATTGAACGACTATGGTCTATTAGCAGGTGACAACGAAGGTTTGTCTCATCCTGGAATTTTTTGATATAGAACCGGTCGCTGCGGGCATAGACCCGCCAGTCGATGTCACGTGGATTGTCGCCGGGGCTGTATTGGCGGTATTCGGTAAATTCTACCGAAAAACCGTGATAGGGACTTCGATGAATTCCCTTCCAGAATCCCTCGACGATTACTTTGGCACGTAGTTCCATCGACTTGATTTTCATCAACGAGACAGGGTCAATCATACCGTCGGAATTCCCGTTGTTTTTCGCTAAATACGATGTGCTCCCTTTTTTTGTCATTTAGTATTGCTCTGTTTGACCGAGTTTAACAGTCGGTCGATAAGGTCGGTGACAAACACGCCCTCTGCCTCGGCGCGGTAATTGATTAATATACGATGTCGGAGAACCGGGTAGGCAAGTTTTCGGATATCTTCGAAATTCACGTGCGACCTGCCGTAGAGAAGTGCCCGTGCTTTGGCGCCGAGAACCATATATTGGGATGCTCGAAGTCCGGCCCCCCATGTTACCCACTCGTTCACGAAATCCAGTTTATTTTCCTCGCTCGGGCGTGACGCCGCTGCGAGCCTTACGGCATACCGTACAACATCCTCGGCAACAGGCACCTTTAGTACTACGTCGTGAAATCGCAGCAGGTCTTCACCGGTCAATATCTGCTTGATAGGTTGAGGTTCGATCGTGGTAGTCTGGCGGACGACATCGACTTCCTGGTCCTCCGGCAGGTAATCTATCCAGACATTGAACATGAACCTGTCGAGCTGCGCTTCGGGCAGCGGGTATGTCCCTTCCATCTCGATGGGATTCTGCGTAGCAAAGACAAAGAACGGCTCATTTAAGGCATGACAAATACCAACAGCCGTGACGTGATGCTCCTGCATGGCTTCGAGCAGGGCAGCCTGTGTTTTTGGAGGTGTGCGGTTGATTTCGTCGGCAAGAATCATATTGGCAAAGATTGGCCCTTTGACAAAGACCATTTTTCTGTCGTGGTCGGTTTGCTGAAGTATTTCGGTGCCGGTAATATCCGCCGGCATGAGGTCCGGCGTGAACTGGATTCTCTGGAACTTCAGGTGGAACAACTGTGCCAGTGACTTTACCAGCAGTGTCTTGGCCAGACCCGGTGCGCCTGTAATCAAACAATGTCCGCCGGAAAGCACTGCGATAATCAGATGCTCGATAACATCTTCCTGGCCGATGATAACCTTTGAAAGCTCTGTTGTGATGCGCTTGCGCGCCCCCGCGATTTGTTCGACGGCCCATCTTTCGAATTCATACGATTTAGTTGCCAAATTCAGTTTCCTTTCTCTTCTGTGGCGCTTGCAGGGCGCTGTATCAATGTGTCATTGCATAGAATATGATATTTATCCCCAGCGGATATGCTTTCTTTTCCGAAAATTCACGGAAATACCACTGGTCTTCACCCTCGCGTTCCCAACCGTCACCGAGGTCTGTGTTGCGACAGATAATAACCATCATCCGGCCCTTGTCATCATATATTGCCATATAATGAGGTATGCGGGCGTCCGGTCGTTCCCAGGTGACAACATTGCCGTTGTAATATCCGTTGAGTGCAACGTTGATGCTGGGGATCTGAGGTTTTTCCTTGAGTTCGAATACGAAATGGAATATCGGGTGGTCCAGTGTCAGCTCTACCGGCTCGCGTTCGGGAAAGACACGTTTCAATTCGAAGTAAATATTATACCATTCGTCTTGTCCCCAGAAATCATCAATCATCAGAAAACCGCCGTTTAACAGATAGCACCGGAGATTTTTAACTTCCTCTTCCAGAAAGACCAGTCTGCCGGGCTCTACGATGTAGATGAAAGGGTAATTGAGAAGTTCCGGGTCTGTCAGCTCAAGGACGATTGGCTCCGGATTGACTTCCAGCGATGTCAGTTGATGCAGGCGAAATGAGAGGTTAAGTTCGCTATCGGGATAGTCCGTCGCCCAGTTGCCGCCGCTGAATCCACGGCCGTACCTGCCCCTGCCTCTTTGCCCGCTGTATGCGGAGGAATAGCGGATTCGCACGAATGTAAAGACATCGTGAGAAAATTCCTTGTCAATCTCCCATTCAGGTTCGAATGCCCTTGGTCGATTGCCATATCTTTGAGTGGGGTATCGAGTTCTTTGACCGGAGCTGCGCCGGCTGGACATTCTCTGTGCAAACGCCACCCCTATTCCCAAACATGCTGCTATTAACAGAATTATAAACCATCTTGTTTTTGTCACTGCAGCTCCTCCTGAGTTATCGACGATTCATTTTGATTATCCGGTTCAGGCTTATTTTGTTCAGGAGAGTTTTTTTCGATAATCTCCAATAATAGTTTTTGTGCCCGGCGAAAGCGAGGTGCCTCGGCCAACGCCGTCAGGACATGTCTTTTCGCCGTGACAGGGTCTTTTTCTTCAAGCAGTCTGCCGAGACGATAATTAAGTTCAGCCGGGTCCGCATAATCCAGCGAAAGTAATCGCTGATATGATTCTATCGCCTTGTTATCTTTGCCAAGTTCTTCATAAGCGCGCCCTAATTGCCAATGCAGCTTTGTCAGCAGGGGGTGCACCGCCATATATCTCCGGCCATTATTAATAACTTCCTGCCAGTTTTCATTCTCAAGAGCAATTTCCATCAGCCGTTCGTAGGCATGAATCGAATCACAAGATATTTCCACTAATTTCTCAAGGACCTGGCGTTCCTGCTCTATTTGACCGAGATTTCTATACGCTTCGGCGAGGAGTTGATAACCGTTATCCTGGCCGACATATTCGGGATACAGCTTAATCAGTTTGTTGAGAGGTTCCTTTGCCTTTTCCCATTCGCCTTGTGCTAAAAGGTTCTTGGCGTATAAAGTTAGTGCCCAGATATTGTTTGGATGTTCTTTTAGCCATTCGGCTAACGTTTCACTGTCTCTGGCAATAAGCTGTCCATCTTCAGGCTGCTCCCATTCGGCATCCGGGGCCAGATTTTCCGCTCGTTTTCTGGCAAAGGCCTCGAATTCCTTTTCAATTTTTTCCAGCGGCTCGGCGTGTTCACTGATAGCCTTGTTAATGTCCACCCCGTCTGCCAAATCGGCCAGAATCGCCTTTAAGACGTCATAACCATATTTATCAACGGTAAATTCAACCACAAGGCAGGACTGGTAATAGGCGAACTGCAGATGCATCGGAGTCTTCGGGCTAAGAAATGCGCCGCTGAGGTTGCCTATGGGTGTAAGCTGCCCCTCCAGTATCATCTTGCGGTACTGTGGATTCATCTGCTGACCCCAAGTCGGATTTTTTTTCAATTCTTCATAGACGGAAATACCTTCGCTCAGCCATCGTGGCATCTTGTTGCGTGTCATGTTCAGCGTGACAACGTGGCAGAATTCATGCCATAACGTTGCTTTCCAGTTGGAAGGATGTTCTGCTTTGGGGCTGTTTGCCGTTATGACATTGCCGAAGCATACGCCCAAAAAGCCATCGCCGCCCGGTATGCCGAATGTACGCACTGCAAAATCCTGCTGATCAGGAAACAGTTCCAATGTCACTGGCCGGTCTAATTTCAGCCCGTATTTGTCACACAATTCCAGCTCGGCCTGCATCAGCAATTCCAGAACGGATTGGCCATAGGTAGCTGCTTCGCGTTCATCCATACGCACGATGAATCGCCCTTGCTGTAATGTCTTGAATTTTGCCAGGTGGTCGCGAAGATTAACCAGATTATAAGCCTGGACGTTGTACGCATCCTTGTTGTACACCTGCTCTGCCAGAGCCCAGCCTTCGGATTCATAACCGAGCCGGAGCAGGTCCTGGGCCAGTTGGATTTTTACCGGTAAGTAATCGGGGTCGAATTCCAGCGCCTGTCGCTGATATTTTTCCCCCTCTGCAAAGCGATACTTTTGGGACAGCTTTAAGCCGATCAGGTAATCTACTTTCGGATTGGTTGACCAATATTTCAGTGCGGTAGCTCTGGTGTTTTCAACGGCAATCGGGTCGTTCGAGATATGTGCTAAAACGCAACGGTATGCCCACGCTTCCGGCTGCCATGGATTTACGGCTGTAATCCGATCAAGCGTATTTCTCGCGGTCTCGTAATCTTCGCAGTCGATTTGATGTTCGGCCAGCAGCAGCAAAGAAGGCGTATGATTGGGATTGACAAAAAGCGCGGCATCCAATGACTTCGACATTGCGATACGGTCGCTATGATAAAACGCCCCGGCCAAACCGCAGTGTATGTCCGGGTCATCGCCGAAACGTTCGAGGGCCTGACGATATTTATCGGCGGCCAGTTCGAAGTCCTGCTTGTCCATCGCCAGTTCAGCAGCAGCCAGATATGCCTGACGGCAATTGGGGTCTGTTTTCTGCGTTCTGGTGTAAAAATAATCCATTATAGTTTTCGGCTCGGCCCCAAGCGTTAGAAGTACCTGCCCCAGAGCAACCACCTCGGATGCGTCCCAGCTTTCGACTGTGCGGGTGTTGGCGGCTCGGTATATTCTCGATAACATCTGGTTTGCGACTAAATTACGATTATTATAAAGATTTGCTGTATGGCCGAGTTTTAACAGGCGGATACTGTATGGATAATGAAGCAGAGCTGCATCGATTTCCATGGCAGCTTCTTTGTACAAGCCCAGCTCCATCTGCGATTCGACCTTGAGAATCCACCAGTCTCTCTCGAATGCTCCGTTTGCAATAGCTTTTCGAGCGGATTCGATGCATTGTGCATAAAGGCCGGTCTTGAATTGTTCGCGGGCCCGGCCGATATCCGAATCTTGAGCAGAGCCGTACAATTTTCCTGTGGTCAGGGCAAAAAATATTGTTAGAAACAGGCAGCTTTGGCGAAAAGTATGCTTGAAAAAGGCAGTCATATTCTATCTACCCCACCGACTACGAGTGGAAAAATCCGGGGATGTATTCCAGCGCAGCCCTGTTTAATCTATTTCAATTGGGTGTTCCAGTTTGATATCTTTTAATATAACCGATTTATAAGGGTTTAGTCAATATCTGTGACCTTCAGGGACTCTGTTAATATGGATAGGCGCACAGCCTCCTGAAGGATAGACCATCCCTTAATACAGTTAGACGTTTTGGTCTGTTCGGATATTGCCAAAAAAACAAGACTTTTACATAACCGCAGAGCAAAATACTTGATATATCTTGGTTTGAATAATAAACTTAATTTTACGATGGAAAGTATCAGGTAAAAATTATACGAGGGGCAATATGAATATTCGAAATATCTCAAAAATATCGCTGATTATATTAATAATTACAGGGCTCTCTTGTGGAGCTGAAAAGCCTCGCGAACAACAAATGGGCTATCCGATTACCGCCGTCTCCTTCACAAAAGTAACATTAACAGATGACTTCTGGTCCGGGCGGATAGAGACCAACAGAACCGTTACAATTCCGTTCGGTTTTAATAAATGTGAAGAAGAAGGCAGAATAAGAAATTTTGCCAGGGCGGGCGGTCTGCTGGAAGGACAATACGAAGGCCAGATGCCTTTTGACGATACCGATGTTTACAAAATAATCGAAGGTGCTTCGTATTCTCTGACAATCCATCCGGATAAAGAACTGGAAGAATATATCGATGAAACAATCGAAAAAATCGCCGCCGCTCAGGAAGAAGATGGTTATCTGTGTACATGGAAAACCTTGAATCCCAAGACAACTCCGGCGACTTGGGTAAAACCCGGTCCGCGCTGGCATCATCTGGCGGCAAGCCATGAATTATATAATGCAGGCCACATGTACGAGGCGGCCTACGCCCATCACCGGGCGACCGGGAAGAAAAATTTCTTAAACATCGCTCTGAAAAATGCTGATTTGATCGCTGAGACTTTCGGCCCCGGCAAAAATATGGAGCCTCCGGGACATCAGATTATTGAAACCGGACTGATAAAATTATACCGGGCAACGAATGACCGAGAGTACCTCGATTTGGCCAAGTTCTTTTTGGACCAGAGAGGCAATGCCGTCGGCCATAAGCTTTACGGTCCGTACAACCAGGACCATGTTCCTGTCACCGAGCAGGATGAAGCGGTCGGGCACGCAGTACGTGCCGTCTATATGTATGCGGCGATGACGGATATTGCTGGTATCATGGATGATTCGGCATATCTCAACGCCGTGAGTAAAATCTGGGATAATGTCGTCTCGAAAAAATATTATATAACCGGCGGTATCGGAGCTCGGCACGATGGAGAATCGTTCGGCGATAATTACGAATTGCCCAACTTGACCTCTTACAACGAAACATGTGCTGCGATTGGAAATGTCTATTGGAACCATCGAATGTTTTTACTGCACGGCGACGCCAAATACATCGATGTCCTGGAACGCACGCTATATAACGGCTTGATTTCTGGTGTCTCGCTCTCAGGCGATTTGTTCTTCTATCCTAACTGTCTCGAATCGGACGGAAAATACAAGTTTAACAGGGGCACTTTGACCCGACAGCCGTGGTTCGATTGTTCCTGCTGTCCGTCGAATATCATTCGTTTTATCCCTTCGGTACCGGAATATATCTACGCCCGCCGGAATGATTCGTTGTATGTAAATCTCTTTGTCGCCGGTAAAGCCGACATCGATATGGATAAAACAAATGTCGAAGTTAGTCAGGAAACTAATTATCCGTGGGACGGTAAAGTTGTGATAAAAGTCAATCCGCAAACCAGCCAAAAATTTGCGGTTCGTATCCGCATCCCCGGCTGGGCTTTGGGCAAACCTGTGCCGAGTGACTTATATCGTTATGCCGATGAAAATATAGAAAAAGTCACGCTGAAGATAAATTCTGATTCAATCGACCTCAATATGGATAAAGGCTATGCGGTAATCGACAGGAAATGGTCGAAAGATGATGTCATCGAACTCAATCTGCCCATGCCCATCCGTAGGGTTGTAGCGCATGATAAAGTCAAAGACGACCTCAACAAAGTTGCTCTGGTTCGCGGCCCGCTGGTTTACTGCGCCGAGTGGGTTGATAATGACGGCAAAGTGCTCGATATGGTAATCCCCGATGATGCCGAACTTAAAACTGAGCATCGCAAAGATTTATTCAACGGCGTCACTGTCATTATAGGTGACATTCTGGATAAATCCGGCGAAGAAAGAAAACTAACCGCCATTCCCTACTACGCATGGTCGCATCGCGGCCCCGGCGAAATGGCCGTCTGGCTGCCCAGAAAATGAAACCGATTAGTTTCATCCTGAATGGAATGAAGGATCTGGTCTTCAGACGATATTCCTTTTTCGTTTGCCATTGCGAAGCTTCGTAGTTTTAGTGAAATAGCCGCTACAATCTATTTTGTCATTCCCGCATACCGTAATGCCATTCACGCATAACACAATGTCATCCCGCGTGCCATAATGTCATTCCCGCGCAGGCGGGAATCCATAAACATTATTCTCTAATTAACTTTTCTCCTTGCCTTATTTTATAGTAGGTACTATAATGATTTTCTGCGAGGATTGCATCATATAGAGATATTATGAAGAGGTCTTGATTGTTATAAATTTCAGATTTCAAATTTGAGATTTCAGATTTTAGAGGAGGGTTTAGCGATGAAATACGAGCGATTCGAGGATTTGCCTGTCTGGAAAGCGGCGATTGATGTTGCCCTGCGTGTATACGCTTTGACTAAGGATAAGTTTTTTTCACAGCCGGGTGACCTGCGAAGCCAGATAAGAAAGGCATCGCTTTCGATTTCCAACAATATCGCCGAAGGTTTCGAACGCGGCACTACCGCCGAATTGCTTGCCTTTCTTTATATTGCACGCGGCTCAGCCGGGGAGGTTCGCTCGATGTTGCTCTTGGCCGAACGCTTCTCCGAAGCAGCACATTTGAAATCGAAAATTTCTGAAATCAAATCTTCGGCCGAGAGTTGTTCGAGGCAGATTCGGGCGTGGGCCGATAGTCTGCAGAACTGCGATATCCCCGGCCAGCGGCATCTTAATGACAATACTCGCAGTCGATATCAGGCACAAAAACGCAGCGAAGCTTTCGAAAAACAGCTCGAACAAACCCTGCGAAAAGCCCGCCCTCAGGACTACCCACCAGCCGAAGAACAATAAAAATTTTCAAATCTCAAATTGTTAATCTTAAATCCTTAAACCGAATTCTTTGTCTTATTCCGATTCCCTAATCTTTCTGCTTGATTTATCCCAGCCTTGATAATTACCTTAAAGAAAATTCATGCTGATCTAAAGACGAGAACATTTTCTCTACTTCGAAATTTGAGGAAGCATGGTGTTTTAAATGAGAGGCAATGAAAACATTCATAAGAAAAGAAAAGACTTAACTCATTGTCCTAAGGATCCCATACTATAGTAGGAGAAACAAAAGAGAGATTGGGTGAGTAATTAATAAGCCTTAGTAATGAGATGAACATACGGTGGATGTTATTGAAACAAACACACAAAACTATCAAACAAATTCACTAATACAAAATCTTCAAAAATTCTATGTAAGAAAAAGTTCGTACGTAAAGCGCGTACGCGCTTTACGTATGCAGGTTGTAAATAAAAATGTGAAGGAAACGCATAGAGTGTCCTGCATCAAGCACCGAGTCACGACTCAAGGACAATTTGCGTAAAATCGGGGATTTTGCTTGCAATTTCGCCGTTTTTTGGTATAATACGCAACAATCTAAGCGCAAGCTTAGAAAAGGAAAAAGTGAAAATTTACTCTTTTGGGGGGTAAATAGTTCATAGCGAGTAGCGGATAAGGAACAACAGGTCAAGAGCATGCACTGAGCGGAGTCGAATGTGTTCAAAGTGTAAAGTTAAAAGTTGAAAGTTTACCACTTCGTTTCGTATAGAGGTTTCAAAATGCTTCGTGATTGCTGCCATATAATCTTAAGTCTTTATAAACAAATATTATGTGTTAAAAACCGGCGGCAAGTGGATTCTACGAAGGATTACGTACGAAATTTTAAGAAAAAAATGCAAAACGAACCCAATCAAAGCCAATTATTTCGTATTGCGTTCTCCTATGGAGTCCTTACGGACAGCGTTTTGCGTATTGCGTAAAAGAATGCAAGCTCTTTGAAATAAAAATATTATGGCAAAAACCGACAATTGGCTGGGTAGAGAAACGGCTCAAAAAGGAAGTCAAAACGAACCCAATTTTCTCGTATTGAGTAATGCGTGCTGCGTATTGCGTAAAAGAATATAAGCTCTTTGACAACAACATAATATGAGGAATTGCCCGTTCCGGGGCGAGATAATTTATCCCTAGGGGACGGATCCAAAACGAACCCAAACGAAGCCAATTTATCTCGTATTGAGTTCGGCGTGATGCGTACTGCGTAAAGACGGAAGGCGGAAGTTTAGCCCCCAGATTTACTCTGGGGGTTGAAAAACAAAAAAATCCCCGGTGGTTGGCCGGGGATTCAAGGTTTCAAGTTTCTCGATGTGTTATTTCGTTTTGAACTTGTAAATTGTAGTTGTCGAGTATTTCTCGCCAGGTTTTAGAGTAGTGGACAGAAAATCCGGCTTATTGGGGGAATCCGGAAAATGCTGGGTCTCCAGGCACAATCCAGTCCTGTGTTCGTAAACCCTGCCGTTTTTGCCGGTAATGGTTCCGTCGAGGAAATTGCCGGAGTAGAACTGCAATCCCGGCTCTGTTGTATGAACTTCCATGATACGGCCGCTGGTCGATTCGTAAACGCTGGCCACCATCTTCATGGAGCCATCGTAATCATTGAGCGCCCAGTTATGGTCGTAGCCGAGTCCGTATTTGAGCTGCTCGTCATCCTGTTCGATTCTTGCTCCGACAGCGGTGGGTTTGGTAAAGTCCATCGGCGTGCCCTTGACGCTGCGAAGTTCGCCGGTGGGTATGAGTCCCTCATCGACCGGCGTGAATTTATCCGCATCAATCATCAACTGGTGGTTGAGGACGTTACCTTTGCCTGCCAGATTGAAATAGGAATGGTGTGTCAGATTTACGACGGTGTCCTTGTCCGTGGTGGCGGAGTATTCGATTTTCAGTTCATTATTATTAGTCCAGAGATATTTGACGGTGACGTTCAAGTTACCCGGATAGCCTTCTTCGCCGTCTTTGCTGAGATAATTCAGTTCCAGACCAACGGCGTCGTCCTGTTTTATCTCTTTTGCGTCCCATACGACCTTGTCGAATCCTTTCACGCCGCCGTGCAGATGGTTCTCGCCGTTATTGGCGGCCAGAGTGTATGTCTTGCCGTTGAGCTCGAATTTCGCCTTTCCGATTCTGTTGCCGTATCTTCCAATCAGGGCGCCGAAGTATGGGCTGTTATCTTTGATATATCCGTCGAGGTTGTCGTAACCCAGAACTATGTCGCTTATTTTCCCATCTTTGTCGGGTGCCGTCAGGGAGACAACTATGCCGCCGTAATTTGTGATTTTTACTTCGCAGTCGTTGGCGTTTGTCAGTGTATAGATATCTACTTTTTTGCCGTCCGGTGTTGTTCCGAATTGTTCCTTTTCAATATTCATTTGTGCCTTTCCTTTTTCCATTTCTGTTGCCATCATATTCTCATTACAACCGAGTAACGAGCCAAATAAGATGACCGTTAACATGACATATAAGATTTTACTCGAACGATTCATATTGGTACCTTTCATCTAACGTTAGTGGTTAATAAAATCATAAAATTTAGTACTTTGGATTGTCGGCGTATTTTAATAGACTTTCCTGTGTGTAGTCAACTTTTATCAGGTGGCTTTTTTCAGGATTTTGGTTAGTTCGTCCTGTGTTAAATCGATTGGATTGCCTTTCATGCTGCTGGATTTTTGAGCCTTTGCCACTGCTGTCGGGAAATCCTGTTCTTTCAGGCCGAGGCGGGCCAAAGGCAGTATTTCTAATGCTTTACAGAGTTCAAAAACCCATTTGACTCCGTCAGAAGCCTGTGCCGTAGTATTTCCGGTCAGTATTTGAGCTATATTATCATAGCGGGCCAGTGCTTCGGAGCCGGGCCGGCGATTTTGTAACGCCTGTATGTTGGCTTCCATTACAAACGGCAGAAGACGGGCACAAATGGCTCCGTGGCCGGCGGATATCATGCCACCGAGCGGGCCGGCAAAACCGTGTACCGCTCCCAACTTGGCATTGGCTAGGCCCAATCCGCCAAAGAGACTTGCGATGGCCATGTCCTCGCGGGCGATTTTGTCGTTGCCGTTTTCGTATGCCCGCTTTAGTGAACGCCCGGCTCGTTTCAGACCTTCCCGGCAGATACCATCTGTCAGCGGATTTGAATTTTTTGATGTGTAGGCTTCAATCAGTTGTGTCAGCGCATCCAGTCCGGTACCGGCAGTTATGGATGGAGGCATCGAATATGTTAACACAGGGTCAACTATAGCAAGACGAGGCAGCATTAGGGGACTTCGCATGCTGACTTTGACTTTTTGTTCAGGGATACTGAGCACTGAATTGCGTGTAACTTCAGCGCCGGTTCCGGCAGTGGTTGGAATCGCGATGTGAGCGGCGGCCGTGCAGGAGAGTGGTTTGCCGGCGCCGATAATTTCAAGATAATCTTCAAGCTGCCCGTCGTTAGTCAGCATTGCCGCGATGACTTTGCCAGTATCAATGACACTTCCGCCGCCGAGACTGATTACCATATCACTGTCGGAACTTCGAGATAGTTCAATGCCTTTTTTTACTGTATCGATAGTTGGCTCACCGGTGACATTGAAAATAGCGTGTTCGATTTTTTGTGCGACTAACTGTTCGAGCATAAGTTGCGCTCGTTCTGCCGAGCTGCCGGTGACTACGCAGACGCGCTTTCCCATCCCGGCGGCCAGGGGTGCAACTTGCTGAATCGTGCCGGTGCCGAATATAATGCGTGTGGCGGTTTCAAATTCGAATTTCATGGTTTCTTGCCTTGTACGCGATGTTAAGTTAATCCCAGCCCGTTTCATCCGGAAAGACATTGGTATATTTGACACTTGTTCGTGGTTCAGCCATCATATCAGTTATCGTATCCCGCCACTTTTTATAATGTACAGTTTCTTTATGTCTGCCCGGGTCCTGGTCTGTGCGATAGACTTCGACCAGTACAAAGCGAGTGGGATCATCCTGTTGCTGGATGACATCAAACCGTGCAATACCTTTTTCCTGTACGCTGTTGCGGGCATTTTCGAGTGTAGCTGTCCTGAAATCTTCGATTTTATAGGGCTTTACATGTGCAAAAACATGGACTATTAGCATAAAATTCTCCTTTTTGAATTTCTATGTTAAAGTCGAATATTATCAGATAGGTTATCAGTGCACAAGATATTCCGCCAGAGGCTAAAATATGTCTTTGCGTTTTCGCAATTCTGCAAAGGCTTCCACATCGCCGGCTCGGGGCATATTAAGCGCAACCTTTATCTGCTTGGTATTAGCCCGCAGGAATGGATTTGTTAACTTTTCCTGTGATATTGTTGAAGGAACGGTATATTGGCCTTGTTGTTGTTTTTGTTTGATCTCACTAAGACGTTTTTTGACAGCTTGATTATTTGGTTCAATCTCCAGATCAAATTCATAATCTTCCGATGTATAATCGTGCCCGCAATAGATAAGTGTTTTGTCCGGCAGGGCGGCTAATTTCTGCAGTGAATTCCACATTGCCAGCGCATCGCATTCTAACAGTCGGCCGCAGCCTCCGACGAACATCGTATCGCCGGTCCAGAGGATTCCGGCTTCGCTGTTATTTGTCGGTAGTAAGAGATAACAAACACCTGTGCGAGTGTGTCCCGGAGTTGTAATGACCTGTATCTTTTTGTTACCAATTTCCAGGATTTGACCGTCCTCTACAAAACTATCGATGCCGGGTATTCTTTTTTTGTCACCACCTATGACTTTGCAGCCTGTTTTCTTTTTCAGCTCAATGATTCCACCGACATGGTCCCAATGTTGATGGGTGGCGAGAATTGCTTTAAGACAAAGGTTATTTTTATTCAGGGCTTTCAGTACCGGTGCACTGTCACCCGAATCAATAGCAAGTGCGTTACATTGGTCATACTGATAGAGGTAAATATAATTATCTCCAAAAGCAGAGATGGTAATTATTTGGCTCATTTAATAAATTCCGACTTTCAATATTTTTCAAAAACTTATGATAAAGATAATTTCTCGAAAAGTACAGGTTTTATTACTCATTGTTGTATTGTGAACAATAATTGATATGTTGTGTTGTTGCTTTAAATTGAATCTTGTAATATACTTTTTGTTTTACTTTGTCACTTTAGAAAGAATTATTTTCAGAGTTGATTGATAAGATGAAGGAGGTTTTCGATGCGTACGGTAATATTGATTAATTTTATATTGATAAGTCAAATTGCTCTTGTTTCTGATGTAACACGATCACAAAATGATATTGACCACAAACATTATGAGATTCACGTGCTTGTTTGCGATGGTGCGTGGACATGGTTCAATGATGAAAGAGTTATCGTTGACAATCAAGTTCTGTACATCGGCAGTATTGATTCGCAGGGGCAGCTACGAGTAGATGTTTTTTCACTTGTGAATCCTTCAGAGAATTTGCCGGAGCAGGAATATATTTTGAGTTCATGGAAGAGCAAAGATGACCATAATAATCCTGCCTTACTGAAACTGGCCAACGATAAAATCCTGGCAGCCTATGCAAAGCACAATTTGGAGTCTGTATTGTATTGGCGTCTTGCGGATATTGATACTTCAGAAAATAATCTGGTATGGGGGCCGGAAAAAGAAATCAGAGTCGAAGCTCGTACAACATACAGCAATCTTTTCCAGCTTTCCGAGGAGAATAACAGAATCTATAACTTTATAAGGGCTATCGGATTTAATCCGAATTTCTTGTACTCTGATGATATGGCCGATACATGGCAGGGGCCTTTCGTGCTTATTCAATCAGGTGATGACCTAACGCGGCCGTATGTTAAATATGCCGGTAACGGCAGCGACAGAATAGATTTTTTATATACAGATGGTCATCCTCGTGACATTCCGAATAATAATGTGTACCATTTTTATTACAAAGGCGGCGGATTCTATAAAAGCGATGGCACGCTTATAAAGACTATTGAGCAGGTTAAAGAAAATCCTTTGGTCCCATCGGATGGGACAAAAATATATGACGGCGCATCAAGTACCGGCAGGGGGTGGGTTTGGGACCTGGAATATGATAACCAAGGAGAACCGGTCGCGACATATATTAGTTCCGCCGATCACGCCAAAGGGAAAGATCTTTGCTATAGATATGCGCGTTGGGATTCTTCTGAAGAAAAATGGGTTGAGGGACAGATTGCTTATGCGGGTACCCATTTATATGTACCGGAAAATCATTACGCCGGTGGGATTATTATCGACCCGGTGGACACTGGTACTGTTTATATCTCAAGTAATGTCAATCCAATAACCGGCGAGTCTGACGCCTCGGATCATTATCAGATATTTCAGGGAAAGATTTCGCGTGACGTTAAAGAATGCCGGTGGGTACAATTAACATTTGATACAGATGCCGATAATATTCGCCCGGTTGTCCCTCGTGGACATGACTGCGAAATATGCCTTTTTTGGCTTCATGGACAATATAACACTTATACACAATATAAAACGAGTATCGTTGGAATCATCGAAGAATAATTTAAGTTGTTTTTGCGGGTCTTTGAGATAAGGTGATTACATCATCGAATTCTTTGAGGACGGTTTCATTTTTTTGCCCGATTATCGCATTGATCGAAATAATTGTAAGACAGTTTGCAATGAAGCCGGGAACAATTTCATACATCGTGTTTCCTAATCCGGTTTGTTTCCATAGAACCAGTACTACTGTGCCGGTAACCATTCCCGCCAGAGCTGATTGCCAGGATGTTTTTCTCGAATAAAGTGCAAATAGAATCAATGGCCCGAAGGCAGCTCCAAAACCACCCCAGGCATAAGAAACTATCCCTAAAATTGTTTTATTCCGGTCGAGTGCCATGACCAGCGCGATGATTGAGATTATTATAACACATGTTCTGCCGACCCAGACAATCTCTTTTTCAGATGCTTCTTTTCTGATCGCTTTGCTGTAGAAGTCTTCAGATAGAGCTGAGGATGACACAAGTAATTGCGAGTCTATAGTTGACATAATCGCCGAAAAAATTGCCGCCAGCAGTATGCCGCCAAACCATGGATTGAAAATTAAGTTTATCATATATATGAAGACTTTTTCTTCCTCTCCGTTGCTTAAATTATCAAACATTGCTATTCCGATGAAACCGACAATTACTGCTCCGCTCAAAGATAGGAAAACCCAGATGATAGCTATAATCATCGATTTTCTGAGTTTTTCTATGGACTTGATACTCATAAATCGCACAAGAATGTGAGGCTGTCCGAAGTAACCAAGGCCCCAGGCCATACTGGAAATTATCATAATAATACCCAGCGGCAATTTATCCGTCTGTGGTAGCAGGCTTGTTGATATTTGTTTTAAGGCAATAGCCTCTTCAATCGCTTCGATTCGGCCGGCGGTATGATATGTCAATGCCGGTACTATGACTATTGCAAAGACCATTAACGCACCCTGCAGCAAATCCGTCCAGCATACAGCCAAAAAACCTCCCAGAAAGGTATAGGCTATGATTACACATCCTCCAATGATTACAGAAATTTGATATTTGATTCCGAAGGTTGATTCGAATAGTAATCCCGTCGCCACAAGGCCGGATGAGGCGTATATGGCGAAAAAAATTAGTATTATTATAGCGGAGATGATTCTTAATAAACCGGTCGGATCTCTAAAACGTGCTTCGAAAAAGCAGGGCAGTGTTATCGAATTGGTCCTCTGTGTATATACTCTCAAACGGGCAGAAACAAGCTTCCAGTTTAATACAGTCCCAATAAAGAGCCCTATTGCAATCCATGCTTTTGGCATCCCGCCTAAATAAATCGCTCCAGGCAGTCCCATCAACAACCAGCCGCTCATGTCACTGGCCTGAGCCGAAAGGGCGGTGACCCATGACCCCATGCCTCTGCCGCCTAACAGGTAGTCTTCTATGTTGGATGACTTTCGGTAAAAACAAAGGCCTATGCCAAGTAAAACTATAAAATAGGCAATGAATGTAATTAGGGTTGGGATTGACATTCGGAAATCAGGTTATTACTCTCAACATTTATGGATAAGAATTAATAACAGCTTTTATGTCACCTGGTTTTTCGTAAAGTTTTTATTATTTTCGAATCTTGGTTATGCTTATCATTTAATAAGCACTCCAGAGATATAAAATCTGAGGGGTACTGAGCTCGTACAATGTAGTTTTATCGAGTTTTAATGTATTTTTCATTCGGTAACTTAAAAAGTCACTGAGAGTAAAGGGCTCGCGATATCTCACGACCCGGGCCTTTTCGATTCCAGCCAGAGATTTTACCAGCTCTATTGCTTCATTCATATATCCGATTTTATCAATCAGTTTTTCGTCGAGAGCTTCCTGTGCGCCAAAAATACTGCCGTCGGCAAGACGTCTTACATCAGTTACAGTCAGTGATGCATGCCTTCCTTCTGCAACAACATTCACGAATCTATCGAGAGCCGGTTTAATAAGTTTGTTTTCTATATATTCGATTTCGTTTGGTTCCGGGGTCCTGAACGAGCTTGGCCAATCCTTTTTTTCGCCGGATTTGATAGTAACCGGTAATATACCGAGCTTGTCTTCCAGCAATTCCTGGACGACGAGATATGAGCTGATTACACCAATTGAACCTGTTATTGTAGTGGGCTCGGCAATAATTTTTTCACATGCCACCGATGTATAATACCCGCCTGAAGCGGCAACACCCTGCATGAAGGCAATGACAGGTTTGTTTGTTTTGTTTCGAAACTTTCTGATTTCTTCGTGGATTTGATCGCTAGCTGAAATTGTTCCGCCCGGTGAGTTTACCTGCATGATTACCGCCTTTACATGTCTGTCCTTCCTGGCGGTTTGTAATTGTTTATAAACACTTTCGGCTTGTTCGCCATAAATGACACCCTGCAAATTAATCATTGCGATTTTGGTGCCCATCGGTCCTTCTCGTATAATCTCTTCGGTTAGATCGCCCCTTTGCCCTGTTGCCAAAAACATAAATGCACCGATTAGCATAAAAAACATCAGGAAGTTAGCAATAATCGATAATCCCAGAATAATTACAAATAGAATCCTCCAACCGGAGCTCTTTCTTCTTGTTTCAACTATAGGTTTACCCTCGGCCAGACCTGGTATCGGCTCTGTGGGTTGGTATTGCCCTGGATTTGATATATTATTGTTTTGTTGATATTCCATAATGGTTCCTTTATAAAAAAGGCCGTGCACTTTTCTTCGAATTGACATGCCGAGTTTGCTGCCACAGCCAACTCAAATCGGGTTAGTCCACGGCACAACGAACTGACGCTTATGGCTGCTCCGTTCCCGGCCTGACCAAGTTCACGCTGTTCGTTTGCATGGGACCCGATTGTCAACATCGCTTATGGCAGTATGGGCTCAACAGAATCAACCCTCGGAAAAGAATTCAGCCTCGCTGTAGCGGATTGCGAGTAAAGGGTACCGCTAACACCCCGCTTAGCACGGCCTATCTCACAAAAATTCTCAACCATACAATCAAAACTGAGAATATCTTAATTGATTTATTGTGGTTAGGCAACCCATATTTTCCGTCATTTTGGCCGTCTTTTCCAATCTATTGATAAAAGTTTGTCTATCTGCAATTTCATGGCTCAATCAAGAGCTAAAAGTCGAAAACAATATGTTATGGAATTATTAAAAACCGTTTGACTATTAGGAACAAATTCATTAGACAATATGGGGGGTGGTAGAGTTGTAAGAAACGAAGTAATGTATAAGCACGATAGGCAGATACAGAAATATCGGGCGGATGGCATTTCGGGAATGAAGTTATGCAGGACAGTCAAAAAAAGCACGGCCAAAAAGTTATTAAAACCGGTATGCATAAGATGAAGGAATTGGAGCGTATTGATAGTCGCATTAACGGTGATGTAAAAGTTGAGCAACTACCGCTATTTTCCGGTGATGTTTTTGAAAATATTTTCGATGCCATTTCCGACTGGGTGGCGCTAACTGATCTTAATGGCCAGATTCTCCGGACCAACCGCTCAGGTGAAAATTTCACAGGGCTTTCTTCGGCCGAGATGGTCGGAAAATTCTGCTGTGAATTAGTCCATGGATCCCAGAAACATATGCTCAGATGCCCTTTGGAGCAGATGATTCGTACGGGTCGGCGCGCGAGCGCAGAACATCAATTGCTCGATGGTCGGTGTCTGGTTGTCACTGTGGACCCGATTACTGATGAGCAAGACGACATTAAGGCTGCAGTACACATCGTTCGCGATATTACACAACAAAAGAACGTGGAAAGGGCTTTGAAAATAAAAGAAGCTGCCATTGCAGGTTCTATTAATGCTATCGCTATGGCTGACCTTGATGGAAATTTGACATATGTGAACGATGCTTTTTTGAGAATGTGGGGATATGAAGACGCCGGAGAAGTCCTGGGAAGACCTGCTAATCAGTTCTGGCAGGTCTCGGTGTGGATCGAAGGCGGTAAGAAAGCCTTACATCATGGCGAGGGTTGGATCGATGAAGTGTCGGCTCGGCGTCGGGATGGTTCTGTTTTCAATGTCCAGCTTTCTACGAGCATAGTACTGGATCAACTTGACAAACTTTGCTGTGTTATGACCTCATTTATTGATATCACCGAGTGTAAAAAAGCGGAGAAGAAGCTTCGGGAGAGCGAAGAGCGTTTTAAGGGAATTTTTGAGAATACACTCGTCGGGATATATAGAACAACTCCCGATGGTCGGATACTGATGGCAAATCCGGCACTTGTAAGAATGCTTGGATATAACTGTTTTGGGGAGCTTGCGAAGAGAAATCTGGAAGAAGGTGGATTTGAGCCGGATTATCCTCGCTCACAATTCAAACAGCTTATCGAAACCGAGGGTCAGGTAACTGGTTTGGAATCCGGCTGGCATAAAAAAGATGGTACGACATTATTTGTACTTGAAAGTGCGCGGGCTATTCGTGATGACAATGGGAACACATTGTATTATGAAGGTACGGTCGAAGATATCACAGAAAGTAAAAAAACACAGGAGGAGCTACGGAGGGAACACAATCTGCTGCGGCTGTTAATAGATAATATACCGGGTAGAATATATTTGAAAGACAATAAACATCGCTTTATTCTTGGAAATGAGACGATAGTAAAATATGAGGGTTTTCAAAACGAAAAGGACCTTCTTGGTAAAACGGATTTTGACCTTTACCCGGAAGAGTTGGCGGAACAATTTTATGCTGAGGAGGAGGAAATTATTCAAAAATGTCAGCCGTTGGTAAACCAGGAGGAATTGTTCATAAATAAAGAAGGTAATGAACAATGGACTTCAACGACAAAGCTTCCTTTACAGGATGAATCAGGGAACACTATTGGAATTTTGGGTATACATCATGATATCACTGACCACAAACTGGCTGAAGAAGAAAACCAGAGGCAGAAAGAACTCTTGGATAATATTTTGACAGCATCTTCTGTGGGGCTTGCTTACACAGTTGACCGAAGGATTATCTGGGCTAATCCTGCAATGGAGGAACTCTTTGGCCTCTCTAAAGGACAGTATCAGGGGCGGGATACGCGCATTTTATACCCAACCGAACAAGAGTATCGCCGCGTTGGAGAAATCGTGTACGAGCAGATTAACAAGGGAAAGACGATACAGCTCGATGGTAGATTTGTACGTAGTGACGGCTCCTTGTTTTATGGACACATCAAGGCGAATTATCTTGATGCTAAAAATCGTCGAAAGGGTGTGATTGTCAGTATTATCGACATTACCGAGCGCAAAAAGGCGGAAGAGGCCCTGAAGGAGTCAGAGGAGCGGTATCGAGTTACGTTTGAGCAGTCGATTGATTCAATTGTGCTTTTGGAGCCGGAAACGGGACAGATTCTGGCATTCAATGATAATGCATATAAAAACCTTGGCTATTCGCGTGAGGAATTCAAACAGCTTAAATTGAGCGATATTGAAGTTACTGAGTCTCCGGAGGAAATTATACAGCACATAGCAAGAATTGCCAGAGGAGAGATTGATACTTTTGAAACCAAACAACGAACGAAGGACGGCCGGGTCCGAGACGTGCTTGTCAATGGGAAGATCATTTCCATAAGCGGCCATGATGTATGTCAGGGGATATGGAGAGACATTAGTGAGCGTAAGCAGGCCGAGAAAAGTCTTCTTGAGTATCATGATAAGCTTAAATCTTTAGCTTCTCAGTTAACGTTGACTGAGGAACATGAAAGGCATCAGATTGCCACGAGACTTCATGACCAAATCAGCCAATCTTTAGCAATCTCGAAAATAAAAATAGATGAGCTGCTGCATTCGGACCTTTTAGATAGTTCTCGTAAGATTCTCAGGAATGTAAGCGATTGGATAAGTAAGGCTGTGACGGATACCCGTTTGTTGACATCCGATCTTAGCTCACCTATATTGTATGAATTGGGTTTTGAGAAGGCCGTCGCTGCCTGGCTCGATGAAGAAATTCAGGGAAAGCACAATATTGCAACCAGGTTCCAGGATGACGGAAAGCCCAAACCTCTTGATAATGATATACGAGTGCTTTTATTTAGGGACATAAGGGAGTTACTTTTCAATATTGTTAAACATGCAAACGCTCGTGAAGTGACAGTTTCCATTAGCAAAACAGGTAGCATGATACAGGTCATAGTTGAGGATGATGGCGTAGGATTTAATCCTGCTGAAACAACGGCGGCAAAAATAGGAGCATTCGGGCTCTTTAGTGTTCGAGAACGTCTGGAACATCTCGGAGGATGTTTTAAGATTGATTCTGCTCCTGGTCGTGGGTGCAGGATTACAATGCTTGCACCGCTGAAAGAAGCTAAGATTACCGGTGGAGAGAAGAAATGAGTATTAGGATTTTAGTGGCCGATGACCATGGAATTGTACGTGAAGGTCTGTGTTCCTTGCTTAGGAAACAGCCGGAAATGGAAATAGTCGGCGAAGCTACAGATGGGCGAAAAGCGCTTGGCCTTGTACGAGAGCTTATACCGGATGTCGTCGTGATGGATATTACTATGCCGAACCTTAATGGTGTTGATGCAACAAGACAAATTATCCGGGAGCTCCCGAAGGTCAAGGTTATTGCTTTATCAATGCATTCGAGCAATGTGTTTGTTGCGGATATGATTAAGGCCGGGGCATCAGGTTACATTTTGAAGGATTGCCTGTTTGATGAGCTTGTAGAGGCTATACAAATTGTTTATGATGGCGGTATATACCTAAGTCCGGATGTTGTAAGTGTAGTCATAGGTGATTATGTGAATCGGTTAACCAAAACCAATGGATCTCCACTGGAGAATCTTACAAACAGGGAACGCGAGGTCCTCCAATTAATTGGTGAGGGAAAAAATACAAAGCAGATTGCTAAACAGTTACATGTCAGTGCCAAGGCTATAGAAGCAAACCGTCGTAAAATTATGGATAAGCTGCATACTCACAGTGTTGCTGACCTTGTCAGGTGGGCTATTCTCGGTGGGCTTACCACGCTGGAAGTTAGTATTCCGGAATCTTAGCTTGGATTCTGCAAATTTTCCTGGTGTATTACTGTTATTTCAAAATGTCTTAAACATTTACAGTGGGATAGAGAATTAGTTAAGTATCTTCTTAATAGCTCATATTATCAAATTTGCAGATCTGATTATGAGCCCATTGAGCATTACTTTATCTACGGCTGCTCCAGCTATATTTCAGACATAATTAGGTTTTTTTATCCGTTGCTGATAGTGATTTTCTCGGACTTTGTTTTCAAGAAGACATAAATCATCAAAAGTTCTTTTTATACTCCAAAAGCCATTTTTTCCTGTTTTTAGACAAATTGAGATTGATTCCGGAAGCCTTAATAACTTGACATAGGGACCGAGAAATGTTAAAATAGTAAAGATTTACTGATGGAGAGGTCTACACAGGAGGGTGGCCTCATTATTGAGTTTTTCCAGGGACAAGGGTAATAAATCTCGTGAATCCGATATGTAGGGAGGCGCTTAACTTTAAGGATAAAGCTTTGTCCGTAGGGGGTGATTTAAATGCGAGTTTTTGTTTTTGGCAGCTTAATCAGCGTGCTTTTATGCCTGCAATCGGGATGTTCCGTCGATCCGGTTTTACATACATCTTCAGATAATACAAACATTAAAAAATCCGCTGATATTCATTTGATGCATTCTGATGACATGACAGATTTGACGGTTGATTCACTGGAAGATATTGTAAGTTTGGACTTTGTTTTAAAGGCCGACAATCAGATGGATCAGACAGAGGTCCATCGAGTAAAATATCATAAACAGTACTATAAAAATCATTATATAGTGATTGAGGGTAAAATTGGAACTCGTGAAAGTCAGTACCCTGTTGTGCTGGATACAGGAGCTTCGCAGCCGTTCTTCCTGAATATTTCGCATGTTTTAGATAACAAACTGCCGGTATATACAATGGAGAATACACTTTCTGATTTGAACGGCTACAAACTTGGTCTCTGCTATCTTCCATTGCTTCAAATTGGTGGTATCACTTTTACTAATCGGCCTTGCCTTTATCTTGAACCTTCTTCGGCAGTAGATTTAATTAGTGTGCAGATCATTAGTGATACTTCCAATAGCGATACTGTTATTGTAGGGCTGCCGGTATTGAGACAGTTCAATTATGTTATGTTTGATAATGTCGATAACGAAGTAGAATTCTCATACAATAAGCTTTTTGAAGCGGACGAATTAGACTTATGGGAGAAGTACCCATTAACAACGGAGGAAGACTTCCATGGAAATGTGTTCCTTTTTGTAAGGATTTCTATTGCCGGTGAGGAGATAGAATTGCAGTTTGATTCCGGCAGCGGCAGGGGATTGGCTATTGGTGAAACTCTCTGGGAAAAAGTTGATGGCCAGGTTCAGGATTTAAATCTAAAGGAGGGCAGGGATTTCTATCCGTATATTGGACGTCTGGCTTGCAGGAGGGGGATTGTTCCGAATCTTCAGGTCGGTGACAGGACTATTAAGAATGCAGAGGTTTCGGTTTTCCCGAATGACAGTCCACTCCTGACCGAGTGCGAAGGACTGTTGGGAATGCAGTATTTCCAAAATACTATTGTGGTGCTTGACTTTAAAAGGTCTCTGATGTGGGTCAGGAATCATGAAGTCTGACAAAACGATGCAGATTGTGATATCACAATAGTGACACTCATATCAACATAAGTGAAATAATCTGTGTTAAACAGGGCGTAATGGAGGCGGCCTCCGTCTTTTGCAGTCTTATCCCGAAAATCTTACTGAAAACCTCATATAGATTTGTCACTGGAGATTACGACTTTTTGCCATTAACAGCCAGTAGTATAAATACGACAGCGGGCGAGCGGATTCGAACCGCCGACGTCCAGCTTGGGAAGCTGACATTCTACCACTGAATTACGCCCGCAAGGCAATTATTATTTCTTCAAATGACAAATCTATATTCATGCTCCTCTATTTGTCAAGCATTTTGTTTTATGTACCTAAGATGCTAATTTAAGAGGCATCTTTTTACATGAAAGATGCTAAATATCCGATACCGACTTGCTGGCCTGGGCCGTTCCGCCGTATGCGCCCATATTAATTACCGAACCGTTCGGGTCTGGCTCTAACCCAACTTCACTATTGGGATCGCCGGCATCGATACAGAGACTGCTGGTATCGTCCTGAATCCAGCTCTGACTCGTCGGGTCCCATCGACCTGCCTGTGACATTAAATGATAATCACCTTTACTATGTTCTGCAAACAACGGGTCCACATCGATATTTCCGTCATTCTGCCCGAAACCCTGAACGTTACAGTAAGCAACTGTGCTTGATTCGCCTGGTAACTGTGCTGCAAGAGTTCCGTCGCCGTTGAAGTAAATGATGGAATTGGTGACTGTCAATGTTGAATTATTGATGCCGGTTTGCAGATTGTCGCAAATTGTGCAGTTTATAATTGTTGCAAATTCTCCTGTAATACCGTGTTGCTGGTTTGCGGCAATAATACAATTAGTGATTTCAGGGTGGCTGTCGCGTACGTAACGACCGCGTACCTCTTGTTGCATCTCGATGCCGGAACCGTTGTTAGTAATATTACAGCGCCAGATAAACGGTTCACTGTTGCCGTACAAATGTATACCGGCGGCGGAATTGCCGATAATGCTGCAATCGGTTATTGTAGGAGAGGCATTATAGCAATAAATGCCTTTTTTCCCGCCGGTAATCGTAAAGCCACTAAGTATGCAGTTAGCATCTTCCCAATCGGAAAAGGTCACCACATAATTCCTGTTGTCGCCTTCAAGGACTGTGGCTGATACAATAGTCGGATCACTGGGATATGTTGATCTGACCGTAAGGGTTTTACCTTTGAAATCAATACTTTCATGATAAACTCCCTCTTTAGCCACTATCTCGTCACCGGGGTCTGCTTCATCGATTGCATCCTGAAAATGACTGTATTTTTTCCCTGTTGTCTGGTTCTCGATAGGAAAAGATAGATTAATAGGACTAATGGGGATTGGGTCGGCATATATGGTCGAACCATACTGGTCATATACCCTGACCGTCCACCATGTTTGGTCGAAGGGCAATGTGGTTATGACTTCGTTGGGCGGTGTTGGTGTATCAGAGACGATATTGAAATCCATTACACGATCAGGATTTTCACCAAATAAAAGTTGATACCCGACCGCATTTTCACTTTCCTGGCAGGTTAAAACTGCACCGTTCGGATCTCCGGCATCGACCGGCTTTAATAGAGTGACCGGTTCGGGCAATCTGGCGGGGAAATTCGCCTCATCGAAAAATTGCATTTCACCGGTGAGTCTCCCTTCCCAGTGGAATTTATAAATCTGATGTAGCGGAGTCTTTGCCAACTGAAGATTCCTGCCCGGGCCTACAACCGACCAGTACGCACCAGCAATAAGCCCGCCGTTAAATTCATTCATGATTGGATTAGTAAGAGAATCCTTATACCATGTCGGCGGAAAGCCGTGGTCGTTAAGAGCGACCTGGACGTTCAGAATGCTTGGGTAAAAATTCGGCCCGGTACCTTCGTATGTGTCCATCCAGCACAGCTCACCATCGACCGCGCTGTCTATTAAGTTCAAAATACTCTCAGAGTAATCCCTGCAACGTCCATCCAGCAATGTTACTCTGTTTACGTTATATCTGGCATCTTTGTAGGTCAGGTTCATGCGAATAGCGACATCTATCGCAGGCTGGCCGCCGGTGCTGTGTCCCGAAGTCTGAATCATTTGATTATAATTCGG
>CAZDVE010000001.1:0-20341 GCA_964508785.1 uncultured Pirellulales bacterium | reverse complement strand
CAGGCTGGCCGCCGGTGCTGTGTCCCGAAGTCTGAATCATTTGATTATAATTCGGTGCCACCTCCGAAAGGTACTGGATAATCATATCGCCGTATTTGTAATAGGTTCGTCCCGAATCCGTAGGATCAGGTTGATAAGAAAAGCTTAAAACATTTACTACCTCCTCCCATTCACTGTTGCTCCATGTTCCACTTCCATTTATGCAGTTTCCACCACCGAAATAAATAAACGTCGGTTTGTTGGGGTCGAAAGAATCGTTTTCCAGAAAATATGTAGTTCTTTCGAAATACGGAAAGATTCTGACCTCTGCGATATCCGGCAGGCTCTCATACTGCCCGTCATAGACTATAAGCTGGAACTCACATATTTGAAGTGAGTCCGTTTGGATAAAACCACTGATTTCCGGTGTGGCGGTGTTTGAATCTGCAATCACAAGGGGCGGACCGGAAATCTGCTCCCATGCATACAACAGCTCGCCGGAATTATCGGGGTCGTAGGAATCTGTCCCGTCAAGAGTCACTACATTTTCAGATGTATAGACAGGCAAACCCGCATCGGCGACCGGGATGTGATTAATACCTATAAGTATAATAACATTATCGGTGTCACTATCAAATATACCGTCACTGACCGTCAGATTAAAACTATAAGCTCCGTGATCTGCCGGTATAAATTTCGCTGTCTGCTCATCTGTGCCTTCGATATCGACGGAAGGCCCGGCCACCTGAATCCATTTATAGCTGAGATTCTTATTGCCGTCGGGATCATACGAGCCGCTTGCGTCAAGTATGACAAACTCCGGCAGCTCATCGAGTGACTGATCTTCACCGGCATCAGCGACGGGTCTGAGGTTACCATCGAATTCGGCGGCTCCCATATCAACCCGCCCGTGAATAAGCCGGTCGGTGCCGTACATATCCTTCTCACCCGCCTCGATGATACAATTCGGGTCACCGGCATTTATACAGGGCGAATCCATTTGCAGTCGAAAATCATTAGCCTGCAAATTAACAAACATCGGATCCTGGTAAATATTGCCGCGGGCATCTCTTGTTTTGGTGGCCGGCATGAATATATTTACGCCACCATCCCATATATTATTAAATTCTACTCGATCCTCGGGTATTGAACCTTCCCTGAATATACTTCCACTGCTGTGAGCGTAACTGATTATATTATTTAATGCCGTGCAGGGACCAAACTCCTGATAAGAGACAAGATAAAGATTTGCGCCACTGTCGGAAGCACTGTTATTAACGATGGTGTTGTTGATTAAGCTACTATTCAACAACAGAACACCGCCGCCCGCAGTCGCTGAATTATTGTATATCAAATTATTCGTGATTTTGGCGTCACCAAGGATTGCCAGTATCCCACCACCAAGAGTCGCTGAATTGTCCTTAATAATATTGTGAGTAATTGTCGCACCTGAGGCAAAACAACCAATTCCCGCTCCCCAACCTTCTATATTGAGCAACTGCGTGGCAATTTCGTTATTGTTGTTTATGATGACATTCTTTTTGATGGTAGGAGAAGAATTAATGCAAACAATCCCCCCTCCAATAATAGTATCTCTACCAACGAATTCCACCGGCAAAAAGGTTCCATATCCATCGGTAATAGTAAAGCCGGTCAATACGGCTTGCGAAGTTTCACCATTTGCGAACGTTACGACGCTATCTGTGATTTTGAGTGTTTGTCCTCTTCTGGCGTTATTCGGTGACTGTGATGACGGCGGCGACGGTGATTTAATGATAGTAGTGGCAACGATTTCAGGATCGTCCGGCTCGGTACTGGTCAGAGTTATGTTTCGACCATTGAAGTTTATTTTCTCCAGATATGTGCCGGGACTGACAATTACAGTATCGCCATCATTGCAGTCATCGATTGCCGCCTGGATAGTTGCATACTCATCCGGTACAAGATGTGTTGCTGTTAATGCCGGTGATTGTGTACATAAAATCGATATTAAGCTTAGCAGAATTATTTTTTTCATTTTTCGTCCTCTCTCAAAAGGTTATTAGGTAAATAAAGTATTCCAGCAAGGCTAAGAACAGTTCCCATGCGGGACTGTGATAACTTATAACAGTATCATGGGGCAGCAAATAAGCTTACTGAACTGGTCTCCATACCTCGACTATACACAATTAGAACATAAAATGACTTTTTGGTCTATTTATAAAGACGTACATTGGCAAAGATAATTTCAAATTTTTTGTTATTTCATCGAATAAATATTAACTTTAGCAAGTGCAATCTACGGTTTAAATGTTACCAAATTATTACGGTTTCATCTTTTTTATGTGATTTCCAAGATTTTTTATGTGTAAAAATTTTAACCGGCTCAAACAGGGTCTGTTATTACCAGGCAGTTGGATTACTTCGGGGTGATTGAGTATTACTGTCTGAATCTGCTGGCCCGAATTTATGAGAGCGGATTGGAAGATATCTTATGAGCATACATATATTATGTTACCTGTCCGGATCGGCTAAAAGTACATTATTGAGTGTTAGCTGGAGCGTTCCTTATTTAAGGTGACTTGCTTGCCTGGGCTGTTCCACCGTATGCACCCATATTAATTACCGAACCATTCGGGTTTGGCTCAAATCCAATGTCGCTATTGGGATCGCCGGCATCGATACAGGGACTGCTGATATCATCCTGAATCCAGCTCTGAGTAGTTGCGTCCCACCGGCCTGCCTGTGACATCAAATGATAATCGTTATTGACCGGGTCTGCAAATAACGGATCCGCATCGATATTTCCATCATTCTGTCCGAAGCCCTGAACGTCACTGTATGTAACTGTGCTCGATTCGCCCGGCAACTGTGCGGCGAGAGTTCCGTCGCCGTTGAAGTAAATGATAGAGTTTGTGATTGTCGAGGTTGAATTATTAATGCCGGATTGCAGATTGTAACAAATCGTACAGTTTGTAATTGTTGGAAAGTCTCCTGAAATGCCATTTTGCCGATTTGCAGCGATAATACAATTGGTGATATCAGGATGATTGTAAAATCGTGTGCGTCCCAAAAGATTTGGTTGCATTTCAATTCCGGAACCGCCGTTAGCAGCAATATTGCAGTGAGTAATTATTGGATTGCTTCCGCTGTATAAATAAATACCGGCGGTTGAGTTGTCAAAAATGCTGCAATAGGTGATTGTCGGTTGAGCGTTAAAGCAATAGATACCGCTCTTTCCACCGGTAATAGTTAATCCTGCGAGTTCGCAGTTTGCATCTTCCCCATCCGCGAAAGCCACTGTTGCATCGTGACTGCCTCCAGCGATAATAGTCCCTGCCGCAACAAACGGATTGTTGGGCTCTGTTGAGACGATCTTCACTTTTTTACCTTTGAAACTTATATTCTCGCAGTAGATTCCCTGATTGACTACGATAGAATCCCCGTTTTGACTGTTGTCGATAGCATGCTGTATATAGTCATAATATTTGCCCGTAGTCATGTTTGTAATTGGGCCGTCGAAGGTTGAATATGCAAAGTCCAGGGAAATACCCTGAACCTGGCCGTAGGAGCTGGTTTGCCAGATGATGGTCTGGTCATCGATTGCCGGTCCGGTACCATATGGAGAACCGGACAATGCAATATCCAGTGCACCGTATTGCCTTGTAAGGCAGCAGACTTTGATTTGCCCGCCCTCGGCGTCGCCATCAACATAGACAATAATATGGTTATCAATAGCAGGCTGTTGCTGGCTGTCGGGGGTCTTGATAATCTCCAGTTCTCTGATGTTTTCGGTGTCGGAGATATCAGCACCGTAGATGTCCCCTGAATCGTTTCTCTCATCTGTCCAGACAACCAAATGGCCGGATATAGCCGGATCGAATTGTCTGGCCGGGTCAGAGCAAATAGTAAATACACTGATGGCCTCAATGTTTGAAATATCCGCGCCGTAGATGTCACCATTGGCCTCATATACGACTATGTTTCCGGATATATCGATGACATCGTCGAAGTCGCTGCCGTAGTTGTGACAAGGGTATGGATCCCGTGTGCCGACATTTTCGGCGATTGTGAAATAGACTGGATTTGATATATCTGTTATGTCGGCGCCGCAGATATTGTATGGCGTATTCCACCAGTTATTGGCTTCGCTGCTGCCGATTGGTTCGGTATCGAGGCCGAGATGCTCCAGCCAGACGACTATATTGCCGGAGACGACCGGATGACTGTACGATTCGGACATGCTGTATCTTCTTAAGGTTTTATATGTGTTGGTCGCGATATTTTGAACAATAACACTTGTATTTGAAGGTTCGTGATGCCATGGTGAACCAAAACTTATCCCGCCGAACCAGACCACTATGTCACCATCTATCTTCGGTTGTGTATCAAGTCCTCCAGCGGAGAATGTTTTAATCCTTCCTGTTTTCATGTCTTTGCAGCGGATATCCCAGGTAAAATCACAGGCCGAACCAACGCCATATACAACTCTGTTGCCGGAAACGTCCGGATAATGGAAGTAATTTGTTGTGGTAAAACCTACATCCATATCCTGTTGATTCATTGTTGCAGAAACTGTCGCCACTTCAACCAAGCTGGGCTCGCTATCAACAAGGCCGTCATTAACTAAAAGTTCGAACAGGTATATTCCTTCTTCATTACAATCAAAGTGAGCGGTTGCAGTATTTGCATCTTCGAGATGGACCGGAGGGCCTTCTATCTGTGTCCAGGTATATGTTAGCTCGTCGGTGAGATCCGGATCGTAGGACCCGGAACCATCGAGAATGATACGACCGGGCACCTGTAAAACTTTATTTGAACCTGCATCGGCAACGGGGGGGCGATTACCCACAACTATTAGGACCTCATCAGGATAGCTGTTTTCAACACCATCGCTCACAATCAGTTGGAACCGATATTCACCTTCCATTGAAGGCATAAATGTCGGATGTACGGAAGTGGGATTATGAAGTCGAATGTCCGGACCGCCGATTTGCGTCCACCGATATGTCAGAATGTCACACGGGTCACGGTCGGAGCTGCCTGTCCCATCGAGTGTAACCAATTCAATTCCATCGAGGTATTGGTCGGGTCCTGCATCAGCAACCGGCTGGTAGGGTGGGCCGAGGGAGAATTCTATGGTCAGCTCGTCGTGCAGGTAATTGTAGTCATTGAATGCCACCTGTGTTCCAACTGTGCCGTTATCGTTTTCTATGCCTATGGTATAAGGATAATAGTATGTATCATCTATAGAAAAATCCTTATATTGAATAACGATTATGCCGGAGTTATACATAATTACTTCTGCATTCACCGAACCTCCCCAGCCGATGGTATAATCGACAAACTGAACAATCATATAATTATCGAATTGTTGGTAAAAGATTTTTGACCCTTCTGTGGGTTGCATATACGTCCACATCCAGGCAATCATGTTGTTGTATTCATCGGTAACCGGGATTGGTTGGTTGTCATAGGTGATTGGTACTGTATCAAAGCTAATTAAGCCGTTCGACTGGATGTAGAATCGGTCGTAAATATTATCATAGAAATTAAAATCGAAACCTAACAGGTAGGGGCCAAAACATTCCTCGAAACTGCCTTCAATTCCATATATTTCAGTCCCTGTGTCCTGAATATCTATCCAATGGTATTGTGGTCCCCAACTGCTGTTGTTGTCGATCCAGCGATACCCGTATTCATCAGGTTCACTTCCAATACGGCAGATAACAGTGACTGTATCCAGCATACTCTGGTCACTTCCATCGTTTACTATCAATTCAAAGACATATTCTCCTTCAATCAGTGGTGTAAAACTTGGAGTGCAAGTATTCGGGTCTGATAGTTCCACAATCGGGCCGGAAATCTGACTCCAACTGTAACTTAGAATATCATCTGCATCGTTATCATAGGATTCAGAGCCATTTAAGAATATTTGCTGGCCTAGCTCACAAATCTGATCTTCACCGGCGTTCGCAACTGGCGCACGATTGCCGACTACTATCATAACATTATCCGGCACGCTGTTAGTACTGCCGTCGGAGACGGTTAGTTCGAACATGTAAACATCTTCGACCGGAGGTGTAAAATTGGGTTCCGTCGTATCAGGATTTATAAGGGTCACGTTCGGGCCGCTAATTTGTCGCCACTGAAAGGTAATAGTATCACCGGAGTCAGGATCGTAGGAATTTGTGCCGTCAAGGACAATGTTCCCAGTAATTTCATCGAAATATTGGTCGTCTCCTGCATTCGCCACTGGTCTGGCATTTCCGGTAAGTTCATCCGCACCGATGTCAATGTATGCTCCCATTACAGGATATTGTCCGTCTATATCATACTGCCAGGGATAAGTGACATAATTCGGGTCACCTGCATCGCAGCAGGGTGATTCGGTACTAATGTGGTAGTTGTCTGTAAAAAGCGGATCTGTGGATATATTACCGTTGAGACCGGTCCTGTCGGACGGTCCATCGTAACCGGGATTGTCCTCGTTCGTTCGATTGTCAATATAATTACCGGGTTGGTTGCCCCAGGCATTATTAAAAGCAAATGAACAAGTATCCCAATCTTCATCCAGGAATATTCCACCCCCGGATTTGGCGTTACAAATAATATTGTTGATTATCAGGCTTTGGCCGAATTGAGAATTGTTGATAGCATAAATATTGCCGGCAAAGCAGGATTGGCTCTCAGTAGTTACGCTTGCATCATTACCGACGATGGTGTTATTTATAAGGCACCCTCCAAGTAAGGCAATACCACCTCCAATGGTTGCAGAATTGTCGCATATAATATTGTGGCTTATTATAGGATTGCCGAAAAATGTCATTATGCCTCCACCGGCAAATGCGGAATTGTTTTTTATGATATTACGAGAGATAATCGCTTCAGATTCATAACAGACGATTCCACCTCCGTATCCTAATTGCCAGGTTTCAGGATTATCTCCATTCATTTGTACCGGTCCAATATTGCCGGTAATCACATTACATTTAATAGTCGGCGAAGCATTCGTGCAGTTTATACCGGCGCCCCAGAAAATATAGTTACCAAATTCACTTGAATCATCTTTCGTCCCTAAACCGCCTGTTATGGTAAAGCCTGTTAATACCGCATTGGAGCTTTCACCGTTTTCAAAAGTGACTACACTTACGCAATTGTTACCATCGATAATAGTAGCTGCTACGATGTCCGGATTTTCCGGGTCAGTACCGATTACTACGATGTTTTTACCGAGAAAATTGATATTTTCAGTATATACGCCCGGCTCGACGGTAACTATATCACCATTATTACAGTTATTTATTGCCTCCTGGATAGTTGCATAGTCGCTCGGAACCAGGCGATTAACTGCTGATACAGTCATTGTCGTAACTAATAGAATGGTAAAACCAATAATGATTGACTTTCTCATTTTTTGTCCTTTCCGAGATATTTAATGGCCGCGAGAAAAAGAACAAACTCCTTTGAGACTGCCAGCCTGGTACAAAAGCCAAATAACCTGTTATAACTCTGAAAATTCATAGTATTTTCCGGGCCGGTTTCCGCACCTCAACAAGTACTGTTATCAAAAATTTGCCCTCTATTTGTATAAGACGCCTTTGTATGGTTTTCGTTACACCGTTTTTTCATTTTTTTCCCTAAAATCCGGGTAAATTGGTACAGACATCCTGCAGGCAAGTTCTACATTTCTGGCTTTGCTTGTGGGTGAATTCGTGCCTTTCGTAAATGTTGTTACAGAATGAAGATAATGTTGTTTTTTGCTCTATGCTGAGGTTTTTTTTGCATAGATAATCTATCCCTGTAAGATTAAGTGGACGGTTATAAGAGACGATAAGAGTATATGTTGTAGTAGCGCGCAGAAAGTGCGCTGCTTTAAGGACAAGCGCAGATTATAGTACTGAGAATAATGAAAAAAGGGTTCTCACTTGTTGAATTGGTCATAATAGCAGCCCTTCTGGGGATTATGGCGGCTATCATAGTGCCGCAATTTCAGTCACAATCCTCCCAGGCTAAAAAGGCAGTGGCCAAAGATCATCTGCGTATGTTGCGAAGTGCTATTGAATTATACACCGTCCAGCATGGAGGAATCCCGCCGGGCTATGAAAATAATAATCCGTTAAATACTCCAAGCAGTGATGTCTTTCTTACACAAATGATGATTAGTGGTAGTTACATTCGGAAAATGCCTGCTAATCCATTCAATAATCTTGAGACCATCATGATGGTTGGAAACAACGAATCATTTCCCCAAAAGGCGGTCGATGGATACGGCTGGATATGTCAACCGGCGACGAAGAAAATCAGACTAAATTGGGCCGGAGCAGATTCGGATGGTCTTCGCTATTTCGATTACTGACGGCTTACTTGTTAATGTACTCGTGATGTGCTATACTTGCTCTCCAAAACGAAATATGGAGAGCTAATTTATGGCCAAATCAAGGAATTTTCTTTCGATTCTTGTCCCTAGTGCTACGGTATTTATTTCAAGCTTTTGCATAATGGTGCTGGAATTAGTGGCTGCCCGTCTTATTGCCAGATACCTCGGTTCCTCATTATACACGTGGACAGCGGTTATTGGAGTAGTACTTGCAGGTATTAGTATAGGCAATTATCTGGGTGGTCGTATTGCGGACAGATTCAATCCAAAAAAGGCGCTGGCTGTTCTTTTTGCTTTGTCTTCCGCTGCGTGTGTTCTAACCATAATCTTAAATAATACTGTTAGTGAATGGTTGTTGCTCTGGCGTTTTACCTGGCCTTTGCGTGTTTTTACTCATGTCTCTTTAGTGTTTTTACTGCCTTCTACTTTATTGGGGACTATCAGCCCGGTAGTCGCCAAGATGGCGCTCGAACGAGGCTTACCAACGGGCAGGACTGTCGGAGACATATATGCATGGGGGGCAGCAGGAAGCATTGCAGGGACCTTTGCTACCGGTTATTTTCTAATCCTCCTGATGGGAACTGTTGCTATCATTTGGGTGGTCGGCGGTATTTTGCTGCTCTTGGCCATTTTCTACTGGGCCAGGCTCTGGGTGTTGTATTTATGGGCCGTAGTATTTGTAGCTTTAATGACGATAGGAATGGCATCTGTAACCTGGGCCGAACAGGCTGGTGCCGACCTTTCATTGAGGGATAAACCAAATCCTGACATTATCTACGAAGATGAAAGCCAGTATTGCTATATTGCTGTCGAGCGAATGTCTGCAAATCCCGAACGGCGTGTTTTCATACAGGACAAGTTAGTACACAGCGAAATGGTAATGGGTGATATCCTGAATTTGCGATACTCTTACGAGCGGATTTATGCCGCTGCGACAAACCTGCTAAGTAAAGGCAAAAGTAAATTGTCCGCCCTTGTAATAGGAGGAGGTGGTTATGTTTTTCCTCGTTACATCGAGAGTCTCTGGCCTGGAAGTCGCGTTGATGTTGTTGAGATTGATCCGGCGGTTACCGAGGCTGTTTTCAAGGCGTTTGGTATGCAAAGTGACACGTCGATAAACACCTTTAATATGGATGCCCGCAATTATGTGAGTCAGTTATTGGAGCAATCCACGTTGGTAGGCCGTTCGGCGGAGCAGTCTGAAAGTCAGCAGATTCGGTATGATTTTATTTATGAGGATGCACTTAATGACTATACGATACCATATCAGCTCACGACGAAAGAATTCAATGACAAGATAGCCCGGATACTTTCGGATGATGGTGTTTACATGATTGAATTAATAGATATTTTCGAGTACGGCTTATTTGTTGGTGCATTTGTAAATACCCTAGGGCAGACATTTGACCATATCTATGTTATAACTGAAGCCGAAGCGCGTTTGGGACGGAATACTTTTGTAATAATTGCCGCAGGACGGGAAATCGACCTTGAGGATATTCGCATGGAAAAATCCGTAAAGGATATGGATTTATGGTTATTGAGTCACTCTGAAATAGAAATGCTAAAGAAAAAAGCCCAGGGAATTGTTTTAACAGACGACTATGCCCCCGTTGAAAACCTGCTCGCACCTGTGGTACTTCAAAGCGCGGTTGATTTGCTCGTGGAGAGGTATGTCGAACAGGCGGAAAAGTTAAAGGCGGAAGGACAACTGGATAAAAGCATCCGGAAGTATGAAAGCATAATCAAGTTCAATCCTACCAGTTCGATACATGCGTACAATGAAATAGGAATGATTCAGGCTGCTCGAGGGAATCTGACAGAAGCGATAGCAGCGTTCGAAGGTGCTATCGAATATAATGAAGAGGCCAAAGTTCAACGCAGCATGTCGAATATTCATTACAATATCGGTGTGGCTCTTGGCCGCTTAGGCAGGAAAGAAGAGGCCTCTGTACATCTGCAAAAGGCAATTCAGGGATATCGTGATGATTTGGTCAGAATTCCCGGTTCGGCAAAAATAGCTAACAGACTTGGCAATGTTTTAGCAGAAGTTGGTGATTTCGACGAGGCGGTTAAATTCTTCCGGCGGGCGGTCCGGTTGGATCCTTATGACATAAATAACCATTCAATGCTTGCGCAGGTTCTTGTTGTTCAGCAGCGCTACGACGAAGCTATTGAAGAATTGAAAAAAGCGAAAGTATTCATGTTGCAAAACGAAAACGGAGCGGCTGCGCTTAAGTTTCAACGGGAGATTGAGCGAATTGAGGCAAAAAAGACAAAGCCCTGATGCAGTTTAGTTTTCCACCTGGACTTTCTGAAACAGCAGGCTCTCTTTGGGATTCTCATTCGGGTCAATCGGAAGATTGTAGTTCTGGAATTTTTTTGAATCTACGATGTATTCGGGGTAGCTTAGCCGGTCAGCCCACCAGAGGGTGCCGTCTTTTGATACATTGCCAACAAAAAAATCACGGGTACTACCCTTTACAGTATCTTCACCAAGCTCAATATGAAAGCTATCTATTGCAATCTCAACAATTAATTCCCGTTGGTCTTTTAGATACTGCACTGTCCAGAGCCCCGGTTTAAATATTCCTTTGCCGCCTAATTCCATCGGGATAGTGGTGTCTTTTCCCGGTACCAACTTTACCCTTCCCAGGCTCACTACAGCCGAGGAGATTTTTCCATCAGGCTCGAAGATAATTTCCCAGCCGCCATGGTCGGCTTTCCATTTACCGACAAGATATGCCGGGAATTGCCCGTCTCCATCGACTATTACCTCGACATTCTTATATGCAGTATTGTTCTGGCAGCCGTTGAACAGAAAAACCAGGGTACTATACGCCGATATTAATAACAATCGCTTCATGAATCATTTTCCAATTCTTAAAAGAACTTTGAAAGCCCTGCTCTTTGTTGAAAGCCGGTTAATTTTAGGAAATGTATGCCTGAGCTACAACAAAAAAAGAGACAAGCTTTAGAGCTTATCTCTTTAATTTACAAAACTGATTGTAGATGATAACTGCTTCTAATATGCTACCTGCGTCTGCGTATGAACAGTGCACCAAGACTAAGTAATGCAATAGTCATCGGCTCGGGAACAATAGAAACATCCACGGAAGCAACCGGAGTTTGATATTCCGGGTCAATAAACAGTGAAATTTTAGCTGTCTGGCCCAGTGTGCCGCCTGAATAGTTCACGTTAAACTGAGAGCCTGCTGCAATAGGCATAGCGCTACCCGGACTCATTCCCGTTGTAAGCTGATATCCTGCACCCCACCCCGCCTCAACATAGGGTTCAGTAGAAGCCAGATTTCCTGCCGCATTAAGAGGGGTAACATCGCTGAGTATTCCTGTTCCGCCTTCTTCAATAATTATATAGCCCAGCCAGCTTGAGGCATCTTCGCTGACAACAGTAATTACCGAAGTGACACCCTCGCCGATTTCTGCATTATCGGTGGTAATTCCATCGACTTGAAGGAACACAGCATTTGCAGTCGAGGCCATGCCAAAGACCAACAACAAAGCCACTAATCTTTTCATCATCTTCTCCTTTCGTTATTGTTATAAGTACATTCCCTTGGGAATATGTCTTTTCATCATATCAGTAGATTGCCCCTAATCGGCTTTTTAAAAGCCCTATTACGGACAATCAGCGGCCGGACTATCTGCCTTGTTCCAGTTGGCAATTAAAATATCCAGGTCGTTCGTAGATACGCGGAACTGCTGCTTGCCCTGAGGCATGTGATCGAAGTCCGCACATATCTGGTTGCCACTCAAAGAACTCAGAGGTTTATTCCAGGCTGCTATCAGGATATCCAGGTCATTGGTTGAGACCCAGAATTTCTGCTTGCCCTGGGATGTGCCGTCAGCGTCACCGTGGCATTGTCTCGGATTTATGTTGGAGACCCAGCAATCGGGTTTACCCACAGTTTCCCACTGCTCCGGATGCGGGCCTGTATAAGCTGTCACCGCTTCAAAGGGAATCTGGACATTCGTTGCACCGCTTAAATCCACTTCCGCCTCGGTTGCATCTTCGAGCACCACATTGCCGCGCGTTGCGTTTGTAGTGACGGACATCAGGCATAATTCACTGCAGGTAACCATGCAAAGTGTGCCTTGCAAAGGTGGGGCTTGTGTTTCATAAAGTGAACCCATCTCGATAGTGACACCACTTGTGCCCAGACCGCCCAGTGCGCCCGGATCATTTGCATCCGCTACAGGTGTGTAACTGCTGATGTCCCAGCTCTCGACCTCGCCTGTATCGAGGACGACAATGTAACGACTGAAGCTTGCCGGGAAAATTCCATAGCCGCCGTTATCGTCACCCTTTTTGTCATCTTCGACAAAGACATCTGTAATTACGCCGGCATCAACTGTGATGTCCAGGGCGAAAGCTCTTGCTAACTGGTCTCCGGAATATTGTATGGCGGCAATGCCACCACCCTGAGGCTCCACAGTTATGTTGATAGTGGCCCAAACCGGAGTGGCAAGGATTACCACTATCAGGGGCAATAAAACCTTTCTCATTTTACAACTCCTTCCTTTCTTCTCTTTTTCTCCGCAGAGATACACACTCTGCGCAATCTTGGTTCTCTTCTCTTTTCTACACAAGACACACGCATACTCAAAAAATTCGTTGTGAAAAGATTCTTATAACGGATTGAATCCTGCGTGTTAACTGACAAAAACAGCCGTTAATGGCTATCAATTCTTATTTTGGCCTTCTCCTTTCTCACCAATGGGTGGAATATGTATGCAATAGTTTGCTTACACTCTTCTTGGTAAAGATTAAATTTATCCTACCACACCTTTTTAGGTTTTTCAAGAAAAATTTGCTCAAAATTAGAAAATGAGCCTCTAAATTTGCTACATATATATCCTCATTTGCCTAACCTGTGAAAAACAAAGATAGTTACAGGCCGAACGGACATTATATTACAGCCGTTGAAATATGATATTTTCGTGTGTAAATCAAGGTAGCAATTAAAGATAATGAACTTACAGCTAATGGAACAATCAGAAAACGGAAATATTATGATAGTGGCCTGAGGCCCACTATTATGAGCAGACACATCCGATAAAATTTGAATTATAAGGAGAAATTCCTCAAGCTGCATTGTGTTTTTTTGCGATTTGTTTAATTGTTCCGGTATTATGGATGTGTATTTCGGGATGCGATTAAGATGCAATAAATTGAGTTTTTTTGTGATTTTTAAGTTCTTGAATGGATTTTCAGCAGGTCTGTGTTAATGTTGGAGCCATGTACAACTTCTTGAAAGGACGTCTGGTAGTTGTAAGAATATGCCTGTTGGCAACGGCCTTACTACTGATTGCCATCGGGATAATTACTATCTATTCTATTGGTCACCCCGCGGAATCCAGCCC
The DNA here is from genome assembly GCA_964508785.1 of uncultured Pirellulales bacterium. Classification (GTDB taxonomy): domain Bacteria; phylum Planctomycetota; class Phycisphaerae; order Sedimentisphaerales; family Anaerobacaceae; genus JAFGPS01. The sequence goes on along the minus strand of CAZDVE010000001.1, from coordinate 6,618 downwards.
TGCCGGTGATGCCGAAGATCTGGCAAGACTTTGGAAAAAGCAGTTGATTTTCGCCGGTATTGGATTTGCTGGTTTTTTGATTTTGAATCTGGTTAATTACCGGCGATTCGGGGCTGTTAGTTATTGGATATTTGCCTTGGGTTTATTAGCATTGGCTTACTTGCTGATTAGCCGGTATGTTGTTGAACTGCCGTTTGCGCCTGAGAACAAGAATAATGCTCACCGATGGCTTGTTTTTCATCCGAGGTTACCCAATATCCAGCCCTCTGAATTTTTCAAGCTTGCTTATATACTGACACTGGCATGGTATCTGCGCTATCGAAGTAATTATCGTAATTTCCGCGCTCTTGTTGGGCCTTTTGTGCTGACCCTGCTACCGATGGTTTTGATTCTGCTTGAGCCTGACCTTGGTACTGTAATGTTGATGATGCCTGTTTTATTTACAATGCTTTTTGTTGCAGGCGCGAAGGTAAAACATCTTTTAATTATAATCCTTATGGCAGTTCTTATGAGCCCTTTATTTTGGTCCAAGATGCGGCCGTATCAAAGAATCAGAATCAGCAGTGTATTATTGCAAAGCGACTGGGTGCGTGAAAAAGCGGAGCAGCATCTCTGGCTGGGAAAAATTCTTGTCGGTGCGAGATTCAGCGAGAGACAATGGAAGACTGACTGGGGGTATCAATTGATACGCTCAAAATACGCTGTTGCATCGGGCGGCATCAATGACGGTAAAGGATATGGTTATCGAAAAGGGCCGTTTGTTAAATATGATTTTCTTGACGAGAGACACAACGATTTTATCTTTGCAATCGTTGCTCAGCAATGGGGTTTTTGGGGTGGTCTTGTTTTGGTTGGTTTATATGTAATTCTTGTAGCCTGCGGGCTGGAAATAGCGGCGAACAATACTGATCCATTCGGCAGATTGCTTGCAGTGGGTATTGTTGCGATGTTTGTCGTTGAGATTATCATCAATGTAGGTATGACTATGGGCATAATGCCGATAACAGGTTTGACGTTACCTTTTGTAAGTTATGGCGGTTCAAGTTTGTTGGTCAGCATGATGTCTATAGGATTGTTGAATAATGTCGGGCGATGCAGGCCTTTCAGCCTGGCGCGTAAGGCGTGATGGTAAATAAATAACCAGGCTTTCTTATGATAAAGGGATTTAGACAAATTGCTTTCCTGACGGCATTAAGCAGAGTTTTCGGGCTCATGCGGGACATCGCTTACGGGCATTTCTTTGGTGCCGGTAGTCTGCTTGATGCCTGGATAATCGCGTTTAGAATTCCTAACTTGAGCAGAAGGCTTTTTGGTGAAGGAGCGGCTTCGGCATCGTTTGTGCCGATTTACAGTGAGATTCTTTATCGGGATCGCAGGCAGGCTGCGATATTGCTCAACACTGTTGTGACGGTTTTGTTTGTAATTTTATCTTCTCTGGTACTGTTCGGAGAGGCAATCATCTGGTTGTATTATAGTTTCTTTGCCCGAACGAATGGAACGAATGAAACTGTACTGATACTTTCGCTAAGCTCAATTATGCTGCCCTATATGTTGTTTGTTTGTATGGTTGCGATGCTGGCTGGTATATTGAACGTGCACAGGCATTTTGCCCGGCCTGCTCTGGCTCCGATTGTTCTGAACATTTTTATTATCGGGACGATTTTATTTACGGGATGGCTATTGAAACTTGGTAGCAGAGAGCAACTTTTCTGTGTGGCTGTTGCGGTTTTAATTGCCGGAGTCATGCAAATAGCAATACAGATTCAACCTCTCCGCCGTTCGGGTGTTTCGATTCGCCCTGCCTGGCATGTGCATTCGGAATCATTCAAGAAAATACTCCTGCTGATGGGGCCGATGATACTGGGCCTGACGGTAACCCAGATAAATACCCTTGCCGATGACCTGATAGCATGGTGGTTTTCGGGTTCTGAAGAAAAGGGTCATTTTTTTGAATTCCTGGGTGCTCAGATTCAATATCCGATGTGGCGAGGTTCGGTATCGCATCTTTATTATGCACAACGTCTATATCAATTGCCGTTAGGAGTATTGGGGATTTCGTTGGCCACCGCTATATTTCCGGTTATGAGCGCCGATGCCGCCCGGAAGGATATTGCGGCATTGCAGACAACTATATCTAAAGGAATACGGGGTACTTTTTTTGTGGCACTGCCGGCGACTGTTGGGATAATAATTGTTGCAAGACCACTCATTTCGGCCGCATTTGAACACGGTAGATTTACCGGCGAAGACACGAATATGGTAGTGAAAACGTTAGCTTTCTACGCTTTGGGATTATGTGGATATTTTGCCCAACAGATTCTTGCCAGAGCGTTTTACTCGATGCAGGATTCAAAGATGCCGATGCGAAGCGCATTGGTGGCTGTCGTTGTGAACTTTCTGCTCAATCTTACCCTGATTTGGTACCTGGGACGAGCCGGGCTTGCGGCAGCGACAGCGATTTGTGCGTATATACAGGTTATAATCCTCACTATGGTTCTTAGAATAAGATTAGGTAATTCTATATTAGATGGACTTTTGCTTACCATTATTAAGACAATTGTTGCAACTGCTTTTATGTGGCTGGTCGGCACTATATTTATGATGCTGATGAAAGGATTGCCCGATGATAGGTTATTCAATATTCTAAGACTCGTTGTCGTTGTACCATCGGCTGCTGCCGTATATCTCTTATGCGCAAAATTGCTGCATATTGAGATGCTATCTTTGTTCTCCGGCCGGTGGGCTCGTTAACATCCGGTTGATATTCTCTATACTGGAACGGTTTTGTTTTAGAGACGGATGAATTGATTACAAAAACTAATTGGTATTTTGTAACAAGTAAACAATATTTGTATGCAAATAAAAGTTGACATATAATAGTCTAATAAGTACAAGCAATTAATTGATTGTTTATAAGATTGTGACAAAAGGAATGTTCCTGTGTAAATTTTTTTGGGACAGACAAATGCAGGGAAGGTTGTCGTTAATAGTATTTTTGCTGTTTCTTTTTTGTACTATGTCTGTAACGGCCCGGGGGTTGACATCGGAAGAAGTAACGAGAACCCGTACAAGTTCCGAGCTGCCCGGATTTGATTATCCAGCGAACTCAATGCCGAACGCAGATACGCTTTTGTCGCCTTCTGTAAGTCAAAGGTTTTATGAAATTGCTTACGAACTGGCTCACTCTGAAGACGTCAAGGGGCCCGAACTTGAGCAGGCTATCATATTTCTATCCGCTGCGATGGAGCTTGATAATAATGCCGCTGTCATTCGTCCTTTACTGATCGAGTTAGCCTCCCGTGACACAGAACGGGATCGCTCCTCACTTGTATATAATTTGCTTTTGCAATATGTCGATGAATTCGCTGATCTTGAAGTTATAAAAAAGGGAGTGAATTATCTGCTTGAGCAGCTGGATTCTCCCGAGGAACAGGAACAGATGCTTGAGCAGATGATGGGTGCGCTTGCCAATAACAATACCGTTCTTGGTTCCGAACTGGCTACAATGCTTGGTATCTTGAAGGCCGAGAGGGCGGAGCTGGAAGCCGCCGAGTTTTATCTTGTACAGGCCTATAAGAACAATCGATATAATAAGCTCGCCTTTGAAAAGCTGGCTGAACTTGCACCCGAGCAGATTGAGCCGGCATTATACCTTGAGCGCCTGAGATTGGCATTGCGTGAGAATCCGGTAGATATTGAAGTGGCTATTGCATTCGCACAGCAAGCTGAAGAATTGCAACTTTACGATACCGCTGCGGCTGCTTATGAGTACTGCGCCGATTTGTTTGCGTATCTGTACCCTTCTGAAATACTTCCTGCCCGTATTTATCTACCATGGTCAATTTGCTACTACAACACACAAACAAATCAGTCCAAATGTTTGCAGATTGCCGCACGTATTCGACAAACAGGTAAATTTGACCTGCGTATGGAGGCTATAGCCGGCAGAGCCGCTTTAAAGGTTGGTGACGGTCAATTGGCAACACAGATAATTCAGGACGCAGAACAAAAGGCGACAAAGATACTGATGCGAAATCAGACACCCAATACAGATAATCCTGCAGAATTGAATAGCGGCAATTCGCAACAGGTCGATGCTGCACAACTGGCCTGGTTCTATTGTTTTGTCAGACCTTCTCCGGGCGATGCACTGGGCTGGGCTAATAAGGCTTTTGTTGCTGAGCAAAAGTCACCAACGGCGGCTTCCTTGCTGGCTTATGCCCTTGTAATGAATAAGGAGTTTGAAACAGCTAAACCACTTCTTAAAAGATTTGAGCGTAACCAGATCTCGGATTTGACACTGGCTATGATTCAATTGGCCGAAAGGCAAAATGCTCAGTCGATTGAGTCTCTGCGAACCGCAATCGCCAGAGATCCGGGGTCATTTGCCGCCGAGTATGCTAAAGAAATTTTAAATCGGCAAGGCCAGAAATATATTCCACCGATAGATCCTGATTCTATTCTAACTGTATTGAAAAATAGCTTTGGGCAGTCACTTGTACCAAAGTTCACTCCGCCGGAACAGATTGTTGCATGTGAGTTTAACATTCGAGGCGATAATTTCAGCTTCGGAAGTGAAATTGATGGTTTTGTAGCCGTTGTGAACAATTCATCGGAGCCTTTGGTTGTCAATGATAATGGTCTGTTCAGGGGCAATATCAGGATTGATGCTGAAATTTCCGGAGACCTTCGCAAAACAATACCTGACCTTATTTCCAAGAGGACTCGTACCACGTTGCTCATCGAACCTGGACGAAGGATGCTTATTCCGGTCAGTCTTGTTACAGGTGAGCTTAGAAATACGCTTTTGAGTCACCCTCAGGCCTCTTTGAATCTGCAATTTACAGTTTATTTGGATCCTGTAAGGACCGATGATAACAGGATTGTCAATAGGTTAACATATATAGACCCGGTTCAGGTACGTGTGCAGCGTCCCGGCATTCAATTGACCGGTGACTACCTGAGAAGCCGGTTTATTCTAATTTCAGAAGGCCGGATAAATCAGCGAATTCAAACCGCCCGGCTTTTTACAGGCTTGCTGATTGAGCAGCATATAATGTCCGATCGGCAGCCTTCGTATAGATTTATGTATGCCGATTGGATGCCGAAATTATTAACAGATGGCCTCTCACACGAATCCGGATTATTACTTAATCCTGCTGAAGCACAATGGGTGGTTAAGGTCCATACTATGGCTGATATGCTGCCTTTGCCTCTGCAACATAAACTTATCAAGGCGGTAGCAGAGAATTTATACAATACCAAATGGCCGGTTCGTATGATGGCTGTTTATCTTCTGGCAAAAAATCCCGGCAGCGGATTTGACAAGGTTCTGGACTGGGTGGCACAAAATGATATGAACCAATCCGTTCGTGATATGGCGATTTTGCTTGGCAGGTCGTTGCCCAACCAATCGCCGTCATATTCGGCCGCACCGGGGAGTACGAACAATTAACCAGTTGAGCTAATGCCAAAGTAATCTTCCTTAAAGATGATAGGGGTATATTTTCATTCATTTGTGAGGATTTTTGTTGGGTAATCGTAGCCGTATAATGTATTTTCTTTAAAAAAATTGTTTGTAATATCGTCATAATCTTGTAACATTCCGTATCCAATTTGGATAAGAGGTTCTGAAAAAATAGCATTAATATCATATTTTTTGAAAGGATTATGTAAATGTCGGCAAAAGTAGACAAAGAAAAATGCACTGGTTGCGAATCTTGCGTATCGGAATGCCCGAGCGAAGCTATAAGCATGGCTGACGGGAAGGCGGTGATAGACGAAGAAGCCTGCATCGATTGCGGCGTTTGCGTTGATGCCTGCCCGGTTGAAGCAATCAGTTTGGAGTAAATATGGTTGGCCCCATCGTCTAGGCAGGTCTAGGACACCGGGTTTTCAACCCGGCAACAGGGGTTCGAATCCCCTTGGGGCTATTTCACAATTCGTTGTTCGTAGTTCGTGGTTTGTCTTACCATACCATATATACCCCAGGCAATGCCCGGGGCTAACAAATGCGATTTCTTGCCATAATCTTCTTATTTCGAAGAGCTTACGCTTTTCTATACACACTTTTCATGTTTAGAATTTCGGATTTTTCCTTAGTGCTTCCGGCCGAAGGCCGGCAAATTGGCTTCGTTTGGGTTCGTTTCTTGTCCCATAGCTTGTGCCACAGGTATCACAGACGGCGCCGGATTTTACCATAATCTTTTTATTTCAAAGAGCTTATATTCTTTTACGCAATACGCATAACGCATTACTCAGTACGAAAAGATTGGGTTCGTTTTGCAAAAAAAGGTCGATTTGTAGAGAGTTCTCTACAATTGTCGAATAAGATGAGTATATGCGTCGATGAGTGTATGTGTTTATGAGTATATGTTTTAACTCATTTACTCTTTTACTGATGTACTCATTCACCTCTGCTGCCCCCTTAATAACGATTGATGATTGACGATGGACGGATGGCGATTAACTATAAGCTATGAACCGTTAACTATTTACCCCCCAAAGAAGTAAATTTTTCACTTTTTCCTTCTCTAAGCTTACGCTTAGATTGTTGCATATTTTACAAACATACCGCCGTAATGCAATAATAATTTGTGATTTTATCAAAAATTATTC